>JBOEGT010000032.1:0-81570 GCA_050633585.1 Arenicella sp.
AAAATTCTACTTAGATAGCTTCATCAAGTGATACACAAGCTATAAAAGCCAATTACTCCCAACAAGTATTTTTTCCTTAAATCTAATATTTCTCATTTCAACACTCGTGGATATAACATTTTTTTATTTCACTTAAAGTCTAGAATATAAAAATAAAGTACTGTTTTTTAAAAGATTAATACTTAATGTGATTTCTCATATTTTACATATCAGCGCCCTGCAATACTCAAATACAAATATTCGCATAATATATATTATGTTAAATAAACTATATTTCTAATATCGATAAATATGCGATAGACCCTATTTCGATATTAATGAATAATCGCGCCTATGATTTATGATTAGGCTAAAAGGAATTTTTACCGGTTGGATTATGATGAAGAAAAAGGAATTATCTTTGACGACGGAAATAATCAATACACCATCGGAGACGTTAGAAGTTTACATTTCCAACGTCAGTTACATAACACATTGATAGGAAATCAATATGAAGTGCATTCACTGAAAAAAGAATTAGAAGAGAAAATAAAAAGCATTCCATGCCCTACTGTAACTATTGATTGTGGTGATGGAACTACTCAAGTAATTAGACACCCAAAATATGGATAAAATTTAGCAAACAAACAGTTTTGTTTCAGATGAAAAAAAATTTGTTAGGATAATCTTACAAGAAAAAGAGACGGTTACCGTCCAATATAAATAAATCTGCTAAAATTTATCTATTAGGAAGAGATCGCAAGTGTTGTACCACCTGCTCCCATTTACCTAAACGAAAACGTCGATAAGACCGTACTAATGCAGTAGCCGAAAGCTTCTTTGCTAACTTAAAGAAAGAAAAAGTCAGAAGGGTTAAATACAGAACCCGTGCTGACGCACGACAGGCTATGTTTAACTATATCGAAATGTTCTACAATCCAAAGCGTCGGCACACGCATAATAATAGAGTGTCGCCAACACACAGTATGAGCAACAATATTTAATGAACCTAAAAGGTGTCTAGGAATCTCAGGCCTTATCATACACATAGACATAGACATACGTATAACACTGTTGAATCTTCTCATCTTATATATAGATAATAATAAACTTTATGCGTTTTAGTTATAAAAAATGCTGTTCAAAATTTAAGTATGAGTACTCAATTCAATTGACTTCTGTTCTAGTGCACGCAAATACATCTCTTCAAAATATTTTTTTAAAGGTCTCTCATGAAATTCATGTTGTTCAATAACAGTATTTTTATCATTATCAGTTAAATGCCGCTTATAAATCAGCCAACCAAAAAGTTGTGGTGTTGTTTGAATAAAATCATCTTGAAGAGAAAAACTGGCAAGTTTTCTGGCTCCTTGGTCATCTGTAAGAAAACCTTGTCTTGTTCTTTTAGCGAAAGCAATCGAAGATAACTCTCCTTTGCCTAAATCCATTCTTTTTTGTAGCACATCAACATCAAGAAGGTCTTCAAGCTCTAAATGATATACAGAAAAATTCCCTTGTGATTGCTCTGTCTTTAATAAAGATTGTAATTTCGAGTCACTTACAGAAATTTTTTTTCTTGGTTTATCTAAACATTCATATTGGACAAAGGCAGTGCAACAGAAAACACATGAAGAAGATTTTGCTGCATTTAATAATACCTTCGAAGATAAAATGTTCCAAATCGAACATGTATCAGCAACATTCAATTTTTTGAAATTTGTAACTTTAAGAGGCATATTGAATTTCCATACCATAGATTTCAGCTAGACTAATCAATTGAGTATCAGACTCCAGTAATAACATTTCTGATAAACGGGGTGCAGAAATAATTTTTTCTCGATAAGCCTCAAAGCACAAAAAAACATAATCACTTGATAAGCCTTGCTCGAGTAATAAGGCTTTCCTTCTCTTAGAATTAGGTGGTAGGCTTACTGGTAACTCTGGATCTATTTTTTGTGACATAGGCACCTTAACTTTTGATAACTTAGAAAACTCAGATTTTGAAATCAATTTGTTTTCTAACAGTGATATAGCAAGAGCATGAGCGCTAACTTTGAACTTCCCTGCCCACTCTATAACTTTAGCTTCCGACCAATTAGATGAATTTGGTATTTTTTGTAAAAATTCATGGGGGATAAGATATGCCGAAGCAAAAGAGTTAGCCCTAACTTCTTTAAGGTCAGTATCTCCGACATATGATACTAATACGTCTTCTTCATTATCTAAAATTGTATGTGCCGTTTCATGAGCAGCTGTAAATCGCTGTCTATAAATATCTTCATTGTAATTAATTAAAACACAATGACCAGCTACAGGGTGTTTCAGATACACACCTGATATATTTGAATTTTCTAATTTACGTCGAAAAACTTTTATTCCAATACGTCTCATATCACGATATATATTCATTGAGACTTCTTTTGATGAATAACCCAAGTGACTTCTAAGAGCAGCAGCGGCATCTTTACCGTGCCCTTTATAATAATTACCTTTTTTGACAAATGAGAATTTTTCTACATGATGATCTTTCTTTAATTTAGATATTAAATACGATTCACATTCGGCAAGATAAAGGCATTCTTGGATAGCCCACCTATCTTGTCTTTTAAAAGCATGTCCATGCTTTCGAAATAAAATTTCAGTTTGTTCAAAAGATGATATTTTTTCGTTAGATAAGAAGAACTTGTAATCGCACTTATACAAATCCGATAGTATTAGTATTTCATCACCTGTAGGTTTTTGCGTACCTGATTCAAAACTGGTTAGATTATCTAAAGATATCCCAGTAACTTCTGAAACTTCAACGAGTGTAAGTTTAAACTGATTCCGATATCGCTTAAGCTTGTTTCCAAGAGATTTTAAATTAAACGCCATATCTGCCTTACTTTTCTCCGTTAATTATTTTTATAGTCCTGCAGGTTTAGTTTTTACCTTCTTAAATCCTCGAACCTTTCTTCTAAATGCGGCTAAGTCGATATCTGCAGTACTTATCGATATTTGATTACATCCATGGCTATGAGAAATAAGCTTATCAAAGGTCTCCTTGTAAGGAGCTTGAATAGTTGAACCGCCATACTCACCAATATTAGTGATTACTACATGCTGATACATATGATATTGAAGAGCAGAAGCCATATTATCAAAGGTGCTAACGTCTTTATTGTGAGCAGCTATAACAAATAAATCAGTTTTGCCACGCAAATCGGCAGCTAATTTTATATCTGTAGCGTCGTAACAAATAGCTCCTGTTATCCTAAATGGTCCTTCTGGGTGCCCTTCGAGCTCAATGAGATGNNAACCTGTAACACCTATCTCTTTCTCATTCTTTGTCATAAACATTTTGCCTTGATCTCTAACAATCCATTGTCGTCCTGTGTCGCGATAATCGGGAATAAACCAGCGAGCGACATTAATTAGTTTGTCATTATGATCAGCAAACACCATACCAGCAAAAATGATTGACTGAGTTTTATCAGCTAAACGTTTAATGACATCTTGATCATCTGGATGAATCGATACTTCTGGAAACACAATAATATCTGCTTGTGGTTTTGGGTTTTCTTTATCTGCTCTTAATTTAGCCTCAAGAGTTTTTATTGTTAATTGGCAAATATCTAATAAGTGAGATCGATGTCGAGCCCTTATATAAGGGTTGTTCAGTTCAGGGTCAGTTGCACTAAAATCATTATTCCTCGGTAACAACTGCTGAACTGTGACAATTCTGAAACGATCATTCTCTTGCTTTGGACGTTTAACTACTGTGGGAAGAACTGGTAATTTTGAAGCTTGGCAATATAGTGTGTCAAGATAACCAAGCCGTTTCAATAAACAAGATTTTAAAGATTTCAAATCCTCAATTTGAATGATTTCTTCATATCGTAGATGCGATGATTCAAAGCCTGGCCATTGCAAACAATGCATCAATAACTCAGAAGTCCATGTACTTAGTGTTGAGAACTCTCCAACTAACACTTCTGGAGAATGCATCATACCCATACGCCGTTTATACCAACTAGTCCTTAGCCCTTTATATGTTACCGCTTTGCCAGTCTTCCAACGATTCCCCGTAAAATCAGGACCTCCAAGAGCAGAAGCTCTTAGAATAGACCCTATCCAATACACCATTTTACATTGAATGTCTTTATCACTATTTACTAACCATTCAGGTGATTCAAAACGTGGGTCATTATATTTTTTTTCTTCTAATTCAATCTGAATTTGAGCTTCATTAACTTCTGGTTGATATAATTTATCCCAAGAGGTTTTAGGATCTATCTCAATGCTGATAAAATTTGGTGATCTACCGGATAAATCAGAATCATTTAAACAAATCTCTATTAAACGTAAGCCTAATTTAATTAACGCTCCCTCATGTTCAAAGCTATTTGAATTGGACGAAATAACTTTTGCTAATCGTTGTTGTCGATTTTCTAGTGATATAACAGCTTGAGGTGCAGCCCATCTAAGTTTTTCAAGTAGAGCTCTATTGTTTCCTTCTTTTTTTAACTGCTTCCATAATGACAACCAGAATGGTCCACCACGTTTAGCAAAAACCTCTAAAGCAGAGTACTTATTTGCTTCATCTTTAGAAACAAGGTCAAGAAAGTCCGTTGCATAAGCATCAAAGTCTCCTGTAATTTGTCCAGCAACTTCAAATAAAGCACTATTCTGTACATGATATTTATCCAAAGATTTACCAGATAATATTACGTGTAAATTATTCTGAATATTCTTTCTTCCAAGATTTTTTCTCTCAATGTTCCGTAATGCTGGTTTATTAATTACAGCTAAAAGCATAAGCGCTTGTCGTTCTACAAATAATGGACAGTCCCTATTGCTTACTATTTTTTGGGCATATCTAGCAATTAATTTAATAACTGAACTCGGCTTTATATTTTCTGGATAATTTACAACTTGAAAATAACCGTTAAAGTCAGCGGCGCAACGGAATAAATCCGCTAGCAAATAGTCCATTATTTTTTTTGTCTGATCATCATTAAAACCTTCAAAAAAAGAACTTCTTTCATACACAGCTTTCATGACTGGTTCAAATAAACCAGATGAAGGATATATTTCAATTGCTTTACGTAGTACTAGTCCCAATGAAGGGTCTTTCATCCATGCAAATATTAATTTTTTAGCTAACAGTTCACTTTCATTATTCGTGTTATTAAATGAATAAGTACTGCTATTGCTTTCACTATCTATACTCAGTTTTCTTTTGCTTCTAACAATACTTTCAAGCCTATTTGCAGCGAATCTTTTTAAGGTGTCTGGTCTAATATCATGGTCAAAATTTATAATTTGAAGTAAAGATTGGTCGCCTTCTGCCGTTTCATTTGGTAAAAAGCCATCTTCTACTGTCAAAAGGCTTTCTAATATACCAGTAGCAGAATCTAAAATTTCTCTATCAGCAGGACCACTAAGGCCATCTTGAATCATTTCGATCCTCTTGGTCATGCTACCACTGCTATCAAGATCGGATAATGATGTTATTTTTGTCTTATCTTTATTTATCTTTAATTCGCTACCACCGAATTTTTTAAGGAGCTTTTCAACACGATCATTAATTAGCTTAGCGATTTCTTGATTGCTGTGTTCATCTGAACTTACTACAATTCTTAAATCATCTACATAACGACAATAATCATGAACAATTAACTCTTTCTTATCAGATAAATTTGAGCCAATAAGACTACCAAATGCGTCATCAAAGTCGACTAAATAGGCATTCGCAAAAAAACCAGCAGCCACTAACCCTTGAGGCAACCCTTTAGTGATATCTCCCATTTTAAATTTTTCAGCTAATTCAATATCATCTTCACTCCATTTCCAATCCATAATAGCTCTAACAGCTAACCAGAACTCATTACAATGCTTATGACCAAAATCATCACATATACTTTGTAATCGTTCCTGTAATTTTTTTCGATCAATAGTGTTGTAAAATTTAGAAAGGTCTAAGTTTACGATGAAAACTGAGTCTTCATCAGTTTGTTGCTCAGATACAATACGTCCTGTAGTTATTGGTCTTTTAAGAAATGACTGATAATCAGTGTAAAACTTACGATAAGTTTCACTGTTTCCCCAACGAAACCATCCTTTCTTTGGTCCTTTCCAGTCACATAATAATCGGTTTCCATAACTATAAACTCCTCTATCTAAAGCTCCCTCTGCACCACCATTAGCATGACTACAATCACCCTGTTTGGACTCTACTGCATCAGCTAGACAAAGCATTGCTGCAGTAGCCCATGTTTGGTCTCGAATAGTTATATGAGCCAAAGGCCTTAGAGGAATTTTACCTTTTTTTCTCTTTTCAATGCTTTTATTAGTAGGTTGCCACCCTTTTTTGTTATCAATATCCCAAGTTTCACTCTTAGCAGCAGGAACCAATTCTATCGGGTACAATTCCCTCCCTTCTTTTAATAATTTAGCCCAAGATTTAGCATTTTCTTCAATACCTAAAGCGGAAATATCTAATGCTAAGGTATCAGCATACCAATTAAAGGATCGAATATAACCATGGGTTTTCTTCCATGCTTGCGCCATTATCACTTCGTCGGCGAGGTATTCTATTGTTGGCTTTAGGTTTCGATATTTAGAGTCAATGAGTTTCATTAATAAATCCCTTTTAAGTTTTTTCTTTTAATATTTTATAAACAGTGGATCTACCCACTTTAAGTAATTTAGAAATTTCAGTGGCTCCGTAGCCCTCACTATGAAGTTTGTAAACTTTATCTCTATCTATCGATGGCTTTCGACCAAATTTAATACCTTTAGCTTTTGCTTCTAATCGTCCTTCATTAGTTCGTTCAAGAATTCTCTCTCGTTCAGCTTGGGCTACCGCAGATAAAATTGTAACAACCATTTTCCCCATTGTTCCTTCTGTACTAATACCATCACTTAGGAATTTAACTGATACACCTGCAGCACTAAACTCTTCGATTAATTCAACCATATCAGCGGTATTACGACCTAACCGATCGAGTTTAGTCACTAAAATAGTGTCTCCCTGCTCTACTTTTACTCGCAGTAAGTCTAAACCAGGCCTTTCTAATTTATTGCCAGTATATTTATCATAGAATACTCTTGACGAAAGTACACCTTCGCTTTCAAGCGTCTTAATTTGAAGGTCTAAAGATTGTTGGCTCGTAGAAACGCGCGCATAACCAAAAAGTCTCATTTGAACGTCTATTATATCGATTAAGAGACTAAAAAGTCTCTTATGTGTAAAAAAGGATTTAATAGACAGTCTAAAGAGGTATTTTAAACATGTCTACTAACTTATAAAATTGGAGACAAAAATAAAGTCACACTTTAGACAAAGACCTTACAAATATTTTTTTCGCAAAACAAAAAATATTATGCTAACTTGGAGTTCAATTTATTCAAGCTTTTTAAGCTGTTGAACTAGTTTATAAGTTTAAAGGAGAGGAAGTAAATAGCGATACCTATTCAGAAAATTCATTTAGCTTAAACGAACTTTTAATATTGAGTATTCTGATGTTGCAAGTAATTATCATAGGAGAAAAAAATGTTACATCTCATTAGTGAAAGTAATGAAACAGTAAAGGGACGCGTGATTTTTATTCATGGATTAGGTGGTGATTGGCGAGAAACTTGGAGTCATGAAAAAGGTGAAACAACTAGCTACTGGTTAAATTGGCTCGCAAATGACTTCCCTGAATTTCAAGTATGGAGTCTGGATTATAATGCAAGCCCGTCAGCGTGGTTTGGTTCTACAATGCCAATAATTGATAGAGCCTCAAATGTATTAACTGAGTTGGATGCTCGTGGGTTTGGTGATGTTCCAATATTATTAGTTTGTCATAGCCTTGGAGGAATTTTAGCGAAACAATTATTACGTACCGCATTGGAGCTGAATGACCATTCTTGGCAAAAAATTGCAACTCAAATTAAAAGCATAGTTTTTCTCGCTACTCCACATGATGGTTCTCGTTTAGCAAGTTATCTTGGAATATTAAGTAAATTGTTAAGAGTCTCTGTAAGTGTCAAGGAACTTGAGGCTGGTGCGTCTAGTGCGAGAGACTTAGGTAATTGGTTTCGAAACAGTAAAAGTCTTGCTGAATTAAACATTGATACTAAGGTGTTTTTTGAAACTCAAACGATTTCAGGTGCTTTAGTAGTAGACCCAAGTAGTGCAAACCCTGGTATCAATGGTGTAGTTCCAAGCCCAATTGATGCAGATCATTTCACAATATGTAAACCTAAATCTCGTTCAGATTTAGTTTACATTTCTGTAAGTAAATTCATTAGAGATACATTTAAAAAACAAAATTTTAAAACGTCCAAATCATTATCTAAAAAAAATGATATAGATTCAGAGAATTCTAGTATAGAAATTTTAGACTCTGAAAAAAAGAATAATAAAAATATTGAGAAGTCTCCTATAAAAAAAGGAGGCATTACAACAGGGAATATTACAGTAAAGGATGGAAATATTATAGTTGCTGAAAAAATTGGCAATATAGATCTTTCTAGAAAATAGTATTTACTTGTTTCAACATCAACAATTAATGAACTAATGTTGGAGTAAATTTATGCAAATTGGAAATATCCAAGGTGAAAATGTAACAATTGCAGAATATGTTAACAATATTTTTCTTGCAGTTTCAAAAGGTAAAGTTACTCAAGAAATAAAAGATGATTTAAAACAAGCTTTGCTTGCAGGCGGCGGGGATAAGTCGCTAAAGTTTGATAATACTATTATTAAAATAGAGAATTTAAATAACTTAAATTTCGATTCTTCAAACGAAATTGATATAGACATTGACAAAATTAAAGATATTGTTAGTCAATTACAAAACGAAATACATGAAGAAAAATTTGATAGTTCATTACAAGCTTATTGCAAATCAATATTACATTATGAATCATTATTTCCATACAGAAGTACAGTCGATGCTGGAGATAAATTAAATGAAGTCATAATCCCCTTATTTGCAAAACAGAGCCAAGACTCACCAAATTTAAAACTGATAAATAGTGGTTCGCTACTCTCTATTATCAATGATTTTTTGAATACAGAAACAATCGCCCCCCTAGTACTCACAGGTGATTCAGGAATTGGTAAAACAACTAGCTTAAGATATATATCAAGTCACATTTGGAGCAACCCTTCAGTTTTAGGTATTTCAGAAAAATACCTTCCCATGATAATTAAGCTACCATCATTTTTAAATGTGGATGAAAACATACTGGAAAGGCGATTATGGAAAGCATTGGCACATAGCGGAGATATATTAATTGAGGGTAAAGAGCCACCAGAAGGTTTTTTCCAAGAATGGGCAAAGCGCGCTAACTGTAAGTGGTTGTTAATGTTTGATGGGTTAGATGAACTATCTGAAAGGCAACGAGAAACTGCCTTGGATTTGATATCACAAATTATGAAATCAAATGGTTCGTTTAATTTAATAGTAACTTCTAGGCCAATCGATGAACTGTCAAATTATCAATGTATAAAATACTCAATAGAAGAACTACAGGTTTCACAAATTAGATCTCTATCAAAAAAGTGGTTAAACAATGATTTTAATATTTTTTTTAATCATGTAAAAAAAGGTACATTGTTAGAAATACTCCGCAGACCGCTTTTTTTAACTGTAGCCCTTAAAAATTTTAAGCTCAACAAAACATTTTCAGGAACAAGAGCAGAGTTAATTCAAGATTCGTTAAAGTCTATTACTAAAGAAGCTATGGCAAGAGGCATGAAATCTGATATGGGAACAAATTTATACCCATATGCCGAAAATGTACTAGAAACTATTGCTATAGCAACATATGAAGACCCGGATGATAGAACCCTAAACACAATAACTAGAAGAGTTGAAGAATACCTTTTACACCAAATAACTGAGAGTGAATTAGTTAATGCGCAGAACGCAGAGACGCTAATATCTACTCTGGGAACAAGAAGCGGTGTTTTTAGGATAAAAAATGGGACTTGGGATTGGGAACATCTTGTTTATCGCGATTTTTTAGTTGCACGAGGATTAGTAAAAAGTATTAAATCACGTGTAGAAGTAGTAAATGAAATATTTGAACAAAGAACCAATATGGGGAATTGGCAAATGTTATTCATGTTTTATACAATTTTAATAAATGCTCAAAAATATGGAATCAGGCATGATTTTGATATTACAAGCATGTTTTCTTTACATATCAAAAGTTTGTTATCTAAAAACAAAATAGGTAGAAATAGTAGCAACCATGAAAGCGGCGAAACACTTAACCAAAAAGATCTAATTTTTGCTGCAATGCTTCTAGCAGAAGGTGTTGTATTAGACAAAGAGTTGAGTGATGAAATTCTTTTGGCAATTTTTAAGAATGGAAAAAATATAATTGGTAAAGCAAATCATTGTTCAAAGGCTCTTACTCCAGGGCCCTACTTTGATGAATACGATGCTGTATGTGCGGTTTCTCATATCCCTAAAGCTGAAGAATATTTATTAGAGCTTGTCGATTTTGCTATTAAATCAATTATTGAGGGTGACGATAACTATAGATCATATATATTGTTTTTAAGAGATACTCATAACATTGACCGAATTATCGAGATCACAAAAAACTACCGCTGCCCTACTCTTGTGCAGATTGAAGCTTTAGACCAGTTAACATATTTTGAGAATCATAAAGATGAATCAATTTCTAAATTATTGCAACTTCTCAAGAATAGAGGTAGCAAAATAGAGAAAAAAAATCTTAATTCTGAAGAAATAGAAATGTTTGCTAAGGCCATCCATTCTTATGAAAATTTTCTTAAACTGTCAGATAGTGAACTTCTAAAAATTACAAATAGTAAGCAAGACTCTTATCTGTATCGACGGTTTTCTCAATTTAGATATTTTTTTAGAAATAGTAATGAAATTCCAGCAATGGAAGAATCTTTGTTGGAAGACTTTAAATGGCTTATACAAGATATAGATTTACAAAAACTATCAGATCTAGTTAATGTAAATGAAATTTCAGCTTCATTTTTTCATATATATGACGATCAAAGACTTGTAAATGGTATTCAAGATGCACTAACACCTATATGGTTAAAAGTTTTAGCTAGTGAATACCTTTCTGCAATTTCTAATGGAGAAGAAGGGGTTTACTATTTACAAAATGCTATGCATAAAAATAACCCAAATAGAAATAAGTTTTTAAATTACAAAGCTGTTAACTCAATTCTTGAAATTTTAAAATATAAAAATTGTGATAATGAGTTATTAGCAATTGCTAATAACTCAAAGTTAACTATAGAAACAAGAGTTCTTAGTCTTGGTCATATTAATGAAAAGTCAAGCTTAAACTTAGCACCTTTGACTAATAAGCTTCTTTTTGCAGCAATCGATGAAAAAGATGATATCCCTGAAGTAGTATTTGATGTCTATACAAAAGTAGTCGAGCCTGAGTCAATTGAAAAGCTGATTTTTTCTAAACATCTTACTCAAGAAGAAAAAATATCATGTTGTGTTCTCGCATGCTTCAATAAACGTAGTTTTTCAAAAACTATTATTAGTACCGAGAAATTTGATATCAGTTTAAAGGTTTTAATTTTTACTCGAATTATCTCAACACTAGATCAAAGTGATGACCCTTCTAGAGCGGTAATATCGGTAGCTAGAAAAAAGGATTATCAGTCCATGTTGATGGACTTGTTAGATAAAGGACTTTCAGAAAACCCAGAAAATTTTAACTGGTTAATACTAAGAGCAAAGCTTTTTTATGAACAAGAAAATTGGAAAAAATCAATTAAAGATTTTCTATTGGCTTATGGGTTAAATGAAGGGTCTTCTGAAGTAGTAATTAAGTTGAGCAGAGCCTATTATTTAGATGGAGATGCAAACACTGCTATTAAATGGCTAGATAAGGCAATAGCCTTTGATCATAAAAATGACTATGCATTTTACTTAAGAGGACTATGTAATTACGATCTTAATTTATTTGCTGAGGCCATTATTGATCTTACCAAATGTATTGACCTAGGCGATGGTGAGCGAGCATACAAGTATAGAGGTTTATCAAAGTTCTATTTAAAAGAATACAAAGATGCTATGGCGGATTTAGAACATTACATTACTATAGACGATGAAGATAGTGAGACAGAACTACATTTGGCTTGGTGTTATTTAACAGTCGACGCGCATAGCCAAGCTTTAATTTACTTTAATAAAGTACTTGATGAAGAACCTGCTAATGACTCTGCTTTATCAGGTCGTGGTCAAACATATTTGAGAAACTTTCAAATAGATTTAGCAATAAAAGATTTTAAACATGTGATTGAATTAGAAGCTGCAGATATAAATGAATACGAAGGACTAATTTTATCGTACCTTTTAGCTGGAAAAGTCAAAAAGGCATACGAGCAAATTGGTAAAATGATGGCCCTTGACACATTGGATGATTGGAGTTTTTATTTAACCTCCATATACAAAAAGAAAGTTGGTGAAGATGATGAGTTTATTAAGAATATAAATAAAGCGATTGAACTACTGCTAAATAAGTTCAGAAATAATCATGAAAAATCGCAGGATGATCAATTCAATCTATTATTATATAAAATTGTAAAAAATGATGAAACTTGGAAAGAATTATTTGAAGATTATTACAAAAAAAATAAATTTTCACAAAGTCATTTATATGGTTTAGTTATAGATTTGAGGCAATTAAATCTAATTTTTCAAAAATCTGAGCATATTCTGAATGCTATTGAAATAGTAAATAACACATCTCAACAAAATCAGATCGATTTAACCAAAGAACCTCCAATTCCAACTAGAAAAAGGTTTACAAAGGGAAATCGGAAACTTCCCGATATTCTTGTTTGCAGTCTTGAAACAATCAATGGCATGGAGAGTGAAAAAAAATACGCGGACCTTCTTTTGGAAAAATACAGTTCAGAAGAAAAAAAAACAGTTTGTTTCTTAACTCTAGAGGACGAAAACTACTTTTACGTACAAGCAAACTTCAAGTGGGATCACATGGATGACGATTTACCGTGTGATTTTAAAATATGTATTAAATTTGATTTGGCTAAAAGAGATAATTTAATTAATATTCTTATGGAAAAAGGAGTAGATGAATATCTTTTTGATGATGAAACCTTTTTAAACCGAGTAAAGTCATTAAACTCATCTAAGTCATTTCTAAATTCAGCAAAGGTCGTGAAATAAACGAATATTTCACGACCTTTGCTTGAATTCGTCCATGTAACGGATACTTAATACTCATGATTTATCTTTTATGGTTTGGTTGCATTTCTACCATAATTTACTACCATGAATAAGATTTTCGGTAAGTTCTGGAATCAATTTTAAGAGTTATAGGGCTTATCTTATAGTCTATTTTTTGATCATTAAACTTAGCATGAACTCAGTCAACTTATAAGCTTTTAAAGGAAAGTAATATACACAACGTTCGTTATTTTTATCTACTTGAAAACTATTAACCTTATAAGGAGAAACTGATTTTTCTGAAATCGTCAGCAATAAGTTATCTATGTGACATATATTGAGGTTCGTCTTGTAATCTAGAATTGCAAAATATTCTTTTGAAGAGTCTTTTTCGTTAGGTTTATATTTACTTTTATTTACGGGTTGATAAAGCTAAGAGTCAGCTACTTGTTCTTGGTCTAAGATTGTTGGCAGCAATAACAGTTTAACTTTATCGATTTTGAATACATAAACACCACTCCCGTGCCACAGTGATTTTTTCCAACCTTCTAACTTGATAGCACTAAAAAAAGTTTCTTGTACATAAGCATTATGCATGCAGCCAAGAAGGAAAATAGAAGAAATAGCCAAAAACACAAAACGAATAGCTTTTTTTATCGTTGTAATTTTATCCATTAAGGCATGTTATCGCCCTTTGATAGCTACAACAAGAATTCGACCTAATTCGAGAAGTCTATACATATAAACGGACGAAAAATTTAATACTTTAGTTGTAAAGCAATAACCTGACTTAACTTTACAACTAAAGTATTAAATTTTTATTTAAACAAGAAATAAATCAATAACTTAGGAGCTATTTTGTTTAAAGTTTTAGTTGTACGTCCAAAAAATACCAAGATGTGAGTATTCATTAATTTCAATAACGTTTAAAAAATCAATGACTGAGGTAACCTTATTAGCTATATCATTAAAATTCATATTAGTTAGTCACCTGAATTAAAAAGTAAAAGTATATTGCAGTTAAAGAAAGGATAGAAGCATGAAGATTATCAGCAGTATTTAAAAACTAGCTAGTGTGGTCAATCTGATCAGATTAACCACACTTTTAACGAGTATTAATTCGCTTTTTTATTCTTAGAACTATCTTTAGCCGCATCATTCGACGAGTGATCACCCTCTTCCATCGTACAATGGCCAAGCGCAGCATGTTCTGCTGTACATTTAGGTTTTTCCTTTTTTTCACTATGTAAATGATCGCCGCCGCTACTGGCAAAAGCTGAGGCATTAAATGTGCTTAGACTAAGCAAAGCGATTGTTAAGAATAATTTTTTCATTGTTATCTCCAGTAAATTGTAATTAGAACCAAAAATGTAGACCTAAAACAAGGCTGACATTGCTGGTATCTTCGTTCTCTTGTTGTCTTAGATTTTTTGTCGCACCAAAATATTGTACGCCTTCGATAGCTACAAATGGCTGTAGTCTCCTACTTCTGGTTTCGTAACCTAGTCGAATACTGAGTTCAGCACTCTCCAAACCAGAGCCTTCTCCATATTCAGGATTAGATCGCCCATTAGCAGTTAGTTCAAACTCGGGTGTGAGCACCCAACGTTGAGTCAGCATAAATTCTCTTTCGATCTCTATATTAAGCTGTGAACTGGATTCTTCACCAATATAGAAATTTGCATCGACATCCCAAAAGCCAGGAGCAAGACCTTTAAAGCCAAACACCAGCCAATTACGACCATCTGGCTCATCGGGTTCGAGATCTGTTCTCAAACCAAATTGAACGTCCCAATTTGCTCTCACGGCTTTACCATACAAAAACTCAATTTCAGCACTTTCGATTTCGGATTCGTCATCTTCACGCGCGTATTCGCCTTCCGTTTTAATCCAGAATTTCTGTAAATCTCGGCCAATCCAAGTATCGATTTCCCATTCTGCAACGTCTGCATCACCTTCTTTAAGCAGTTCAATTTCCCCCATCGTTTTACTCAATATAGGATCATCCGTTTTGCCCATTGCAAACGAGGATTGATTGAAAAGCAGTAGTCCTAAAGAAAGCAAAGAACACGGAATTATTTGTTGATATCGTTTCATGACAACCTCCTATGTAATATGCACTTCACGGAACATGCCCATCATGTGATAGAGCAAGTGACAATGATAAGCCCACTTCCCTCTTGCATCTGCCGTGACTAGATAGCTGATTTTCGCACCGGGTTGTACAACGACAGTATGCTTCCGGGGTATATATTCACCATCACCGGTTTCTAAATCACTCCAAACACCATGCAAATGCACTGGATGATTCATCATAGTATCATTAACTAAAGTAATACGAACACGTTCACCATACTTCATCATAATGGGGTCTGCTTTCATGCCTCTAACTCCATCGATCGACCACATGTAGCGACTCATATTACCGGTTAAATGCAGTTCAATTTCTCGGCTTGGTTCACGCGGATCTGGTGTTTTATTCAGATTAAAAATATCGGCATAAGTGAGCACTCGCCGACCATTGTTTCTCAGACCCACTCCAGGGTCATCTAAACGATACTGGGCACTTTCAGCCAACATATCGATATGCGGTCCCATTTTGACATTGTCGTAAGAAATAGGTTTTGTCGTACCATAACCTGCTTTTCCAGACGCAAAATTTTGCACAATTTTTTGGTTATTATGATGACCGTGTGTTTGTTCTTCAGGCATCTCACAATGCCCCATCGCGGCGTGTTCGGCTGTACAACTGGGTTCTGGTTTATTCGCCATAGCATGCTGTTGATGATGTCCTGCATGATGTCCATGATCATTACTTGGCATGTTAGAGGACACTTCAGAAGGCATCGTACAATGTCCCATAGCAGCGTGCTCTGGTGTACAACTGTTCTCGGCACTCTCTTTCGCGTTATGATTCGCATGATGATTTGTACTGTGACTACCATGATCATGCGCTTGTTCGCTAATTGTACAATGTCCCATTGCTGCATGCTCTGGTGTACAACTTGAGCTTTCATTTGCTCCGTGACTGCCATGGTTTCCATGGCTCATACCCATATCCGTATGACTTAAAATAGGCGATTCATCCATTTCAGGGATTTGTGCTGCCATGTCTGGGTGTGGTGCTAATGTTCCACGCGCATAACCTGAGCGATCAATTGACTGACAAAATAATGTATAAGCTTGTTCAGTACTTGGTTCAACAATAACGTCATAGGTTTCAGCAACGCCAATGCGAAATTCATCCACACTCACTGGTTGGATATACTGACCATCAGACGCCACAACAGTCATTTTTAATCCAGGGATACGAATATCAAAAAATGTCATCGCGGAACCATTGATAAATCGAAGCAAAATCTTTTCACCTTTGTTGAACTTGCCATACCAACCTTGAGCCGGTGTTTGGCCATTCATCAAAAATGTGTAGGTTGCGCCCGTCACATCGGAAATATCTCGATCTGACATACGCATTTGCCCCCACATTGCCCTGTCTGCACGCACTGCGTTAAAGCCTTTTTCAGAAACTTCACGCTGCCAATCCCGCAAGGTACGTTCATTCATATTATAGATATGCGGTAGTTTTTTGAGGTTAGCAAAAATCTTGCTCGGCTTTGTATCACTCCAATCCGACAATAAAACGACATAATCTCTGTCATAGGCATAAGGTTCTGGATCTATAGGATCAACAACAATTGCACCATACACCCCAGTCTGTTCTTGAAAGCCCGAATGACTGTGATACCAATAAGTCCCACTTTGGTTTAAAGTGAACTGATATTGATAAGACTCGCCTGGTTTAATGCCGGCAAAAGACATTCCAGGAACGCCATCCATATTGCTAGGTAAGATGATGCCATGCCAATGAATAGAGCTATCTTCTGCCAAATTGTTGTGGACATTGAGCGTCACGGTATCACCCTGCTTCCATCGTAGTACAGGCGCAGGCAAACTGTTATTGACTGTCGTTGCTTGACGAGTTTTACCCGTAAAATTAACGGCTGTGTAGCCAACGTTTAAATCAAACCGTTTTCCAGATAACACTTGAGGTTTAGATTGATTAGATGCACTAGCAGCCCTTGCTGTTCTTAACAATGGGCTTGCACCCATTAAACCTAAAGCTGTTGATGTTGCCAACCCCGTCACAAAACGGCGCCGACTTAAAGAAAAGTCAAAAGAATCCATATTCTTTCTCCCAAAAATTTTTATAAATTGATCACTATTCGCTCAATTAAAAAATGACTGTTAAGCGAATACCTTATTTAAAAGTGAATAAATTAGGAGAAAATTTTAGGTGGTGGTGAGAGAACTCCAAGAGTAATTAGGTAACGATGACTGGCTAATGTGTCGAAATTCTCGCCCGTTAACGCATTTGAATTGAGCTGGTAAGCTTTTTCAATCGTAACAAAGCAAGCGCTACATAGCTTTAAACAGTCATGATGATCGTGACTGATATCCATATCATTGGAAGAATGAGTGGAATACTCCGGGAGATGATTGCCTATGTCGTGCATCTTGTCATTTTTCATCAAGTGATGATGTTCATTGACATAACTATGATTGGTATCCATTGAAAACGTTGCCAGCATAGAAATAGCCATTAGCTGTGTGGTGCAAAGATAAATTGCCACACTAAAGATTGCTAGTACTATTTTTCTGTGTGCTCTCATAGCTTTCACTATACAACTTAGAGTCAACTCTATGTCAATGAATTATTGAATTTTTTCATATCAATGATCATGATGGCAAGTCTGAGGCTGTTGTGAGCAATGCTGTGGCTAACAACACAACCATAAAGGCAATCCATTCCAAAGTGATAGTATTAGCGAGATGCTTCGCTGCCTGAAGATTTCCACGTTGAAGGTCTGGTACGAACTTGAGTTTGTTACGTGCTGCAAGCGCAAGAAGTAAGCTAACAGTAAACATTTTGACTAAAAACACTTGTCCATAACCAGAGGTGAATAGAGTTGAAAAACTATCAAATAGTTGCCAAGCCATATAGATGCCAACACCGATGAGAACAGGAACAAACCCAGTGGCTATTTGCCCAAAGCGATGTGCGATTTGGGCTGTTTTACTATGATTATTTTCAGATAAAGCCATTTTTCTTAATGGATAGAGAATACCAATCCATAGACTTGCCGCAATAAGGTGTATGAATAAAGAAACCGTAATTAAAACTGAATTTTGATCATTCATATGACCCACTTGAGTAAAAGAATATAGTGATACCAATGCGCCAAATATAGCAATCCACTTCCCGATACGATTAATGAATAAACCTATAAATATGAGACAGATTCCCAATAGACGGACAAAAAAGGACTGACCATTGGATGTTTCGGATATGAGTGTTAGCATTTCCATGTCAACCAAGCCTGAAAAATCGCCTGTTAAGGTGATTGCGTCAATACCATATAAAACTATAGAAGCGATAAGGGTAGTGATAACCATCCAAAAAACTAGGCGCGTCAAATTCTGTAGGTTCAAGAGCACCCTGACTAACACACTACCAGCGGCGGTGAGTAAAGCGGAGTACAATAAAAGCTTAACTGCAACGGAGATTATGACAAAACTATCCAGCATGTTTGTTTATTTGACTGTGTATGTAAAACTGCCTTTCATGACATGGCCATCTTGGCCTATGCCTCGCCATTCAATGGAATATTCGCCACTTTGATTACTCGTTTCAACTTGTTCTAGCAAAAGTGAAAAGCTCGTCTCAAATTTTTTACTTTTATCGAGTTTTAGTTTTGCTGACTTTCCTCCAGCTTTACTTAATGTGACCTTTGTCAGACGAATAGCATTGTTAAATAACAACAGAACATTTGTTGGTGACTTATCTAAAATACTCCCATTTTCAGGCGTGCTATTTTCTAACTTGGTATGTGCGAACGCCTGAGAACAAATAATAATGCTCATTAATAGGGAAGTTATCGTTTTTTTCATTATGATTTACCTAATAAATTTTCTATTGAACCTGACTAGTCACCAAGCTTAAGAGTCCGACGGATCATTCACTTTTTCATACAACTCATAAGCACCATTTGGAAAGATCACGTGCACTTCATAATAATCTTTTCGATCACCGACTTCCATACCGGGACTTCCCATTGGCATCCCAGGCACAGACAAGCCTATGGCATCTTTGGGTGGATTATCCAAAAATCGCTGGATTATGTCGGCAGGAATATGACCCTCGAAAACATATTGTGCCTGACTCGTATTCACAACACCGGTATGACACGATTGCAATGAGCCGGGAATAGCATAAAAGCGTTTAACAACGGACATATCCTTTGCATTGACCGTCTTAGTTTTAAAACCATGGTTTTGTAAATGTGAAATCCATTTTGTGCAACAACCACACGTTGGTGATTTAAAAACTTGAATTGTCTCTTTGGCTAAGACATTCACCGAAAAAACTGTGAGAAATAGTAAACTAATGATTTGATTCACTTTCATTGAATGCCTCGAATGTCTTTAGTGCTAGTGCGTTTTTTGATGAGAGCGTGCATGTGCCCTGCTACCATGATGTTGTGAGTGCTTAACGCCTTTTGAATAACCGCGTAATTGTTGATAGCGATGGTTTTGCTCTGCTGTCAAAATGCGTAATTGATGTATGTGCGTTACCAGATGCAAACTCCTTAATTTGGATTGGGTTTGAGCAATCGTTGCTACAACCCTCTCGACGCTATCTGGCGTGGCGATGTGTGTTTGAAATAAGCGTTCTAGTTCACGTTCAGATTGGATGATTGTTTTCCCATAGACTTTAGCCTGATGATTCATACGCTCGAACAACTCATTGCTGCGCCTTACTTGTTCTTCAGATAGTGAGAGCTCGTTTCGTAATTCAAGAACATGTTTTGGGCCTGGGTATTCATTTAATTCTGCTGCAAGTGCAAACCCCATCCCATCACCATCAAGCAACTGCTGAATTGCGTGAGGAGACAGCGCTTTGATTGTTTGATTTTTCTTCTCAATGTAGGGAGAGCTTGCGAAACTGCTTTGCAATACCTGTAAAAACCCTAGCATTAGAAAAACAAAAACAGCTTTTAAATCATTACTTTTCATAATGATGTCTCCTGAGATTTCATGCCTTCAAGAATGGGGCACTTCTCATTTTCAGTGCTTTTCTGACACTCACCAAGCAGCTTAGATAAATCAGACTTCAGCAAAGTGAGTTCGGCTAAGTCTTGATCAATTTGAAGCAATTTATTTTCAACCAGAGACTGAACCTCAGGTTTCGGCATGGTGGTTTGTGAATCGAGCAAGAGTAATTGTTTAATTTCATCTAAGGAGAAATGCATGCGCTGCGCACGTCGAATGAACTTAATCTGAATAATATGGTTTGCGTTATACACTCTCTGTCCGCCACCATCTTTTGGGACATTCTTCAACAAGCCTATCTTTTCGTAATAGCGCAAGGTATGTGCTGAGACTCCGACTTCATTCGCAATTTCACTAATGCGCATTCCAGTTAATGACATGATTTTCCCCATTTTTTTAAACGCCAGTAGTTGTAAGGCCAAGGCGTTAAAAAACCAGCAATCAACATTGGCGGAATAGCCCACCACACAAGTTTGACGCTCCCTACCAATAAATAATCAACCAAATTCATGGCTGCCTCCATGGAGATCATGCTCACTAAGCTCATGCCAATCGCCGTTTTAAACGCCATCAGTAAACGCATTTGTCTTGATAGAATGAATGTCTCAAGGGCAATGCTGGTTAGGATACCGCTAAGCATAGCAACAGGCACAACAATTAACGGTGACGTTTCTGGTGAATAGATTTGAAACCATAAAATCGCACCAAAGTCACCAATGACACAACCGAGCAAACACCAAAAGGTGTTCTTAGCTGACTGCATCCAAACGGACTTGTCTGACCAAGAAAATTCTCCTAGCTTTGCAGGTTCTATAGCTTTTGTTGAGCAACACGTTTTTTCCATTAGTGAAATATACAAGTTAGAGCCAGCTCTAAGTCAAGAAAAATTTAATACTTTAGTTGTAAAGCAATTATTAGGGTTTAGTTACCGGTCCACTTTGGTAAACATAAGGGCATGCTACGTAGCCTTTACAGTCAACACCATAAATCTAGAACTAAAGCGTTGGTTCAGTCTCTAGTAAAACTCCCCTCTCAGGCTCTTAACTTTTGATAAGAATATTTAATTAGTGAGTGACACACGTTTTACGATATCGTGCACAGCATTATTTTTTAGCGCGCATCTGTTACCGTGCATTGACTTGAATGCCGGTGAGAATCCATTTGACGAACATATTATTGTCCGAGACGAGGCTTTTTCAGAATGAAGTTCTTAATAGTGATCCTGATTTTTTTGGCCGCATGGCTTGCAACTATTCTAGGAGAACGTTCTAGCAAGGATATTGCAACGATAACTATTACCTCTGATGAAGTTCTCTATATCTACGATGGCGATACTTTCTTTATCGAGTGCATACCAGAATTAAAATGTGAAAAAGATAAAATAGGCGTGCGTGCTCTAGGCTTGGACACGCCAGAGATAAAAGGAAAGTGTGACTCAGAAAAAAAACGAGCTCAAGCAGCTAAGAAAGCACTTGTTGCGCTCATTCGTCACTCTAAGCTTATTCGCATTGAATCAGAACAAGGCAACAAACAGTATGATAAATATGGTCGCTTATTAGCCCAAGTTTGGTTTGACGAAGTGAACTGGGTGGATCATTTAATTGAACATGATTATGGTAGAGCATGGAAAGGAAAACGTGAGGAATGGTGTTAGGTGATCCAACAAATAACTAGCCTCATTCATAGCTAAGAGTCTTTCTGTTTCAGAACTTTTCCTTCAGCCCAGTAAATTAAAGGCCTCCATTGTTTTTTATCTTTGGCAACAAGGCTTTTAGGCAAATCAAAAATAGTCAGGCCTTTTTCAGCAGCATTCACGTAGTTCTGCGAATTTCTTAAAGATGTAATTAAAGGCGTTTTCATAAGATCAGCAAAACTTTCTAACTCTCCATAAGATTTGACGTTCACATTGGATCGATTCGCTACAAGACCAATTCGTATCAGTTTGCATTTTTCAGCTCTGATCATATTTCGAACATCAAAAATAAATTGAAATGCAGCTCTTTGATCAATAATTGATGGATTAATTGGCATAATAATCACATCCGATCGATTAATTAAGTCGGCCGTCATATCAAGCGGAATTTGTGCTGGGCAATCAAAAATGGTGCGCTTTGTTGCGTGGAATTCTTGAGATTTATCCAGAGCTTCAATTTTAGGCGCACTTTTTGGCCTGGTTTTGCACCAGACAAAACTTGAACGTTGTTCATCTAAATCGACCAGAGAAACTGAGATACCTTTGTTCGCATAGTAACCAGATAAATTAGTTGCGATAGTGGTTTTTCCACAGCCCCCTTTTGGGTTTACTACTAAAATCGTCCTCATAAAAACTACTATCCTTTATCCGATATTTATTCGAAAATGATAATATAAAGTCGTAACTTACGCTACTCAAAGTTATCAATGAAGACAAAGAGACATGACTTAACCACAATACCGTTAATGTTTGCTATTTAATTGAACTAACACCTTTTTCCAGAATCTCGATCTCGCGGTTTTTCCATAACGTTCAGCCAAAGCAGCTAGGATAAATGTAACAAATGTTAGCACGCCTGCTTGAATGGTTAACTTAGTCCAATCTACTTTTTGATCAGTCAGAGAAATTACTTTTCCAATCAATGATAGGTACTCATTATTAGGAAAAAAGTTGGCTGATGAGGCGCCTATTACGAATGATATGGTAAAAATCACAAAAAATAGTTGAAGATAAGACCGTATCCGGTCCCACAATTTACCCACCTCTTCCACATCACTTAAGCCTTGTTTTTTTAAACATAAATTAACCTGTTCACATAGCACGCTTGCGTCTGAGTTATCAGGCTCTTTAGCTGCCCAAACCTTAAACTGCTTAGGAACATGCCTAGGTGTGTAACCTTGTGGGGCTTGCTTGATGCGTTCGACTACACTCGGATGTAAATAGAGCTCTCTAAGGTTATATTTATTCCTTAGCTTCTCAAGGTTTCTTGGCGCAAAACGATAGTAAACTCCCAAACCAGATCTAGAGTCATACATTTTTTCCATTTTGTTAGCTCTATCTCTATAAAGTGTCTCTAAACCTGCAGTAAATTTCACTCCTGCTTCAATCGCAGCATTCATTATCCAAACGAGTGACACCATTGCCATGCCATCTTGCGGATAGCCACCGCCCACATTAGCGTGCATCCCTGAGAACCAGACTTGATGTAAGTTTTGTGTCTCTTTAACATTAAGCTCATCCCAAGGCTGAGGGTGAAACGTACGGCGTTCATCATCTATGGCCAAAGCATGATATGCATTTCTAACTTTCTCGTTAAGCAAATGATCTGGAAACTTAAATTGGTGAATCCAGTTATTCCAAAATGATGCGACTATATCTACAGGAAAACCCACTGCATCCACGGTATCCCAAACACCTATAAAATGAGCTAGCGACGCTTGCTGCTCAGAATCTAAATTAAACAACTTGCCATGTAATTGCTTCTGATAACCTGCTAATGCGAGTGAGTTATCAGGTGTCATTTTTTTTTGAGGAATAGTTTTGAATTCAGTCCTCAATGCTTTGTAGCTTATTTTTACTAACCTATCGAGCTCTGACCTGTCGGCGCAATGACTTGGGTCAATAAGCCCTGCCTTCATAATCCACCCAAGCAATGTTCTAACAGTAAAAGCGCCCCGGCTAAATCCAAAGTAATAAATACGGTCGCCAGGTTCATAAGCCCCACAAATTTCGGCATATAGTTGGCGAACATTTCTCGCTAATCCTAAACCAAACGCCCCTCCTAAAAGCCTTAATGGCTTAAAACTTTCAGTGCCAACGCCGTCATCATAAAACGCTATCTGATTCTGATTCTCATCATCTCGTTTTACCGCTTCAAATATACGCCAAACGTTTGTCACACTACCTAAACCACCAGAATTTCCAGTTCCGTCCGAACAAATAATGATATTTTTAGACAATCCCCTACCCCCTTAAAAACTAGAATACCAACCCTATTAAAGAAAAGCATTTACCTACTCAAACTGTCAGTTTGCAGCAGTCATTCACTCAGACCTTTTATTCGTATAAGTAAATAGCTATTTGAGACACAGGATAATAAAAGCAGAATTTACGTTTTATCTGTATTTTCCTCAGTCTTCATGACAGTTAAATTTAGACCATTACTCCATACAACCATGTCTTTTCATTAATTAATATACATCTTATGCCTTTATAAAAAAAGCACATCTGTAAAAATTCGAAATTCTAAGACACAGTACGAAATACTTTCGGTAACATTCCGTACAGTAGTACTTAAAGAGCTAACTGCTTTTTTCTATTGGAGTTACCCTACTTCAATCATCTTAAAGTAGGCAGCTAAATTTTCCTGAAGCTCTTCTAGATCCTTATTGAACACCTCTTGCTCTGGACCTTCATATTTCATTCCTTCTATCAGGATACGCGATAAATTCTTATTCATCCGTTTAATAGGGCTTTTCATCAAGGCATATTCTGAAGGCATTGGAACAATATTATCATTCACCTTAATCGCCGCTTCCATGCCATCTTTTTTAACGGCTTTGATAATCTCCTGAGCTTGTTTTACCGTTTTATCCGCAATCAATGGTAAAACCTTCTCTTGCATGTCTTTATCTAATTGGATAATTTGATTCGTCTGTGTCGCGTTTAGCTCTCCTTGACTGCGCGCTTGCTTCACAGAGTCAGATGCCAAGGCATCACGTTTAATCGCACTTTGAATCACGCGCATGGACAAACCCGTCTTCTCCGCAGTGATCGCAGCAAAAGAATCATTATCATCCTCTTGTTTTGTTGACCCCGCTTCCGATTCTGAAGGCTCATTGGACAATTTAATTTTCACAGCTTTGGGATTAAGTTCCTCGTAAATCTCACGACCACGATTCAAACATGTTTCCACCTCTAAACGGTTTAACGGTTCACGCACCAAGTTTTCATCAATCGAGATTAACTCCTGTTGAAGTAAGTCGCGATCGACCACATGCACCTCAACCTCTTTCCAGCCTAATTCCGTAATCGCTTGAAAACGTCGTGAACCGGCTAAAAGCTCATTATTTTTATTTACCGTCAAAGGGTTGATTAAACCAATACTTTCAATACTTTTTTTCAAATTTTCAACATCCGTTCCATGGCGAAGGTATCCGCTATTTCTTTTAATATCAGCGAGTTGACGAATAACGAGTTCCATTATGAATACCTTAGTTGCGATTTTTTGAGGTCCGTATTTTATAGCACTAATGAATTCTCAACCAATAAAAACGGACAAAAAAGCATCGTCAAACGATTTAATTTCGGCTTTTTAACACAAACTATTTAGGTATTTATTCGCATCATTTCAATCCGTGATTGTCTATTCACTGCTACAATTCGCGCCCTCTCTTTCTAGCGTTTAAAAAGCAGCTCAGATGCTGCCAATCGAGACTGTTTATGCGAATCATGTTAGCGCCGATGGAAGGCGTAGTTGACCACGAAATGCGCTGTGTATTAACGCAACTGGGCGGTTATGATCGTTGCGTCACCGAGTTTATTCGCATCAACAAACAACGACTCCCTGAAAGAGTGTTCCTGAATTTCGCACCTGAACTGAAACAAGGCGGAACAACTCCGAGTGGCGTGCCTGTTTATATCCAGCTTCTTGGCAGCGATCCCAAATATATGGCACTGAATGCGCAGCGTGCTGAAACACTTGAACCTAGAGGAATTGATCTCAATTTTGGTTGCCCTTCTAAAACGGTGAATAAAAGCGATGGTGGCTCAGCACTTTTGCGTGAACCCCATCGCATTGGCAGCATTGTTAATGCTGTACGCGACAGCGTTGACCCCAAGATTCCGGTCACCGCAAAAGTTCGGCTTGGTTTTAGCAATCATGATTTATTAGACGAGGTGATAGATAATATTATTGAAGCTGGTGCGACTGAAATTTGCATTCATGCAAGAACTCGAGAAGATCGCTACAAACCGCCGGCTTATTGGTCTGCGGTAAAAAAAGTCGCCGAATCATGCCCTATCCCGATCACCATTAATGGTGAAATTTGGACAATCGAGGATGCAAAGCGTGCTCGCAATGAAAGTGGTTGCACTAGCATCATGTTAGGCCGAGGCGCACTCAGCCGCCCTGACCTCGCGGCTTGCATTCAAGCCAATGAAAATTCGGCCGATTATGAATTCAAAAACTGGACAGAAACTCTACACATCGTGACTGAGTATTTATTGAAAACAGAAAATAAACACCCCGACTTTGTGAGCAATCGCGCCAAGCAATGGTTAGTCTTTTTGCAAAGACAGTTCCCAGAAGCACTTGAACTATTCCACAAAATTAAACGTATGCGAGAAGCAAGAGAAGTGTTCCAGGCAATTCAACACTAAACTCATAGAAAGCCGTAATCAACATCCATAGTTCTAAGAAATTCTTCTTGGTATGCTTTTATTTAAACCATACGAGGGCCTTTGCGGACAGAGGACTTTTATTGAATGTTATTGCTGCCACTTGATCACGTAACATCGACCAATTACTGAGTGATATCTCGTTTTATTTGCAACATCCTTTTTGGCAGCTCCTTCAGAAGTAGGTTTCGATTATAAGGCTTCATTGCCTTCCATTTTTGACATTCTTGCCGAGTACGGCCACACCCTAAACACCATCCACAAGGCCCAGAGAATTCACACACATCAATACATGGGCTTTTACGTCGTTTCATATTTAGCTTCCTGTGCAAGTATTCTCAATCAGAACACACATCTCTTCAAAGTGACTCTAATACTTGTTCAACGCTATTTTCTAGCTGCCGAAGACGATTAAACTCGTCAAACAGGCGTTGTTCCAAGTGCTTAAAATTGAGCGGCAGTATTCGCTGACAAATGTGGTAACCTTTCCCTACAGTCTGATAACCCTTCCAACTCTTTATACGACCCTCCTCTAAATCGAGGAACTTTTGTATAAACTCAGGTTGAGATGGACAATCTTCTTCAGCATGCATACAAATTGGAAACGATTTTTGTTTAATTTGTGGTGCTTCAATATAGGTTTCAAAATGAATCCCGCCTTGATTTTGGTTGTGCCAATTTCGCTTATAGAGTTGCAGGTAGGCACCTCGGTTATATATTTCCCAATCATCCTCAAACCAAGATGATTGCTTGAGCTTTTTTTCAAAGTTACGGAAAATATTTTTGATATCTTTCATGCCGTTAGGTTAGTGCATTCGTATCGTTAGTCTTTGTTCTCAAAAAGTATCAATTAATTCAACGTCTGAATGAATCCGATTAACTGTGCTGCTGGGTTGGTAAGCATAACAGTGTCATGAAACATTGAGAACGTCTGGCACTGTTCTTCACAAAAAGTGCCAGACTTCATCAAAGCAATGAGTGATTAGAATTTGTAGCTATATGTCACACTTGCGTTCACACCATCGCCGGGTGAATGAACAGTTAAGTCACCTGTGTTACCAAAATCATATACATACTCGTACTCTTCATCGAAAATGTTATTCACCTGGAAATTAAAGTGTCCAATTGATGCTTCATAATCAAGCCCTACATTCACAGTCGTGTAACCACCAAACTTACCACCTTGGTTGTTCTCGTTGACATAGTAGTCGCCTTGGCTATCAACGTGCACACGTGAGGTTAGTTTAGAAGTCACTTCGTAATCGAAACCCACCGACGCGGTATATTCCGGAACACTTCGCAACTCGTTGCCTAATGTAGCTTCTCGGTCACTGACTGGATCAACGATTTCTGAGCTTAAATAACTATAGTTAAACCAAACTTTCGCTTTATTAGATGCCGTGATGTTGAGGCCTAAGTCAATACCATTGCGCTCAGTATCCCCCACAATTTGCTGAAAACCGTCTAGGTCTAAAAACTCATCTTCGGCTTCGTGCTGCCAATATGACACTCGAAGCTCTGTGTTGGCCGTCGCAAACCATTTGGCGCCAAACTCCCAAGCATCATGTAGCGACACATCCGTTGCACCTCTATCAGTTGTTGTATAAATAGCGCTTCCTACCGGGTGTTGAAAACTACGCCCGTAATTAGCAAAGACAGTCAAGTCATCGTTGGGTGTAATGAATAGATTGGCTTTAGGTTGCACAATAGTACCGAAATCGAAGATATCACCGCCATTATCAAGCCTTTCGCCGTCCAATCGATCCAACCTAACGCCAAGATTCCAGCGCAGTAGATCCGAAGGTGTTTGCTCAACCGTTGCGAAAACACCTGTGCTGTCCAAAGTATATTCACGGTTACGGTTAACCGTTCGTGCACTAGCTCTGGTTTGTTCAGGATGGTTAAAACGTTGTTCAAGCACATCTTGTTGCTGCAGGTCAGCACCTAACTCTACCGCCCACTGCGCATTAATTGTCCAATCAATGGTAGATATGAAACCTGTTTGTTGTTGGTCGTCGAAACGATTTTGCAATGTTGAGCTTTCGAAAAAGCGCACCCATCGACTACGCTCGATGTCATTGTAGTAAAGCTTATTTGACCATTCAACCGAGTCAGATAAGGTGGTGTTGTAATGCACGCTGTAATGATTAATCGTTTTATCACCACCATCTTCACTGGCATAAGAGGCCGATGAGGTCGGATTATTTCGTGCTTCTTCTTGAGTCAAATACCCCGGAGAATCAGCCTCATACGTCGAATGACGAATACTCAAACCAATCTCACTATTATCATTTACATTATAAAACCATTTACCAGACGCTTCTAATTTCTCAATATCCGTATGATCTCTATAACCATTACCTTGTCGGTAGCCCAGAAAATAGTTGTGCGTTAGGTTACCTGATTCTAAGCCAGCATAGCCTTGCACTTCGCTCGTGCTGAAGCTGCCTAATGTGATTTTTAACTCCTTCGCAATATCTCGACGAGAACTCACATTGTAATTGCCAGCAAGATTAAAAAGCCCATAACGCGCATCACTATTGCCTTTGTACAGCTCAATGCTCTCAATATCTAAAGGGAATAATTGATCTAATTCACCATAGCCATTATTTAGATTGAATGGAACACCATCAATTAGTAATTTGGCATGTGGTGTGACCCCATCACCAGCAAAGCCACGAATTGCGACGTCAGTGTTAATGATGCCTTGATTATAACGAGCAAAGTACACCCCTGGCGCTTTATCAAATAACTCATATGTATCGTCAGGATGTTCGTAATCCAGCTCGTCACGGCTAACAACATCATAAGAACCCGCTAACTTCTCAGTTGTCACCTGGGTGTTTTCACCAATGACTAAAATGTTGTCTAAGCGAACTGTTTTTTCCGCACCCTCGTTCTCATTCGCATAAGTCATGTAAGGGTTTGCCATGAGCGGTAAGCCTGCCATCGCAAGATATAATTTTGTTAATTTCATACAAATTTGTGTTTATTTATTAATTAATAATGATTATCATTATTAATTGATGCAATGCATTTCGCAACCACCATTGAACGATTTACAGTCAAAAAATAGATATTTGAAAATGCGGACCAATCACGCGGTAATCGCGGCAGAATATAATTGATACGATATATCATATCAATTATATTCTGCTACTTAAATAAAATACATCCTCCGACTACAGCAGCTAACAGCAACACAAACCAACATCCATATTTAAAGTAAATTGCTTCTCGAAGCTAAAAAATTCACTTATGCAAACCTCAAAAACCTTTTATTTATCAACACTGTTGATTGTTTTTTGTTTACTCACCAGCTATCAAAGCCTCTCAGCGAAACCAACGACTGAAAATACCGTTAACATTCATGGCGTATTTGAAATTCCTAGCTTAGATCCAACGCGTAGCGGTTACTCTTTCAACCGGATGCAAATACTAGAGACCCTAGTCAATGTGGATAACTCAGGTCACTTAACACCAGGATTGGCCAGTGAATGGAATTTATTAGACGAAGGCAAAATATGGGAATTGACCATTCGTGAGGGCGTGACATTTCATGATGGTTCGCCTCTCAACAATCAAGTCATCGTTGATAATCTCAATCTAATTCAAACAAAACCCAGCGCACTAAAAAAAGTTGCTATTCAAGAGATTAAAGCCATAGAGCCTAATATTGTTCGTCTTACATTAGCAAAACCATACCGACCATTAGGCGCTGTGTTGGCGCATCATTCGGCATCGATTTTAGCGCCCAAATCAATCGATGCGTCTGGAGAGATCATTTCATTAATTGGTACAGGCCCCTTCTCTGTACATGAAGTTTCGATTCCTCACAAACTCGTCGTAAAGCGTTTCGAACAATATTGGGGGCAAAAAGCGTCTATTGAATACGCCAGTTACTTAACAGGTCATCGCGCTGAAGCAAGAGCTTTACAAGCGCGCAGTGGTCAAGCCGATATCGTATTTGGCATTGATCCAGCCGCTATACCTACCCTAAAACGATTGCCCGATTTGACAATTATTCGTTCAGATTTACCCAGAACATTAGCAATAAAAATCAATAGTGGTCACCCATTATTACAAGAAAGGCGTATCCGTGAAGCCTTAAGTTTAGCTATTGATCGCAAAGGGATTGCCACCGCTATTTTAAAATCCCCTGAAGTCGCAACAGAACAACTACTTCACCCGTATATGAATGACTGGTATGTACGTCGTGATACGGTTGGTTACAACCTTAATCAAGCACAAAAACTACTGACTGAAGCTGGTTGGAAGAAAGACGATAAAGGCTGGCTTAAAAAAGAAGGTAAACCTTTTGAATTAACGCTCATCACCTATGCAGACCGCCCAGAACTCCCCACCATCGCCACAGCCATACAAGATCAATGGAAAAAATTGGGTGTCAAACTTAAGGTAAGTATCACCAACTCAAGTGCTATTCCAGCAGGCCATAAAGATGGCTCACTTGAAGTCGCACTCATTGCACGTAATTATGGCTACATAGCTGACCCTTTGGGTGTGTTAATCAAAGATTTTGGTCACGAACGTGGGGGCGACTGGGGCAGCATGAGCTGGTCAAATCCGTCCATTCAAAGCACCTTAAATGACTTAGTCAAACAAAGTGATGATGAACAATATCATCAACTAGCGCAACAAGTTGCCGCGGCAATTTACACAGAAAAACCCATGATTCCAATTGCTTACTATGTCCAACAAACGGTTGTTGGAAAGCGTATTGCGGGCTTCACATTTGATCCCTATGAGCGAAGTTTTCATTTAAATAAATTGCAATGGAAATAAGTCATGCATGCCTTCGGTGTTAAAACCTTGTTCTTAAAAATATTGTCAAAACCGTTGTTTAAGATGCTACTAAAACGCCTCTTCCAGTTGATCGGAGTATCGTGGGGGGTTGGCACATTGACGTTTGTTTTAATGCGAGCTTTGCCAGGTGACATAGCCTATCGCATTGCTGCAGGCCGTTACGGACAAGATGCGGTTGATACTCAAGCGGCTGATTCAGTGCGCAACGAGCTAGGTTTGGATGGCAGCGCATGGTCGGCCTATTGGCAATGGTTGCAAGATCTACTGCAATGGAATCTTGGGACTTCACTAGTCAGCGGCTCACCCGTTGCCGCAGAGTTATGGCACATGCTTGGGCACTCTATCTTGCTCGCTGGGGTTGGCATGTTATTAGCCGCCTTAATCGCTATTCCATTAGGTTTGGCTACCGCTTATTGGCAAGGATGGTTGGACCGAATAAGCTTAATGGTTTCTATCACGGTGCGTTCAGTGCCGGTATTTGTGATTGGCTTATTAGCCATTGTGGTTTTTGCGCTAGAACTGAATTGGTTTCCTGTTGCAGGCTTTGGTACTGCCTCTCATTTAGCGTTGCCAGCGTTAACTTTGGCTCTTAGTTTAGCCGCCATATCTAATCGCATTGTGTCGGTTGAAGCAAAACGGGTATTTAATTCGCCATTTTTTGAGTTTGCGCAAACTAAAGGCTTATCCGCATGGCAAGCCTTTACTCATCATGGTCTTCGAAATATAGCCGTGCCAGTGATTGCATTCTTTGGCGTGCAATTGATAACGGTGGTTGAAGGTGTTGTGATGATTGAATCACTGTTTTCTTGGCCTGGCATCGGTCATGGCTTAGCGCATGCGATTTTTTCGCGTGATATCCCCGTTATTCAAGGTGCCGCTTTGATGATGGGCGCCCTCTTTGTCGTATTAAACACATTGGTCGATATAGCCTGTTATTACTTAGACCCCCGCGGAGAGTCATTATGAGCCTTCGCACCCTTCTAAAGCTAGAAGAACAAACCCTGGCACCATCAAGCCAACAAGCAGCCACAACAATGAGAATAACAGCAGCACAAAAATGTGGGTTGGCCTTACTTAGCCTGTTATTGACTTATGCATTCATTGCGCCATTGTTAATTAAGGGAGATTCGAACGTTCAAAACTTAAGCAACGTACTCACATCACCGAATGGCAAATTTTGGTTTGGAACCGACCATTTTGGTCGCGACATGTGGTTGCGACTAGCCGACGCATTGCAACTTTCTCTAAGACTCGCATTATTCTGTGTGCTCACGTCAGCCGCAGTGGGTGTATTTTTTGGCGTTATAGTCGCTATTGCTCCTCGATGGCTTGATCGGGCTTTAGATATTATTGTCACACTCATTCTAGCCTTACCCGGCCTAGTCCTCGTCCTTATTCTAGCGGCGATAAAACCCGGTTCTTTTTTAATGATTTACTTTGCTATCTCTCTCATCCAATGGATTGAATATTTTCGAGTCAGCAGAACCATTACTCAACGCTTAGCGAAATCACCCGAAGTGGAATCGTCGCGCTTGATGGGTTTTGGAAACTACTATCTTTTCAAACGTCACTTTTGGCCAGCCATTAAGCCACAACTCTTAACTATTGCGGCGTTTGGTGCGGCGAATGCCATATTAATGATGGCATCTCTTGGCTTTGTCTATGTTGGTATTCAACCACCACTTGCGGAGCTTGGTTTAATGATTGTTGAACTCTTTCCTTATTATAGCGAGGCGCCTTGGCTTCTCGTTCAACCCTTACTGGTGCTAGCGCTATTAGTGTTAAGTTGCCATTTATTGGGTGGGAGCTCATCAAAGTGAAATTATTAAAGGTTGATCAACTATCTATCTATGCACATGAAAAGTGCCTATTAGAACCTATTTCATTTGAATTACAACAAACGGAAAAATTAGTCATACTAGGTCAAACAGGATCTGGAAAAAGTCTTATTGTTCAATCTGTTATGGGGACATTATCATATGAATTATCAAGCAGAGGTGAGCTACAACTATTTGGCAAAATCATTAGCAGCAAAGTGATTCAACGCCGTTTTTGGGGAAACAAAATAAGCGCTTTGCCTCAAGAACCCTGGAATGCACTTGACCCATTAATGCCGGTTGGTCATCAATTAAAAAAAACCTATCAATTGGTTCGAAAGCAAAACCCAGACGAAGCTCATGAGCACACGCAAGCACGTTTAACATCTTTAGGGTTGGAACAGCATGGCCATCAACGCGTTGATTCACTCTCTGGAGGAATGGCTCAACGAGTGGCTCTTGCCTGTGCCATGGCCGGCGGCGCTTCATTATTACTTGCCGATGAACCGACCAAAGGTCTTGACGCCTCTCGACGAGACCAGGTTGTTCAACAATTAATCACACAAACTGCTGAAGGCGCATTGTTGTTGATCACACATGATGTTGAAGTCGCCCGCCAAATCAATGGCCGAGTGATGGTTATTAAAGGTGGTGAATTGGTTGAAGAAGGCCATAGTGATTCATTATTCGCGCAACCCAAGCATGAGTACACAAAAGAATTGATAGCGGCTGCTCCACAACAATGGGAGCCTATGGAACCACCGAGCACTCACAAAAAGCAAACGCCAATTCATCAAACAAAAAGAAGCACTCCCGTTTTAACCGCACAACAGTTGTCCATTGGCCGCGGGGAACGCCAATTGATGAGTGATATTAACCTCACGATTCATGCCGGTGAAGTGATTGGTGTAGCGGGCGATAGTGGCTGTGGTAAAAGCACGCTAGGCGATACTTTATTAGGCTTGATTCCGTCTTTTTCGGGCAGTGTCATACGACAAAATCAGATTGAATCACACCGTTGGCAAAAGCTCTACCAAGACCCAACGGCAGCTGTGCCTCATAGCGCTAGCTTAGGTTTATTACTCGATGATCTTGTTAAAAAATACGCCATCGCCAGAGACGATATTGATGCATTAATGCAACGATTAGATCTCAATGAGTCCTTATTACAACGTTCAGCAAACCATGTATCCGGCGGTGAATTACAACGCTTTTGCATGCTGCGAGTCTTATTATTAAAACCAATATTCCTCTTTGCTGACGAACCAACCTCACGCCTTGACCCCATTACAGCAAAAGATGTCAGTGCACTGCTAGTAGATGTGGCAAGAGAAACGAATTGTGCCGTGATGCTGGTTAGCCATGATCAACATATGATTAAAAAGCGCTGTGATCGAACGATTAACATCCCTAACGCCGATATTATCGCCCATTAAATATGAGAGTTTTTCCACCTTCAATGCTGCAGCATTCATGCCTATCGTTGATCTTAATATTAAACCCTATTTTCTACGTTAGAGCTTGATCTGACTTACCAACACTTAACGACGGATTTATTTATGCCTCAATCAAACAGTACAGAACATATCATGAACTTTTTCAGATTATATTTAGACCATATTGTTCTTGGAATATTAGGCCTGATGAGCTTTATTATGATTGCGTTTGTCATCGAACGAAGTATCTATTTTTTCACGGTTAAATTAGAACAATTTGATCATATAGAATTGCTAAAAACGGCCTTAACTCGCAATCTAACGACTATTTCCACAGTGGCCGCCAATGCTCCTTATGTCGGCTTATTAGGCACTGTTATAGGAATTTTAGTCACATTTTACGACATGGGTCAAAATGGCAACATTAATGTCAATCAAATTATGGTGGGTTTAGCCATGGCATTAAAAGCAACCGCAGCAGGTCTGGTTGTCGCAATTCCGGCGATCATATTCTATAACGGGTTGATGCGCCGAGTGGACACTAAAGTCGCTCTGTGGGTCGCGCTGACCGATAGCAATTTATCCGCTAAACCACCCGTGCAAAACTAATCTAAGGGTGCTGTGATGAAACGCTTTGATCAAATTAACATGATCCCGTTTATTGATATTATGCTGGTGCTGCTTGCTATTGTACTGACCACGGCCACCTTTGTGTCTAAAGGTTTAATCGAGGTTGATATTCCATCGGCAGAAAATACCGAAACCGCGGCAAATAATGATCAGAAAGAAGCCATACATATCAGTGTGAACATTAGCAATGAATTATATATTGATGAAGAACGAATTGAATATGATGTATTAGCTGACCGTTTAAGCACATATGAGACAGATCAACCGTTTATTATTCGATTGGATAAGAAAGCCAACTTTGAACACTTTGTGAAGATCATCGATGTGTTAAAAGCGGGTAGCTTCAACCAACTCTCCATTCAAGCAAACAAGAGCCAGTAACCGTGAGACAAGCAATCGCGTATTCCGTTTCAGCTCTGATGCATGTTGCGCTGATCTCGGTACTACTTCCCACCGAAGTGGTTCCAGAAGAAAATGCCACCATCGCGTTGCCTGAAAAACTCACGGTCGACTTCGAAGTGCTGACACCGCCCTCTAGACCTGCCCCTCTGTTAGCCGCAAAACCGGCCGTGAAACCGATTCAACAACCGGAAACACCTAGGAAAGTCATTCGAGAAAAGCCTAAACCAACGCCTACCAAAGCGATCAGTAAAAAGGTAGCCCCTTCTCCGCCTTCACAAGAACAAAAGCCGGCTAAGGTCAACAGCATCGAAAGTCAGGCACCAACTAAGGAAGTTGCGGATAATCAGACAACAAAAAACAAACCCGTTGCTGATAAAAAAACATTACAAGCTCAAACTCGTGAAATCCGTCAAGATAAGAGCGAAACCTCCATTATTCACAATCCGGCTTACCAAAGGCAACGCCCAATTAAATACCCAAGAAGTGCTATGCGGAAGAAGCTGCAAGGCACAGTCACTCTCAGAGCCAACATTGACATCCAGGGGCGCGTCATAAAAACCTGGGTGCACCAAAGTTCTGGCCACCCAACACTCGATCGGTCCGCCATGAAATCAGTCAAAGCCTGGGTATTTAAACCCGCTCAAAAAGACGGCTCACCTATAGCATCGACCGTCCAGTTCCCTGTTGCTTTCCAATTAAAATAATCGCTAATAGTTGATTTGAATCATAACCAATAGTGGTTCTATTTATAGGTTGAACCCTCTATCAAACACTATCACTACTATTCAAGGCTTGTTAGCAATAGCATTTAAAAAATAAATCACTCTTTACTCTCGTAAGTATTTACCTTTTTAATGAGAATGATTATCATTTAATTACATAAAAACTTCAGGAGGAAACATGAAAGAAGAAGATGAAAAAAAGTTTTTTATACGTAGCGCGATAACTGCTGTTGGCATAGTAATATTTTTTTTAGTCATCCTTCCAAGCGTTGAAAGACTAATCTCTTAGCACATCATCAAAAATTAACACTATGGCTTAACTTGATCCCTCAAATAAGGCGCATTTGCCACTAAACGAACCCTTAACGCAAGGCGTTTTTCATTGATATATGGAATGCCGTTTTTAAAATCTACAGACCACGCTAAGGAATTCACATCCGGCGTTTCCGTCTGACTCCAATAGCGATCGATTGCTGTATTCGGAAAATACTCACTATCTATATCCGGATTGTACTGACTCTTGTGATCTAAATACCCCAACTCATGCGCTGAGGGAAGACGCCAATCACGAGAAGCACAGATATTTTCCTCATTAAAAGCTTGCATATAGTGATACGTATCACAATAAATCACATAGCAAGTCCCCGCATCAGCTTTGCCTCTTTCAGGCACTGACAGGAGGTCAGTGACCGTGCTACCGAGTGCAAGCTGTTCAATTTCTTCTGCATTTGGTTGATACCAAGAATAGGTATGTTCGTAGTCTTGCCATCCACCGTCTGACTGTTTGACTTCCCACAACAAACCAGTGGCATCATTATAAACACACTGCCATTCGCTCGCCGTATCAGGCAAAATATTTCCTTCATCATCTACCTTATAAAAACGCTGAAGTGCTGCCTCTTCTTCATTTCTCAAGTCAGGTTGCGACCATAATGTATATGCTGATTTTTCTTTTTCAGTCAGCGATTTAGACAGGTCGGGCAACACGTCTTTCTCTGTGTCATTATTGACAGCTTCGCTTTCTTGAGTGGGTAAATCATTATCAACACTCTGAATGTCTTGAGGTTGTGGTGATGGTTTTTTCGTCAACAAGCCAATAAAAACTACACTACTAATTATTGCCACAATACATAATAAAATGAATATATAACGTTTTCTAGCCACCATAGACACTCCCCCACTCGCAGTTGAATTGAACCCAAACCATCAGGAAATTCATTTTAGCAGCTTGGCATTTTAACGCATATCACGCTTGCCAATGTTTACTGACTCTGTTGAATAGCAATCTAGATGCTGTTCGAATTCATGGTGAATAATGAGTCAAGCACATTGAAAGTTAAAAAATTAGAACACAAAATGGCAACTTATTCATTGCATGTTTGCCACGAAAGAGCCGTTAAATTATCACGATTAAATCGCAAGAAATGACTCTGCATTGTGTCAATAATTTCGCTCAAACCTTCACTATCTTCTGATGTACATTGCATCTTTAAAGAATGACTTTCAGCGGTTAAATGGCATTCACCCATTGCAAATTTAATGCACCCCTGTTGAGTATCCCATGATGCCGTTACTTTATGTTGGAAGTGTTTGCATAAACGCTGAATGTAATATGAGGCACTCGATGTGTCGATCATTGACTCGGCTAAACACAACTTTTTTTGCGTGTGAGGCTTGTTTATCATTTCGTTGTCACCTCTTGTTTTGTGACTAACAACTTGTCAGCTGGAACATGGCTTTCTGAAGTTTTCATTCTTTCCTCATTTATAATATTGATTAACGATACATCAACAAGCACTATCCACTAACACAATTGGATAGCCTTGCGAACACGATTCGATACGCCCTTCTATCCCATAAGCTATGCGCAAACATTCGGAGGTTAATGCGTCTTGAGGTTTGCCCATGGCGAGTACTTTCCCTTTGGTTAAGACCAATAGTTGATCGCAGAACCGTAGTGCTAAATTTAGGTCATGACTGGCGACTAACGCAATGGCATCATGTTCAATCGCTTCACGGCGAATGGCCGATAAAACATTTAGTTGCCAATGTAAATCCAAGGCACTGGTGGGCTCATCCAGCAGTAATAATTTTGGTTGACGCACTAACACTTGGGCGAGCCCAATCATTTGCCGTTGTCCGCCAGACATTTCATCCATTCTCTTCAACGCTAAATCTTGTATTCCTAATTGCTGAAAAACCTCCTCTAACCTTGCATTGATCTCATTGGCATTAAAAGCCTGTTGGCTAGCCCTGAACGCGCAATACACTAATTCATAAGCGACCAATGATGTTGATTGAGGCAGTGTTTGAGGCAAATAACCAATATCTCGCATTCGTTGGCGATGAGTCATAGATGCTAATGATTGCCCTGCTAATGCTACCTGTCCCTTAAATGCCAACAAACCTGCTAATGATTTTAATAATGTTGATTTACCAATTGCATTTGCTCCCAAAACGGCGACCACCGAGCCAGGCTTTATGTCTGGTAGTGAAATCGCATTGACAATTGTTTTGTGACGATAGCCAATATTCATATTTTGTATCACTAAGCTCATGTCTACATACCTGTGTGAATACTCTGCTGTCGTTTTAAAATAATGATCATGTCTCTCATGTTCGAATTGTAGTGATTGAGTGCTTATTGCGCGTGACGTCCACGACTGAATATAAGACTCATAAACCATGGAATACCAACCAATGCTGTCACAATGCCAACAGGCAAAATAACGCCTGGTAAAATAGATTTACTGGCAATCGATGACAATGACAATAACAAGGCACCAGCGAGCGCGCTCCCTGGCAAAAAGAAACGATGATCTTCACCTAATAACATGCGAGCAATATGGGGCCCAACCAAACCGATAAAACCTATTTCCCCCACAAACGCTAGCGCTACAGCAGTCAACAAACTGACTCTTAATAAAACAACTAAACGTAATCTTTCAACATTAATACCAAGGCTTCGGGCCTGCTCTTCACCACTGCGGAGTGTGGTAAGAGGCCAAATATGCAACATACTTCCCAAAAAGCAGACGCATAGAACAATGCTCACAATGCCTGCCTTCTCCATTGTCGCACGCGCAAGACTACCCATAGTCCAAAATACAATTTGCTGCAATGAACTAGCATCAGCAACAAACTGTAATAAGCCAACCGCAGCATTTAAACCAAACATCAACGCAATACCAAACAATAAAATATTGTGAGTGCTGGCGCCCATTACACGGGAAAGCAACAAAATCAGCAGTGATGCAAGGCTGGCTGAAATAAATGCTGCTAATGGCAATAGAAAGGTAAAACTCAAGCCCCAGAGAGAGAGATTAGACACAATAGCAATCGAGGCTCCTAGAGTGGCAGCGGAACCAATTCCAAGAGTAAATGGACTTGCTAAAGGGTTATTTAAAACTGTTTGCATTTCCGCACCACCCAAACCTAGACAAGCTCCAACAAGCACAGCCATTAAGGCATATGGCAAACGTACATCCCAGATAATCACATAATTGACAGACGACAAACTTTCTGGACTGACTAGCCCCTTAAATACCTGCCACAGAGATAGATTTGCAGGGCCATGCGCAATATCTAATAAAAAAGTCACAACAACCAACAGGAGCAGTAAACTAATCAATAATTGGCGCTTGAAGACAAAATCCCCGTAAGATTTAACTAAGGATTGTTTATTATTGATGCCGAAATGGTGTGACTCACCCTCCAACAAAGACTTAGCGGTAAAATCACCGCCCTTAGAAGCATCCATTAACGATTTACCTTCTGACCTAACGCTAACCAATACGTTCCCTCAAGAGGCGTTGACTGAAATCGTTCAAATAATTTTTCCATCGTCTTTCGGGGTTGAAGGTCAGAGAACGTTTGGGGATATAACCACTTAGCAAACACCTGAACAGCCACTATATTCAAAGGAGAGTTATAAAAACTATGCCAGATAGCGTAGGCTCTTTTTGACTTAATCGCGTCTAACTCACTGACACCAACATGCTTCAATGCACGGATAAATGATTGTTGAGCCTCTTTTTCAGTGATGCCTGCGCCTAACGTTATATAAGGAGGAATATTATGCTGGTCTTCATATTGAACGGCACTCTTTGAACTAATGGCTGTTGCAATGTATATATCTGGCTGGTGAATCAATAAATATTCTAAATTCAAAACACCTGCACTCCCAGGAATACGTTCTTTTGCCACATTGACTCCTTTCACTTGCTCAAGGAGAGTTGCCATCATGCCGCGAACCATGGTTTCACAACACAAATCTTCCAAACCAACTCGACTATGGAGAAATACATTAGGTCTGGCTTTTGCTCCATCCTTTGTATCCGTTGACATGGATTGAATTTTATCCAAGCGATCAGTCACGATATTAAGCTGCTCTTGATAAAAAACAGTGAATTCTTCAGCTTGTTGTTGCCTGTCTAATATCGCGCCTAACAAAGCAATACTTTTCACAGTATTAACAATTGGGTCATTTCGAAAATCGATAAAAACAACTTGTACGCCTGCTTTTTCAAGTTGATCAATGAGCTGACGGTTACGTGAATTTGGGCCATGCCCATCCACGCCAAAAATGGCTAAATCTGCGTTGAGACTCAATGTCGTTTCAATGCTAAAACTGTCAGCTGAGGTATGGCCAACTTGATGAATATCATCAATTTCTGGAAACTTTTTTTGGTATTGCTGGTAACTACCAAAATTAACATCTTTCAAGCTATTCACCATTCCAACAATATTGCTCAACGGTTGATCTTTATTGAGAATAGATAATGCATAAATATAACGACTATCTCCGAGAATGATTCGTTGTGGAACTTTCTCAAAAAACAATTCTCGGCCAGCCAAATCAATAGCTTGGATGCTCTTTTTATAATTAACATTCACTCCAATGTCACCTTGGGCACTAACTTGAGCTTGAGCATTGATGTGAATCAAACTAGCCATAAAAAGAATAACAAAGCTATTTGTTATCTTTGATACTGTTGCTTTCATAACGTATTGGCCTACTTACTTTTGGAAAAAATTTATTGTTATGACAAGCTACGCCACATCATTCAGCGATATATTCACCATGATCATTAAACGTTCAATACATTGAAAGCTCATACAACACATGTAAATAGCATGAATCTAGAGGCGTAACTTAACGGTCATGATTTAGAAACGGTACGCGACACTTAAACGAATATCTCGCCCTGCTTCTTCCGAACCTGATATCGATTCATACCCTGTATTTGCCGTAAAATCTTCAACACTTCCATGGCTTAGATACTGCTCATTAAAGATATTTTTTATCACAAAGTTCACGGCTAATCGATCATTCTTCATCGGCAACCAACTCAGATAAAAATCATGTACGTTATAACTTGGCTTATTGACCTGCAGTGGCTGACCATCAACATTTAAGTTGATGTCATTTATTCCTCTTACAAACTCTGAAGCCCATCCAACTGACAGTTTTTTAGACAAATCATAGTTAAGGTCTACGATTAAGGTATCCCCGGTAGATGCAACGGTTGACCCATAAAAATAACGTGTGACTGGTTCATCATTCGCTTCAGTCTTTGCACTATTAAAGCTTGCACCTAATGATAATTTTTCCCAACGATGGTTTATGCTAAGAAAGTAGCCGACTGTTTCAATATCGTCTTCTAAGTTTTCAAACACACCTGCAAAAGGCGTCAATCCTGCAATTGGTTGCTCAATAACACTGCGATAAACACCTGCTCCGAGTGAAAAATTATTACGTTCAAAATCTAAGCCTAACTCTGTATTTTTAGCTGTCTCAGCTTCTAAATCAGACACATTACTATAGGAGGATATACGGAAAGAGTCTTGAGTCTCAGGCCCTCTTAATGCTTCAGCATAGCCCGCACTAATACTCAACTCTGATGTTAACTCGTAGTTAGCACTCAAATTTGGTGATATGCCGTCATCCGTAATGTGTAAGCCATTGGCATCGTCTAGTTCATAGGCGTCATAACGAACTCCAGTTGAAACCGTTAATTTATCAGTTAGATCAATAATATCTTGAAGGAAAATCCCTTTTACTGAACCCGTTTCTTTAAAATCTGATGGCGTAAAATCAACATCGTTTAAACGACTTTCGTCATCACGATAGTTAATCCCGTAGATTAATTGATGGTTCGATATCTGGCTTTTATTTTGCAACGTCAAGCCCAAAGACTCAACTGCACCATCATATGACGTTCCACGGAACTCACGTATTTGTTCTTGTTGCGTGTTATACAAGTTCAATGAAAAGTCGACTAAATCATTAGCTTCTGATTCAAAGGTATAATTCAAAATAGTTGTTTGGCGGTTATTTTCAGAAGGCTCTACAACATTACGGCGGCTCTCAAACAATTCTGGCCGGTACAAAATGTCTCCTTTTTCAGTCACATTTTCATGACTGAAGGACAGCGTTTGTTCATCGCTTAAGTGTGTAACAACTTTTGCAAAACCTAAAGATTCTTCCGATTCAGTCCCGGCAATTTCTTCACCATCACCATCTTCTAAGTTATCCTGATCAGAACCTATTAAGGATAAAATACCGCTCAAAGAACCAGTATCATTTTGACCATAAACAGTAGTACTTACTTTGGTATTATCGCCATTGCTAAAATAAGATCCTTTAACGATTGCACCAACACTTTCACCCTCTTTGAGTAAATCCTCAGGATCTTTAGTGATGAATCGCACGGCTCCACCAATAGCTCCTGGGCCTGCGGTAGCACTACCTGCACCTGCTTCAATTTCGACTCTTTTCAATAACTCAGGATCAACAGTGACTCTTCCAGCATGATGAAAGACAGCTCCTGCCAGTTCAGCCCCGTCAACAGAGACATTCAACGCATCTTCGCCGACGTTCCTGACATAAATTTTTTGTCCAGATTTAACTGATCCACCGACACTAACCGTAGGATTCTTACGAAAAATATCACTTAAGTCATTCGCTTGAACTTTCTCTAACTCTTCACTGGAGACCACATCATCTAAGCCACTAGTGGCTTGACCAATGACTGAAATCATATCTAAAGAGTTAATATCCTCATTTATACTTTGTGCTTGAGAAAAAGCTGTCGAGCTAGAAAAAATTGCCGCTAATGAAGTTACTAGTAATGTTTGTTTAAATTTGTTGTCTTGATACAAAGTAGTCATACTGATGTCCTGCTAAATGATAATGATTGCTATTCGCATTAATTATCATCACAAAAACATAAATGTGAATGACTTTTACATTTGTTACGTTTTACATGGCAAGCAGACGGTCATTAATAATCCAGAGATGTTACCAGAGGATTCGTTGAAATGATTTTTTGCGTTGATAAACCCTCCAACAGCTTCTATTTGTCGCTTGGCTAATGCCAAACCTAAACCATAACCACTTCTCTTTTTAGCCATATCAAATGAGTCAACAACACCCTTAGCTAAACGGGATTTATCAACTTGAAAAAATGGTTCAAAAATTTTATCTAGCTCTGAAGATGGCACACCAGGACCAAAATCTTTAATACTGACAACGAACTCACTTTCAGTGCACCTTAACGATACCTCAACAACACTGTTTTTGGGGGTATGGCTCAAGCCATTACGTATAATGTTTTCAAACGCTTGACCTAAGGCATTTTGGCCACTCCCCCTTAACCATGCGTTTTCAGGCAATGTGTGATAATCCAAGTGATGTTCAGGAAACTCAAATTGAGCATCCTCACAAATCACAGCAATTAGCTCAACAAGGTCAAAATCCTCTGAGTCTAGTAGAGGTTTTTCATTATCTAACCAGGCTAAAGTTAAAACATCTTCGACCAAATCACGCATCGCTCTCGTTTCATAACGCAAACGTGCTAAGGCTTTTTGAGGGTTAATATCTTGCTCAACAAAATCAACCGCCATATCCATACGGGCGAGCGGTGTTCTGACTTCATGAGATAAATCCGCTAGTACTTGTCGTTGATTCCTAATTAAATGACTCGTTTTTTCCGCCATCTGATTAAATGTATCGCCCAGTTTTACTAGTTCATCTTGTCGGTTGTCTTGTTCGCTGTTCACTCTAACATCAAAATCACCGTCCCTAAATCGCCTAGTGGCACGTTCCAATGTTTCAATTGGGTACATAACATGGCGGTAAATGACCCATGTTAATAAGCACAATACGATAAATGGCAACGCAATCTGTAAAGTTAAATTCATCAATTGATAATAGCTTCCAGGACGCATTCGTTGAGGCAAACGAATTAAAAAGTAGGTTTGACCATCAGCAAAAGGCACGTCCATGACAGGGTTTTCTTCAAAATACAGATGAATCTTCCATTCAACACTCCGTCCTAATCTAAACCCATCCATATATTGCTTAGACATAACGCTATTGGCTAAAGGCGTGATTTGTGCATGCGAAACCGCAGCCCATGTCTGCTCTTTTTCTTGCAACTCTTGCAACCAAAGAGCTAGTGCACCTTCGTCTCCACTCAAATAGAGACGTTCGGCTTCTTTGCCATAATCCAATATCACTTGTTGATCTTTTTCAGCGATATAGCTCATACGCTGTTCGGTATGCTGCGTTAATAAATCAATCATCCAAAACAACGCTACTGACCCAACTACCACTACGAAGAACAACTTCCATAACAAGCGATTTTCCATCTCAACACTCTATCTCTATGTAACGGTTCAATTAAATAAATAACCTTTTCCATGAACCGTCACAAACCTTTGTGCCGGCATGTTAGCGTCTAACAGTTTCCTTCGAATGCGGCTCAGATGCATATCTAAACTGCGGTCATAACGACTGAATGGCCTTTCTAAAACGGTTTGGTACAAATAAGGCTTGCTCAGGACTTCATTCTGATGCTCAACCAATACCCATAACAAACGAAACTCAACTGGCGTTAAAACAATATCTTTTCCAGCATAAATCACCTGGTTTTGCGATTTGTGTAGCGTTAAATCTCCGACATTTAACGTATATTGATGATGATGACCACTTTCAAGCCAAGAAGATCTGCGTAGAAGCGCGTCAATACGCAATTGCATTTCTGTCAAATTAAAAGGCTTTGGAAGGTAATCATCAGCCCCCTTCCTGTAACCTTCTATACGTTCCTGTTCAGCATTACATGCCGTAATCATCATCACAGGAGTTTTCCGTGTTTTGCGTAAACGACTCAATACAGAAAATCCATTTAACACTGGCAGCAAGACATCTAACAAAATTAAATCAAATTTTTGATTTAAGGCGAATAACAACCCTTTCTGTCCATCATGACATTGCTCAATTGTGTAACCTTGAGCACTCAGTAAACTGGATAGCTGATCACTTAAGACCAAGTCATCCTCAATGATTAAAATGCGTGTAGACTTCATTCACAACTCATTAAAGAACAATAAGAAGATAGCACTTTAATGAGAATGGTTATCAATTGCAATTAAATACAGGATATTTACCCACAAAAATAAAATGTCACAGTTGGAAGTATTGTTAAAGTCAACGCATTTCTCATTAATAGAGATAATTTCTTATTGCGTTTTGCCTTATGCTTTAGCACCCGTTCGGATTATTAGTCAATAGACGAACGCTTATATTGTCGACTTCAAACCCCTGATTATTGGTTCACTGATCAATATCAGTATATTTATTACGAAAAAGTTTTATCAAAACAACTTACAATGTCGACCTGTCAGAATTTATACCGAAGACTCATTATCAGACCTGAAACATTCTTAGATGTTTTTAACACAACTATTGTGTACTCAGTTTCTGGGTCTATAGAAGGAATGAAACCAGTATTCAATGGAGCTGTTAATTTTACGGAACTTATTGAGTATATTAACAGTTATCCTGAAATTAGGTTAACTCAAATTGACGGACGCCTCACTAGAGTGGTTTGGCAATCACTCTAAAATTTTCTGAAACAAGATAGAAATCTAATACCGCAAGTACAAAGAGAAAAATCAGTAAGCTTTCTCCATAGAAATGTAGTAGTTTGTCAAAAAATTAAAGCCACTCTTAGATCCAATGAATATAAACAGGACTAATAGCTAAACAACACGTAAATTCCAAAATATTTTTTAAGTTGTAATGTTTTTCAATAGTAAAATAAGACTACTTATACTTAAGTCATCGTTTAATAAAATAAATCCTCTATTATCAAACAAACTTTAGCTGTTAGTCCTCGAAAAACTACAAGGGGTAGTCATAACGAATAAAACCTCTATGCTCTGCAACTTTGTCATATAAAGCCCGAGCAGTTGTGTTTTCAGCTTGAGTTTGCCAGTAAAGGCGATTATACCTCTTACTTCTTGCATGCTGCGCTATAACATGAATTAACGCTTGAGCAACACCGCACCTTCTTGCTGTAGGCACTGTAAATAAATCTTGTAAATAACAAGAACGTTGGGTCCACAAAGTTCTGTGAAAAAGGAAATGAGCAAAACCAACTAAACGTCCATCTATTTTTGCAGAAAGTCCAAATATATCTTCATCTCCCATTAAATATGCCCAAGCTAAATCATACTCGTTATCAGACGTGGTTGTTTGGTAGAAAGCTTTATAATCACGTACGAGAACGTCCCACTCAACCTTATCGTTCTGCGTTAAGTATTGAATACGTATTTCTGTTTTCTTTTGAGTCAGACTATCCATATAATTATGATTGATTCCCCAAGATATTGTCAGGGTTAAATAATAGCTCCATTTTTTCCCCGGAAATTACACCTTTATCTAAAATAATTTGACGTAAAGTTTTATTCGACACTAAGGCTTCTTTAGCTATTATTGAGGCTTCCTCGTAGCCTATTTCAGGTACCAATGCAGTCACAGAAACTAAGCTCTCATCAAATAACTTCTCACACCTAACCAAATCAAGCTCAATTCCGTTTACACACTTAGCCGCAAGAACTTCTAACGCATTAGTTAATATCTTCATAGAAGATAAGAGGTTATAAATTAACACTGGCTCCATTGCATTTAATTGAAGTTGTCCAGATTCAGCAGCCATAGTCACGGTTAAGTCATTTCCAATCACTTGATAAGCCACTTGATTAACCACTTCAGGAATCACTGGATTAACTTTCCCAGGCATAATTGATGAACCTGCCTGAACCGTAGGCAATATAATTTCACCTATTCCTGCCCTAGGTCCGCTTGATAAAAGGCGAAGGTCATTACAAATTTTTGAAATTTTCACAGATATTCGTTTCAATATACCTGAAAATGTTACGAACCCTCCCAAATCAGAGGAAGCTTCAATTAAATCTTTTGATTGAACTAACGGCAACCCTGAAATAGTTGAAAGGTAATCTATAGCCATTTTAGAGTAACCTGATGGAGCATTGATGCCTGTGCCAACTGCTGTTCCACCTAAATTAACTTCACAAAGTAAATTTGCAACTTCATTTAACCGCTTAACGTCTTCAGAAATCGTATTTGCAAATGATAAGAATTCTGATGAAACAGTCATTGGAACAGCATCTTGGAGTTGTGTTCGCCCTACTTTTAACACACCCTCAAAGTCTTTGGCTTTTTCTGAAAAAGAGTCTACTAGTTTTGATTGTGCTGCTAATAAATTTGGTAGCAACTGCAGAATTGCTAACCTTAGAGATGTTGGATAAACATCATTTGTAGATTGTGAAGCGTTGACATCATCGTTAGGGTGTAAAAATTCATACTGCCCTTTGGAATAACCCATTTTTAATAAACCTACATTTGCTATTACCTCATTAGCATTCATGTTTGTAGAAGTTCCAGCTCCGCCTTGGATCATATCGACTAAAAAATATGCATGATGCTTACCAGCAAGAATTTCGTCACAAACTTCAGCAATAATATTTGCTTTTGTTTTGCTTATTTTTCCCAAATCCTTATTTGCTAAAGCTGACGATTTTTTTACCATAGCTAAGGACGTAATAATTTCAGGGAAATGCCTCAAAGTGACACCTGTTATGGGAAAATTCAGCAAAGCAAGTTCGGTTTGCTCTCCATACATGTTAGTAACATTATTCATATACGCTTTAATATCTTTTGAGGTAATTTTTAATGATTAGAGCTATTTTGATATTGACTTTTAATTCCTAACAATCATTCATCAGTTACATCACTTAAAAAATTATCAATCATACTTTCACAATAATTTAACTGTTCAAACGTAATGAACTCATTGGGTTTGTGCGCTTGTTCTATACTGCCCGGACCACAGACAATGCTTGGGATTCCCGCTTTGCTGAACCTACCTGCCTCTGTTCCAAATGCAACTTTCGCGAGCTTTGGATTAGGTGTAAGTTTTTTTACAAATTGCGTTAAATCATGACTAGACTCTGTAAATAAACCTGGATAATCCATCAGTTCGTCAAATTCGATGGCAGCATCAGAGTATATTTTGCGCATTTTTGGTATTAATGTGTTCTCGGCATATTCACGAATACCCATAAAAATCAAATCAGGGTCTACATCTGGTAAATACCTATATTCAAAAGAAAACTCACAACTTTTTGGTACCACATTTGTAGCAATACCTCCGTTAATCATGCTTGTCAAAAGAGTCGTAAAAGGGATATCAAAACCCGACTGCCACGTTTTTTCTTTTTCAAATTTTTTAGAAACTTCATCAATATGGTTAATTAAATTAGCCGCATAATGAATTGCATTCACTGCTTTTGGGGCAATCGATGAATGAGCCTCTTTACCATGAATATTGCAGCGATAAGCTCTCTTACCTTTATGAGCGGTAATCACTTTCATTTCAGTAGGTTCTCCAATAATGCAACCACTTGGCTGAATTTTGAGGTGACCTAAATCATTTAACAACCCCTTTACTCCCAAACAACCAACCTCTTCATCATACGATAATGCAAAGTGCACTGGTTTGTTTAATTTGGCTGATGCAAATGCTGGTGCTTTTGCTAGTAAGACAGAAACAAATCCTTTCATATCACAAGTACCACGACCATAAACCTTATTATCTATAATCGTTGCTTTAAAAGGATCTGTATTCCAATTTTGACCATCTATAGGAACAACATCTGTGTGCCCTGAAAAAACAATTCCTGCTGCATCATCTTGGCTTCCAATAGTTGCGAATAAATTTGCTTTGTTTTTATCACTGTTATACGTCAAACGAATATCAAATCCTAAGTCTTCTAGGTAACACTTAGCCCACTCAATCAAATCGAGATTACTATCGCGGCTGACAGTCTTAAACTCAATTAAACGATTTAACATAGTTAGCACTTCGGTGCTTGGAGATGTATTTTTCATAATATATAAGCTAAATATTTGTATTTAAATGGCAAGCAGACCATTGGTTAGTTGCAATTTGCTTCAATTTTGGGGCTTCTTCGCTACAGACTTGATTTGCAAATGAGCAACGAGGATGAAAATGACAGCCAGAAGGAGGGTCTAAAGGGGATGGTATTTCGCCTTTAATAGGCTCAAAATCATGTTGCTCAGTGACAATTTTTGGAACTTCTTTTAATAAAGCCTGAGTGTAAGGATGGTTCGGTTTTTCGAAAAGAGTCTTTGTCTCAGACACTTCTACAATTTTTCCCAAATACATAATCACTATTCGATCAGATATATGTTCTACAACTCCTAAATCATGACTAATAAATAAATAAGTTAAATCTAATTTTTTCCTAAGGCTCATGAATAAATTAATGACTTGAGCCTGAATTGAAACATCTAATGCAGCTACTGATTCATCACAAATTAAAAACTCAGGCTTTACAGCTAAAGCTCTAGCAATACCGATTCTCTGGCGCTGTCCCCCAGAAAATTGATGAGGATATCTCATCTTATAAGCCGGGTCTAAGCCAACAGTTAACATCACTTTTTCAACATAATCGTCAACCTCGCTTGCCTGAATCAGACCATGAAACAATGGCGCTTCACCAATAATCTCTCTAACTCTTTTTCGAGGATTTAATGACGACATTGGATCTTGAAAAATCATCTGAATCGCTAAATTTGCAGTTTTTTGAAACTCTTTATCGTTGGAAGATAAAACTTTACCTTTCCAGAAAACGTCTCCCTGAGTCGCTTCATGAATTCCTGCAATAACGCGACCTAAAGTAGATTTACCGCAGCCTGACTCCCCGACTAAACCAACAACTTCTCCTTTTTGAATATACAAATCGACGTCATTTACTGCGTAAACGACTTCATCTTTTCCACCTCCTTTAAAATAATCAACTAAACGCTGAGCATAATCACGCTTCTTGACAAACTGTTTACTAACACTCTTTATTTTTAATAAAGGTAAATTCATAACTACGCCTCTTCTGGATTAAAGCAAGACACCAAATGATGCTTGTTAAGTTTCTTTTCTTCAGGTATCTGCCAACACTCTTCCGTTGCATACTGACAACGCGGTCTAAATGAACATCCTTGAGGTAGATTAGCTAAAGAGGGAGCCATTCCAGGGATTTGAAACAAAGGCTCTCCTCTCTTATTATTACTTGGCACTGATTTCATCAAGCCCACCGTATATGGATGCCTAGGAGTATTAACAATATCCTTGATAGAGCCAGTTTCAACGATCCTTCCAGCATACATAACCGCTACTCGGTCAGCCAAACCAGAAACTAATGCCAAGTCATGAGTAACCCAAATCAAAGCGGTTCCACTTTCTCGACATAACTTTTTTACTTCATAGAGTATCTGGGCTTGAACAGTTACATCTAAAGCAGTTGTAGGCTCATCCGCAATAATAATATCAGGCTCATTTAATAATGCTGTGGCAATAGCAACTCTTTGACGCATTCCACCCGAAAACTGATGAGGGTAGGACTTTAAACGTTCATCCGGTGATGAGATACCGACTTTAACAAGAGCCTGACGAGCACGTTCCAAGGCTTCTTTTCGACTCACTTTAACATGCGAAGTAATAGCTTCAATCATTTGAGTATCTATACGCAAAACAGGATTTAAACTCATCATTGGGTCTTGAAAAATCATAGCTATTTTTGCACCTCTAAGGCTTCGCAAATAAGGCTTTCCAGATGAAACCAAATCAACACCATTAGCTTCATCTCCATAGTAAATAATTTTTCCGCCTTTAATTTTTCCTGGCTTATCAATTAAGCCCATTATTGAAAACCCTGTGACACTTTTTCCAGAGCCAGACTCACCGACTACTCCTAAAATTTCACCTTTACTAATACTTAAATTCACACCATCGACGGACTTTACTAACCCTGCTTTAGTATCAAAATATGTTTGTAAATTCTGAACTTCAAGAATTTTGTTTTGATCTTTTTTTGTAGACATAATTATTTTTGCAATCTTGGATTAAGGACATCACGTAATTGATCTCCAACGAGATTAATAGACACAACGAGCATTAAAAGCGCAATGCCAGGGAAAAAGCTGATCCAGTAATGGCCAGATAACATATAATCAAACCCATTTTTAATCAGCCTACCTAAAGAAGGTTCAGTAACTGGGGTGCCAACACCTAGAAAAGATAAAGTAGCCTCTAATGAAATAGCGTGAGCAACTTGTACTGTCGCAACTACAATCAATGGAGGTAAGCTATTAGGTAATAAATGACCAAAAACAATTCTATAGCTTGAAAGCCCTAATGAACTTGCCGCTTCAATATATTCCTTACGACGCTCGACCAAAGCAGCACTCCTAATAGTTCTCGCATAATATGCCCACTGAACGGCAACTAACGCGACAATAACCTTATCAATACCATTACCTAATACTGCTAATAAAATTAAAGCAATTAAAATAGCCGGGAACGAGAGTTGTAGATCCACAATTCTCATAATTAAATTATCGATTCTTCCTCCGACATAAGCCGCAATTAAACCCATAGAAATACCAAGTACTAGAGCAATGGCTGTACTGCTAAGGCTTACCAATAGACTTGTCCTTGTACCATAAATAATGGCGCTAAAAACATCGCGTCCTTGTGAATCAGTGCCTAACCAGTAATAAAGAGTTTCTTGAATATTTTGACTTCCAGGGTGTAAAACGGAATCCATAATATCTAGCTGAGTTAAATCATAAGGATTTTGATACGTAAAAAACGGTGCAAAAATAGACATTACAGACAATGAAATAACAATGAGCAATGCAATAATTGCGACCTTACTATTTGAGAAATCACTTATGATTCGTCGCAATGGAGATTCAGCCAACTCCGTTGAAGAGTCATTTTTATAAAATTTCATGATTTTCCTCCCAAACGAACCCTAGGGTCTAAAGCTGAATACAGCACGTCCACTAATAGGTTTATAACAATAAATATAAACGTAACTAATAGCAGGTATGCGACGATGACTGGGCGATCAAGTTGAACAATGCTTTCAATCAGTAATTTGCCCATGCCTGGCCAAGAAAAAATAGTTTCTGTAATAACTGCAAAAGCAATCAAGGAACCAAACTCAATACCTAAAACGGTAACAACAGGAATCATTATATTTTTCAATAAATGAACTAAAATTAGCCTAGATTGAGAAACGCCTTTCGCTCGAGCAAATTTAATAAAATCTTGTTGCACAACCTCGCTAGTACCAGCTCTTGCAAGTCGAATTACAAGCGCAACCTTTAATAAACCCAAATTTAAAGCAGGCAAAATCAAATGAGACATACCTTCCCAAGATAAAAAACTAACAGGTATTCCAAGAATATAACTAACTTCTCCCCTTCCACTTGCAGGCAACCAACCTAACTGAACAGAGAACACTAAAATAAACATCAATCCAACCCAAAAAGTCGGCAAACTGAAACCTAAAATTGATCCAGACATGATTAATTTACCACTAAACGAATCAGGCCTTAGGCCACTCCATATACCAAGAGGGATCCCAAAAACAATCGCTAATAATACGGCACAAATTGCCAACTCCATTGTTGCAGGCATTCTGTCTAAAATCACTTGCAAAGCAGGTTCATTATGGACAAATGAGTCACCCAAATCTCCTTTAATGAGGTTTTTTAAGAACTGCCAAAACTGCTCATGCATCGGTAAATCCAATCCTAAACTAGCAGCGACTTTAGCCCGAGTTTGTTCATCAGCATCAACATTTACTAGCATTTCTATTGGGTCTCCAATATAAAAAACACCAATAAAAACTATAATTGCCATTGAGAGCATTGTTAAAATGCTAGGGCCTATTCGTCTAAGTATGTAAGCAACCATTTCTTTTCTTCATTTCATTTAAAAAAAAGCACTCTACGATATTCAATCAACAAACAAAGTAGAGTACTTTGTAAAGACACTTATATAAGTTATAAGTATCAAGGGAGAGATTTTATTTAGACTTTTTGACGTCGGATATCAATGTCCACTCATCAGACCTTCCTTCATAAGATAGGCCTTTTTTTAGTGCCCATGTTTTCATCTCAAAGTGTACTGGTACAACGGCTGTCTCATCTAGCGCTTTAGCTTGGGCATCGATTAATAAGCTTGCGCGCTTTTCATCATCAACTTCAGCCATGGCTTGATCTAATAGACTATCTAAGCTTGGATTTGAGTATCCACCACGATTAACAATGCCATATCCTTTTTCTTTAATTCTCGTCGCAACTAAACCTCGCAAGGGGTTAGACATTTCACCAGTTGCAGCGCCCCAACCTGCCATCCAAATTCCATATTCACCTTTATTACGACGTTTAAAAAAGATGCTTTTAGTCATGGTTTCAACTTTAGTTTTAATGCCAACTTTTGTAAGCATTTGTGCAATGGCTTGAACAATTTTTTCATCATTAATATAACGGTCATTCGTCGCAAAAAGCGTTAATTCAAAACCATCAGGGTAACCTGCTTGAGCAAGAAGGCTCCTAGCAGTATTGATGTCATACTTAATTGGTGGACGTTTTTTATCCGTACCAAACATTGAAGTATGAAGATATTGATTTGCTGGAACAGATAAGCCACCCATAATGCGATCCGAAATTGCTTCCCTATTAATAGCTACGCTAATCGCTTCCCTTACTCTTGGATCTAAAAAAGGATTTTTCCCATCAGTTCCTTTAATTGTTGGTGGTGGCCCATCTTGTTTATGGTTGAACATTAAATAAATTACTCGACTAGTCACAGTCTCTGAGACATCAAACTGGCCTTCTTTTTTTATACGAGGTATATCTTGAACTGGAGGGTTCTCTACCATGTCAACATCACCAGACAGTAATGCCGCTACACGGGGACCACCTGAAGAAATAGCTTTAATTACAATTTGATTCCATGGTTTTTGTCCACCCCAATATTCATCAAACCGAGCAAAAGTAATCTTGTCGCCTTTAGTAAAATTTTCAAATTTATACGAACCAGTTCCAACGGCTTGCTTCCCTTCACCTAAGTTAAAAGACTTTGTACTTGGCCAATCCGATTTAGAAGTACACCCATCTTTATTGAATACAATATTCTCACCATTGGACGAAATGATCCCCACAGCAGATAAATCTTTAGGTAATAATGGCGAAGGTTTTGCAGTTTTTATCAGCAAAGTATGATCATTTTTAGTCTCAATAGATACAATTGCTTTAGTAAAACTTGTAAAAGGTGCTGGGCTATCATCAATTTGTGAGACCCGACATAAGGAATAAATTACATCACTTGCATCAAACTCCGACCCATCATGAAAATTCACGCCTTTACGTAAATCAAACCTCCAAGTTGTTTCATCGATAGTATTCCATGATGTTGCTAAAGACGGAACAACATTGAATTTTGGGTCATGCTTAGTTAACCCTTCAAACAAATTCGCAATTATCTGATTATTAGTTGTTAAGTTATGATAATGCGGGTCTAGAGAAGTCGGCTCTGATGATACCGCTACTTTTAAGACTCCTTCATTCGCAATCGTTGATGTGGATGTTAAAACACCTGAGCAAATCAATAATGCATTGAGAGATTTACTAATAGGTTTTAAGATTTTCATTACTGCCTCCTAGTTAATATTATGTTTATTTGCTTGTTACATCTTAACAACTTAATCACAAACAAAAAAAGATACAAAAATCTCAAAAAAAAGATAACTGTACTGTTATAAAAACCAATACAATATTATTGTTTTTTCTTACCAATTTTTGAACAAAAAAAAAGAAACGCAATCTTTGCATTTCCTTTTTCTACTCTATAAAGCTACATCGACAGCCCTAAAACATGCCTATATCAGACACTAAAGTAAACTCATCTGCCCTACCTAAGTACAAAATTTCTCGTCTCATTGCCCAAGACTTTGTCTCAAAATGAATTGGAACCACAGCAAAGTCTTTCAAGGCATGTCCTTGAGCTTGAACTAACAATTGCTCTCGCTCATTAGTTTCTATTGTCTGCAATGCCCTATCTAACAAATTATCGATTAATTTATTTGAATAACCTCCTCTATTAACTGTTCCAAAACCTTTATTTTCAATCCTTGTGGCTACCAAAGCTCTAAGTGGGTTCGACATTTCACCTGACGCAGCACCCCAACCAGCCATCCAAATAGCGTACTCCCCTTTATTACGACGCTTAAAAAAACTACTTTTACTAACTGTTTCCAATTTCGTCCGAATTCCAATCCTCGTCAACATTGCGGCTATTGAACGAGCTATTTTATAATCATTCGTATAACGATCATTTGTAGCAAAAAAAGTGACATCAAACCCTTCGGGATAACCAGCTTCTGATAAAAGCTGTCTAGCCAATTCTGGATTAAAACTCAACCGCTTTGCATTCTTGTCAGTACCAAACATTTTTGGGTGCAAGTATTGATTTGCAGGGACCGCAAAATTCCCCATAATACGATCAGCAATTGCATCTCGGTTCACAGCAAGACTTACTGCTCGTCTAACACGAGCATCTGAAAAAGGGTTACGACCTCCTGCACCAGAAACAGTGGGTGGAGATCCTTCTTTCTGGTGATTAAACATTATATAAATCACCCTGCTGGTTACAGCACTATAAACATTGTAAAGACCTTCGCGCATAATTCGACCAAAATTCTCTACTGGAGGATTTTCAATAAGATCAACCTCACCATTCAATAAAGCCACTACCGCAGGAGCGCCAGAAGGATATCTTTTAATTGTAATATTTGACCATGGCTTTACTTCACCCCAGTGATTATCATTCCTGGATAAAACAACCTTATCTCCTTGAATAAATCTTTTCAGCTTATAAGGGCCCGTACCAAACGAATAATTACCGACAGCAAGATTAAAATCTTCGGTGGTAGGCCACCCAGCAACAGGTCCTTGGCAACCTTCTTTAATAAATGACCATTCTTTTTCATCACCGCCAGAAATTATAGCGACAGAAGCTAACTCTTTGGGAAGCAAAGGAAAAGCTTTGTCAGTTCTAAAAAGAAGTTTATGAGAATTAACAACTTCTATAGATGAAATTGCCTTGGTAAAACTTGCGAATGAGCCAGGACTATTTTCTACTTCAGGGACACGACAGATTGAAAAAACAACATCATAAGCATCAAAATCACTACCATCATGAAATTTGACTCCTTTTCGTAAAACAAACTCCCATGTAACCTCATCTAATAAACGCCAATTTACAGCCAAAGATTCCATAACTTTAAAAGTGTTATCGTGCCTTGTCAGCGACTCAAAAACACTAGCATTAATCTGGTTATTCGGCGTAAGATTATGGTAATGAGGATCCATTGACGTCGGCTCAGCATTTACCCCAACAGCAAGGTTTCTTGCTGAAGAATTTGTAAAAGTTACAACAGAAAAAAATGCAATAACACCGCATCTAAGAAAAAAATTTTTATAATCGTAAAAATTCATATACACCTACCTTCTGGATTTATTTCACAATCAATCTAAGATAAATATATTACAATTTAAATATACAAAAATAATAAAAATCACTAAACTATACTGGTGTAGTAACCAGTACAATATTTAAAAATGTCTCTCTTAAAGCTTGATCGAAACGATGACTCCACTCTCCACGAACAAATTGTCGATGGAATTTCAAAATTAATTTATAAAAAAATACTGCTACATGGAGCAAAGCTACCCTCCATACGATCATTTGCTTCAGACCATGCAATTAGCCCATACACTGTTTCAGGAGCTTTTAACAAGTTAGTTTTAACAGGCTTTTTAGAATCGAGGCCTGGTGCAGGGTTTTATGCCAAACTTCCAAAAACATACAAAAAAGAAGAGATCAAACAAACTAAATCAGACCCAATCAAACAAGCATTTGACTATATATGGTTTGTTAGAGGCCAACTGAAAGATGAACCCGGAAAACTAAATGCTAGTAGTGGCGTTTCACCTAACGAATCATTAATGGATAGCAGACTAATAAGCCAAAGCCTTAAAAAATTAAGTACTCGAAAAAGTTCTAGCTTGGTTAAATACGGAAGTGCTAAAGGCTTGAATAATTTACGCCAATTAATCCAGCTTAAATTAAATGATATTTCCATCCAATCGGATTTAGAACAAATAATTCTAACTCAAGGAGCAACACAAGCATTCGATTTTATTATTAGATATATGCTGAAACCAGGGGATTCAGTTTTAGTTGACGACCCAGGATATTTCAACTTATTTGGAAACTTAAAGCTTCATAATATTAAGGCTATAGGTGTTCCTAGGACGCCAAGCGGGCCAGACATAAATATATGTGCAAAATTAATCAAACAATACAACCCAAAACTTTTCTTTACTCAATCAGTACTCCACAACCCCACAGGGACTAGCATTTCACCAAATTGTGGGTTTAAACTTCTAAATTTAGCATCTGAACATGGCATTACCATAATTGAAAATGACTCATATTCTGATTTAGCAACCAACAATAACACTAGACTTTCAACGCTTGACCAACTCGAGAATGTTATTTATGTTTCAACATTTTCTAAGTCAGTTTCATCAGCACTTCGTGTCGGCTATATAGCTTGTGATAGAAAACTTGCGAGAGAATTTGCCAATATTAAAGTACTGTCTAGCATCACTAGCTCTGCTGTTGATGAACAATTAGTATACAACGCACTTACCGATCCATCCTATAGGAGCATGTTGCATAAATTTATACAAGGAACTGAAAACAACATTCATTCGATGATCAATCAGTTAGAAAGCTTAAATTTTGATATTTTTAGTAAAAATGCAGGTGGAAAATTCATATGGTTCAAAGTCCCTGGAGTTGAAGACTCCGTAAAAATATCCAAATTGGCAGCGGCTAGTAATTTAATCATTGCTCCTGGCAGTGTATACAGACCAGACCTAACCCCCACACCTTGGTTAAGGCTAAACACAGCATATCACAAGCACCCTGAACTGATTAAATTCCTCCATTCTTTGACTTAATAAAAATCAAATGATGCCGAATGATTCCATAAATGGCTCAATTAAAACTTTTTCAAAGCTGCAATAGCATCTTCATTCCCTAATAAAGCTGCTTTTTGGTACCACTCTTTAGCTTTATCAAGATTCTTATTGATGCCTTTCCCTTCTTCGTAAAGGTAGGCAATATTGACTTGCGCGACATCATTATCTTGCTCAGCGGCTTTTGTATACCACTCATAGGCTTTCTTATAGTTTCGACGCACGCCGTTACCTTGTTCATACATATAGCCAAGATTATTTTGTGCATCGGTATTATTTTGTTTAGCCGCCTTCTGATACCAATCCAGTGCTTTTTTATAATCTTGCTTGACACCTTTGCCATCATCATAAAAATAGCCCAAATTTTGTTGTGCTTGAGCCTGTCCTTGATTGGCTGCTTTCAGGTACCAATCATAAGCTGTTGCATAACTCTGCTTAACTCCATGACCTTTACTATACAAATAACCAAGGCGCACTTGTGAGTCAGCATCGTCTTGATTAGCCGCTTTCAAGAACCACTCACGCGCTTTCACATAGTCAATATCAACGCCATAACCTTTATTGTAAAAGAGCCCTACATAAAACTGCGCATCTTCATCACCTTGCTCGGCCGCTTTTAAATACCATTTTCTGGCGTTGACATAGTCTTGCTCTATCCCATTCCCCTGATGATACATATAACCAAGATTATATTGAGCCGTAACATTGCCTTGTTCAGCCGCTTGGAGATACCACCCTTTGGCTTTGAAGAAATTTTGTTCTACACCTTTTCCTTCATCATAGAGGTAACCGAGTCGAAATTGTGACCTTGCCGAACCTTGTTCAGCGGCCTTTCGATACCATTCGCTTGCCTTAACATAATCTTGCTCCACACCTTTTCCTTCATAATAAAGATAACCAAGATTTTGTTGGGCTGTTGAATGACCTTTATTGGCGGCTTTAAGATACCATTCAAGGGCCTTTGCGTAATTTTGTTTTACGCCTAAACCATCTTCATACATATAGCCAAGGCTATTTTGAGCTCGAACGTGACCCTGTTCAGCGGCTTTCAGATACCATTCATAGGCTGTTGTGTAATTTTGTTCTACACCTTTCCCCTCATCATAGAGATAACCCATGTTTTGTTGGGCTTGCGCATCACCTTGGTCAGCCGCTTTTTGATACCATTCATGGGCTTTCTTGTAATTTTGCTCCACGCCTTTACCTCGACTGTAAAAATAGCCAATATACACTTGTGCATGTACATCCCCCTGTTCAGCCGCTTTAGCGTACCAATCAAATGCTATTTCATAGCTTTTTTCAACACCTTTACCATTAGCATAAAGATAAGCTAAGTTACTTTGCGCTTGCTTATTTCCTTGTTTAGCCGCCTTCAAATACCATCCATGAGCTTTGAGATAGCTTTGCTTAACGCCATTGCCTTGTTCAAACAAAAAACCCATATTGTTCATTGCTTGCAAGTGCCCTTGATCAACGGCTTTTAAATACCATTCACGTGCCTTAGCGTAGTCTAATTCGACACCTTTTCCTTCGTCATAGAGATAACCAAGGCTATTTTGAGCGGCCGCAGAGCCTTGTTCAGCCGACTTCAAATACCATTTTGCGGCAAGAGAATAATCTTTCGATTGCCCATTTTTTCCATAATAATAATCGTCACCCTGTTGATACATCTCTTGTGCAGATGACGGATTTTTTGCGTTAACTGAGTGTGAAACAACTGAAATCAGCAATGTACTGACGAAAAATAAAATATTGATTTTCATATAAATAACTATTTAATATCCATTTAATTTGGGCAATGATAAAGGCGTGCTTGACTACTCGCTTTATCTGAATTGTCGCATAAACTAGGTAAAAATTAAAAGCTTAGTCCGTAATTTCCAGAAACTTAGATTCAATATTGCGATATAAAATTTTCACCCATTCCGGGGAAGCGGATTGTGCTGACAATGACTTAATTCTTGGGTCAGAAGGAGAAATAATAACCGTTACACTCTTCATACCCACTTTATTCACCAAATAAAACAGTTCTTCTATCACTTTATCACCCATGGCCAAACATCCAATTGATGCAGCTTTGCCGTGGATAAAAATGTTTGTGCCAGGATAATCCCTTCCTTCTTTTGCCGCCCACTTCAAATCAAATTTATTAGGGTAATTTATTTTCATCGATAGGTGGTACGAGCTATTTGGGTTTAAACCTGCAATTTGATATATTCCTTCAGGGACTTGCCGATCACCCTCTTTCAACTTTGGACCAAGCACCCCACTAGCTGCCTGAATTTGATAGGCATGTATCAATAACCAATCGTCTTGTTGTTTTGACCAAACTTCTAATTTTTTTTGATCTTTGACTGCTAATAAAGTAATTTCTTTAGGAGGAAAATGCGCACCAACGTGTTTAAAACGTTGTTTCAAAGTCTCTTGAACAACAGGTTCAATGTGTGCAATCACTTCGGCAACCGTTTGCTTACCTTTAACCTTCAAATAATAAGGGTACCAATAGCCTCTACCATAAAAAATGAACGGAACAATGCATAACGATAATGAAAGAATCATTAAAAAAGTGCGTTTACATTTCATGAGCAAATAGGTCCAATAGAAAATTAAACCGTGGATTTTAGCAAACACTCAAAAGTGTTAATATCGTTTCAAAACGTGACTAATTTAAGCCTTTCACGCCAAAGGACTGTTATAAAACACAATTAACATCCACTTAAGCTTCCATCCTTGAAGATTAAGTGGATAACTAAGTACACCAAGCCAACGAAAAACTACGCTTTGACTACCATCACTGAGCAGGAAGCATGTTCAACAACACGCCCAGCACAAGAGCCTAGAAGCATCACTTCTTTGCTACTTTGCGCATGAGACGGTATAACAATTAAATCGACTTCGAGTTGATTTGCTTGACTAAGCACCTGCTCAGCTGGAACCCCCTGAGAAATTATAGGGTGAGCCTTAATATCATCAGGAATTGTTTCAGCTGTAAACTTTTTCAACTCTTTCGCAACTTCTTTCAATGCATGCTTCATCACATTTTCAGGAAAAAAGGTAGCCACAAGCGGCATTCCAAACCCTTGAACGACCGTTAAAACATGGAGCTCAGCTCCATGTTTTCTAGCCTCGTAAATGGCGATTTCAACCGTTTTTTCTGTCAGTTCAGTCTCTTGCAAATCAATTGGCATTAAAATTTTCTTAAACATTGGTTTGTCCTCCTAAGTTAAGACCATTTGTGATACGCCGTCTTTGCAACCAACCTACAAACCCTAACAAGAGGAGTGCCGGTATAAAAACTAAATGCTTCGGTGGACGTTTATTGTCAACCTGAATATTTTTAATTTCCCAATCAAGGTCAAGGCCAGCATCTTGGGCTGCACTACCAAAAACGACGTTATCTGCTAAGATCTTTCCATCTTCTTCACGCGTTTCCAAGCCAGCTTTTGATAGCCTATCAAGGCCTGAACCTTCTTCAGTTAATGGAAGCATCACCGTTTTTTCAATGAACTTACCATCTAGGTTTTCACCAGCCACTAACATTCTCAAGCTATCACCTACCGGTATTGCTTCAACAGTTTGCACTATCTCGCTCGCAGACACTTCTGTCCGTGGCTCATACACCATATCCCACCAGAATCCTGGTCTAAATAGCGTAAAAGTAATTAGCAACAATGCCGCAGATTCCCATTTTCTGCTTTTTGTTAGCCAATAACCTTGTGTCGCGGCAGCAAATAATAACATGGCAATTGTGGCACTCACGATCACGACAAGAAGCTCAAAAATGCTATTAATGCCAATCAACAGTAATTGCGTGTTGAAAATAAACATAAACGGCAAAATGCCGGTTCTAATGTCATACATAAAACCTTGAATACCGGTTTTAATGGGGTCACTTTTTGCAATGGCTGCTGCAGCGAATGCTGCCAGCCCAACTGGTGGCGTATCATCTGCCAAAATACCGAAGTAAAAGACAAACATATGCACCGCAATTAACGGAACAATTAATCCATTACTCGCACCAAGAGACACCACAACAGGAGCCATCAAACTAGACACAACAATATAATTCGCAGTGGTCGGTAAACCCATGCCCAAAACGATACAAATTGCAGCCGTAAAGATAAGCGCTAGTATCAGATTGCCACCTGAAATCAATTCAACGAACTCAATCATGACTTGGCCGATACCCGTTAACGTGATTGTGCCCACAACAATACCTGCTGCCGCCGTCGCAACGCCGATGCCAATCATGTTACGTGCACCTGTCACTAAGCCATCAACACAATCAAGCAAGCCCCTTTTAAACTGATTCGTTGTGTCTGTCTTACGAAAATACGCTTGCAATGGATGTTGACTGATCACAATAAACATCATGAAAAGTGTTGCCCAAAATGCTGACAGGCCAGGAGAAAAACGCTCCACAACCAAGCACCACATTAATACAACAATTGGTAGCAAGAAATATAACCCTACTTTCACTGTTGGACCCACTTCGGGTAATTCCAAGACGGGTGAATCGGGATCATCCATTTCCAATAATGCAAATTTTGATGAGAACTTAATCAAACCAATATAAGCGGCTAAAACACCAGCTCCTACAATATAGATAGCAAATGTCGGAGCAAGGTCTTTAATCCAACCAATTCCGTAATAGACTGCTAAACCAATGGCGCACACGCCCGCAACAATCGCTGCAAACATCATCATTTTTTGCGCTAAAGTGCTGTTAACACGTCTTGGCAAACCTTGCATGTTTGCTTTGAGCGCTTCTAAGTGAACGATATAAAAAAGCGCTATATAGGAAATAACTGCAGGCAAAATGGCATGCTTAATCACTTCGATATAGGACACTCCCACATATTCGATCATCAAAAAAGCAGCTGCTCCCATCACCGGTGGAGTTAACTGACCATTCGTCGAACCAGCCACTTCCACAGCGCCCGCTTTAGTGCCAGGGAAACCCACACGTTTCATTAAAGGAATCGTAAACGTACCCGTTGTTGCCACATTCGCAATGGAAGAACCTGAAATAAGTCCTGTTGCTGCCGAAGCGACCACAGCTGCTTTTGCTGGCCCACCTTTCATGTGGCCTAGTAAGGCAAAAGCCATTTTAATGAAATAGTTACCAGCCCCTGCTTTTTCGAGCATGGCTCCAAATAATACAAAGAGAAACACAAAGCTGCTAGAAACGCCTAATGCGACACCAAACACACCTTCAGTGGTGAGCCATTGATGGGACATCACCTTAGGTAAGCTTTGACCTTTATGCGCTATCACTTCTGGCATGTAAGGTCCGCCAAAGGTGTAGCCTAAAAAGATGATTGCCACCACCATTAAAGGCGGCCCAAGCGCACGTCGGGTTGCTTCTAGTAATAGCAACATTCCACAAGCACCGACAACTAAGTCCATTGTGTTTGGTGCACCAGAACGGCCTGAAAGTTGCTCATAAAAAACAAATAAATAGGCTGCACAAAATGCACCTACTGCGGCAAAAACCCAATCAATAATCGGGATGTATTCTCTAGGAGATTTTTTAAATGCGGGATATGCGCTATACGCTAAAAATATAGCAAACGCTAAGTGAATGGCTCTGACTTCGGTATCATTAAATACGCCAAAACCAGCAATAAATGGGAGAGGTGATGCAACCCAGAGTTGGAACAAGGACCATGCTAAGGCAACACCAAACAGTAATTTACTAGCAGCTCCCGCTGGATTACGTGCGCCACTGTCTGTTTGGGCTACCATCTCTTGTAGCTCTTGATCGCTAATTGCTCCCTCAGTAGTTTCTTCTTTATTCATTATTTTCTCCTAGAAAGGAACTTATGTAATGTTTTAAATCCTTTAAATCCTTACATAGAAATTCTCAAATTCATATGGCTTGATAATGACTTTGATTATCAATTTTTTTATTTATAAAACGCAGAAACGGGTGACTCTATAACTAGAGTCACCCGCCCTTCTGTCAGTACATCAATGATGCATTAAAGATTTGCTTCTTTATAGTAGCGTTGTGCGCCAGCGTGAAGTGGTGCAGAAAGGCCATCTTTAACCATTTCTTCTTTCTTCAAGTTGTTGAATGCTGGGTGCAATTTCTTGAAACTATCAAAGTTTTCAAATACCGCTTTAACGACTTGATAAACCGTTTCTTCAGGCGTATTTGTTGATGAAACAAATGTCGCACCTACACCAAACGTTTTAACGTCTTTGTCGTTACCACGATACATGCCACCAGGAATAGTTGCTGTACGGTAGTAATCATTGTCAGCCACTAACTTATCAACTGCTGCGCCATCAACCGTGACTAACACTGTGTCACATGTTGTTGTCGCTTCTTTGATTGAACCTGATGGGTGACCAACAGTGAACACCATCGCGTCAATTTTGTTGTCGCATAATGCTTTTGATTGTTCAGCAGACTTTAACTCTGATGCCAAAGAAAAGTCAGATTTAGTCCAACCTAGTGCATCCATTAAGACTTCCATGGTTCCACGTTGACCAGAACCTGGGTTACCAATATTAACGCGCTTACCTTTAAGATCTTGGAAGTTTTTAATGCCTGAGTCTGCACGAGCTACCACAGTAAATGGCTCTGGGTGTACAGAGAAAACAGCGCGAAGCTCTTTATTTGCGCCACCTTCTTTAAATTTGCTTGTACCATTGTACGCATGGAACTGCCAATCAGACTGAGCAACACCCATGTCTAATTCACCAGCACGGATTGTGTTCAAGTTGTAAACTGATCCACCTGTGGATTCAACAGAACAACGAATGCCATGATTTTTACGATCTTTATTGACCAAACGGCAAATTGATCCACCAGTAGGATAATAAACACCTGTGACACCACCAGTACCAATCGTAATGAAAGAACCTTCAGCAGCCGTCGCAGTTGAAGCACCACCAAACGTCATGCCTAAAAGCACTGCCGCAACTGTAGTTTTGGTTTTTGTAAACATTGTAATATCTCTCCAAATAGTTATTTATTTTTATGGTTTTGATTATGGTTACCCATAGTTATTAGTATCTAATTCATACGGATTAACGACAGTATATCGAGTACTAGAACACAATATACGTTTTGTGCCAGGAATTTAATTCCTAGCCTCAAGGAAATATTCATACCCCCTTGAATTCTGGTTTTCGTTTTTCAATAAATGCATTAACCGCTTCAAGGTGATCTTCTGTATTGTGACACACACCTTGATAGTAACCACATTGATCGAGAAACGCTGGAAACTGCTCTTGTTCAGCATTTTCTGCAAGCTTCATGAGCTTTTTTGCAAACCTCAGGGCTTGAGGAGGCTTTGCAGAAAACTGCTGTGCTAGCGTTATCGCATGTGCCATGAGAGCTTCAGCCTCGACTACCTCTAAAACAATACCTAATTTTTCGGCCTCTTCAGCACCAAACACTCTACCGCTAAAGGTAAGCTCTGCCGCACGTTGATAACCCACTATTCGCTGCAAGAACCAAGCACCGCCATCTCCAGGAATAATACCCAGGTTAACAAATGTTTCCCCCATTGTGGCATCTTTTGCGGCTACACGCATATCACACATACATGCCAGATCAAAACCGGCACCTATCGCAGGCCCATTAATAGCCGCAATTACAGGTACTTGGAGGCTATCTATGGCTAAAGGAATTCTCTGAATACCTTGTCGATAGTTCTGCTGAACCGTTTCAACATCCCCGCCAAAAGTCCCTTTTCGATCTCGCATATCTTTAATATTTCCGCCTGCGGAAAAGGCTTTCCCAGCACCCGTAATGATCAATACTGACACCTCAGCAGAATCATTAATCCACTGGACTGTTTTTTCTATATCATCAACTAAGGCTGTCCCAGTCAGGATATTGCGCACATCATCACGATTCAGCGTCAATATAGCGACGCGATTTTCGAGCCTTAACTTAGCATCAATTAGCGTTGGTATGTCACTCATGCGTAATTCTCCTTTCGTGTCATCTGTTGTAATGGCATAACTTTTGATGAACAACCCTGATCAACTTGCTTAAGAATGATGCGCGCATCTAGCACGCAGTAATCTTCTTCTCGGGCCAATACAGGGTTAAGGTCTAACTCTTCAATCTCTGGATGATGAATACACAATGACGAAACTGAGACCATCAATTGCTCTAACGCATTGAGGTTTACGCCAGGCCGCCCTCTCACGCCCGTTAGAATTTTACTACCCGCAATCTCAGACAACATTTCACGAGCATCAACAGGGGTAATGGGCAACGAACGAAAAACCACATCTTTGAGTACTTCCACAAAAATTCCACCCAAACCAAACATCATTACTGGCCCATATTGCTTGTCATTGGTCACTCCAATAATAACTTCGACACCAGAACCTGAGGCCATTGGTGTTATCAAAACTCCATGAATATCCGCATTAGCATCATACTGTTTAGCATTGCTTAGTATCTGATGATAGCTCGTTTCTAATGCTGAGTTTTTCACATTTAAAGATACTCCTCCAGCATCGGTTTTATGCAAAATATCTTTTGAAACAATTTTCATTACCCAACGTTGCTTCGCGATGTTTTCATCTGACAATGCATCATTTTCCAGCTGTTTAATAAATGTGCTTAGCTCCGTATGATTACGGACAATATATGGCTCGACTATATCTGCTTCATACTCTTTCAAAGCTTCTAGCGCTTCATATTCGTACAAGCAATTTCTTTGATCAAGCAAGGCATGGCTAATCAATGTATTCGTTTGGTTAGAATACGTAGCTACCGCTGGAGTTGATGACTGCTTTCTCAATCTATGTTGCGCTTCGCTATAATTCACAACACTTGCCAGACATCTCGAAGCGGTATCAATTGATTCAAACACGGGCACTCCAAAACTCCTCAAATTCACTAATGGTTCAGTTTCCATAGGCTGATAGAGACTCTGCAATAAGATAGGTTTACCTGTTTTTTCAATCAACACGGGAAACTCTTGAGCGCAAAGCAGCTCTAACTCTAACAGAGACTCATTAAATCTCAATGCATAACCACCGAATAAGCCCACCACCAGCAACGCGTCTATATTTGGATCCCTTAGCAGCAAGTCGGCACATTGAATAAAAACAAACGGATCATTATCTGTGCCTCCCGCCACATCAACAGGGTTACTAACCGCAGCACCTTCCGGCAAAATTTCCTGCAAAGCTTTCTGCGTTTCTTCTGATAAATTCGGTATTTGCAAACCGGCAACATCCAAGCTATCCGCAGCAATGGCAGCATGCCCACCACCATCCGCCAACACCGCAACATTTTTACTTTTCAACGGCAATAATGGTGACACTAAGGAGAGCGTTTCTGCCGTTGGTAAAATTTCATCGGCACGCTCAACCAAGGTAATACCTGCTTGGCGCATGACGTCTTTCGCCATAGCATAACTACCTGCCAACGCACCCGTGTGTGATTGGGCAGTTTTTTGGCCAATTTCTGTTCGACCTGATTTATAGATAACGATAGGCTTTTCAGAGCAGACTTGAGCAGCCGATTTCAAAAAATCACGACCACTCTTCAACCCCTCTATATAACCAACAACAACCTGAGTGGCTTTATCGCGATGAAAGTATTCTAAGTATTCATGGAATTGAATATCTGCTTCATTACCCACACCGATATACGTAGAAAAACCGATATGTGCATTCTGTGTTCCTTCTGTCACCAATGACAAGGCCATATTACCAGACTGTGAAAGCAAACCGATAGAGCCAGAGTGAAGATCACGATAACCGACTAAATTTGCACCGCAGTGTGCATTAAAAATGCCCGACGTATTGGGGCCGATAATACGAATACCGGTCTCTTTAGCCGCTGCTAGCATTCTGTTTTCAAGCGCGGTTCCAGCATCACCTATCTCAGAAAAACCTGTTGCTAAAACAACCGCTCCCTTAATACCTATTTGACCACAATCTCGGATAATATCTGGCAATGTATGCGCAGGCGTACAAATCAGTGCCAAATCTGGGATTTTCGGCAAATCACCAACCGAAGAAAAACATGCGAGTCCTAAAATTTCAGCTTCACGGGGATGAATAGGATATATATCGCCTTGGTAGGCGTTTTCTTGTAGGTAACGAATAGCCAAATTACCTCGTTTTGCTGCATCACGAGAAGCGCCAACAATCGCAATTGATTGCGGTGCTAAAATGGTTTGTAATGAATCGCTCATAATTTTTTTTGAGGGTTACTCTCAGTCTCCAAATATAGGTTTACGTTTCTCTTTAAATGCATCGACACCCTCTTGCCAATCAGCTGTCGTTGCACAAAATGTCATCCCTTCCAGCTCATAGCGTAAAGCGGTTTCATAATCACGATCGCTAGAGCCATTTAGCTGTTCTTTTGCCAATGCCATTGACGTTGGAGCGCCTTGCGCTAGTCGTTGGCAAAAATTTTCAACTTCGTTATTAAAGTTCTCATCTGGAAAACTCCGATTAGCTAGACCAATCCGCGCCGCTTCTTGTCCATTAATTTTTTCACCAAAAAACACAAGCTCCCTAGCCTTAGCCAAACCAATCAATCGAGGCAACGTATGCGTAACCCCTCCTCCTAAAAATGTTCCGATCGAAATTTCTGGAAAACCGATTTGCGCGGAATCTTTCATCAAAATGAAATCTGCTGAAATAGCGATTTCAGCGCCAGCACCCAGCGCGTAGCCATTTACAGCCGCTACCACCGGTTTAGAGATTTTTTGTATCGCCAAACAGAGTTGTTGTTCACCCTCTAAATATTGGCGTCGCTGAAAAGCGGTTCGATTTTTCCCTGCATGCTCTTTCATATCTGCACCCACACAAAACGCACGTCCTTCGCCCGTAATCAGTACAACTCTTATTTCCTTATCACCTTCAATATCCAGAATAAGCTGCTTGAGTTCAGCATAAAGAGCTTCAGTGACCGCATTCAAGCGATCAGGTCGGTTAAGACGAACTTGGGCAATACCCGCCTGCTTTGAAAATAAAATGTTTTCGTAAGTAGCCATTATAGGTCTATCTCCATCTCACTAATGAGTTGTTCGTAATGCCGTAAAGACTCTAATGCAGAGTCGCCTAACTTCTGAGCGAGTAACGACAGCAACACTTCAATAAGCACTAATGACGAACCCATATTATTGCTAAAGAAAGTACCCGTAGTTGGCGCGATAAACGTATGATTCGCACATTCAGCCAACGGTGATGAATGTGTATCCGTAATCGCAACCACCGTAATCCCTTGTTTTCTCGCGAGCCTTGCCGCAGTCACCGTATTTCTTGTATAAGGCTTACTACCAATAGCAAATAATAAATCTCCTTGTGTCAACTGGGAAATTCCATGCACAATTCCATGCTCTGCAATACTTAAGATAGATACATTTTTCCTAATCAAACCCAAACCATAAGATAGATAATCAGCAATGGGGTATGACTGTCGCAAACCATGAGTTCGCACTCTTTTCGCTTGGTGAATCGCCTCGACAGCCGCATCCAATGTAGCGGCATTTAAATTACTCAGCATCGTCGCAATGTTAATATTTTCATCATTAGCTATTTTTGCCGCTAAATCTATACCTTCATGGCCAGACTCTCCTTTAAACAAGTCATCTGCACGCTTACTGTAAAACGAGTCGCTCTTGGCGGTGTAATCTCTAAAGATATTTTGGAACTCTGAAAAACCTGAAAATCCCAATGCTTTTGCAAGGCGCGTTAACGTAGACGGATTAACATTAAAGGTTTTAGCAAGGTGGGAGATGGAATATAGCGCTGCATTGTTAGGGTTATCGATCATGCCAGATAACACCAATAACGCTCTTGAACCTAGTTTCAAACGTGAATTGCTCGATTTAATATCAATCAATAAAGTCGCCAACCCTTCTAAAGACGTTGGAGGCTCGGGCAATACCGAAAGAACCTGATTGCCTTTTTCAATCTCACTGTGTTGCTTAACCACTTAGAATTACCTATCGTTTATACTTAATTTACATATGATTTTATGCATTTTAATTTTAAATGCAATAAATATTTGCATTTAATAAAGTTTATGCAAAAAACCTCAGATATAAAACTGACAACGTTCAGATAAGTGAGCTGTTAAATACATCTTTACAACAAAAAGGCCCTATATATTACATATAGAGCCTCGCGTTGAATCATTGGCATGAGCCAATTAAAAATTAATCCCCTGCATTACATCACCCTTTGACTTTAAAGAATAAAGCATAAAGAACAGGCACAAATAAAAGTGTTAAAAAAGTGGCGAAAATCAATCCAAAAATAATCGTTACAGCCATTGGTTGAAACATTGGATTCCCAGACAACCACAATGGCAACATCCCCCCTGAGGTGGTTGCGGTCGTCAATATTATCGGCCTAAGCCTTTGCTGGCAGGCATCAACAATTGCCAACCTAGGAGGCTTACCGAGCTCATTTATTTCAATAGAAATTCTATCTAATAAAACAATGGCATTATTAATAATAATTCCTGAGAGCGCGATGATCCCAAGAATAGTAAAAAAACCAAATGACGATTGCGCAATTAATAAACCATACGCCACACCAATAATTCCTAGTGGAATAGTCGACAAAATAATAATTGGCCGACGAACAGAATTAAATTGAATCACCAATAGCATCACAATTATCATTAAGGCAATTGGCAATTTAGCTCCGATAGCGGCATTTGCATCTCCCGAAGATTCGGATTCGCCGCCTTCAAAGAGTTGATAAGACGAAGGCCATACATCCCGTTTTTGTTGCAATTCATTCAGCCATGGCCTTAATCGAGCATTGACTTCCGTTGCTGTAACTCCAGCTTTTAGCTGAACATTTAAGGTCATACTTCTTTCTTTATCACGGCGCAAAATAACACCTGGCTCATATTGCAGAGAAATGTCAGCAACCTGTTTCAATGGCACCGACTTTCCAGTTGTTTGCGAATACACACTCATACCATCTAACTTATCAATATCATTTCGATCAGTTGCTACCGTACGAACTTTTACTGGAATTAACTTATCACCGTCACGAAATTGTGTGAGTTCAACCCCTGAAAGGTTGGCATTTAATGAATAAGCAACATCACTATTCGTGACACCTGCACGTTGTGCTCTATCCTGATCAATGGTGACAGCCAATTTTTTACTGAGTAACCCCCATGTATTTTTAACAGATAACACATCAGGGTCTTCATAAAGAAAGTCAGTAATTTTGTCTGACAAACCATATAACACTTGATAGTCTGCGCCAGATAACCTTAATGAAATAGGATACGAAACTGGAGGCCCATTACTTAAACGTTTAAGTTGAACTTGAAGGTCTGGATGCTTTTCAGCAACATACTTTTCAATACTGGCTATCACTGACTCAACATCACCACCTTTACACGTGTTAGCAACCATAAAAGAGTTGGCGGGGTTCGGATTCGGTGGGTCTAAGCCTAGACTCATACGTGGGCCCCCTTCGCCAATAAACATGAGCCAATTCTTTAGCTGATGGCTTCTTTGATTACCTTGTGCATCAATACCCGTACACTGCGGATCATAAAACTCGGCCTTGATATAGCGATCAACATCGCTAATCACTTTCTGGCTTGTTTCTACGGCCGTACCTAACGGTAGTTCTAACTTTCCAGTAAATACAGGATCTTGTGAAGGCGCTATGAAAATTTGAGGCACAAAACGAAATGCAAAAATCGCCGAATAAAACAAGCCAAAAATCAATATAAAAAACATTAGCTTATGCTTCAAAGACCACTCAATCATAGGACGATAAATACGGTACATAATGCCGTCAAAACCTTCGAGGGCTTCTGTGGCTTGAGCCTTTATCTTTAGCAATGGAATCGTAAGCAACGGAATAAATGTCATTGCAAGCACCCATGAAGTGAGTAATGCGATGCCCACTACATAGAATATATCTGCGGTATATTCGCCGACGGCTGATTCAGCCAACGCGATTGGCATAAAAGCGGCCGCCGTCGTTAATGACGAAACAAGTAATGGCAACAGCATTTCTTGCCCAGAAAGAATAGCGGCTTGCAAAGCGTTAATACCCTGTTCTCGTTTAACCAAAACCGACTCAACCATGACAATGGCATTATCAACCAACAAGCCCAATGCAATAATCAGTGCTGCTAACGAAATCTGATTCACCGTGATAGAAAATTGTTGCATGATAAAAAACGTGATGATCATCGTCATTGGTATTAGAGAGGCCACTAAAAAACCCGTACGAAAACCTAGAGTAACCACCATCACTAAGATCACAATTGCCACTGCTTGCAGCAAATTGACTAAAAAATCGTCAACATTTTTTTCGACCAAATCAGCCTGAAACCAAATTTTCTCCAATGAAACACCTAAGGGGTATTCGGCTTCAATCAGGGGAATAATTTCATTCAAACGCTCTCCTAAAGCGAGGATGTTACCTCCTTCTCTTAATGAGATAGCAACTGCCATGGCTGGTTCACCATTGGCTCGTGACAGACTTTCAGGAGGGTCAACATAACCTCGATAAATAGTCGCAATATCTCCTAGCGAGACCAATCGAGGTGACGAGCTTCCTTCCGAAGCACTTGGCAACTGCACTATTGTTGAACGTAAATCAGCAACGCTCTCAAAATTACCACTCGGCTCAAGAGCAATGCGTTCTTTGCCGCTTAATATATTCCCACCCGATGACAAGATATTGACGTTCGCTAAAATATTGGATAACTGTTGAGGAGAAAGCCCCAACTCAGTCAAACGCGCATTGTTATATTCGACAAAAATAACTTCATCTTGAGAGCCATGAATATTCACTTTGGAAATTTCTGGCTCTTTCAACAATCGATCACGAATATCGTCTGCAATATTCTTAAGCTTAGCGTATTCAATCCCATCACCTTTCAAGATGTAAACACTGCCAAACACATCGCCAAACTCGTCGTTCACAATCGGATCGCGAATACCATTTGGCAAATCGCCTTTGACGTCTTCAATCTTGCGTCGCAAATCATCAAAAACCGGTCGCATATTTTTAATTGATTCTCGAAAATTCACGCTCACAATTGATATGCCCGTACGATTCTCACTTGTAATGAAATCAACTTCTGGCATCTCTTGAACTTTCTTTTCAATCTTGTCAGACACCAATAATTCAACCCGCTCGGGATTCGCTCCAGGGAATTGCGTCGTAATCACTGCAGTACGAATTGTAAAGCCAGGATCTTGAGCCTTGGGTAAACTTTGGTACGCCAATAACCCAGCAATCGTTAAAAGTGTCACCAATACAAACGTGATGCGATTTTGCTGAATGGCAAACTGAGTAATATTCATAACTATTGATTATTTATGTTAGATGTCATATTGATGGCGACTCATTAAATGCTGTCAGTATTTACCTACTTGCTCAATAAAACTGTCATGTTAGGCCTAATTGTTTTCACACCGGCAGTAATCACTCTTTCACCCTGCCTTAACCCCGAAACCACCTTTAAACCGTTACTGCTTAAGCCTTCAGTTTGAATTCGACGCTTTTTAACAACCGCTTGATTTTCAATCGTTGGTTCGGCAATAAAAATATAACTACCGTCACTATCGCCATTCACTGCTGATATAGGAAGATACACATCTAACGCGTTATTATTTGCAAATTGAAGGGTCACTTCAGCGGCAAGACCTGAACGTAACAGCCCATCTGGGTCAGACACTTTGACTGTGACGGGAAACGTAGAACCATTACCAGCAACAGCCACACCAATTTCATCAATCGAACCCGTAAATACCTTACCTTTAATAGAATCTACCTTAATGCTGACTGGCTGCACTTTAGCCACTTCTGAGATTAAACTATCAGGAATTTCAATCGCCACTTCTAATTCGTTTCCACAGTCAGCAGTGATCACACTACTTCCACTCGTTATATTCTCATTAACTTCGACATTGACGCTAGCAACAACACAGTCATAAGGCGCGGTAAGACGTGTGTACTGCACATTCAAATTCGCGAGAGCCAGCGCTTTTTCAGCAGCCCTAGATTGCGCCGCCGCTGACTCAGCATTTGCCCTTGCGCTATCTAAATCGGTACGCGAGGCATTGTTGTTTTCATAAAGGTTTTTTGTCCGTTGAAACACAGATGCGGAATTACGCTCCGCAGCAGTGGATTGCGCTAGAGAGGCGCGCGATTGAGCAGCTTGCAGCTCATATGTTGAGGCATCGAGGCTTGCAATAAGTTGACCTTTAACGAGCTTATCTCCTGCCTTAACTGGCAGCTGGGATACATTACCTCCCACCTTGAAGCTCAATCGAGATTGTTGCGACGAACGCACTGTGCCTGTAAACACGCGCTGATTGGCCACTTCAGCAGGAATAACAACTTGATATTGGACAGTCCTCAACACCTCGACTACAGGCGCTTCTTCTTCAGCACAGGCAGACAACATTGATACAAAAAGGCTGACTAAAGTGAATCTGACTCGTTTCTGGCTAGGTCTGATAGAAATCATAATGAATACACTCGTTAATAGGTTTTTTCAAATTTAGAGGTGTGATATTTAGTTCTTTTGTGAGTTCGGATGATTCAAAGATTGTTCTCGATACTCCGAAAACTCAGCCAACCATGACTGCACTCTATTGGGGTCACGGAAAAAACGAAAATCACTAATCGCTCGCATCAAACCGACCATATCGATTAAATAAGAATATTCAGCTTGAGCAGCCGCTAGTTGAGCAGACAACGTTGAGTTTTGAGCATCAATTAATGTCGTAATTTGAATCGTGCCACTGGAATATTGCTCTCGAATTAAGTTCAAATTTTTCTCTGCAGCATCAACGGCCTGCTGAGACAAGCGGATTGCTGGATAGCTTGAACTCAATTGATTTAAAGCATTCCAGATTGAAAAACGGACATTATCTTTCGTTATTTCTTGCCTTAACTCGCTTTGTTTTAACAGTGATTTTGCTTTAGATATATTTGCTTGTCGCTCTCCACCCGTTAATAGCGGTAGTGAGGCGCGCAAACCGACAGACCAATTAGAGTCCGGTAATATTTGATCTGCTTCAACAGCTGAGACACCATCACGAGAGAGGTTTTTCCCATAAGCCGCGGTCAAACTTACATCGGGAACAAAGCGAGAGCGCTGTGACGATAAGAGCTGTCTTTCACTGATCCGCTGTTGGTAAGTTGCCTGCTTAAGCTCCGGCGCACTTTCTATACCTTTCTCAATAGTCCATTTTTCTAATAATTGTCGCTGTTGAGGCTGGTCAAAAATTTGCCTAATTGGTTCGCTCAATACTTGAGCAATAAGCTCTTTCTGACGAAGAAGGTCAAAGCTTTGATCAACCGATAATGGTAAATGCAAAAAAGTTTGCAAATTAATAATGGCGTTATTCACATCCGTTTCCGCCGCTAACAAGTTTTGTTTGTCACGTGCAATTTGGCTCTGCCAACGCAAAACGTCTGTTTGATTCACAGCTCCCAAACGAAATCTATTTTCAGATAATTCGAGGTTTTGAATAGAGACAAGTAAGTTTGATCTTTGAACATCTCTTAGTGCTTGTGAACGCAAAATAGTGAAATATATTTGAGCTACATTTCCAATAGTATCCAACAATGCGATTTCTAGTTGCTCATTGCCACTTAATTTTGAGAGTTCAGCCGAATCTAGCGCTGATTTAGCTGTTTCTGAATACAGCAACTGACTAGCGGACACATTAGCATCCGTGCTTTTTTCTGGATTAGCAGAGGAAGCAACTTCTTGATCAAGCTGAGTGTATTGTGCTGACAATTCCACTTGAGGCCACCATTTTGATTTCGCAATTAATACATCATCTTGGCTAATATCTAAATTGAGTTTTTCAATTTCATAACTCAAGTTCCTTTCGATAGCCAAATCTATGACTTCTGTCAAACTCAGGTCACTCTTAGTACTATTCAACGCTTTTTTCGAATATATTTTTTCACTGGTTAACGCTAAATCCCAAGGCAATTCAAACCCTATTGATTTGGCAGTATCAACATTATAGGAAATACGTTGACCCCACTGGATAGTCACGGGTAATTCAGATGCCTTATCACCAGAAAGGATACTGAAAACATTTAATGCAATACGTCTTGCTAAGCGCAAGTCGTCTGAAGGTTGAGACCCTACTGCCAGTAATAGACCTTGACGAACCTCATTCGCTCCTGCAAAGCTAACGCTTTTAATATTGCGTTTGATTAACGCTTCAGAAAATTTAATGACGTCATCGTTCGTAAATTTTGATAAAGGCGCAACCAATAAAGTATCTACCCCATCGGGAATATTAGATAGCGCGTCATTTAATGATCCCTCCATACTAATAATTTCAATTTCTCGATCCCCAAAAAGGGAGCGAGTATTTGTCAACTCTGGAATGCCTTCAATGATTAAGCGATCGCCTAACAATGCGACCTTATTGGTAGGCAGCACTTTAAAAACTCGCTCCATGTCCTGCCGAAAACTTTGTAAGCCACTAATATAAGTATAGTTTTTTTTCCCACTACGGGCGTCTTTTGTCAGAGGTATATTTTGTAATTCAGGGTCAGGAATAAAACTAGCAATCACTGGTTTTTTTAATACTGGAATTTTCCCCGCAGCGTGAGAACCATAAAGCCCCAAAGGAATAACCATATCAACATTAGGGTCTCGCAATAAACTTTCTAAATTTTCACCAATGCCCTCCGCTGTCCACTCCCCATTCTCCTCTGAAAAATTCACGGAAAACTCCGGCTCTAATATGGTTTTAATCTCTCTTTTGACCAAACTAGCATCAATGACGCTCCCTTCGCTAGTCCCATCATATAACATGCCTATATTTAACTGTTTTGCAGCAATAGCATAATGGCTCTGCAAAACTAAAAAACAAATTAACAAGCTACAAGACGACCTTTTAGCGATATTTTCCTGAATAGCCCTACAAAGCCAACTCGTCGTATTAAATGTCGTCTTTAACAATAGCAAATTTAGATTTTTAGTCTTCATTGGTGGAGATAGATAATCAATCAGAGATAGGCAAATACCTTACTAGACTTAAGCCATCTTTACTATCTAAAAGCAGTCACACTATTCTTCTTTGCTAATATTATCTCAGCTCAACCAGCTTAATGGTTAACTAGGTATAAAATAAAAACACTGTAAAGCTATTTTTTTATCGATCGATTATCTTATACTGAAAATAACGCTAACAACTGCAAGGATGTTTTTATGCAAACAATTTTTAGTCAAAGCACCAACTTAGACACACTTGCTCAAGATATAGAAGTACTTTGCGCCAAACATGAAACCAAAAGCCTTATTTTATTAGGGTGTGATGAAAACAACTGGTCCAGTGAAACCCTAACCTCTTTATTACACAGCATACCCCAGCCTTTAATAGGCGGTATTTTTCCTCAAGTGGTGTATGGACATAAAAATTATCAAACCGGCTACATTTTAATTGCCATAGATCAACTACTGACCACCACTATTATTGATGGCTTAAATGATGATAATGCCGACTTTGAAGATATTATTGTTGAGAAAATTCCTGACAACATTGAATGCCAATCTATGCTTGTTTTTGTCGATGGGCTTTCAGACCGAATTGGTTCTTTTCTAGACGGGTTATTTGCTATCTATGGTGCGAATGTTCAATACTTAGGTGGCGGTGCAGGCTCTTTAAGCTTTGAAAAAAAGCCATGTGTGATGACCAATCAAGGCATTTTTGAGGCAAGTGCAGCAATCGCTTTATTAGACAGCAAATCTGCAGTTAACGTAGGTCATGGCTGGGAACCGTTAAAAAAAGGTTATGTCGCTACATCCGTTGAAAAAAACATCATTAAAGAAATAGATTATAAAAATGCGCTTGATGTGTATGAATCAAGCCTGCAACCATACATCATTCATCGATTAACGGAGTCTAATTTTTTTGAATTCGCACAATCTTTTCCTATCGGAATAAAAAAGATTGACGGCGAGTATATCGTAAGAGATCCGATTACAATCACAGCTGATGGGCATCTAGTGTGTGTCGGAGAAATTTCTGAAGGTGATCATATTGACATCCTCCGTGGCAATAAAAACGCATTGATCAACGCCGCTAAAAACACCTCGAGTGACGTAGCAACAAAAACACATTCACCCGATGGCGTATTGCTCATTGATTGCATTTCTAGAGCCTTGTTTCTAAAAGATGATTTCCACGAAGAAATAATTGCGGTTGCCTGTGAGTTTCCCAAAAACACTCCGCTGTTTGGTGCGTTAGTATTAGGGGAAATAGCAAACTCAGGAAGTGGTTATCTCGAGTTTTATAATAAAACAACAGTTGTCGCCTTGATATAGTGTATGGCTCCAACAGACATTGAAAAACAAACTCGTGTCCAGTATGAAATTGCCATGTCTATTGGCAATTCAACTGACTTAAAGTCTTCACTAAAAGAGTCAATGACGACCATTCTTCGCAAACTGGACGGCATAGGCATTGGCATTATTGATAAAAACAATATTGATCTACCTATTTCACATATTCCTCGACGAAGTTATGACGACACTTATGCACACCTTGCTCGACAAGCATTTGATCATAAGGCAAATGGCGATGTGAGTGATAAACATCTATTGCTGTTTAAGCAAACTAAAGAGGAAAGCTGCTATTTTTTCAACCTCAATAAAACAGGTCTACTCCTATTTAGAAAGAGGCAACCATTGGATGACGTATCTATCAAAATACTTCACCCCTTATGTCATAAATTAGACAATAGTATCCAAGCATGCTTCGCAACAAAACAACTACGAAAAAAAGAACAAGAACTTGAAAAATCCTTACATGAACTGAAACACGCACAAAATGCTAAAGACAGATTCTTAGCAACGCTTGCCCACGAAATACGTACCCCTTTGAATGGTGTCATTGGCTTTATTGAACAATTAACCGAAACCAAACTCACCAAAACTCAGCAATACTATATTGAGGTAATCAACCAAAGTTCAGATACGTTAATGGGGACCATCAACGATACATTGGACTTCTCTAAAATAGAATCTGGATTGCTTGAACTAGACTTCCAACCCATCAACCTAAAAACAGCATTAGAACCAGCGATTGAACTATTTAAATGTAAAGCCAGTGAAAAGAATATTTTACTGATGGTTGAGATAGATGAATTGCTGGATCAAGGTGTGATGGCAGACTCATTGAGGCTAAGACAAGTCATCAGCAATCTTGTAAGCAATGCAATAAAATTCACTGAAAAAGGCTATGTGTCAGTATCAATCAAGGCCGTAGAAGAAGACGGTGAATGCTTGACTGTCTTATTTTTTGTAGAAGATTCTGGAATTGGTATAGATCAAAAAAACCTCAGTGATATATTCAACCCTTTTTTGCAGGCCGACAAATCTATGGCAAGGCGATATGGAGGGACTGGCTTAGGCTTAGCCATTTCATATCAATTAGTTCAGAAAATGAAAGGCAATTTAACGGTTGATAGCCAAAAAGATAAAGGCAGTGTTTTTGCATTTCAACTCACATTCCCTAAAACTCAGCTTCTAAAACACACTCCGATAAGAGAATTAACAAATCACGACTACTCCCAAAAAAGAGTCCTCGTTGTTGAAGACAACAAAGTAAATCAACTGCTTATTTCGGCAATTCTTGACAGTATTAATATCCAATTTGACATCACAAATAATGGCGAAGAAGCAATAAACGCTTACAAAAAATCGTCTTATGATCTTGTACTGATGGATATCAACATGCCCGTCATGGATGGACTCACTGCGTTAACACACATTCGTGAACTTGAAAAAAACGCAGATCAATTCCCTAAAGTTCCTATTATCGCCCTAACGGCTAACGCACTATTGGGCGATAGAGAAAATTACATTCAACGAGGGATGGATGACGTCCTCACGAAACCGCTAAAAAAACTAGACTTACATCAAATTTTTGACACTTTTTTATTTATTAAATGATTATTGAACAACTTTTTATTGGCAGTGTATTGATGATATTAACCATCATTATTCATGCTGTATTCATTGGTTTTGCAGCAAGCTTCGCCGACCAAAATAGAGAGTGGTTTCTCAAAGGATCATCATCGCTCAACACAATGATTGCCATAACCTCTGTTGTTTTATGGATGCTAAGTAGCATCACAATTTGCACATGGATATGGGCAGGCACTTTTTTCTTTTTAGGTGTGTTCAATCAAATAGAGCCCGCTGTGTATTTTTCCTTAGTGACAATGACAACACTAGGCTATGGCGATATCACGCTAGACCCTCAATGGCGTGTACTATCAGGCTTGACCGCGGTGAATGGACTGCTTCTTTTTGGCCTGACTACGGCGTTTTTAGTCGAGTTTATTTTTCAGATTAGAAAAGCTCAAAAATAAAACTTTTAGTTAAAAAATAGTTTGACAGCATTCTGAATTGAGACTTGAGACTGGTTGGCTAACGGGCACAGGTTTGTCACATAAAAAGATTGTTTGATATACAATTGCGCCCGTTGAAACAATGAGTAAAAACCATTCTCATTGTTTCAACGTAAAAGCATATCTTGATGGGAACAAGACACTCACAGCAAAATGACATATACCTACAAATTACTATTTACATCTATTATCTCTAGCATTCTTATTGGATGTAGCAGTAACAACAATCAAACGGAAGCGAATGCTCCATATCTTAAAACGCTAAGTGCCTATGACTTAGCCATGAGTAATAAAAATGTTGATAAAGCATTGTCTTTTTTAGCAAGCACCGCCTCCGTAACGACAAAGCTGTGTAACAAGAAGATAAAAACCAGAAGTGCAATAAGCTTTGGTTCACTTCTAGAAAA
>JBOEGT010000033.1:0-37808 GCA_050633585.1 Arenicella sp.
TGACCATACGGCAAACTCGTTACCACTCGGCTCAATAAAGTGGAAGCGCTTGCCTCCAGGAAACTCGAAAGTCGGAATATTAATTGTGCCGCCCGCATCTACAATTGCTGCTTGGGTTTCATTAAGGTTTTGACTAATAAACACCATCAGCGCAGAGCCTTGCTTTTGCTGTGCCTGGAGATCGGCTTTATAAAAACCACCATCTAATCCGGCATTTACTGCGGAGAAAGACATATATTCTTCGCCATAATAAGTAAATTCCCACTCAAATACGTTTTCAAAAAAAACTTGAGTTTTTAATAAATCATGAGCAGCATATTCCACATAGTTTAATTGTGGTTTCACTAGATATCCCTCATTTCGTCCGAAGCGCATTACTCAATAGTTTTGCCGTTACGTCGACAACGGATACCACATCAGAATAAACCATTCTTGTCGGACCAATGACACCGAGAGTACCTAGTATTTCACCTTCTGCCTCATAGGTTTTTGTCACAATACTACAGTCATCCAGCGAGCCATACCCCGATTCTTCACCAATATAAATATTAACCCCCTCTGTTTTCATGCTTCGATCAAGTAGGTCTAATAAGTCTTGCTTAGTCTTAAAAACATTAAACAGCTTTTGCAATGTTTCAATTTGACACAGGTCAGGCACATCCAATAATTTCTGTTCACCGCTTAACATGACATCGGCCTTGTCATCACCTTCATCAACTAGCGCTTTTCTCGCTATATCCATCGCATTTTTGGTGATACGATGCATTTCCTCATTATCTTCTTGAATATCGTCAATCAATTTATTCCTAACTTCACTAAGATTTGACCCTGAATATAGCTCGTTAAAATAATTTGCCGCCTCAATCAACTCGGATTGTGAATAGTCACGACTCAAGTTAATCACGCGATTTTGCACCCGCCCATCTTCCGTGACTAAAATTGAAAGCACTCGATCTCCCGAAAGCGGCATAAATTCAATTTGCTTAAATTGCGCAACGTTCTGGTTTGGAATCATCACAACACCAGCAAACTCGGTCATTTTTGACAACGCTTTAGATGCCTTTTTAATCAATACGTCTGGATCAGACTCATCAATAAATTGTTCGCTTAAATCCGCGATTCTCTGTCTATTTAAAGGCTTGGCTCTAACATAACTATCGACAAACAAGCGATACCCTTTTGCCGTCGGAATTCGCCCCGCAGAAGTGTGAGGCGAAACAATCAACCCTTTAGACTCAAGATCTGCCATAACATTTCTGATTGTCGCGGAAGAGACTGCTAACTCAGCATTATTTGCTAATTTCGTTGAGCCAACAGGCTGCCCATCTCGCACATACAATTGCACTAAATTCTTAAGAATAATGTCAGAACGATTTTCAGTAGGCATTAGATAGAATGGTCTTTTATATATTGATCAGTCGATAGGACTACACGAATTCTCAAAGAATAACATGTATCGAGTTTTATGCTAGACAAGTGGGTGCAAAATTAGCGACAATCATCACCTAATTTTTCAACAAGTTAATTTTTTCTAACGACAGAATAAATAGCAACAAACCTTAAAAGCACAAATTACGATTCACTATCAAAAACAATAATACTATGTTTCAAACTATCGGCATTTACGGAAAATATAATGACGCCACAGTCAAAGGGGCCGTAACAGACTTGTCCGCTTATTTAGAAAGCAAAGGTAAAACAGTATTATTAGGCGGCACTACATCCAAAGAAATCCTAAGTGATTTATCCAATTTACAAATCACTACTGAAGATTTAAATAAATTAGATCTTGCGATCGTCATTGGAGGCGATGGCACCATGCTCCATGTCGCGAGGCTTTTTGCTTCTAACAGTGTCCCAATCGTCGGTATCAACTTAGGCACACTCGGGTTTTTAACGGATATATGCCTCTCCGATATGACACTTTCAATTGATAGCATCCTCGCTGGTGATTATGCCATTGAAGAAAGGCTGTTACTGCAAATGGACGTTGAAAACCAAGGCAATATTGTTCACTCAGACATCGCTTTTAATGAATTTGTAATTGGTCGAGACACGCATGCAAAATTATTACACTGGAAGTGTTTTGTTGATGGCGTGTTCCTGACACGCTCGCGCTCTGATGGCGTCATTGTCTCAACCCCTACCGGATCAACAGCCTACTCACTAGCCGCTGGAGGGCCAATTCTTCAGCCTGGCTTAGATACTGTTGTGATAGTCCCCATATCGCCACACACTTTGAGTAATAGACCCATTGTATTGTCGGCTAATAGCAAAATCGAATTCAAACTCGATGATGCCAACATTAAATCCTGTCACATTTCTGCTGACGGACTGATATCCTATCGACCAGAGGATGCCGATGTGATTCGCATTAAAAAAGATAAACACCGAGTGAAAATGGTAAAACCCATCAACCATGACTATTACGCCACGCTTCGCAGTAAACTAAACTGGGGAGAAATACACTAGTGGCTCTCTCGTCACTATCCATCAAAAACTTAGCGGTTATCGAAAAAACACACATAGATTTCGATAATGGCTTAACGGTGATAACCGGTGAAACTGGCGCCGGTAAATCCGTCATTTTAAAGGCTATTGCTTTAATGCTGGGCGCTAGAGCTGATAACGCACTCATAAGACATGGTGAAAACACCTGTGATGTCTATGCTGACTTTACCGTCAATCACTTACCAAAGGTACAAGAATGGTTAGAAAGCAATGACTTTGACGACGATGGCAACTGCGTTATTCGTCGAGTGATTAAACGTGATAAAGGCTCTAAAACCTATATCAACGGCCACCCCGCCAACTTGACCCAATTAAAAGACATCGGGCAACAACTCATTGACTTGCATGGACAACACGAACATCAGCAGCTTTTAAATAAAGCACAGCAATTGAGCATTATCGACGCTTTAACTGCTCAACATGACAACAAACACTATGACAACTTAAATGAACTTAAATCTTTGCATCACACGATTCGCACACTGAAAACCCGGATTGAAAATGCGCAAAGCAATGCTGAAGAGCATGCCTCAAAAATAGATTTATTAAACTTTCAAGTCAAAGAGCTAGAAGACTTAGATCTACAAGATAATGAATTCTCAGAAATTAACGCAGAATATTCACGTTTAAGTCATGCCCAAGAACTCATTGATGGCTATAAAGCAACGCAATTTGACTTAAGTGATAACGATGCGGGCAATGTCGAGTCGTTGCTTGGTCGATCAGTCGATAAAATTCAAGAATTGCTTGAATACGACTCTAGCCTCAAGAATGCCTCAGAGTTGCTGAACAGTGCCTTAGCGAATGTGCAAGAAGCGAAAAATGACATTCGCCAAACGTCAGCAAAGACGGAAGTCGACCCTGAACGATTACACTTTTTAGAACAACGAATCACCAGCCTAGTAAATATCGCTCGCAAACATCGATGCGATGAAAACGAACTGGGTAGTGTGTTTGAAAAACTGAGTCTAGAGTTAGACAACCTTAAAAAACAAGCCTTATCACCTGAGGTGTTAGACGAAGAGATTAAAACACTCACTGCACAGTTTTGTACAACAGCCGAAAAAGTGACTCAAGCACGGAGAGAAATTGCGCAACAACTTCAGGACCATGTCACGCAACAAATGCAATTATTAGGTATGGAAGGTGGTTACTTTGAAGCTCGTTTTCACACCATTCAGCCTCAAGATATGCATGCTACAGGCCTTGACGATATTGAATTCTTAGTCTCTGGCAACCCTGGAATGCCGGCTCAACCACTCAGCAAGGTTGCCTCTGGCGGAGAACTCTCTCGAATCAGTCTAGCCATACAAATTCTTGAGGGAAGCGTTCGGCGCGCACCAACCCTTATCTTTGATGAAGTGGATGTTGGCGTTGGTGGAGGAACGGCTGAAATAGTCGGTAACAGTTTGCGCGAACTCGCCTCGAACGGCCAAGTGTTATGTATTACACACTTACCACAAGTCGCCTCAAAAGGTGATCATCACTTAAACGTCAACAAAGATAGAAACCAATCAGCACAAGCAACGACTACCGTTATTCAACACTTAACTGCTGAACAACGAGTGAATGAAATTGCTCGAATGCTTGGAGGAATCGACATTACTCATAACACCCTCGCTCATGCAAAAGAAATGCTAGGTTCGTAATATGACGCATGCATCAACAAAACGTTTCACCCCACAAAAAGCCACTCAAGCCGACGTTGAAGACATATCAGCTTTGCTAGAAGAATATGCCCAAATGGGAAATTTATTACCCAGAACTCAACAGGATATTGCCGATAATATTGATGACTTTTGGGTGATAAAAGATAATCAACTTGACAACCCTGCTACGGTCGCATGTGGTGCTCTCGAACAATTCACCAATGAACTCATTGAAATTCGCAGTTTAGTGGTCAATCCCAATATACAAGGCAGTGGTTTAGGTCGTATATTAGTTGAAGAATTAATTACTGCAGCTCGGTCAAGAGGCGCTAAACGATTAATGGCTTTGACCTACTCTGTTGGCTTTTTTGAAAAATTAGGCTTTAAAGTGGTAGAAAAAGACATTTTTCCCGAAAAAATTTGGTCAATCTGTGTAAATTGCTATAAATTTAATAACTGCGATGAGGTTGCTGTCGTTTTGTACCTCTAAACCACTATTAAAAAATAAAAATAGCATGCGTTTACTTTTAATTGACGACCATAAAATGTTCATCGATGGGCTCGTTGTAAATCTGAGAACACTTCCGAATGTCGATCTAGTAACGGTTAAAAATTGTGCTAAATCTGCCCTGGATCACTTAGAAGAAGGCCATATTTATCACTTGATAATGTTGGATTTGAACATGCCCGACATTGATGGCTTTCAGTTTATGGACACATTAATCGACCGTGACTTCCATTTCCCCGTCGCTATTTTATCTGGCTCAGAAGACCCGAAAGACTTCGTCAGACTAAGAGAGTATGGCATCACTGGCTTTGTATCGAAAAGCAGTAGCCTTGAAGAACTCAATCAATCTCTTCAAGCGATGTCTGATGGAGCAACAGTCATACCCGAAGAATACTCTGTATATTTTAATACCGATTTCGAACTTGACTGCGCCGCTAAACAAGCCAAAAAATATAATTTACCAAGAAGAAAGCTAGAGATTTTGGCATGCATGTCCGATGGATTAACCAATAGAGATATCGCTGAAAAACTTTTTGTCGCAAAAAGCACCATAGACGGCCATGTCAAAGAAATTTATAAACGCCTTGGTGTTGCTAACCGAGCGGAGTGCGTCAACAAATCGAAGTCTCTTGGTCTCATATAGTCTTACACTCACACATGACTTAAACTCAAGGCTTATGGTCTTTTAAACATGGAATAATCATAAAACATGGACGAAAACTTTAAAAAGCAATATAACCAATCCGAAACCATCGCTGTTCGCTTAGCGGTTGAAGAACAACGGCGCCAACTATTCCACCGTCATATGATTGGATCAGCGATAGGTAGTACGGTGATTGCTATTATCATGGCTTTAATGTTTTGGCAGCACGACGAAAGCAATATAAAGCTATTTGTGTGGTTATTCTGCATTGCTTGTTTCATTGCATTTCGTGCCATACAAGGCTTTCAATTTTCACGATGCCCCATTAACTCCAAAAAAGCACAATTTTGGGAAAAATTAATCTACATTTATACCATTGGCGCAGGTTTAACCTGGGGGTTATCTCCTTATGTTTTCCAGCCTGAAACCACTCATGAGCAAATTTTTACAGCCTTATATGCGTGTGGTTTAATCGCTGCAGCTGTTGTATCTTTGTCAGCAAGAATGATTGATTATTTGCTATTTACAGGCTCGATTGCCGCTTGCATGATCAGTTTTCACCTCACCAGTGATTACCCCTATTCAAACCTCACAGGTTTGTTATTTTTCATTTATTATGCCGCGTCTTCAGGCTTCGCACGCAATGTTAAATTATTACAACAAGCATCCATTGACTTGATTGAGAAAAACATTGATTTGATTGATGACTTGATGGTTGAAAAAGAGAATGCCGAACGTTCAAACAAAGAAAAAACGCGTTTTATTGCGAATGCCAGCCACGACTTAAGACAACCACTCCACGCACTGGGCCTTTATTTAGACTCGTTAGGCAGTGACCGCCCAATTGAAGAAAAACAAGAAGTGCTTGAAAAAAGCAAACGCTCATTAAAGTCCTTGGACGATTTATTTAGTTCATTACTGGATATCTCAAACATTGATGCTGGAGCAATCACAATAGCGCCTTTACACTTTAGACTTTCGCAGTTATTTGAACAAATAACAGATCAAGTGAGAGGCTCTGCTAATGAAAAAAATATCCACGTGCATATTGATGTCGATTATGAACACATCGTTTTTTGCGACCCCGTTTTAACTGGCAGATGCTTGAGAAATGTCGTCATTAACGCCATTAAACACTCTGCATGCAGTGATATTTACCTGTCTACAGTCAAGCATGATAGACATATAGAAATTAAAATTGCTGATAACGGCAAAGGGATTCCTAAAGAAAATTTAGGGAGTATCTTCGAAGAATTTCATCAACTAGATAACCCTCACCGCGACCGCCAAAAAGGCTTAGGATTAGGCTTAACTATTGTAAAGCGTTTATTAGAATTACAAGGCCACCAGTTTTCGATAGATTCTGTCATCAATAAAGGAACCGATTTTCATATCTTTTTACCACATGGCAACAAAGGCTATATTAATAACATCATGTATGATGATAAAAAGATAAAAAAAATACAGTTCACAAAATCTATTTTAGTCATTGATGACGAACAACAAGTACTTGATGGCATGGGCATTATTCTCAGCGACTGGGAACAGAAAATTCAACTGGCTTCTTCCGTTGAAGATGCCGTTAAAATGATTGGTGAAGGGTTTTCTCCAGACGTGATCATTTCTGACTATCGCTTACAAAACAATACGACTGGCGCAGATGCCATCGAACAAATAAAATCCAAACTCAATGCAAAAACACAAATTGTGTTCGTCACTGGCGAAACCGAGCCTAACAAAATTAAAGAAATTCGAGCGCATGGTTACCCCCTTATCCATAAACCTATTATGGGTGCCGGATTAAAATCTATCCTAACGCGCCTCGACAATAACCCCGATATTGGAAAATTAAAAGTGATCGGTAACTAGCTTTAAAGCCATTTTTCAGTTGAATCATGGTAGTGAGATAGATACTATGTTCTCTCGGTTCAAAATATGATGAATCGATCAATAAAAATGAGTTATACCAACACACGCATTAAATACTGACATGAAAACAAATACGTTTACCTTCAATCGCTTGCCTATCGTATTATTTTTCTCATTGTTATTAGCTGTGTTAACTGGTTGTAGCGTTCAGAAGCAAATTGTTACACAAGGAAAAACAATCGACTCTGAATCCATTAATCAGTTAAAACTTGGCATGGACAGAGCGCAAGTGCGCCTAATACTCGGAAGCCCAGCTATCATCGATACTTTTGATTCAAACCAATGGATTTATTATTTTTCAAGAGCAAGAATCACGGAAAATAAAGCCTCTAAAACAGGCAATGTCACACTCACATTCAAAGATAATGCTTTAGAGAAAATTGTTAATGATGGAAGTTTAGTTGTCAAAAGCTCTGACGAAAATTTGCAAGGCGGCACTGTCATCACAAAACCCACCCAGAAGAAGCGCGGAATCTTCAATCGTCTATAAACAAAAAGTACAAAAAATCGGTCGTTCAACGTTCTCCGGACATTGTTTTACCCACTTTAGCTAACTCACGACGAATAGTCTTAGGGTCGGCTGTCAGCGGGCGATATATTTCTAGGCGATCTCCTTCCGCCATTAAATAATGTTGATCAACACGCTTGCTGTACACGCCATATTGCATTTCCGACAACTGCATATTAGGAAACTCGTCTAGGATACCGCTAAGTTCAATGACATCAATGGGTGTTGCTCCACGCCTAAGCTCTAAACACTTAGACCAGACTTTATTTGGCCGAGCGTAAACAATTTGAATACTAATCGTATGCATGATTAATTATATTTTTGTTGGGCACGTTTTACGAAACCATCCACTTGAGAGTTAACAATTTGGCTAAATACTGTCTTAAAAATTGTGGCGGCTATTTGGTTATTCATCTCGAAATTCAATTCAAACTCAACCTTACAAGCATCCTCTCCATCATGAACAATAGGAAGAAAGTACCAACCGCCCTCTAAGCTCTTAAAAGTTTCACTCGTATCACTTAAAGCCATTTCAATTGATTTGCCATGCGTATTTACATTACGAGTCGTAAAAGATTGATTGATGCCTTTATAACGAATGCTGACTTTCGCAATAACCGCTTCATTTGAACTCTCAAGAATTTGAGCATCATCACACCATTGTAAAAATTCAGGATATGATTCAATATCTGTCACAATGTCGTACATCTGTTGAGCAGAATGCATGACTAATGCTGATTTTTTAATTGTTGGCACAAGCGCTCCAAGTAGCGTTAAATCTCAAATAATATAAAACATAAACCTAGCATTAGTGTTATCGATAATACATTTGACTAAACTCTAGATTCTGCAGCGCTAATATACCTGAGCTCACCGCTTACCGAAAGATTAGAATCTACATGTGTTCGTATTCCTACATTGTTGTTAGAATAAACAGATCAGATTCTTTGTTTTTCCAGACATTCAACCTCAATTATTCAAAACCTCGTGGCCAAAAAAAAAGTTAAAGCTCCCAGCAACACCATTGCTCAAAATAAAAAAGCTCGATTTGATTTCTTTATTGAAAAAGAATACGAAGCCGGATTATCTCTGATGGGATGGGAAGTAAAAAGTTTGCGAGAAGGACGTGCCCAAATCAAGGAAAGCTATGTTTTAATTGATAGAGGAGAGCTTTTTTTATATGGCGCTCACTTCAGTCCATTACTATCCGCATCAACCCACGTTGAAACAGACCCTGTCCGCATGCGCAAACTACTGCTAAATCGTCATGAAATCGACCAACTCGTGGGGTCTGTGGAACGCCAAGGATATACTATCGCACCGTTAACGCTTTATTGGTCTCGCGGCAGAGCTAAATTAAAAATTGGTTTAGCGAAAGGCAAGAAACTACAAGATAAACGACAAACGATTAAAGAGCGCGACTGGAAACGGCAACAACAAAGAATTTTAAAAGGTGGCTAAGCTCGTTTTACAGCGCATGATCAATAGTTTTTAAGTTTCTTGACCAACCCAGCTGTTCCAGATACTTTAAGCTCCAGTGCTAAAGCCATTAATTCGCCAAGTTCACCATTGGGCCAATCTTTTTTTTGAAACCAGAACAAATACGCTTCAGGTAAATCAATCAACACTCTCCCGGCATACTTACCGAAAGGCATCTCCCAGCTCGCAAGCTTTTCAAGTTGACTTTTAAAATTTTCTGAATCAAATATGGGATCAATTTCACTCATAAAACGTTAGAATCGTAGTTTTAATTTATTCTTAAACATTAGCATCATAAATTCTCTTCACAACTTAAGCAGATGAATATCCTTAAAATCAATTCCAGTGCAAAAATTACTGGCTCACGAAGCCGAGAACTGACTAAAACATTGAGTGAAAAACTTCAATCAATATCGTCTGGAAATATCATTGACCGTGATCTTACCAAAAACCTACAGTTTTTAAATGAAGAGATGATCGATCGGTTTTACACTCCTGAAGAACTGCTTGATGCCAACGACAGAAAAATCCTTTCTCCTTCAGATAATCTCACCAATGAATTAATCAACAGTGACGTCATTGTGATCGGCGCACCAATGTATAATTTTGGCATATCTGGCATGTTAAAAAGCTATCTTGATCAAGTTTGTCGACTAGGCAAAACATTTAGCACTAACCCTCAAGGTTTCGAAGGTTTACTTAAAGGTAAAATTGCATACATTATCATCACCACTGGCGGCACACCATTAGGTGGAGAAGATGACTTTATGACAGACTACTTAAAAAAAGTTTTAAGCTTTATAGGGGTAACCGACATTCGTTTTTTCACCGTTGACAAATTTGACCCAGAACAAGCCAAAGACGCAATGCTGAAAGTGAATAAGGAAATTGATGCGTTGGCGTTGCCTCTATGACGGTGATGATTTGAGAAATGAGCGCTGATCTTTTCCACGTTGAATATAGGCCTTTAGCCGATAGACTCAGACCAACACAGTTAACCGAGGTCGTTGGGCAAAGGCATCTATTAGCCCCTGGAAAACCACTTTACGACGCCATTCAACATGGCAAAGTTCATTCAATGGTATTTTGGGGGCCTCCTGGCACAGGGAAAACAACGCTCTCTCGCTTAGTCGCAAAAGAAAGTGAGGCAGAGTTTGTTAGCATGTCTGCTGTCTTATCGGGGGTAAAAGATATCAGAGAAGCAGTTGAACAGGCAAAACTACGCATAGACGCACACAATAAGCGAACAATTCTTTTTGTTGACGAAGTACACCGTTTTAATAAATCACAGCAAGATGCTTTTTTACCCCATATCGAAGATGGGACGATTACATTCATTGGCGCAACCACTGAAAACCCGTCGTTTGAACTGAATAATGCATTATTATCGCGACTTCGAGTCTATGTGTTAAAAAGTATTCAAGCAAACGACATCGAACAACTCATCAATCGAGCATTAAGCAACGATAATGGACTAGCTTCTTACTCACCTAAGATCACAATGGAACCTAGCCTACGCAATAAGCTTGCTAAATTCGCTGATGGCGACGCGAGGCGTGCACTCACTCTGTTAGAAATCGCCGCAGACTCGAGCCAAGACGGAAATATCAGTAATGCGCTATTACAAGAGGTGTTAGCGGGAGGTTCAACTCGACGGTTTGATAAAGGAGGAGACGCATTTTACGATCAAATTTCCGCATTACATAAATCGGTTAGAGGATCAGACCCAGATGGTTCTCTTTACTGGCTCTGTAGAATGCTTGATGGAGGTTGCGACCCTCTTTACCTTGCAAGACGAATTATTCGAATTGCATCAGAAGATATTGGCAATGCCGACCCTAGAGCATTACAAATCAGCTTAGATGCTGCTGAAACCTATGAGCGCCTAGGCAGCCCTGAAGGTGAACTCGCCCTAGCTCAAGCTGTCATTTATCTTGCCATTGCCGCTAAAAGTAATGCCGTGTACAGTGCATTCAAACAAGCCATGAAAACGGCCAAAGAGAGTGGCTCCCTAGATGTGCCTATGCATCTTCGAAATGCCCCAACTTCACTCATGAAGGACTTAGGGTATAACCAAGGTTACCGATACGCCCATGACGAACCAGATGCCTTCGCAAGTGGTGAAGTCTATTTTCCTGAAGGACTTGATCCGATTCATTTCTATCAACCCGTTGAGCGCGGTTTAGAAATTAAAATCGCCGAAAAAATGCGTATTTTAAGAAACAAAAATCTGATTACTGGTAAATAAATGGGTCATATTTTTCCCATGCAAAAAACAACTAACGTCATGCAAATTTTAAATAGGAATTTGGCGTGTTTATGCCCTTTTCACCTAGTATTTGTACTAAAATACGCGACCTTACAGACAGCTTAAAACCATCTGTTGAAACTTTAAAATTAATATCAAAGACGATATTAATCTGATGAAAACATCCTTCATGCTTCTATTCGCGGTGATCTTTTTAAGAGGTCACAGTGAATATGAGTTAGCAAAGATTTACTGAGGTCTCCCCGAATATGTCAAACGATCTAAAAAACCAGGCTCTTCATTACCATGAATCTCCTAAACCTGGAAAAGTACGCGTCCAAGCCACTAAGCCATTATCAAACCAAAGAGACTTAGCGTTAGCTTATTCTCCGGGTGTCGCTGCACCCTGTGAGGCGATTGTTGAAAACCCAACCAATGCAGCAAAATACACATCTCGTGGTAATTTAGTAGGTGTTGTCACTAACGGAACGGCTGTACTTGGACTTGGTAATATCGGGCCATTGGCCTCAAAACCCGTCATGGAAGGCAAAGCTATTTTATTTAAACACTTTGCTGATGTTGACTCATTTGATATTGAAGTGAATGAATTAGATGTTGATAAATTTTGCGACATTGTTGCCGCACTTGAACCAACGTTTGGGGGGATCAACTTAGAGGATATCAAAGCACCCGAGTGCTTTGAAATTGAACGACGTTTGCGTGAACGTATGAACATACCTGTGTTTCATGATGACCAACACGGTACCGCCATCGTCACAGCCGCAGCTGTGGTCAACGGTTTACGCTTAGTTGAAAAAGACCCAAAAGATATCAAGCTTGTGGTATCTGGAGCGGGTTCAGCAGCTATTGCATGTACTAATTTGCTTCTAAAAATTGGTGTCAAAGTTGAAAACGTTTTCATGTGCGATAGCCGTGGAGTCATTCACTCAGAACGAGAAAACCTAACGGAAGAAAAGAAGCAATATGCCAATAAAACGGATGCTCGAACACTCGAAGATGCTATGCATGATGCAGACATTTTCTTAGGGTTGTCGTTTGCCGGTCTAGTGTCGCAAGACATGGTAAAGAGCATGGCTGATCGACCTCTCATCCTAGCAATGGCTAACCCGACTCCTGAAATCATGCCCGAGGAAATTAAAGCCGTTCGTGACGATGCCATCATTGCAACCGGCCGCTCAGATTTCCCAAACCAGGTGAATAATGTCTTGTGCTTCCCATTTTTATTTCGTGGGGCCCTCGATGTAGGCGCAACCACCATCAATGAAGAAATGAAAATTGCGTGTGTACATGCCATAGCGGATTTAGCTAAAGCCGAAAGCACTGATGTCGTTGCTAAATACTACCAAGGCGAGGCCTTAGTTTATGGACCAGAATATATCCTTCCAAAACCTTTCGACCCTCGCTTAGTCACATCAGTTGCTCCGGCTGTTGCACAAGCAGCAATCGATAGTGGTGTTGCTGCCAGACCTTTTGAGAATATTGAAACCTATCGAAAATCATTGCTTCGTTTAGTTTATCGTTCGGGCAGCGTTATGCGCCCAATTTTTGAACGTGCTGAAGAGAAACCAAAACGTATCGTCTACAACCATGGGAGTGATGAACGTGTTCTCAGAGGTATGCAGGTCGTTATTAATGAAGGCTATGCTAAACCAATTCTCATTGCAGAAGATAAATCGATCACAGCAAGTATTGAACGCTTTGGCTTGAGCATTAAACCTGGCATCGACTTTGATGTTGTTGCGCCTAGTGAAAACCTCACTAAACAAGCATCTGACATGGTCAAAAGCGGTGAAGCGGATGCCGCGTTAATTGGGCCTTACTCCAACTTATACCAACAAGCAGAAGACATTCAGGATTGTATTGGTATCGACAGCCGATTAAACCAATATGCAGCCATGCAAATGTTGATTCTTGAAGATGGTTTATATTTCGTCGTTGATATGAAAATACATGAAGACCCTACGGCAGAAGAATTAGCAACGATCACAGAACTTGCAGCAGAAGAAATTCGCCGATTTGGCATCACACCTAGAGCCGCTTTATTATCACATTCAAACTACGGCTCTCGCTTGACGAAAACCTCAGAAAAAATGCTAAAAGCGGCTGAAATTTTACAAGAAAAATGCCCAGATTTAGAGATCGACGGCCCCATTCAAGTGGACGTAGCTTTTGATAATATTAAACGCAAACGCATGAACCCTGACACCAAGCTTCAAGACAAAGCTAATTTACTTGTCATGCCAAATGTAGATTGTGCCAATATTGCATTTAAACTACTCAAACATATCGGTGATGCGATTTCTGTTGGTCCTATGCTATTAGGATCACCAAAGCCGGTACATTTAATTGGTAATGCCACTAGCTCACGAGGCGTGGTCAACTTAAGCGCAATCCTTTCAGCATCTTGTTGCGAAGATGAGTAAGCCATTAAAATAACGAACTAAAAGGTGAGGCTCTCAAAAGCCTCACCTTTTTTATTTATCAATTTATTCGCTAAATACACACTCTCCACTAATGAAACCATGACAATGTTTATTTGCATTTAAGCAACTAAGCGTCTTGATTTTGAAGATCAATCTTGTGAATAAGCAAGTATTTTACTAATGTGAGTATATGGCATTTTGCTTTCTTCATGCCATAAGTTAAACGCATCTTGCAACGCTTGTTTTTCTTTTTGAGAAGTGGGTTTAGGCTTAATGTGAACACCAGCCTCAATCGCGGCCATACACACGTCCTTAGATATAATAAAACCATCAATACCAATGTAGCGTAGGAAGTATTGTGATGTATTATCACCAATCTGATTACCTTGCTCATTGAGAAGTTTCATTAAACCAACTTGGTTTTGTGCCCCCCAAGAAACAATAAATTTTCCAAAGCCATTATGTTCTTGAGAAATTTTCTGGATCATTGACAAATTATCGCGAACTGCTTGAATTTTACGCTTATTCCGAATAATTCTTGTGTCTTCCGACATTGCTTGCCAGTCTTCATCTTCAAGTTCAGACAGCTTTTTTAAATCAAACTCTTGAAATACATCCATGAAACCATCCCATTTACTCCTAATGACCTTACTGCTAAACCCAGAAACAAAAATACAACGCGTCAAACGCTCTAAGTAATGAGCATCACTTAAGCGCATAAGTTCTGCATCACTAAATAGTGTAGGTAACATAGTAATAAGCTCTTCGTATCCGCCTTTGACTTCTTCAGCTTTAGCGAAAATTGTATTAAACGATTCGATCTTTGACATACCGTTTATTCTAGCTCAAATGCCAGCAGCGTTATAAGCCATCAAGGCGTTATTTTCACTGAAAAAGATAATTCAGGTATGTCACATCAAATGGTAAATGTTCAAACCGTTTAGTTGAAACTTCTACAAAACCAAGACGTAAATACCATTGTTTAAGTATTTCATGGTCTGAAATAATTCCAATACTGACTCTCTCAACCTGCTTACGCTGAGAATACTGAAGAACATGCTTAACTAGAGCAGCACCAATACCATTTCGTTGATAAGCAGGTAAGACTGATAAGCGATTCAAATATGCAGTGCTTGGTCGTGGGTGCTCAAAAGCAACGCAACCGACAGCAACACCTTTCAGTTGATATACAAAATATTTTTCTCCCCGTTCAAAATCAGACTCAACCCATTCACAAGTATAAAAAGATGGATGTTTTGGATTATTTTGGGCATTAATGCCAAACTGTTGGGCAACGCTTTTGTTTGACTCGCTGATAATTTCTGCGATCGACCGTATATCGGAAGTTTGAGCGACAATAATACTCATACACTCAGGGGCTCTAATCATTTCAACCGATAGTTATTCAGGCGATTCATCGACATTATTGCTCAACATCATATACTGCAGAAATTATCTGACCATTTAATACGAGTGCTGCGTGATTATTAGCATTTAGTGATACTTTAATTTCATGTTTTCCAGCCGTCAAATCACCTAAATGGAACCATTCTCCGTAGAGTCGAGCAACTTTATTACCATCTACAAATAGATGAGCATGCCCTTCCCCTTCGGTTAAAATTTCGTTGACCCTTTCTGGAGAGAAACGGAAGTTTTTAGCCTTAACATGAACATTCCAACCCGCCATATCATCTCGTTCAACTACTAACTCAACACTTGGTTTTTTTACCCATGAAGAAATATCTAACTCATGATGAACATGTGCTTTAGAAAAATGTAACGCAGGAGGCGGAGATGCTTCATGTTCATGAGAATCGTCATGAATGTGAGCTTTCTCACTTTTTCCATAGGCTTGTGGGTTAGAAGTACCTGATTGGTTTAACACTGTCAGGCCAATAATTAACAAAGCTATTATTAACAATACCGGCCACATTAAACGTTCCATATTTTCCTATTTCCTTCGAGTCCAACGACTTCGTAAAAATTAATTGTTTATTGAATTTTGTATATTGTGATACTGACAAGATACAAAACGTAAATCAAGAAATACCATTCTTTTTAAAGTAGAAAGTGATGATTTTTAAATTTTCAATGGAGTAAATAAACTTCGGTCTTAGCTGGAACTTCCATTTTTTTTATTCTTTTTGCACTCAAATTCATCGATTGTAACAATCTTTGAAAAGCCTCTATTGAGTCAGTTAATTCACCCGTGTTTTCTTGAAAATTTTCCAAAACTTGTTCTTGTGCATCGGACAATTCTCCCGCTAAGTCATAGATAGCATCGACTAGATGATGTACGTGCATGCTTTCATTAACTATCACCAACCTATCTCTAATTTTCTCCCATTGTTCTATCGTCATTTTTGAATGTTTAGCAAGTTTTCTTCGAGCGCGTTTAATATTGACATCTACGGAATAAGATTGCCCCAACCCTATTAATTGCCCCATCAATTCATCGGTAATATTTACTCCTGCAGAAGATAATAGCTTCTTAGTTTTCTCATTTTTGAGTTGCTCTGAACGCCAACGCCACTCCGAAACATCTTCATAACATGTTAAGAAAAACTCCATGGAATCCTTGATTTTAATAAGCTTCTTTCCAACTGGAATATTTGTATTAATTGATCGTAAAAACCGAGTTATGGACGTTTCTTCAAATAGGATCACATGATTTTCAGGTCTTCCATCGCTAACAGCGTGCTGATTTGATGTAATACAAATACTACCTCCATTGAGTTTACCGGCCATTTCATAAGCAAATAACACTTTGCTTCCATCTAAGTCCGAACAAGTTTCATAGATAACCGCTACAGCCTGGTTCTTATAGTTCCATATCGAAATACGTGTTATGACATTGTCATCGAACACACAATAATAACCAATATGAGTTGCTCCAATTTTTTTTAACTTTGACTCTGAAAATGCTAATTGCTCTTTCTCTTTCCATTCTTCAGCACGGCCAGGCTCAATGTCCATATATAAAGGTGGGAGCACAGACATGGCTATTGAAAGATCAGAATGAATGTGCTGTTTAGTCAACCGATAAAATTTCCAAATCACATAGGACGCAATAAAAACGATTATTAAAAATATGATTCCTAATATTTGTAAAAACATAAACTTCAGCTCCTGCAATATACTACTTTAGCTTGTGATTTTTTATAGAGTACTTTTCCTTGAAAATATGCTCACTACAAAGCTTAGCACCTTGGCACTGGGGCTGTTTCATAAAAAACAGGGATGATGACGATAAAAACGGAAGTGAATATGTCTAATGTACCTTAGGTGTTAAATATTCAACCCCTCTTTCTCAACACAACGCCGTTCCATTTGACGACAAAGATGTTTAAAAGCTAGCTTATTTAATGCACTAACAACCAATAACAGCTAGGTAATGAACCCAAAAGTAATATGCTTTTATGTTCATTACCTATCTTCAAAATATAGCGATTAATTAGGCACTACATTCGTCGCACATGGCCCTTTTTGGCCTTGACCAACTTCGAATTCAACCGATTGGCCATCATTTAGTGTGGCATAACCACCACCGCTTTGAATTTCAGAATGATGAACGAATAAGTCTTTTCCACCATCTTCTGGTGTAATAAAACCAAACCCTTTATCTGCATTAAACCACTTAACTGTACCTTTGCTCATGTCTTTCTCTTTAGATAATGGTGAATAAAAAGTTTTTTCTTTAATCGGATTCACCAACGCGATTAAGAAAATATAATTAGTTATATAACGTTTGTTTATCAGCAGAAAAGTGCATTTCACAACACACTGATACTTTATAAGGGTAACGCTTCATCAATCCAAAGCCTTTATACTGTCATGTTCTATAAAATATAGAATGCGTACTCCAGAGTACCCGTTCAAAAAGCTATTCTACTTCTTTAATGGGCCTTATTCTCGAAAAATCAATCATTCTTTATGCAATAACAATGTTTTATAACCTAGCCACTCATAAAATAAGTGAAGATTCAGATTAACCAATAAAAACCTGCATTACTACACAACCTTATTAAATAGCCGTTTGTTATGAACGATGGCTACTTAAATGTCAAATATTATTCATGCAATAATCAAACTAGCTGATTCAGCTAACAAGCCTATGATTAGCGACAATGACAGACAAGTGCTCCAATCAACATAAAATTAATTGCGGAAGGCATGACTGGAGCTTTATCGCTAAAAAAGTGAACATCTCAAAACTTACCATCACAGCAAAGCATGTAGGACTTTTTCCTCAAAGCTCGAACATGCAATTTTAAAAAAATTATCTCTTTGCTTTTATCTCTGAATGACAAATGAAACATTGTGATAATGTTTTGCTTTCAAACGCTTGAATCACCAGCTTTAAATCTCCTAAACTTTCCATACAACAAAAAAGCCGAAACAACTGTTTCGGCTTTTTTTAACGGGAAAATTAAGACTTCACGCTTAACTTGCTTCTTTTAACTCCACTGAATCAGCCGCTGCCTGATATGACTCAATTTCATTAAAATTAAGATATCGATAGACTTCATCCGCCATTGTATCGATATTTTTAGCAACGGATAGATACTCTTCCACTGTTGGTAACTTACCCTCAACTGCTGACACCGCGGCTAGTTCAGCGGAAGCTAAGAACACATTTGCTCCATCACCTAATCGATTTGGAAAGTTACGTGTCGATGTCGATACCACGGTAGAACCTGCTGCAACACGCGCCTGATTACCCATGCATAGTGAACAGCCAGGCATTTCTGTACGAGCACCTGCGCTACCGAAAATACTATAGTAACCTTCTTTGGTGAGCTGAGCTTCATCCATCTTTGTTGGTGGCACTATCCATGTTCGAGCTGGTGTAGGTTTACCCATTTGCTGGAATAGTTTACCCGCGGCACGAAAATGCCCAATGTTAGTCATACATGAACCAACAAATACTTCATCCACTTTTTGGCCTGCAACGCTTGATAACAACACGGCATCGTCTGGATCATTTGGTGCACAAAGAATAGGCTCTTTAATGTCCGCTAAATCAATCTCGATAATTTCTGCATACTCTGCATCAGCATCAGCTTCCATTAATTCTGGGTTTTCCAGCCATTTTTCCATAGATCGAATACGTCGAGTAATGGTTCGAACGTCTCCATATCCTTCAGATATCATCCACTTCAACATGGTAATATTTGACGTGATATATTCAATAATAGGTTCTTTGTCGAGCTTAATTGTACAGCCCGCTGCTGATCGTTCAGCAGATGCATCAGACAATTCAAATGCTTGTTCAACTTTCAAGTCTGACAAACCTTCGATTTCTAAAACGCGACCAGAAAAAATATTTTTCTTACCTTCTTTTTCAACTGTCAACAACCCTTTTTGAATAGCGAAGTAAGGAATTGCATGAACAAGATCCCGTAATGTAATCCCCGGCTGCATTTCACCTTTGAAACGCACTAACACTGACTCAGGCATATCTAAAGGCATGACACCTGTCGCCGCCGCAAAAGCCACTAAACCTGATCCTGCTGGAAATGAAATACCTAAAGGAAAGCGTGTATGTGAATCACCGCCAGTACCGACAGTGTCAGGCAGTAACATACGATTCAACCATGAATGAATAATACCATCGCCTGGCTTCAATGGAACACCACCACGATCGGTAATAAAATCCGGAAGATTAGCGTGCGTGACCACATCAACTGGCTTTGGATATGCCGCAGTATGGCAAAAAGACTGCATCACCAAATCAGCTGAAAAGCCAAGACATGCAAGATCTTTGAGTTCGTCACGAGTCATTGGGCCTGTTGTATCCTGAGATCCAACAGTCGTCATTTTAGGTTCACAATACTGGCCTGGTCGAACGCCCGTCAAACCACATGCCTTGCCAACCATTTTTTGAGCAAGTGTGTAACCTTTTGTTGAACCTTCTACTTCTTCAGGCTTACGGAATAATTCTGACGGTGCTAAGTCTAACGCCTCACGAGCGCGTGCCGTTAAGCCTCGACCAATAATCAAAGGAATACGCCCACCCGCTTGGACTTCATCCAAAAGTACTTCTGAACGAAGCTCAAAAGTAGTAATAACGTCATCAGAACCATGTTTACATACTTTGCCTTCATATGGATAAACGTCAATCACATCTCCCATATCTAATGAACTCACATCAAATTCTATGGGGAGTGCACCTGAATCTTCCATAGTGTTGAAGAAAATGGGGGCAATTTTACTACCAAAGCAAAAGCCACCATCGCGCTTGTTGGGGATAAAAGGAATATCATCCCCCATAAACCATAAAACTGAGTTAGTCGCTGATTTACGCGATGAACCCGTACCAACAACGTCGCCAACGTAGGCAACCGGATGGCCTTTCGCTTTAAGCTCTTCAAGAACCTCTAATGGTTTATCAACAAAATTTTCACGAGGCATTTTCAGCATTGCTAATGCATGTAAAGGAATATCAGGTCGAGACCATGCATCTGGAGCTGGCGATAAATCATCAGTGTTTGTTTCACCAGGCACTTTAAAGACAGTGACCGTGATCTTTTGAGCGAGCGCATCTTTAGAAGTGAACCATTCTGCATCCGCCCATGATTGCATCACTGCCTTTGCATAGGCATTCCCAGCATCTGCTTTTTCTTTCACATCATAAAATGCGTCGAACATTAACAATGTGTGTGATAAACCTTTGGCTGCTTCGTCTGCCAACTTATCATTATCAAGGGCTTCAATCATTGGGGCAATATTATAACCTCCTAACATAGATCCCAAGATTTCAATGGCTAATTCATCACTAATCAGTGGCGAAGATGTTTCGCCTTTGGCAACAGCCGCTAAAAAACTAGCTTTGACATAAGCCGCTTGGTCAACGCCCGCAGGAATACGTTGCGTGAACAATTCCATTAAGAATTCTTCTTCACCAGCGGGAGGATTTTTTAATAACTCAATTAAGTCAGCGACTTGTTCTGCATTGAGTGGAAGCGGAACAATGCCTTGCTTGGCACGTTCGTCAACATGTGCGCGATACTCTTGTAACATTTTATGGACCTCTTTCGTTGCTATGATCTTGTTTAAACCAATTTATGGTAGAGATAAAACTCTTAATTTCCAAAATTACTTTAAACAAAACGCATATTTTGTTTACTAAAACAGCGTCAGTCCCAATTTACGGGTTGCCATTCTATCGTAAATGCCCCCTACACACCATGGCCACAAGCTTGTAAAATACTGTTTTCCTATAATTAACCGTAAATATATTTTGGACGACATCCCTTTATTAGCCTTATTCATTACCTTGTTTTGCTTGATTATGTTATCAGCGGTCTTTTCGGCATCTGAAACAGCCATGATGGCGGTTAACCGTTACCGATTAAAGCATCAAGCAGACTCTGGCAACGTTGCCGCGAAACGCGTATTAACCTTACTTAAAAGTCCTGATCGGCTATTGGGGACTATTTTAATTGGTAATAATATTGCCAATATTGGCTCTTCAGCTTTAGCAACCGTCATTGGCTTGAAGTTATATGGAGACCTAGGCGTAGGTATTGCTACTGGCGTATTGCTATTTATTGTTTTAGTGTTTGCCGAAGTCGCACCAAAAACATTAGCCGCTCAATACCCTGAAAGAATTGCATTCCCGACATCAATACTACTTTCAGCATTATTACGTGTTTCAAAGCCAGTTATTTATGCTGTAAATTTTTTGGCAAACAATTTTTTAAGCTTGTTTGGTGTAAAACAACCGACATCACAAAACTCATTAAATTTAGAAGAACTTAGAGCCGCAGTACTAGAGTCTACGAACACCATTCATAGCTCATATCAAAATATGTTACTAGGAGTGCTTGAAATGGATAGCATTACGGTCAATGATGTCATGATCCCTACCAACCATATTGACGCCTTAAACTTTGACGAAAGCATTGAAAGCATTGCAGAAAAAATAACAACGAGTCGCTTCACCCGATTACCGGTATACGAAAAATCAATGGAAAATGTTTTAGGCATTCTCCACTTAAGAAAAATACTGCCTCTTATTCAATCAGGAAAACTGGAGAAAGAAGCACTAAAAAAGTATATTAGAGAACCTTATTTCATCCCAGAAAACCTCTCTATCACAAAAACATTAAACCATTTACAAGCGGAAAGACGGCGCTTTGCATTGATTGTTGACGAGTACGGCAGCCTTAAAGGACTTGTTACTATGGAAGAAATTTTAGAAGAAATCGTTGGAGATTTTACTGAATATGTTTCAGATAAAGAAACCGAGTTAGTGGCTAAAGACGGATCAATCATTGTTAAAGGTGATAGCAGCATAAGAGATTTAAACCGAAAAATGGATTGGAATTTACCTACTGCACATGCAAAAACAGTCAATGGTTTAGTACTGCATATTTTAGAGGAAATCCCGACAAAACCTAGTTCACTAGAAATAGAAGGTTTTAAATTAGAAATCTTACGAACCAGCGGCACATTGATTCGTTCTGTGCGTATCAGTAAATTACAAGAGAAAAAAACGAACTGAAAATACCATTAAATCATAGACATATAAGTGAAATATGATATATTTTGTCAAGAAATCACAGTTTCATATAAAATTGCAAGGTCTGAAATGATCTTTAATCAAGCCTCAGGCATTAAAAAACGAAGGTTAGCGTTATGCGTAATATAGTAAAAATGATAAAAACAACTTTAATCGCGAGCTTTTGCTTAGTGATAGCTGCTTGTAGTTCAGGAGGTTCTGGTTCTACAGAAGGGGTCAACATCACTGGCCGTTGGACTGGTGACTTACAACTAACTACCGATGTAACAGTCCGTATTGAGATCAGCTTTGCACAGCTTGATACAGTTGGCGTTCCTGGTAATACCCGAACATCGACAGTTACTTACTCTGTTACTTTTAATGAGTCATCTGACCCCACGGGCACGATACAATCTTGTTTGCGTACATTAGCTGGTGAAACAGCTCAAATCAATGCAGAAAGCAACCCTGCCACGCTCACTGGTGATGGACTTTCAGCAGTAGTTATCAACAACAGAATTTCTGGCCAAGCTGTATGGGAAGGCGATGATGACTGTGTTGTAGGCGGACCTTTTGCCGTTACTAGAGCTGGAACTAGATAAACGTCTAAAACAATGGCGTCATTACCTATTAAATATATAGGCTGCAGCGTCTTCGTTGCAGCCTTATTAGTTTCTGGAGGGTGTTCAGAAGATAATATCCCAGAAAAGGATTTGCAAATAAAAAGAACTGTTGCCCCATCAGTTGAAACGACCGAGCCTGCTGAAGACTTCTTACGCAAAGACCCTTCAAGTCAAACTCAAGAAAATGAAAAAGCGAAACCTATTGCCGATATTTACCTAAACACCAATCCAAAATCTGAACCTCAACAAGGTGCTTTCAACTGTGATGATCAAATTTTCCTGACCATTAAATTTGCTAACCACCAACCTAAACTTCACCAAATAAATATTGACTGGATTGACCCAAACGGCACCGAAAGAGAAAAGAATTCCTTTCCATTTTTTGTCACCGAAAAAGAAAGCCTCGCTTGGGCATCTTTGAAGCTGCATCGCAGCGTGGGTGCAGGCATGTTGCAGTGGGTAAATCCTGCAGCAGGCATGGAAGAATTTATTGGCGCATGGACTGTGAATGTCACCGTCAGCGATTTATTAACGCAACAGTTAAGCTTTGAAGTACTTTGCTGAATTCAACATTGCATCAATAAAACAAACTAACCAAAGAGCCTATTCACACCTTTTTATGGGATTTTTTAGCGACATTATCCCGAACGTAAATTGGCTTTAATTCAGCCCACCCAACGCTTTGAAATTGTTTTAAATTATCGCTAACATAATGCACTGCTTTCCTTGCATCAGGGAAATGCGGAACATCTATAACAGAATTTAACCATGGTTTTGATATACTCTGCGAATATTCCTGCCACGCATTGCCGCAACATATAGTTTTTTGCGCTTCCGGCCCATTAGGAATAACTTCCTGAGGGGAACTCAGCCTTAAATCATCGGCCAATACTAACCGTTTGCCCCGCTGGTATTGGAACAAGGCCGAATAAACTTCCGACATTCGAGCATCATGCGCCACCAAAATAGACTGATCATCTTGCAATTTAGATTTCCCTTCAACATCCATCAAAAGAACATGTAGCGCAATTATCTCTAAACTAGAAATAGGGATGATGTTAATACCATTTGAATACGCCAAGCTTTGCGCAACACCTATGCCTATCCTCAACCCAGTAAAAGAGCCTGGACCCACGCCTACTGCCAAATAGTCTACGTCTCGTAATTGAATCTTTCCCTCTGATAATACATCATCGACCATCTCCAATAATGCTAGAGAATGTATATTAGCCTCTTCTATATGGCATGAAAAAACTTTTTGATTCACTTTTAAAGCAACAGTGCACGCCGTTGTGCTCGTATCAAAAATTAATATATTCATTCCTTCAGCCATATAACCCTATACTAAAAATTAGTATCTGTATTCGTTATTGTTGAAGCCGTTTGCAAAAATTTGACCGCTTCAAACTCATGAATCGTTGGGCTCATTGGAGGCAAACTATCAATAAAAATCTTACCATACCTAGCTGTTCGAACACGCGGATCACACAGCATCAACACGCCAGTATCATTCACCCCACGAATCAAGCGACCAGCCCCTTGACGCAAACTAATAACAGCTCTTGGTAAAGAATAGGTCATAAAAGGATTTTTACCACTAGACTCAATAGCCTTCATTCGCGCTTGTAGAACTGGATCGTTCGGAGATTCAAATGGCAGTTTATCAATCACTACGCAGGATAATGCATCTCCGGGAATATCAACTCCTTCCCAAAAAGCCATGGTTGCGAATAAAATCGAGCGAGGGCTCTCTTTAAAATCCTTGATTAAGGATTGTTTACTCGCCTCTCCTTGAACCAATAAACGAAACCCTTGCCCAGCAAAATACTCCCTAACCTTATGCATTAGCCTATAACTAGTGAACAGCAAAAATGCACGCCCTTCAGAGGCTTGAACCACAGGTAAAATAGCATCCACTAGCTTAACGGCATAATCCGGGTGATTAGGCGCGGGTAAATGTTGTGGTAAATACAACAACGATTGTTGCCTAAAATTAAATGGGCTATCCCATTGTGAAATATCAACCTCTCCCAACCCCATTTGCTCAATAAAATGTTGAAAGTTACCATCGACTGATAACGTTGCGGAAGTAAAAATTTTAGCTGATGCTGAACCATTCATCGCTGACTGAACGGCTGAACCAATATTCAGAGGCGTTTCGTTAATTCGGAAACTCTTAGCATTGACCTCAATCCAACGTACTTGATCTATTGACGTAAAATTTGAAAATTTTTCGATTAAAGCCGCTATAGAAACGACTCTTTCATAGCATCGTCCAAGTGCATCTCCAGACATACTTGCGGCCGATAATAAATCCAACAAATATGACAGTTGAGAATTCAGCAAACTCAACCGCTTTAAAAACACTGTTTTATCCGCCGTAAACTCAGCCCATTCATACCTGCCTTGGACATTTAAAAGAGATAATTGTGTATCTTTCGCAGCCTTTTCAACATCCCCCAAGGCTTTTGGCAACTCTCTAATACCGCTTTTTTCAGTCGCATCTGCAACTTTAGTATCTTTGATTAATTCAGTAATTTGACGAAGACTAACCGATTGACCCAAAAAATTACTCGCTATATCAGGCAACTGATGGGCTTCATCAAATATCCAAACCGCGGCTTCAGGTAATAACTTACCAAAACCATCTTGCTTTAACGAGTGATCTGCAAAATACAAATGATGATTCACAACAACAACATCTGCCTGTTGCGCTCTTTTACGTGCCTTATTGACAAAACATTTATCATAAAACTGGCAATCAGAACCAATGCAATTATCAGCATTAGAGGTCACTTCAGGCCAAATACTCGCCCCTTCCTGGATTGCATCAACTTCAGCGACATCTCCTTGATTCGTTCGGTTTTTCCACGCATGAACCTCTCGAACATCCTCCGCAGCCATACGAATAGTTTTTGGAGAACGAGCTGATAACGTTTCCAACCTTTCTAAGCATAAATAATTCGAACGACCTTTTAAAATAGCCACATCTATTGGCATGCCAAGGATACGACTTACCGTCGGAATATCACGTTGATATAATTGATCTTGTAAATATTTAGTGCCCGTAGAAACAACAACCTTACGCCCAGATGCTAATGCGGGAACCAAATAAGCATAGGTCTTTCCCGTTCCCGTCCCTGATTCGGCAACCAACGTACCATTAAATTGAATCATCTCTTCAATTTTACCCGCCATTTCTTGCTGATACTGACGTGGTTCAAACGTTGTCACTCTTTGTGAAAACGGTCCAGAGGGGCCTAGTAGTTCATAAGCATTCATAAATAATACTTAGGCGCTAGCACTCAAATCATTTGTCTTTTGCTCTTGCACACACGCCATCAAAGCATCTTCCCAATGAGGTAATTGAACCGAAAATACCTCTAATAACTTTTGATTACTTAACACGGAATAACTAGGCCGCTTGGCAGGCGTTGGGTATTCTGATGAAGGTATCCCTTTCACTTCAATTTCCTTATCATTGAATTCAAAAATTTTCTTAGCAAAGCCAGACCAATCAACTTGCCCACCACAACTCATATGAAAGATTCCAGCCGAAAATTCCTCAGGGCCGAAAATTTTTTCTACCACTTTGGCAGTTGCTTCGGCAATCGAGCCTGCATATGTCGGAGAGCCAATCTGATCATCAACCACATTTAATGCCGAGCGGGTTTCAGCTAATTTAAGCATGGTTTTATAGAAGTTGCTCCCTTTTTGAGAATACACCCAAGCCGTTCTAAAAATATATGCTTGAACATCAAGCGCCATGATCGCTGCTTCACCGGATAATTTAGTCAACCCATATTGACCCTGCGGATCTGTCACATCATCTTCTTGATATGGTGTTTTTGCATCTCCAGAGAATACATAGTCCGTTGAGTAATGAATCAAAGGAATATTCGCAGATGCCGCATACTTAGCAATTTCTTGAACAGCTGTGCTGTTAATTAGATGCGCAATGTCCGCATCAATTTCTGCTTGATCAACAGCCGTATAAGCACTCGCATTAATAATCATGTCTGGCCTCTTATCCTCAAGAGTCTGACAAATGTCATTTATTGATGACAAATCTAACTCCTTACGAGACAAGCGGACAATGTCAAATCGAGACAAAGCGCCACACAGGTACTGCCCTAGCTGACCTTGAGCACCAATAATGATAATTTTTTTCATATTCCAAATAATCTAATTCACACAACACTGCGTGGCACAATATCCTTTAACAACGGTAATACACAATCTTTTTCAGACAAAATAGGATCTTTGACAGGCCATTTAATGCCAATTTCCGGATCATCCCAACGAATTCCGGTATCTTGTTGAGGTTGATAGTCAGAGGTGCATTTATAAGCCACATCAGCAATATCACTCGTCACGCAAAAGCCATGGGCAAAACCTGGAGGAACATATAATTGTTGCTTATTTTCATCATTCAAAAATACACCAAACCATTCCCCAAATGTAGCCGACCCTGCACGAACATCAACCGCTACATCAAAAATTTCTCCCGCAATCGCCCGAACAAGCTTCCCTTGCCATTGAGGGTATTGGAAATGCATCCCTCTTAAAACTCCTTTGCTTGACCGAGAATGATTATCTTGTACAAAGATTTCTGGTACCCCTTTATCTACGGTTTTAGCGGAATTATAAGTCTCCATAAAAAAACCACGATCATCACCAAAAACTTTTGGCGTAACCAGTAAAACGCCTTCCAACGGGGTTGTCTCTACCTTCATAACAAAATGCACATATCAATTTTCTAAAAGCTGGATTGTACTCCTCACACCTTAAACAAGAAATAAAAACAACATGATTTATTAAACGTAAATGCATTGATGAAGACAAAAATTAATCATCCATATACATTAAACAGGTTCAATATAGGTCAGAAATCAGACCTAAAATTAGGTAGAATTGCCGAGTTTGAAATTTTATTACTCCATCTTCATGACGAAACCTTCTTCCAGCAACAATAAGCCGCGAGTGTTATTTATTTGTCCACAACCTTTTTTTGAATGGCGTGGCAGTCCAATCAGGGTCAAAGCTAACGTCACAGCACTTAGCGAACTTGGTTATGATGTTGATTTATTAACGCTTCCTATAGGGGCAGAACAACACATTGATAACGTTCGAATAATTCGGGGATGGGATTTCTTTGGCTCTACAAAAATTTCAATAGGACCATCTCTGCTGAAGCTGTGGTTCGACATGATACTGCTGATCCAAGGCCTTACTCTCATCATGCGCAACAAATACCAGATTCTTCATGGGACTGAAGAAGCAGGGTTTATTTGTTATTTATTATCATTAGTCAGTCGTAAACAATTCATTTTTGAAAAACATTCAGATTCAAACTCTTACCAACCAAGTGGCCTATTAAAGCCTATTTTGAAGTTATACCGACTGACTGAAAAACTCACTATTATCAAAAGCAATTCAGTCATCAGTACTGGTCCCGCTCTGGATGAACAAGCCAAAGATGACGCTAACATCTCTCAATCAAATATTGACGGTAGTGATAAATTTTTTGTTATACCTGACACTCCTTCTTCAACGCTTGAACCCTCTGAAGACGAAATCAATCAAGCTCGGCAATCACTCATATCGAGCCCTGACGATGTCATCATTAGTTATGCAGGGTCATTTGCCTCCTATCAAGGGATTGATATCATTTTTGACGCAATTCCAAGTATTGTTAGTGAAAATCCACATGCCAAATTTGCGATTATCGGCGGAAGCTCTTCTGAAATCACTCATTACCAAACCTTACTCAAACAACAAGGCGTTGAAGAGCATCACATACAATTTTTAGGTAAAATTCATCCTGACAAACTACCTGCATACCTCGCTGCCGCTGACATTTTACTGGCACCACGAAAATCAGGCGTTAACTCACCACTAAAAATTCTTGATTACTTCAAAGCTGGGGCGGCTATAGTTGCGACCAATACCTCGGCAAATCAACGCTTACTCAACAATGATAATGCGGTTTTATGTGAGTTTAGTGCGACTGCCTTTTCTAAGGCCATCAAAGATCTGTCATCGTCCAAAGAACAAAGAGAGCGATTAGGCAAAAACGCTCATAAGCTTTATAAAACACAATATAACTTTGAACAATTTAAACAACAGCTTGGAGCGGTATATCAAAAGTTAAACACCTAGGCGCAACCCTTCATTCACTCAATTCTCTACTTTTTCGGATTTCCGCATTGGCTGGTAAATGCAATATAGCTGTACCAATTTGGCAACAATGATCAGACTAAGCCAAAACACCCCTGACTCAACAAAAAAACCAAAGCCAAACCAATGAATAAATGTAACCACTACCAATACATAGACCAACTGTTGAAGTTGCTTCCAACGCTTCCCTAAGCGTTTCATGGAGGTGTTATTCGATGTCAAAGCAAGCGGCAGCATTACTACGAACGCTATCCAACCAAAACCATATTCAATAGTCATGGCTTCTTGCCATACAATATCAAACTCCCCTGTTTCAATGAGATATAACATGGTATGAATCACAGCATACACAAAGCTCGCAACACCAAAATTACGTCTTCGCTGAAGTAACCAACCAATGATTATCTTCGTTTTGCTATAGCCATATACCCATCGTTTTAAAAGTTGTGTCACTGGTGTGATTGCCAAAGTAAATACCAGTAATTGGACTGAAATCACCCCTGTTCGATACATCGCTTCCGCTGAGTACAGTTCTTGCATAAAGAAATCAATAATAAATGGCCATGCCGGAATGGACAGCACAAACCATAGAACATACTTAGCATTGAGTAAATGTTTCAAAATTATCATGATATAAAAGGCAATAACATAAAAGCTTACTTATATCAGACCACTATTTTCAGGTTTAAATGACTATTTTTTCAAATAAATAAAAAAACGTGCCCTCCAATGGCTTGTTAAAAAGTACCCCCGAAAAACATACATGTGATGAGAAATATTATCTATTCAACAGTCTCCTTGCTCGTTCTACGACAGGCAAATCAATCATTTTTCCATTGAGCTCAACCGCTGCTCGATGATGCTTTATTGCATCATCGTAAGCCGTAATAATCAATTTTGCTTTCTCTAGTTCTTCCGGCATGGTTTGATAAACTTCATTCACCGCTATGACTTGCACTGGATGAACACACCATGCGCCATCAAACCCCATCGCTTTCGATTTTTCAATGCGATTTTGAAAAACGTCCATATCAGAATAATCTGCAATACTAGCGGGAAACCCATACACTCTTATTTGATGCTTTTTCGCCGCAAAAACGAGTTGCTGAGCAGGTAAAAACAAGTTCTGTTCTGTTGGTTCAAAACCACCTTCCAGACTTAAATCTTCAGTTCCTAAAGCCAAACCTTCAATCCTAGAGCATGATCCAGCGATAGCATTCACATTTGCTAAACCCTCCAAGGTTTCGATCATAGCAATCAAACGTACCTGCCCTATAGGCATACCCTGATTAATTTCTAATTCAGTGATCAATTCATCAATTAAACGAATATGCTCAGGCCCCATCGCTTTTGGCAAACTAATCGCAGTCACTTCTGGCACAATAGCCGCCTGCAAATCGAGCACACAGTTCCTTAAATCACGGTTAACCCGAACAATAACATCACACCCCTTGGTTGCGAGGTACTGACTATGTCGAAGCAACAATTTTCGTGCTGTTTCTTTATTGGCCATCGGCACACTATCCTCAAGGTCAAGCTGGATGGCATCAGCATGCCGAGTATGCGCCGATTGAACAAACCGTTCTACATGAGCAGGTACAAACAACACGGAACGCCAATTAGGCAATGAGTAACTCTTATTTGTCATAATTTTTTAGACCAAATTCTTGCATAATCGCATCCGTATGTTGCCCTAAAGCAGGAACAACGCCAAAGCCATCTTCCTCAGAATCAAACGATAATTTAATGGGAGACGCAATGATTTCAGCGGTTTGACCACTTTCAAGCGTAACTTGCTTCGTCCTCAATTGGGGATGCTGGCTAAATGATTCAACCGAATTGACTGCGCCATAGGCAATCGATGCATTCTTTAAGACAATTTCAAGGTCTCGCCTTGCCATCTGGGAAAATACTTGATTAATATAACCATCCAATACGTGCCGATTTTCAACACGCACATTTACATTATTAAACCGAATATCGTCAGATAAGTCAGGCAATTTCAAAACATCAATACAAAAGCGCTTCCACTCTCTTTCATTTTGAATTGAGATAGCAAGAATTTCTCCATCAAGCGTTTCATAGCCTCCATACGGTGCAATAGACGGATGGTGCAATCCCACCCGCTTTGGTGCTTTTCCAGCATAAACACTATGCAAAAAAGGCACACTCATCCAATCAGCTGCCGTGTCAAATAAGGACACTTGAACACCTACCCCTTTACCGGTTGAAGCCCGTGACAATAAAGCATTTTGTATACCTATCAGGGCATTCATTCCAGCACCGATATCACAGACAGACACGCCAATCCTACCATAGGCTTCGGGCGCACCATTAATAGCGACTAAACCACTCTCGCATTGCACCAAAAAATCATAGGCTTTCATGTCACGGTATTCTCCTGAATCACCGTAGCCACTGATGTCACACGTAATCAGTTGTGGATATTGCTCTCTCAATTCTTCAGAACCAAAACCTGCACGCTGCATCGCACCCGGTGCTAAATTTTGAATGAGGACGTCTGCTTCGCTTAACAAGTTATGTAACAGCTGAGCACCCTCAGGAGTTTTAAAATTCAAACTGAGCGATTCTTTACCATGATTTGCCCACACAAAATACGCAGACTCTCCATGAACCGCTTGATCGTAATGACGAGCAAAATCACCTTCTGATCGCTCAATTTTAATCACTCTTGCACCACCCTCGGCAAGCTGACACGAACAAAGTGGAGCGGCTACCGCTTGCTCAACACTGACAACCAACAGCCCATCGAATGGTTGAGAGGTTTTATTTTCCTTAACAGTCTTCAAAATAAAGCCCTCTTGGTAAATAACGTTTGATTAAATGTTCGTGGCTTGGCCTTGTCTGTTTGTTCGACCTGCTTGGACAGTTTGCGATTAATAATCGCTAAACTTCGTGACATTTCATTACCAACAATCATTAAACCTTCATCAAAACCCATACCTGGTTTCACTAACATCCGTTCTGGCCTAGCTGCCAATGCCACATGTACACATGTCTGCGCTGACACATCAGTTTCGTTACATGTCCCTCCTTGGTAAGCCTCCATACCGTGCTGCTTACAATACAAGATTGCATCAACGATGTTATGTATACATCCAAGGTCTGGTGTTTTAATTTGCACCATATCGCAACACTCAGCATCAACAAAACTGACAATATCTTGATACGTATTGCACCACTCGTCAGCAACAAGCTTTGCCTGTGAACCCGACTGATTTAACTGGTATTTAATCTGTGCCAAAGACTCAATTTGTTCATCATGCCCTCCAGCATCGACAGGGCCTTCAATATACAAATTAAATGGACGAGCAATCTCTTGCAGTTCAGCAATATAACTGGCTATTTTCTTTGCATTTTGTTCGAACAATATGCCGATGGTGCCGTATACATCAATATGAATATCTGGTAAGTATGAATCATCGGCTCGAAAACGGGTAATACGCTCCACCATCCATTGAATATAGTCTTTTAACTTCTCACCATTAACGCCTAACTTGTTCGGTATATTGTTAATCAAAGCATGCGGTAAGGCATCTACTTTTTTGATGATCATCTTATCCACCCCGGTATAGCGATCATCACCACTTTGGCCAAACAAAGGAATTGGCTCCGCAATCAATGGAAGACCATATTCAGCACACAATACTTCGGTTTTGGTGCAAACATTCTCGATTGCAGTGGCATCCAAAAGCGCTTGTGACAAACCGTAACGAATGGCCGTATGCAATCTCTTACCATGAATTTTTAAGCTATCAAAAAAAACAGAATTCAATTTAAATTTTCGAATATCTCGACCCTCTAAGAGTGGTCGAATATGCTGCTCCATATAAGGAATCAATGCCTCACTGCTAAACAAACTATCTCTTCCTGCCATGCCTGAATATTGCACGGCAGCACAGTCCCCTTTAGCATAAGCCCCATTCTCTAATTCTAATAATATCGAGATACACTCTCCCTCTTGACGAACAGATGTAAACCCTGTCGTTTCAGTGGGACCAACATACATAAATCCATCTTGTTGAATCCCGTTTTTAATGGATTGTTGATCATCAAAATAAAAGGCCGATTTGCCTGAAATAAAATGTGCACTTACGATTCTCATAATTTGGATAAAATATTAATTCAATACTAGGTTAAACGTTATAAAGGACGGCCAATCAGTTTGCCTTTCGATATAGCATTAATGTCATCAATAACCATCTGGAAAGACACATCTCGACCTTCAACTCCCGCTCGAGTTGTTAACACATCTTTATGGAACGACATGACATCGCTAGGCAACGGAACAGAACCTTGATCTAAAATACGAACCGCACCATCATTATCTCGAACCGGCATCAACACACCAGCATTGGCAGTTGATGGCGCAAAAGGAATATCCATCACCCCAGACTCAAATGCCCTGATTGCACCCACAGCAATATCACCATCCCCAAGTTCAAATACTTTTGAAAGCACAGCACGCACTTCTGTCTTGATCAGATCAATTTCTCGAGATAAGCCCCCACTCTCCGGAAAATGTTGATCATTCACCATATTAATGATCTGCCTAGTCGCTTCTAAGCCTTGCTTATTGGCCTCTTTTGTTGGGACGCCGCCCGCCTCGTGCGGAGTTTTCACGATCACTTTAGTTGCTCCAGAAAAAGCAGCCGCTGTTGCACCTAAGCCGATAACAGAATAGGCTTTCGATTCATTTTCTGGAAACCCTCCCATCCATTGATGAAAGACTGTACTTAACGTGTAATCATGAAAACCTGCCGCTTGGAAGTACTCATGTCCCAAATCAACGAGTGACCTAATAGCAGCAATGTCTTGAATCAAATTACCCGCTTGACCATACCCCAAAGTAATGCATTTAACGCCTTGCTCTAACGCTAACAAGCCTTCAATAATCGCGACACAGTGTGAAATGAACGGTGGTACTAACGTGCCCGTGAGCGGGCCAAATGGTTCACGGTTAATCGTAATTCCCTGCTCTTGATACAAACCAATCAAGCGATCACAATACTGCCAATCACGGATTGATTTTTCTAAAGAAACTTTCTTAGAATATGGAATATTATAAGAAATACCACCTCCTTCGTTACTGGTAAAGCCTGCCGCCATAGTGATTTCGGTCAGCAAACGCGCATCAGGCGTACCATGTCTGACTTCAACTGGTTTAGATACAGATTCAATCAGTTCTCGGCATCCTCTCAATCCATGATTCACTGCAGGGAACCCATTTAACAACGACGTACCGGCTTTCAATGACTTTTCAATACCCGTTGCCGCCTCATCATAACGATTCAATCGTGTATAAGCATCAATCGTTGTTGGCAATAAATCACAAGAGTCTTGTAAAAACATTAACAAGTCAATTTGCTCATTCAGAAGGGCTACTCCAGCCCGCGGCTGAAGTAGTGTTTTGCTCGATTTTGTGGCATTTAATAAAACGCTTGAAAAACGCTTGCTTTCAGGAATATCTTGTTGATATTTTAGTCCATCATCAAGGTTAACATCTTTACCCGTTGGCCATGACTGCAAGACACTTTTACGCTCTTCTTGTAGTGATTTTTCACTGAGTTTTTTATTGCTTATTTGCATGGCTTTCTTTGTTGAAGTTTCAGGAATAATGGTCAGGTGTTATCAGCCTTGGCTATGACTAAATATCAAAATGACGCATGAGCAACAGCATCTTGTTGCCGAGAATTGATAGATGAAAAACTCAGGCTATTGATAGCCGATGTCGCTGCTGCTTCTGGGTACTTTTGTGCAATATTTGCAAACAATGGCAACAAATATTGTCTGTCTTGGTAGTAATCAACACTCTCTGGCAATAAGATCTGTCTCCCTCTATTGTCTTCAGGCATCTTCTTTAACCAGTCATTTGGATTAAATGCTTCATGGTTAGCAAGGAAACCGCCTGATCCAACCATCTTTTCAACTTTTCTCAGATCTCTCCCCAGCTGAACGTTTACCGCGCCATCGGCTGTATGGACAACATGCATTCGTCCAACATGTCTTGCACACGCACTTGCGATGCAGCTACCCGCAATTAATGCATCCATCATGCTGTCATTTTTTTCTGTACTAATGTGCTCTGGTGATTCCTTCAACGAACCCGTGTAAGCCTCAATCTCAGCTAATGACTGTTGACTTTGTGACAACTCATGGCAAAGCATCGTTTTGTTCGACTCGATAACTGTCGGCGCAGAAATTCTTAATCCTAAATCACCCTCAACCGTACGTTTAACTTCCGGTTCTAACAAACCGCGAATCACGGTTCCTGGTGCTATTTTTTCTAAATGACTGGAATAAACATCTGTGGTTGCTCCGCCAAGATCAAGCAACATAAATTCTTTCCAGTCAGGTACAAATTGGCATATATATTGACTTAATTCATGCATAGCAAATGGCGTTGGCCATGGCTCTTGAGATACTGCGTCCACAATTTCTTGTAAACCTTTACCTTGAACAATCTTAGATAAAAATATATCCCGCATTGCATCACGCGCAGGTTGAAAATTTTGAACATCAATTTCAGGCAGTAGGTTCTCAACAATAACTAAATCTTTGTTTGATAAAATTGACTGAACATCATCCACTAAGTCGCGATTTCCCGCATAGATAATGGAACAATTTAAACTTGATCGTGACAATTGTTCTGCATTGCTCAACACATATTCCTTATTACCACCATCCGTGCCTCCAGTGAAAAGCACAATATCCGGCATCGATTGCTCTAACGCAAAAACATCCGCATCTGTCATATGGTATGAAAAATAGCTAGAAATTTTAGCTCCCGCAGAAAATGCAGCGACCTTAGCGGTTGCCAAAGTAATATCAGGAACAATGCCGATGACAGCAACCGCCAAACCGCCTTTAGCAGACGACGAATAAAAGAGTTCAAGGCCATTACCCTTCAAGCTATTGTTATAACTTGGCGCCAATGATGATAAGACATCAAAAAAACCTTCAGAAAGATTTTCTACCGTCGTTTTATGCACAGCACGTGCTTTGAACTCCAACACTGATCCATTGAAATCAAAGATAGCGCCTTTGGTCCATGTTGAACCAATATCAATTGAAGCAATCTTCACCATGGCTTAAGCACTTAATGGTTTTTTCTTAATATCCCTATTATCTGATGCTGTAGATGAGCAATCAGGTTCAGTGATACCTATATCCTCATGCAGGAATTTAGCCACATCATTTAAATCGATACTGGGAGGAAATACACGATCAAACCCCATATCAATGAATTGTTTTTCGACTTCATCGAAGGCATGCTTGCCAATCACAAGATTGCCTCCTACATAGAGGACCATTTTGTTTAACCCTCTCTCAATGCACCGACCTCGAAACCCGATGCAATCAATTTCTCCATGCCCATAAATAGATGATACAAGAATTGCTTTCGCGCCTGTTTCAATCGCCGTATCGATAAATTCGTCCTGGCTTACCATTACACCTAGGTTGATTACATTGAAGCCGAGTCGACCTAATACACTCGTGAGAATTTTATTCCCTACCGCATGACAATCTGCGCCGATAACTCCGATAACAATAGTTTTTTGATCTGTATTCTTCATAACACTTTCAGGTATTGGTATATATTTTCGGATAATACGTAAGTGAATCTTATTTTCAACAGATAAAAGATTAGTATTATTTATGCATTGTAGTATCATAAGTATTCGTAATGATTCTCGGCTTTTCACGCTGACAAAGATCACCCTTCACACAAGGACACCCTATGCAAGATTCATTAAAAAATGTCACGCTTAGACAATTACAGATTTTCTTGGTAGCAGCCGAGAATGAAAGTTATGCGCAAGCCGCTCAAGTACTCCACTTAAGTCAACCTGCCGTTTCAATGCAAATGAAACGTTTAATGGAAATGGTCGGCGTCAAACTATTTACAAAAGAAGGCAGGTGCCTTCGATTAACACATGCAGGAAAAATGCTTTTACCTCATGTTCGCCAACTCATGCAAAAATTAAATGAAGCCAGCGAAGACTTGGGGGCCATTAAAGGTTGGCGTAAAGGCAGGGTTAAAATTGGTATGGTGACAACGACCCAGTACTTTTCGCCACGCTTAATCACTGAATTTAAGAAACAACACCCAGAGATTGAGTTCGATCTCACCATAGCAAACCGGCAAAATATCGTAAACAAACTGAAACGCAACGAAATAGACCTCGCCATCATGGGACGCACCCCAAAAAGCCTAGAGGTTGACGCGGAAGAGTTTTATAAGCACCCATATGTTGTCATTGCCTCACCAGAACACCCATTATCCAAGCAAAAAGAAGTGACTGCAGAACAACTGTTAGAGCAACAGTTTTTAGCCAGAGAAGAAGGTTCAGGCACCCGCATGATGCTAGAGCATTTTTTCATTAAGCATGACTTAAACCAACCTGAACTACTAGACTTTTACAGCAATGAATCCATCAAACAGGCTGTCATGGTGAACATGGGGCTAGCATTTATTTCAGCTCACACAATCCATTTAGAACAAAAATCACAGTTGCTATCCATTCTTGACGTAAAATCAATGCCGACACTAACAAG
>JBOEGT010000034.1:0-76057 GCA_050633585.1 Arenicella sp.
TGTCCATCATCCTGATGATTGCAGTACTCCGACTCGATGTATAACTAATTATTGTTAGTTATTTATCCTGTTTCATCCTGAATCAAGATAGGTAAACTATAACGCTTGTCTTTGAGTTTAGGTACCCCCCAAAAGGGGGGTTTTTAGGGCGGTTTGCTTAAAATTTAATCAAAAAAGCCTATTTGATTCATTGTGATCGATAACGAACAGGTTTTTCAGGGCCAAGCTTTTTTAAAATGCTATCGCTTAAGTATTTAAAGCTGGAAGCTGCTTCTGTATAGCATGTAGCAACCAACGCTGATAATTAGGCAAGAAGATATTTTGCTTATAAATGACCGGCTTTGCTTTCCCTTAGACAATTGTGTTGCTTTGTCACTGATGTAAGCATAAATCATCATTGTCGGTGTAATCGATATAAGCGCGATAAAGATAATGATTAGCACATCATTATGGGTTGTGCGTGTTAAATCAATAAACGCAGGTAAAAAACTTAAATAGAAAAGAATCGCCTTTGGATTACTAATAGTGATTAAAAAACCAGAAAGAATAAAGTTTATATTGCCTTTCAGGGAGGGTTGTTTATTGGGGAGTCTTTGGGAGTTTGCAGAGGCCAATTTTATGAAACTGGTGACGCCTAGGTAAACTAAATAAATGCCTCCAAAAAAATTGATTATCACTATCAGTGATTGTATTTGTTTGGCGAGTGTTGCAAGCCCATAGGCAACGAGTAAGATAAAAAAAATATCAGCAATGATAATGCCTAATGTTGATAAAAAGCCTGCACGTAAACCATGAGATGTCGTTTGTGAGGTGACTAATAAAATGCCGGGCCCTGGCGTAGCCGCTAACACCAACATCGAAACGAATAAGGCAAATGCGCTACTAACCGTCATGTTTTAGTTGGTTCTCTCAATGTGTGTAGATAATTAGGAGTCGTTTTCCCATGCTTTTATGCGTGACTCTATCCAAAGCTTAACTTCTTCAGTGACTTCTCTTGGGTCTCGGCCTTCGGTTTGTATAGGCTGACCAATTTCTAATTGAATGGTGCCAGGGAGTTTTTTGACACCTCGCCGTTTCCAGAATTTTCCTGCATTGTGAGCAACGGCTACGACAGGGACACCCGTTGCGATAGCGAGTTTTGCTGCGCCTAGTTTATATTGTGTATTGTCACCATAAGCGGTTCTTGTGCCTTCTGGGAAGATGATAATGTTTCGGCCTTTACTGATTTTCTCTTTACCTTGACGAATGATATTGTCAAGTGAGCCTCGACGGTCTTTTCTGTTAATTGCGATAGGTGATGCGGCTAATACAGCCAGCCCGAAAATAGGCACATAGATTAATGATTTTTTTAGAATCCAAGAGGTGTTGGGCGGCAAAATACCCTGCAGTGTTAATGTTTCCCATGCTGATTGATGCTTTACCATGTAAATGACAGGCTCTTCTGGAATATTGTTTTTTCCAGAGACTTCCAGTTTCACATTACAGATAACCTTTAATAGCCAAATGAGGCAGTGCGAATAGCCACTCATCCAGCGATAGCTGGTGGTGTGTGAAAATACTAAGCCAATAATCCCAGCAATAGTAAATGGTATAACCATGATTGCCATACAAGCAAAGAAAAATATTGATCGAAGTGTTTGCATTCTTGTTATGTACTCATAAAGATAATAAGTCTTCCATCAATAGATGGTCGACATATGCCGCTAAATCGACATATTGATTGACTCCGTATAAATGATGTTCGGGAGTTTCTTGTAGTGTTAGTTGAGATTGTCGTCCTTTGCCTGTTTGAACCAGAATAGGCGTTGCGCCAACAATAGTTGCTGCTTCTAAATCGCGAATAGAGTCTCCAATAGACGGGACGTTTTTAAACAATGTGTGTGAAGCAAAGCCTAAGTCAGTGGCAAGCTGTTCATAAAGTCCCGCTAGTGGCTTGCGGCAATCGCAGTGGTCTTTTGGTCCGTGTGGGCAAAAGTAAATACCAGAAATTTTGCCGTTATGATCTTCCACTTGCTGAATCATTTTTTCATGAATACTCTCAAGTGTCATCATTGAAAAAAGGCCTCTAGCGATGCCTGATTGGTTGCTGAGTACATACACGGCATAACCCGCATTGCTCAGGCGGCTTATGGCTTCTAAGCTGCCATCAATTGCCACCCACTCATCAGGAGACTTTATAAAATCATCAGAGTCTTGGTTGATCACTCCATCACGATCAAGAATGATGATTTTATTATGCGGGTGAGGGTGTGTATTCACGAAAACAGAACGTTATAGAACACTAATATCGGCAACACGTAAAAACAAACCTTGTAGCTGTTTTAGCAAACTGAGTCGATTATGGCGAATGGCTTGGTCATCTGCCATGACCATAACGTTGTCAAAAAAGTTATCGACGCTATCACGCAACGTCGCTAAAAGCTTTAACCCTTGTCCATAATCGCCTTTATCGAATAAATGAAGACTATCTTTTTCAACATTATTAATCGCTTCGCTCAGTTGTTTTTCCGCATCGTCTTGAAGTAATGAAGGGTTAACCTTGCCAATTTGAGAAGATTGGGAGGGTTCAAGTTTTTTCAATATATTGCTAATGCGCTTATTAGCCGCAGAAAGCTCATGAGCTTCGCTGAGTTGTGAAAAATCTTGAATTGCACGAACTCTTGCATCAAAGTCCAATGGTTTTTCAGGACGGCATGCTAGAACAGCATTGATTGAGTTTGTTTCGATTCCTTCTGTTTTATAGAATGCTTTAAAGCGTTCTTCAATAAACTCGACAATATTTGCTTGAGTTTTTGCGTCAATTTGAATGCCTTGAGTCGCATAAGTATCCGAGGCAAGACTAATTAATTGATGTAATGTCAATGCATGTTTTTTTTCAATGAGAATACGCAAAATGCCCAACGCCGCACGGCGTAAAGCATAAGGATCTTTATCACCAGTCGGAATTTCTCCAATACCATAAATGCCAACAAGCGTATCTAGTTTTTCAGCTAATGAAACAGATTGCGCTTCGAGTGATATGGGTAATTGGCCTCCTGACTGCTTGGGCCAATAATGTTGTTCTATGCATTCACCCACCAGTCGATGTTCATCACCTTTATCAGCGTAATACCTTCCCATGGTTCCTTGTAGGTCAGAAAATTCACCTACCATATTGGACACGAGGTCTGCTTTGGCAAGCTTGCCTCCACGAGCCGCAATTTTATCATTTGCGTTGATTTGATTTGCTATGTCACTTGCGAGTGTTTCTAATCGTTGAGCTTTGCTTGCAACGCTTCCTAATTTGATGTGATAAAGCACATTTTCAAGGGCTGGTAAGCGTTCTTCAAGGGGTGTTTTTTTGTCAGTTTGCCAGAAAAATTCAGCGTCTGATAAGCGTGCCTTAAGAACACGCTCATTGCCTGACTTGACTCTTTCAACATCTTTGCTTGAAATGTTACTGACGGTAATAAAGTAGGGCATTAACTTGCCATTAGCGTCAACAATATGGAAATATTTTTGGTGGTCTCGCATGGATGATATCAACGATTCCTGAGGGATATCCATGAAGCGTTGATCAATTTTGCCAAGTAACGCATGTGGGTATTCAACTAAACCAGTGACTTCATCCAGTAAGTTAGGGTCATTCTCAATATGACCATTAACACTTGAGGCTAATGCAGTTACTTGTTCTTTAATCATTGTTTGACGTTGATTAAAGTCCACAATGACATAACCATTATTTTCTAATTCAGCAATATAGTTATCCGCTGAAGAAATTGTGATGTCACCTTGAGTATGAAACCGGTGGCCTCTACTGATGTTGGCCGAGGGTGACTCTAAAATTTCTGCGGGTAATATGTCATCGCCAAAAAGGGTGAGCAACCAATGAACGGGTCGAACAAATTCTGATTCTGTATTTCCCCAACGCATTCTTTTTGCGATAGGTAATTGTTTAATGGCTTTATCTATGACAACTTGGATGATGTCGGCAATGTTTTTGCCATCAACCGTTTGTTTGAAATGAAGCCATTCTCCCTTGTCGGTCTTGAGTCGATCGAGTTTATCGAGCTCAACACCACACGATTTTGCAAAGCCTAAAGCGGCTGGCGAAGGGCTGCCGTCTTCTTTGAACGCGGCTTGTATAGCCGGTCCACGCCGTTCGACTTCTTGATTCGGTTGTTTTTCTGAGACATTTGCTACGGCAATTGCTAGCCGTCTAGGGCTCGCTAATAGTTTGCAGTCAGTTTCTTGAGTTAATTCTGCTTCTTTCAGTGATGTTAGTATTGAGCTTTTAAATGCTTCCGCTAATTTTTTCAGTGATTTTGGAGGTAGTTCTTCAGTGCCTAATTCAATGAGTAATGTCTTAGTAGTCATGGCTTAACCCTCTAAATTTGTCCGCTGCTTTCCTCTCGGAAAACCAAGTGCTTCACGGCTAGCATAGTAGCCCTCTGCGACGCCTTTTGCTAAATTTCTAATGCGTCCAATGTATCTAGCGCGTTCGGTGACGCTGATTGCTTGGCGTGCATCGAGTAAATTAAACGTATGAGATGCCTTTAATACATGTTCATAAGCGGGCAAGGGTAATTGTTTTTCCAACAGGGATTTAGCTGATTTTTCGGCAACATCGAAGTGGTTAAATAGTGAGTCAACATCCGCGTGTTCAAAGTTGTATGTAGACTGTTCAATTTCATTTTGATGGTAAATATCACCATACGTATAACCATCCGTCCAAATCAGGTCATAAACATTATCGACGCCTTGAAGGTACATCGCGATACGCTCTAATCCATAGGTGATTTCACCCGTCACAGGCCGGCAGTCGAGGCCTCCAACCTGTTGAAAGTAAGTGAACTGGGTAACTTCCATGCCGTTTAGCCATACTTCCCAGCCAAGTCCCCATGCGCCCAGTGTTGGTGACTCCCAATTGTCTTCGACAAAACGAATGTCATCACTCAACATATCAATGCCAAGCTGCCTTAATGATTCAAGGTAGAGCTCTTGAATATTTTCAGGGGATGGTTTTAAGATGACTTGGTACTGAAAGTAATGTTGTAATCGATTAGGGTTTTCTCCATAGCGGCCGTCGGTCGGTCGTCTTGAAGGCTGCACATAAGCAGCGCTAATGGGCTCAGGCCCAATAGCGCCAAGAAATGTCGCCGGGTGAAACGTCCCTGCACCCATTTCTGAGTCAAAAGGTTGCATTAACACACAACCTTGGTCTGCCCAGTAATGCTGAAGTTTGAGTATGAGTTCTTGGAAAGTGATCGTCATTGCTATCGCTGCTTTCAGTCTTTGAGTTCTTCGGTTAAAAAGAATAAATGGCGGAAATAGATATTTTAAAAATAGTTATTTCAGTAAAGCTGGCGATTATAACGTTTGCAGCGTAATAATAAAGGAATTACAGCGGCTTTTAGTGCGCAAGTGTTTACGCTGCAATGGGTTTTATTTTGTATTAATTTTACTTTGTTTCCACAGCACTTCTGGCTCGCCGTTGACATGTGCTAACCATCGAGCACTCACAAATGCAAAATCAGAGAGGCGATTTAGATACTTTTGTCCATTTTCATTAATAGTTTCAAGTGAGGATAAGCTCACCATATTTCGTTCTGCCCTGCGAGTAATGCTGCGAACGATGTGACAACGCGCTAAGGATTCTGATCCGCTGGGTAAGATAAAGTCTTTCAATGGTTTGAGTGGTTCATTGAATTGCTCAATATGTTCTTCAAGAAACTCACAATGTTGTTCGCTAATCATTGTGTATTCTGGCATCGCCAACTCACCACCGAGATCAAATAAATCATTTTGAATACGTAAGTAAATCTCTCTAAGAGGGTTTAAGGTGTCTAGGGTTTCAATAAATAACCCAACAAAGCAGTTGAGTTCATCGACAGTCCCCATCGTCTCCATGCGGGCATGGTCTTTGCGGATGCGCTGGCCATCTGCAAGGCCTGTCGTGCCGTCATCACCTGTTTTTGTGACAATCTTGGAGAGTCTGTTACCCATAATATGTACCTATTAATATGAAAAAGTTTGCCTATATTTATGTGATGAATATGCTTTATTCAACAAATTAAAACCGAGTATAATACTTGTTCAATACAAGTAAGAACAAATTTACAGAAATTTAGGTGGAATTTTTATGAGCCGTGAATCAATGGAATACGACGTAGTAATTGTTGGTGCAGGTCCAGCAGGGTTGTCAGCAGCAATTAAGTTAAAGCAGCTTGCATTAGAAAATGAAAAGGAAATTTCTGTATGTATTTTGGAAAAGGGTTCTGAAGTAGGAGCTCATATACTCTCTGGCGCATTGTTTGAAACGCGGGCATTGGATGAACTGTTGCCGGATTGGAAAGAGCAAGGAGCTCCAATTGACGTGTCAGTTGTCAAAGATGAAACATATTTGCTGAGAGGTTCTCAGAAAGCAATAAAGATACCCAGCATATTTGTTCCTAAAACGATGCATAACGAAGGCAATTATGTAGTGAGCCTTGGCAACGTCTGTCGTTGGTTAGGAGAGCAAGCTGAGGCGCTTGAGGTGGAAATTTTCCCAGGTTTTTCAGCGGCAGAAGTGCTTTATCATGAGGATGGTAGAGTCAAAGGTGTTGCTACAGGAGAAATGGGGCGTGGTAAAGATGGTCAAGAGAAGCAAGGTTATGAGCAGGGCATGGAATTGCATGCGAAATACACTTTGTTTGCTGAAGGTTGCCGTGGGCACTTAGGTAAAGAAGTGATTGAGAAATTTTCTCTAAATAAAAACGCTGATGCTCAGCATTATGGGTTAGGTATTAAAGAAGTGTGGGAGATCTCTGAGGCGCAATATCAGAAAGGGCTGGTCATGCATGGTACTGGCTGGCCATTAAATGAATCTAAAAGTTCAGGCGGTTTCTTTCTCTATCATTCTGAAGATAACCAAGTAGTCATGGGGTTAATTACAGATTTAAATTACTCGAACCCTCATGTTAGTCCATATGAAGAATTTCAACGATTGAAGCATCATCCCTTGTTTGCCAATCTGCTGGAAGGGGGTAAGCGTATATCTTATGGGGCTAGAGCCATTGCTAAAGGAGGCTTAAATGCTTTGCCTAAAATGACTATGCCTGGAGCAATGTTAATCGGTTGTGATGCGGGAACATTGAATTTTTCCAAAATTAAAGGATCACATACTGCCATGAAATCCGGCATGTTAGCCGCTGAAACTATCGTTGCAGCGATGCAAGAAGGAACTGCCGATGGTCGTGAGCTGAATGAGTTTGGCGAGGTATTTAAATCATCTTGGCTGTATGCAGAGTTGCATCGTGATCGTAATTTTGGCCCAGCATTGCATAAATGGGGAGTGATTTTTGGTGGCGCATTCAATATGTTGGATCAAAATATTTTTGGGGGTAAACTGCCTTTGACGTTAAAGGATAATACGCCAGATCATTTAACGCTTAAAAAGTCTATGCAATGTCAACAAATTGACTATCCGAAGCCAGATGGTGTTTTGAGTTTTGATAGGCTCAGTTCTGTGGCGTTATCAAATACATTCCATGAAGAAGACCAACCAGCACATCTCACCTTAAAAGATAAGAGTGTGCCAATAACCCTTAACTTGGCTGATTTTGATGCGCCTGAGCAACGATATTGTCCAGCGGGTGTTTACGAAATTGTTGAAGAAGAAAGCGAACCGAAATTGCAAATTAACGCGCAAAATTGTGTTCATTGTAAGACGTGTGATATCAAAGACCCTTCGCAAAACATTGTTTGGGTTACGCCAGAAGGTACAGGCGGACCTAATTATTCAAGTATGTAATAAGCTTATAAATTCTGTTTATTCGGTTTTTCCGATTGATTTTTATATTTTCATGGGTAAATCAGCTGTTTTTGCGGTATTTTATTGGTATTTATAGAAAACTATTGTTGCGGGTGTTCGGTTTTATTGATAGAATATCCCGAAATCAATAATAATAAATAAAAAAGCCTAAGCTGCCCTTAAGGGGGGGAAGTTAAAAGGAGCAACTTGAGATAAGTTAATTATCGATAGTAAATAACAATAATAAGCTTCGAGTTAGGAAGATAAAAAAGTTTTAGATTTGCGAAAGCATCGGTTTAAAACTTTTTTATCTTTTTTTTTGTCTGGGATTTAAGTATGGCGAGCACTGACAGTTTACAAGGCTGTGTGTTTCATAAGGAGGCATGGATTGCTCAATAATCTTGTTAACGTCTGAATACTATTGCTAGCCGTTTGTAGTGCTTTGCAGTTTTATCCTTCAAGATGGCTAACTGACAGCTCATTCGCTATAATCATCTGCGATTCCTTTAGGTCATTATAATAATTTTAAACTTGCACTTCTTTAGTGCTATATGTGCTTTTTTGCACCATTAAAGTGCATTACTATAGTTGTAAAATCAAAATTCGTTGCTTTTATGCGCTATTTTAGAGCATTTTTTTTGGCACAAGGTTTGCTTTACATAAAATTGATTGACTTTATGGGAATCAAGCTTCTATAAGTTTAGCAAATAGAAGTTAGCCCCATCTTTTGGATACTCTTAACGATTAGTGATGTTAAGCGCCACACTCTTAAAGTGTTGCCTTAGTCTCAAGAAAGGTGGCAAGTCATTGGATATTAATACATTAATAATGAGGTGAAATATGTCAGCAGCTGACATCATTAAGCAAATTACAGACGAAGAAATTGCATTTGTTGATCTTCGTTTCACGGATACAATGGGTAAAGAACAGCACGTGACTGTTAACCCAAACACAATCGATGATGACTTTTTTAAAGAAGGCAAAATGTTTGATGGCTCATCAATTGCTGGTTGGAAGGGTATTAACGCTTCGGATATGATTTTGATGCCAGATGAAACAACGGCTGTCCTTGATCCTTTCTTTCAAGATAAGACGTTGAACATCCGTTGCGACATTATTGAGCCTGATGATATGTCAGCTTATGAGCGTGACCCACGTTCAATTGCCAAGAAAGCTGAAGAATATTTGAAATCAACTGGCATTGGCGATACGGCGTATTTTGGGCCAGAAAATGAATTTTTCATTTTTGATGATGTGCGCTTTGCTAATGAGCCGCGCGGCTCATTCTTTGAAGTAGATTCATCAGAAGCATGCTGGAACTCAGAAAAGACGTATGAAGAAGGCAATATGGGCCATCGTCCTGGTTTAAAAGGCGGTTACTTCCCAGTTCCTCCCGTTGATTCATTGCATGATATCCGTTCTGCGATGGTGCTCGCTTCTGAAGAGATGGGCGTGCCTACTGAAGTTCATCATCACGAGGTTGCGACGGGTGGTCAGTGCGAAATTGGCACTATCTTTAATACTCTAACTCGTAAAGCTGATGAAGTTCAGTTGTTCAAATATGCCGTGCAAAATGTGGCGCATATGTATGGCAAGACTGCAACTTTCATGCCTAAGCCTATCGTGGGTGATAACGGCTCTGGTATGCATGTTCACCAATCAATATTTAAAGGTGGTGAAAACATGTTTGCTGGCGATCAATATGGTGGTTTAAGCGAATTGGCACTTTATTACATTGGTGGTATTTTCAAGCATGCGAAAGCAATTAATGCCTTTGCTAATGCATCAACTAACTCTTACAAGCGTTTGGTGCCAGGCTTTGAAGCGCCTGTATTGCTTGCATATTCTGCACGTAACCGCTCAGCATCATGCCGCTTGCCTTGGGTTGCTAACCCTAAAGGCAAGCGTATTGAAATTCGCTTCCCTGATTCAACGGCAAATCCATACTTGGCTTTTTCAGCTATGTTAATGGCTGGCCTTGACGGGATTCAAAATAAAATTCATCCAGGCGAAGCGTCTGATGAGGATTTGTATGAACTGTCTGCGGAAGAGCAAGCGAATATCCCAACTGTAGCGGCGAGCCTGGAAGAAGCGTTAGCAGCACTTGATGGAGATCGCGAATTCTTGATGAAAGGCGATGTGTTTACAAATGATATGATTGACGGATACTTGGAATTGAAGCAAGGAGAAGTGGATCGTTTTCGCATGGCAACTCACCCTGTTGAGTTTGATATGTACTACAGCCTATAAACATTATGTTAGATAGTATGTAGTTAAAATTAAATGCTCTCTGCTGCTTCATCTAGAAGTGGCAGTAGAGCTTTTTTTTGAAATTGGTTGCACCAAAATGGTGCGCTTAAATGGTGCGTTTATTTTTATTTGCGTTAAATTAGGGCAAAACCAGGCAATAATTAAAATATGGCGATAGATTGGCAAGATATTGGAGAGAATTTGACGACAGCTGTATTAGTCGTGAATGATCAAAAAGTTGTGGTCTCAGTAAATACTGCCGTTGAGGACTTGCTGTTGCTTTCACGTCGTTCAATTATTGGTAAACGCTTAGATCAAGTCATGATTGGTCAAAACAAAGTGTGGGAGATTATTCAGCGTTCACATGAATTTCAATCACGTTATACCTTAAGGGAGTTGAGCTTTGAAAAGCCAAGAAAGTTTGAAGCTGATGTGACGGCTACCCCTTTGATGCTAGATGATAAGGTTGGGACTATTTTAGAAATTTCTCGTACAGATCGGATAAGCCGTTTAGTGAGGGAGACGCGTAGTATTGAACAACAGCAAACTAATCGCTTAATGATGCGAAGCATGTCTCATGAAATTAAAAACCCTTTATCTGGTATTCGTGGAGCGGCGCAATTACTTGCTTCAGAGTTAGCTGATCCAGACTTAGCAGAGTTTACCAATGTCATTATCCGTGAGTCTGACCGCTTAACAAATTTAGTGAACCGTGTGATGGGTTCGCATAAGCAATATGCCGTTGAGAAGTTGAATATTCATTATGTCGTGCAACATGTGTTGAAGCTTGCATCTGTGTCATCAAATCACAGTTTAAATATTATTCGTGATTATGACCCTAGCTTGCCAGAAATCATGGGGGATGAAGAGCAGTTAATTCAAGCTGTGATGAATATTGTTAAAAATGCGATTGAGGCCCAAGTAGAAACTCAAGATGCATTGGTGGGAGTTCAGACTCGACTAGAAAGAAATTTTACCATTGGTAAAGTGTTACACCGTAATCTTATCCGCTTAAGAATTTGGGATAACGGCGGTGGCGTTCCAGAAGAGATACAAGCGCAAATATTTAATCCAATGATTACAGGCAGGGCCGAAGGTACAGGGTTAGGATTATCAATTACACAAGAAATAGTTCAGCGACATGGTGGTTTGGTCGCATTAGAGAGCTATAAAAAACACACATGTTTTGCAATTTATCTGCCGATATTGACGGAGCATGCATGATGGTAGGTGAAATATGAAAGAGATTTGGGTAGTAGACGATGATGATTCTATTCGTTGGGTGTTAAGTCGTGCATTGAAAAAACATGATTATGCAGTCCAAGTTTTTAGTGATGGAGAGTCAGTGTTGTCGGCATTTGAAAAAAGTGAGCCACTTGTTTTAATCACTGATATACGCATGCCAGGAATGTCAGGAACTGAGCTGGCGAAACAGATAAGTCAAGAAAAACCAAATGTGCCAATTATTATTATGACGGCGCATACTGATTTAGACAGTGCGTTAGCATCGTATAAAAGCGGAGCCTTTGAATATTTGCCAAAACCTTTTGATATCAATGATGCGCTTGCAATCGTTGAGTCAGCCGTCAATCAGCGTGATCAATCTCAAGATGATAAAAGCGAGCCGATTAAAACGGGAAGCATGATTGGAGAAGCTCCTGCGATGCAAGAGGTTTTTCGAGCGATAGGCCGATTGGCTAAGTCAAATATTAATGTACTGATTTGGGGTGAGTCTGGTACGGGTAAAGAATTAGTTGCTAGCGCATTGCATGAGTTTTCGCCGCGTTCAGATAAGCCTTACATCCCGATCAATACAGCTGCGATTCCTGCAGAGTTGTTAGAGTCCGAGTTGTTTGGTCATGAAAAAGGTGCATTTACAGGTGCTCATGAAAGGCGCATTGGGCGCTTTGAACAAGCAGATGGAGGAACGCTATTTTTAGACGAGATTGGCGACATGCCTGCTGAGTTGCAAACTAGGTTGTTGCGTGTCTTATCTGAAGGTAAGTTTTATCGAGTGGGTGGACGAGAGCAAGTTTCAGTAGATGTTCGTATTCTTGCGGCGACTAATCAAGAGTTAGAAAAAAGAGTCGCTCTAGGTAAGTTTCGAGAAGATTTATATCATCGCTTGAATGTGATTCGTATTGACTTACCTCCATTGCGAAAGCGCAAGGAAGATGTGCCGTTGCTTGTAGCGCACTTTTTAAAAGAGTCTGCAAAAGAGTTGCAGGCAGAGATAAAGCAGTTAACAGACGAGTCTGTTCAGGCTATGGTCGATTATCATTGGCCTGGTAATGTGCGCCAGCTAGAAAACAGCTGCCGATGGATAACGGTAATGGCTCCGGGTTCATCTGTTGATGTCGCTGAGCTGCCAAAAGAAATTTTTGCTCCGCAACCAGAGGGTTTGTCATCAAGTTGGGAAGTAGGCTTAGCTAAAGTGGCAAAACAGCAATTAAACTTAGGCAAAGATGGTATTTTAGATGAGTTAAGAGTGACTTTTGAGAGAGTTTTGCTGAGCGAAGCGCTGAATTTTACTCAAGGTCATCGCCAACAAGCCGCTAAACGATTAGGTTGGGGGAGGAATACATTAACCCGTAAACTTAAAGAGTTAGATTTCGAGGATTAGCCTCTGTGTAATCAACAAAGACAGTTTTTTGTTGAATGAGTATAATCAGTCTTAATATCATATATTCGACGCAATTGACTCATGAAAAAAATCATTATTTTAAGTGTTTGCCTCATATTGGGCGCAGCGAAAACCGCTTTTTCTGCGACGCAGTATATTACCGATGAGTTTGATATTATGTTGCGAGTGGCACCAAGTATTGGGGCAAAAATTATTAAACCGTTGCCGACAGGAACGCCGTTAACTGTGATTATTACAAATGCTGGCAAAGCACATTCTCAGGTGAGAACGAAAGATGGCTTGGTTGGCTATGTGTTAACCCGGTTTATTAGTCGAAATGAGCCAGCCAAGCTGAGAGTTGTTCAGTTGGAAAAACGATTGAAATCATTGGAGGAAAACCCAGAGAAGCTTGAGTCAAAATATTTAGATTTGCAGAAAAGTTATGAGCGCTTAAGTCAGAATTTACGCAGCATGGTAGATAGCAAAGAACAAGCTGAAGAGAAGTATGCAAAACTTAAGCTTGATTCTGGCAATGCAGCAGCATTGAGTGAAGAGGCGACTGAGCTAGGAAAAAAAGTAGAGCAATTAGTGCTTCAGCTTGATGATATGAGAATTCAGAATGAAACATTAAAAGACCATTCTGAGAAAAAATCTTGGATTGTCGGGGGCGTTATCGCACTATTTGGTGTTTTGTTTGGTGCTATTTTAACGGGGTTAAATGCGCGCAAAAAACGTAATTGGTAGTGCGCTAGCTAGGCAAATGCTTTAGCTGTTTTATGAATGATTTCAGATGCCATTTTTATATGATCCTCGTGACTGTTTAAACAAGGTATGTATTGATAAGATTCTCCGCCCGCTGAAAGGAAATACTCTTTATTTTCTTCATCAATTTCTTCAATAGTTTCTAAGCAGTCGGCTGAAAAACCTGCGCAGATGACATCAACGTTCTTAATGCCTTGGTCTGGCAGAGACTTCATTGTTTCATCGCAGTATGGCTGTAACCACGGCTCTTTTCCTACCCGAGATTGATAGACAAGTAAGTAATCATCCTTATTCAAATCAAGTTGTGATGCAACGGCGGTCACGGTTGCCTCGCAATGATGTTGGTAAGGGTCTCCATTACGAACGTATCGCTGCGGTATGCCATGGAATGAGAAAATGAGTTTTTCAGCACGCCCATTTTTATCCCAGTGTTGCTTAATTGAGTTGCACAGCGCGGTTATGTAGCTTTGGTTGGAATAATACTCGTTGATAAAATGTAGTGATGGTACCCAACGTATTTTTTTTAATGATTCACCAACCGCGTCCATGATCGAGCCAGTAGTAGAGCCCGAATATTGTGGATACATCGGTAATATAATAAGTTTTCTACAGCCGGCTTCATGTAGCGATTTAATGGCAGAGTCAATGCTTGGGTTGCCATAACGCATTCCTATTTTAACTATGAAGTTGTCTCCGATGGATTGTTGTATTTTATTCGATAAATCAACACTATGAACCATGAGTGGTGACCCTTCGTCGGTCCACACTGTGCGATAGGCTGCAGCACTTTTATGTGAGCGAACATTGATGATTATGCCACGCACTAAAAACTGCCGTAACAAATAAGGTAGCTCAATGACGCGTGGGTCTGTTAGGAACTCAGTTAGGTAGTTACGAAGTTTTGGGCACTTCGGTGCATCTGGTGTACCTAAATTAGCAATTAAAACACCAGTCTTAGAGTGGCTGGTTTTGATGTCGCTGTGTTGCCCAAAGTATTTCATAAATTGATGGTAAAGGTGTTAAAAATAGAAGGTATTTTAGGTGTCGCCTGTGACGTTTATGTCTTTAGAAATATGTTTTTTAGCGAAATCAACCATACGTTTTAGTGAGACTTCGGCTTGTTTGCGAGTAGTTTCGTCTATCTTGATTTCATTAGCGCCGGTATTTAAAACGTTTTCCAAGCGATCTAAATCATTCATTTTCATCCAAGGGCAAGCCGCGCAGCTTTTGCAATTGGCCCCATCTCCGCCAGTGGGTGCTGAAATGAATTCTTTGTCCGGTGAGTGTTCTTTCATTTTATGAAAGATGCCATCTTCAGTAGCGACGATAAACTTTTTGTTGGGGAGTTCTTTGGTAGCGTTGAGGATTTTGCTAGTTGAACCCACCACGTCGGCTAACGCGACTACATTTGCCGGAGATTCTGGATGTACTAGTACTGCTGCATCTGGATGCTCGATTTTTAACTCTTCTAAGAAGTGCGCTTTGAACTCTTCATGTACAATGCAGGAGCCTTGCCACATCACCATGTCAGCACCTGTTTCGTTCTTAATATATTCGCCAAGGAACCGATCAGGTCCCCATATAATTTTTTCACCTTTGTCTTTCAGGTGTGTGCAGATTTCTAAGGCGATAGACGAAGTGACTACCCAGTCTGCACGGGCTTTGACCGCTGCGCTGGTGTTTGCATAAACCACCACTGTTCTATCAGGATGTTTATCACAAAAGGCAGAAAATTCATCAATCGGGCAGCCAATGTCGAGCGAACATTCTGCGTCAGTTTCGAGTAAGAGAACTCTTTTTTCGGGGCTTAAAATTTTCGCTGTTTCGCCCATAAATTTTACGCCAGCAACAATGACTGTTGAGGCCTTATGTTCCATGCCAAACCGAGCCATGTCTAAAGAGTCTGAAACGGTTCCACCTGTTTCATCGGCCATATCTTGAAGTGTTCCATCGACGTAGTAATGCGACACAAGTACGGCATCTTGATCTTTTAATGCTTTTTTAATGCGTTTTTTCTGTGCTTCTATGTCAGTTTTCGCATGTTCCAAATGATCGATGGTGCGAGCTGAGTCAGCTAACGCATCAATTTTTTTCTCTAGGCTTTTGGGGATGTCAATGAAATCGTTCATGGTATTTGCAGGTCTAAATATAACAAGATTAGTTTACCGCATTCTTGATGTCGTTGATGCTTCATTTTTAAGCGAAATTTATCGTTGCTAGGCTATAATGTAATGCCTTTCTGAAATTGATCAATATTGAGAGTTTTAATATGTTTGAGTTTTTATTTGAATACGGATTGTTTTTATTAAAAGCAATTACTGTGCTTGTGGTTATCTTAATCATTATTGGTGCAGCAGTCGCAAAAAAGAAATCAGCGTCTGGAGAGCTGAAAATTACTAACTTGAATAAAAAATATCTACACTTGAAAGAAGCTATTCAAGAAGCTACGTTAGATAAAAAAGCCTTGAAACAAGAAAATAAGGCAAAGAAAAAGAAAGAAAAAGCTGAAAAGAAAGCCTCTAATGCTAAAACGGATATACAGGTTAAGCCGCGCTTGTTTGTCATTGAGTTTGAAGGAGATATTAAGGCATCTAGTGTCCCGTCATTGCGTGAAGAAGTAACGGCGATTTTGGCTGCAGCAAACAGCAATGACGAAATTTTAGTGAACTTAAATAATTCAGGTGGTGTAGTTCATGAACACGGTTTGGCGGCATCACAATTGGTGAGGATTAAGCAGGCAAACTTACCATTAACAGTTGCTGTTGATAAAGTGGCCGCTAGTGGTGGTTATATGATGGCATGCGTGGCTGATAAAATTCTTGCTGCCCCTTTTGCAATTGTTGGTTCTATAGGGGTTGTTGCTCAATTGCCTAATTTCCATCGTTTATTAGATAAAGCTGGTGTTGACTTTGAGCAACATACGGCGGGTGAATATAAGCGTAATGTGACTATGTTTGGTAAGAATACTGATAAAGAACGGCAACAGTTAAAAGAGCAATTGGAAGATATTCATGACCTGTTTAGAGGTTTTGTGACAGATTATAGGCCTAGCTTAGATATGAAAGAAGTCGGGACTGGGCAATATTGGTACGGCTCTAGAGCTAAAGAATTGATGCTGGTAGATGAAATTATGACTAGCGACGATTACTTGTCATCAGCGGCTAACGAGAAAGATATATTTCATATTCAATATGAGTTCGAAAAAACATTAATGGAGAAAATGTCGAACGGAGGAGCGTTGCTATTTGATAAAGTTATTTCAAGATTGAGTCGGCCAGAGTAATTTTTTCATCAGCACTTTGTTTTCAAAACGCAAAGTGCTGATGAGATATCATTTGTTTAGCCTGCAACAATGGCGTTTGGTTTTCTTGCTTTTAACTGCTCTAAGAAGTCACTTAAAATTTCAGCGGCTTCTTTTTGAAAAACTCTATCCCAATGTTTATCGCCATCGGGCAGGTCTTTATTTGAATCCTTGATAGTGGATTCATCAACTTCACTAAGGTTTAAAGATTTTCGGTACTCATTGAGTTGGTTGATACTCTCGAGCTCTTGAGCCATAGCCCATGATTTTCGTTTGTCTTCTGCCAGAGGAACAGTTTTCAAATCATTATTTACTTTACGTTGTAATGCATTTTGCTTTAAAAAAGTAAATGCTGGCGACGTTTTTGCTCGCATTAAGTGTAATTGATTTAAGTTTTCTACTGTGCTGCTGAAGGTTGAACTCTCATCTAATGCGGCGTCAATTTGGCTCCATGGTAAGGCATTATCAAGCATGCCCTCACCATAATCACCTCGATCACCAATATCTAATACAATATCTGGCTCAACGCCTTTTACTTGAGTGCTAGAGCCATTGACACGGAAAAACTGTTGGATGGTGAGTTTTAGAGTGCTGCTGACTTCGTTTCTTTTCAAGCGTTTCAGCGGTTGTGTCGTCTGAACAGTGCCTTTACCAAATGTTCTTTCGCCAATAATAATGCCTCGTCCATAGTCTTTAATGGCTCCAGCAAAAATTTCCGACGCCGAGGCGCTACCTTTGTCAACGAGCACAGCAAGAGGCCCATCGTAAGCGGTGCCCGCATCAGTGTCATCAAGTTGAACGGAACGCTCATCCGAGGCTTGGACTTGTACAACAGGGCCTTCATCAATAAATAAACCTGTCAAGTTAATGGCTTCACGTAAATAACCGCCGCCATTGCCTCTTAGATCAAGAATAAGTCCATCAAGCTCTCCAGTATTTTGAGCTTCCTTGATGAGTCTGGCTACGTCATGGCTAGTGCTGACTACTTTATTTTCTCCGGATGAATCGCGCTCCTGCTTTGCATAGAAAGATGGGATCTCTATGACCGCAAAACGTTTGTCATTGATGGTTTGATATTCAAGTTGTGCCGCGCTGTCTTCTAAATTAATGATATCTCTGACAAGTGAAATGGTTTCAGGAGTGCTGCCCAACGGGCTATCTGCTCTGAGAAGTTGCAGATAAACAGTCGTGCCTTTTTTCCCACGGATTTGTTTGACGACGTCCATTAAGCGCCAGCCAGTAACATCTTCAATGGCGTCTTCAGTTTGGCCAACGCCGACAATTTTGTCATCTACACTTAATTTGTTGCTCTTGCTTGCCGGGCCGCCAACAATTATTTTGCGGATAATCGTGTAGTCATTTTCGCTTTGAAGGGATGCACCAATGCCTTCGAGTGATAGTGATAAGTTAATTCGGAAATTTTCAGCAGTCACACGTGACATATATTGTGTATGAGGGCCTACTTCACGCATAAACGCGTTGAGATAAAATTCAAACACTTCTTCGGCATTGGTTTGCCAGATAATGTTGGCGTGCCGTGTATATCGCTTTTTTAGGTTTTCTCGAATCGTGTCTTCAGGTGTTTTATCTAGGCGTTGGATGATGACGGCGTTTTTAACACGTTTTCGCCAGATATCGTTCATTTCAGCCGTATTTTTTGGCCAATTGCTGTCAGACCTATCTAATAAATAGTCTTCGTCTATCGTGAAGTCAAAGCCTTTTTCGAGTAAGTCGATTGCGTAGTCTTGGCGCTCTCTTATGCGCTTTCTTAATACCTTATAGATATCAAAACCTAGTTGTGGGTTGCCTTGTTTGAATTGGTTATCGATATCGAGTTCATTGAGTTTGAATTTTTCGATGTCGCTGGCATAAAAGTATTGTTTGTTTGGATCTAATGTATCAAGGTATCGCTTGAGTACTTTTTGAGATAATTCATCATTTAAGTTGATGTCTTTATAATGATTTTTATCGATGTACCTTAATGACACTAATAAATCAATTTGCATTTCCCGTGTTGTTCTGAGGGTATCTTCGGGCACGGGCTGATAGTCAGCGAGTGATAAATTGCTAGAAACAAGCAGGCCAATAAAGAGAGAGCTCATCACACAATAGCGACGGATGTTAGGAAATGGGCTTAAATTTTCTCTTATTGTCCTCTCATATCTTGTCATGATGTCTCCAGTATTAATTGTTAATGGTTTCGAAGCGCCCCAACTTACTTTAAATGGTATTACCCAGTTTATAGCAAGCCAGTACTTTTTAGCAAAGCTTTTACTTCTGGTTGTCGGCCGCGGAATTTCTTGAACATCTCTGAAGCTTCGGGCACACCGCCTTGAGAAAGGATGCTTTCTTTGAATGCAGACCCAGTCTTAGCGTTGAAAATACCTTCTTCTTCAAAACGACCAAAAGCATCGGCAGATAGCACTTCGGCCCACTTATAGCTGTAATAACCCGCCGCATAACCTCCTGCAAAAATGTGGGAAAAACTGCATTGAAAGCGATGATATTCTGGCGTTTTGACCACGGAAAATTTGTTTCTGGCTTGGTTTAAAATATCTTGTACTGAACGTGTTTCTTCTTGGTCTATTGTGGCTTGTGCATGTAGATTGATATCAAACAAGGAGAACTCAAGTTGCCTGATAGTTTGCATGCCTGTTTGAAAATGTTTAGCTGCTAGCATTTTATCTAGCATGTCTTGAGGTAGCGGTTCTCCAGTTTCATAGTGGCCACTGATTAGTGGGATTGATTCTGGGTGCCAGCACCAGTTTTCTAAGAATTGGCTTGGTAACTCTACCGCATCCCAAGCGACACCGTTAATGCCCGCAAGGCTCATTTCATCGACGGTTGTTAATAAATGATGCAAGGTGTGGCCAAATTCATGGAATAACGTTTCTACTTCTTCATGCGTTAGAAGTGCGGGCTTTCCGCTAGTGGCGGGTGTGAAGTTGCACGTTAAGTATGCGACAGGAAGAGAGTGTTGTTTATTCGAATGTTGCCGATGGCGGCACACACCCATCCAGGCTCCGCCCCGCTTGTTTGGCCTTGCATAAAGGTCAGCGAATAGCTGCCCTATGAGTACATCATTATTATCTTTTAGGTCGAATACTAAGACGTCATCATGCCATGTTTGCGTATCCATGTTCTCTTGTAAACGAATGCCAAATAGGCGATTTACGACATTAAACATCCCTTGGATTACTGTTTCAACAGGGAAGAAAGGCTTGATCGTTTCGCTATCTAGTTCGTACTGATGCAGCTTTAATTTTTCAGCATAGTAGCTGTAGTCCCAAGGGTTTAGTGTGCCCGCGGAGTAATGGCTACTCGCGAATGCATGAAGGTCATGTAGCTCTTCTTTTGCCTTGGGTTTTGCATGCTCTGCAATTTGCTGCAAGAAGTCGTCAATCTGTTCAACGTTGTCAGCCATTTTGGTGACCAATGCAAGCTCAGCATAATTTTGAAATCCTAGCAGCTCAGCTTTTTCTTGACGTAAGGTTAAAATTTTATCGATAACTGGTTCATTATCATAGCGAGTCTCAGGCTCTCCATTTAGGTTGATACTTAATCGACTCGCCCGAGTGGCATATGCCTGATACATTTGTTCGCGAATTTGTGCGGAATCAGCATATTTCATTATCACCATGTAAGATGGAATATCTAAACCAAATCGATAACCTTGCTGGTCGTGGCGATGCGCATTGGTTTGTGCAAGTTCTAGCGCATAATCAGGAATGCCTGAGAGTTCTTTGATGTCGGTAACCAACAAATACCAGTTTTGAGTCGCATCTAATAAGTTTTGTTCAAATTGGGTTTGTTGCTTGGACAAGGATTGGGCGATTTCTGCGAAGCGCTTTTTATCGCTGTCTGATAATTCGGCGCCAGATAGCCTGAAATCTCGGATCGTATTGTTGACGATTTTCTGTTGGGCGGCATTTAGTGTTGAAAAATCATGCCGAGCAGCGATATTTTTATAGCCTTGGTAAAGCGCCAAATTTTGCGCCAGCGCGGTATGGAAAGCGGTTAGCTTTTCTTGGCCTGCTTGGTAGACTTCACGCAATTCACTTGAATCCATCACGGAGTTTAGATGTGAAACAGTTGACCAAATATTATCCAAGCTAAGATCAATATCTTCTAGTTTTGCAGCAAAATTATCCCAGGTCGCTTCTGATGCTTGAGCTTCAAGGGTTTGAATTGCTTCTTTAGCGTCATTCAATACGGTGTTTAGAGCCGGTAGTACATGTTCTGCTCTAATATCGCTAAATGATGGTAAATGTTGCTTGTTCAACAATGGGTTTGTTAATTTATCTGTCACACTATATTCCTGTTTGTTGTTTGGCTAGTCTCAAAATACCTATATCATCTGGGGACTAAGACCGTTGATGCAAGCAAATGCTCACTTCCTTTTGTTGTAATCTCCATGGTTTTCTTAATGATACTGATTAAGAAAACTAATGATTACATCAATTGTTTTAGCTTTTTGTTTATATTACCAATCAGCAAGTGATTCTGATGCAAAGAGCTCCGCTGTTTTTTCCCTTTTGCGAACAATTTGCCATTTTTCACCGTTGACTAATACTTCTGCGGCTCGGGGTCTTGTGTTGTAGTTTGAACTCATCGTAAAACCATAAGCGCCAGCAGAGTGAATGGCCAATAAATCGCCAGGCAGTAAGGCTAAATGCCTGTCTTTTCCGAGAATGTCTCCGGTTTCGCAGACGGGGCCAACCACATCATACACGGCTTCGGGTGTATTCTTTTCTGGCGTGGATACTGGGGAGATGGTGTGCCATGCACCATAAAGTGATGGTCGCATCAAATCATTCATGGCGGCATCAATGATGGCAAAATTTTTATCAGTGTTTTCTTTTAAGTAAGCAACTTCAGTGACTAAAATGCCCGCGTTTCCAGCAATTGACCTGCCTGGTTCAATGGAGATAGGTAAATTGAGGCCCGCTTCAGAGAGAGTGTTAAGTAACGCGTGGATCACTTCTTGTTGCGAAGGTGGGGTTTCATCATGGTAAACAATGCCATAACCGCCGCCAAGATCAAGATGCTTAATCTCGATGTCCATTTCTGCTAATGTTTTAACGAGTGATATGACTCTATCTAACGCATCGACAAACGGTGTTGTTGTTGTGATTTGTGAGCCAATGTGGCAAGCAATACCTAACACTTCAATGTGGCTCGCGGCCTTTGCTTGTTGAAAAACACGTAAGGCATCTTGCATGGAGACGCCGAATTTAGCTTCTTCAAGGCCAGTTGAAATATAAGGATGTGTTTGCGGATCTACATCTGGGTTGACTCTAACTGAGATAGGTGCAATTTTTCCAATTTCAGCGGCAACAGATTGGACTCGATCTAATTCGGCTGGTGATTCAATGTTGATTGAGCGGACGCCTTGCTCCAAGGCAAAGGCTAATTCAGCTCTTGATTTAGCGACGCCTGAAAAAAATACTTTGCTTGGATCTCCGCCGGCTGCAATGACTCGCTCAAGCTCGCCGCCTGAAACGATGTCGAAGCCGGCACCTAACTTAGCGAGTGTGCCAAGTACGCCGATATTAGAATTGGCTTTTACTGCAAAGCATACTAGGTGAGGGTGTTCACCAAAGGCACGGTCATAACCAAGCCAAGCATTTTCTAATGCCGCTTTTGAGTATATGTAGCAAGGTGTCCCGACTTCTTTAGCGATGTCTTTTACAGGCACATTTTCAGCATGCAATGTGTCATTACGAACAGTAAACGCATTCATAAATATGGGAAGGTATTTTGGAGGTGTTTATTGGTGGTGAAGTTAAAGCTGTTTTTTAATGCTTTTATCATCAACTTCCGCTTGTTTGGCATCTTGGTTAGGTTGCTCTGGTAAGAACAGGTCGCCTTTGTTGCCACAAGCAGCAATAAATAAAGCAGAAAGAAGTATTAAAGTCGCGGTTTTTGCTGTTTTCATGGTCGTTCGTCAGTTATTTGTTTTATTGGTTGATTATAAGCGGCAGACATCAAGATTGTAAAAAGAGAATTAGATTGTATACGTGTCGTTGCGCCTATTGTGTCTAATCTCTAGAAATTATAATTTAAATGGTTTCTCGCATTGCTTTTAAAGCTTCTGCAACTCTTGTTGGCGCAGTTCCGCCGAAGTGATCACGAGATTGAATAGAGCCTTCTAAGCTTAAAATAGCATAGACATCGTTATCGATCATGCTACCGAAAGTTTGTAACTGTTCTAGGCTAATATCGGATAACTGTTGTTCGTTATTAATAGCATAGTTCACGACTTTGCCAACAATTTCATGGGCATCACGAAAAGGCACTTTTTTGCCGACTAGGTACTCCGCTAAATCTGTTGCTGTCGCATAACCTCCGAGTGCGGCCTGATACATGCGATCGCGTTTAACACTAATTGCTGGAATCATGGCCGCGAATACTGGCAGAACAATTTCCAACGTATCGACCACATCAAATAAAGGTTCTTTGTCTTCTTGGTTGTCGCGATTATAGGCGAGAGGTTGAGATTTCATTAGCGTCAGTAGCGCGGTTAAATCGCCATATACACGAGCGCTCTTACCTCTCACTAGTTCAGCGATGTCTGGGTTTTTTTTCTGAGGCATGATGCTTGAGCCAGTGCAATATGCGTCACCAATATCGATGAACTTATACGCTTCTGACATCCACAAAATGATTTCTTCGCACATGCGAGATAGGTGCATCATTAATATGGCGCCGTTGCTGGCAAACTCAATGGCAAAATCACGATCTGAAACCGCGTCGAGAGAGTTGCGAGTTGGTGCGGCAAAACCTAATAATTCGCACGTAATGGACCTGTCAATTGGAAAGCTTGTGCCAGCAAGGGCTGCCGAACCTAAAGGCATAACGTTGATACGGCTGCGAGTGCTCAATACGCGTTCTTTGTCACGTTGCAGCATTTCACACCAAGCCAGCATGTGATGCGCAAAGCTAATAGGCTGCGCAACTTGTAAATGCGTGAAACCAGGCATGATGGTATTCACTTCTGGCTCGGCTAAATCAACGAGTGCGGTTTGTAGTGTGCTCAGTAGTTCGACAAGATGATCGCTGCGGTCACGCAAATATAAGCGTATATCTGTAGCGACTTGGTCGTTTCTTGATCTCCCTGTATGTAACTTTTTGCCGGCTTCCCCAATGTCTTTGGTAAGCCGTGCTTCAATGTTCATATGCACATCTTCAAGCGCGGTAGACCAAGTAAAATTCCCGGCTTGAATGTCTGCAAGAATATTACCAAGTCCTGAGATAATAGCATCTCGCTCTTCACTGGTTAAAACACCCACTGAGGCAAGCATAGTCGCATGTGCAATAGAGCCACGAATATCGTGTTCATAAAGCCTTGCATCAAAGCTGATAGATTCAGAAAATTGTTCTACTAACTCATCAGTAGACTGTTGAAAACGGCCGCCCCACATTTTTTTGTTTGCGGCGTCTTGATTAGGTTGTTTCTGAGACATACGTGGTTTGTGTTTTAACAATAAAAGTAAAGATTGGATTATACCTTTTTAATCCTTCCTAAAGAACCGTATAATTCTAGCGGCGTGATTTTTTTAACTGTTCCCTTTATCTAGTAACCACCCATGTTTTAAATGATGAAATATTGGCTGTTGGAAAGCCCATTTAACCCTGAAAATTTAAAGAGTAAATAAGTGACTCAAACTGAAAATAAAGCTTTACGAATCGCCACTCGCAACAGTCCGCTAGCTATGTGGCAGGCACATTTTATACGCGACTGCCTGCAAGCATCTCACGCAGGTTTAGACGTCGAGATTGTAGGAATGACGACAAAAGGTGATCAAATTTTAGATCGTTCCTTATCTAAAGTCGGTGGGAAAGGGTTGTTCATGAAGGAGCTTGAGGAAGCGCTGTTAGATGGGAGGGCTGATATTGCGGTGCATTCCATGAAAGATGTGACTGTAGATTTACCCGAAGGTTTGGAAATTAGCTGTGTGTGTGAACGTGAGACGCCAAATGACGCATTTGTTTCAAACCATTTTAAGACGTTAAGTGATCTTCCGACAGGCGCTGTGGTAGGGACATCCAGTCTGCGCCGAAGTGCTCAATTGAAACACCATTTTCCACATTTAACGATTGAGGGGTTGCGTGGCAATGTGAATACGCGGTTGCGAAAATTGGATGAAGGTCAATACGATGCCATTATTTTAGCGGCCGCAGGTTTGATACGGTTGGGTTTTGAAAAAAGGATCGCAGATCTTATTGACGTTGAGGAGAGTTTGCCAGCCGTGGGACAAGGCATTGTGGGCGTGGAGTGTCGAGTAAGTGATGAGCAGACAAAAGCCTTGCTTAGTGTATTAAACAATAAGGAGTCTGAGGTGTGTATTCGTGCTGAAAGACAAATGAATGCACGTCTAGAAGGAGGTTGTTCGGTGCCAATTGCAGGCTTTGCTCGGCTTCAAAATGGGGTGTTGACGTTAAAAGGAGCCGTTGGTGATGTGGAAAATGGCCATTTGCTCTTGGCGCAAGCGCAGGGCAGCGCCAGTCAAGCGGTAGAGTTAGGTGAACAGGTCGCAAATGAATTGTTGGCTCAAGGGGCAAAAGCGCTAATTGCGAAAGCGCAATAAAATATGGTTAGTATGTGAATAGATGATGAGAATTTTACTGACTAGAAGCGCCTTGCATAATATGTTGCTGCATAGTGCGTTGAAAGAAGGGATGTCTGATCGTGATTTGATCGTTTTGGAAGCGCCATTATTGGAGCAAGTCCCTATGATTAATTCGGAAGAGAATTTGGCGGTTTTTTTACAAGATAAAGAAATAACTGAAGCTATTTTTATTTCTCCATCATCTGTTGAGTTTGGCGTAAAAAAGGTATTGCAGAGTATGGAGCTCTCAAGAGTGTTTGCCGTTGGAAAAGGCACAGCAAATATGTTGAAAAACCATATGGATAGCTTTGATGATCTAGCAATGCAAGATGTATCAATAATATATCCGGATAAAGCAGTAGGTTCTAACGCATTGTTAAGTTTGCCGGAAATGCATACCTTGTCAGGTAAACAAGTGTTGATTGTGACAGGTGCTGAAGGCAAACCTTTTTTGGAAAAAAAATTATTATCAAGAGGTGTCAAAGTGAGTCGTTGGGAGTGCTACCAGCGACAAAAGCCTGTGCAGTTAAAACAGCAACTATCTGAGGTTTTTCAGCAATCTTTAGATTATGTTTTTTTGCATAGCGCGCATGCAGCACAGCATTTTTTAACATCTATGCCTGAGCATGTTTCTTCAACATCGATAACAGCAATTGTGGGAGCCCAAGCTATCGCTGATGAGCTTGTGAAGTCTGGGTGGGAGGGGGTGATTTGTGTTGCCAATTCGCCTATGCCGAAAGATATGTCTGTAGCTTTCAGCGCTCAGTTACAGGATTAGCATAGCAAGTGCCATGTGAGACATGCAAAATTTATTGCCTTTCTTTGCTTTGTTTAACATCTGCTCTTTGGGGATTGTGTTAAATTAGAAGGCTAAGAACAAATTATTGAGTGTGATCAAATCATGGCAGATTCAAAAACAAATAAGTCTACAAAAAAAACGGTAACAGCTGGGAAATCAACGGCTAAGAATGTAGAAAAAAAACCGCCAGTAAAAGCAAAACCTTCGACCGGTGCAGAGGCTAAAGCCTCTAGCGCTAAGCCTGTATCCACTGAGGCAACAAAAGCTAAGCAAGAGACGAAGCCTACTGCTTCTCAAAAGCCCAAAGAAAAAGGCTCAGGTAAGGGCATGGCGTTTTTGGCATTACTCTGTGCGATGGGTGCTTTAGGGTTGTCGGGTTTTAATTTTTATCAACAGCACATGTCGCCAAATAAGGCTCAAACTCAAGATGCTTTGTTGTCTGGTGTGAATGATATCAAGGCGAATGTGACTGAGTTTGGAACGGTTGTTTCAGGTTTACAGCAAGATGTTGAGGCATTTAAGTCGAGCCAAGAGCAATATGTGACTGTTGAAACGTTGAACGAGGTAGTCAAAGAAGGTGTTGATAAAGCTGTGACGAATTTGCCTGACTTGCCTGAGATTGGCCCTGTTTCAAACGGTGTGAATGATACGGTAGATGTTAAGCGTGAAGCGTCAAATGCAACCTCTAGTACGAATATTCAGTCAAGTTCGGTGGTTGATAATGGCATAGAGCCCCTCAGCTCTGCGTCAGGTGTGGAGTCATCGAATAATGTTTCGGCACTGCAACCTGTAGAGACAGGTGAGGTAGTTGCTGAGAATGAAGATGATATTGAAACTGATGAAGAGGGTGCGTGGACGTTGTCTCGTGCGAAACAAGATTTTAAAGACATGCTAATGGGCTTTATTTCAATTAAGAAAACTGATCAAAGCGACAAATAAGCTTGCTAAGAGGAGATAAATAGAATGCGTATTTTAATTGTGATCTTTGCAGTAGCAATTGCTGGTTTGCTAGCATTTATGAAGTTGTCGCAACTCACTGGTGAAGGAGCTCAAGCAATATTTGAGGCGGGTGGCTATGAAATTAAAATTCCATTTATGGGATTTTTAATAGTGGCTGCCTTGGCATTTGTTGTGTTGTATTTTTCGTTTCGGATATTGGGCGGTTTATTTCGTGCGCCAAAACGTGTTGGTCAGTGGAATCAATCACGAAATCAGAAAACAGCCCAACAAAAGTTGGGTACGGGTTTCCTTGCATTAATGAAAGGAGATTGGAAACGCGCTGAAAAACAATTGCTGGCAAAGGCGCAATACACCGAGGTTCCTTTTGTTAATTTCCTGGCGGCGGCTCAGGCAGCACAAGAACAAGGAAAGTATGGCAAACGTGATGAGTACTTAGCGAAAGCGCTTGAAAAGGCACCCAGTGATAGTTTAGCGATTAACATGACTAAGGCTCGATTAGATCAACAGATTGGGAAATCTAAAGAAGCCCTAGATTCATTGCTAGAAGTTGAAGATTTGGGTAAGCGTAACCCGCAATATATCGCGATGTTAGCTCAAGCATATGATGAGTTGGATGATACGGTTAAGCTAGAGGAGGTTCTGCCTGAAGCAAGACGGTTAGGTGCTTTGCCAGAATCAGTCATTGCTGAAATGCAAGCAGAAATGGATTTAGATAAGTTTAATATTGCTGACGATAAAGAGGCCGCATGGAAAGAAACCGCTAAGACATCTCGAAAAGATCCTGATTTTGTTATTGCCTATGCAGAGTATCAGGTTCAAAAAGGGCGAGCAGATATTGCTGAAAAACTCATTAGTTCAACGTTGAAAACTAATTGGGATGATGGCTTAGTGAATTTATATGGGCGCATTGAATCAACCAACCGTAAAAAGTTATTACGTCAAGTTGATGGTTGGTTATTGGCACGTCCAGAAAATGCTGAGTTACACTTGGCTGCTGGGCGTTTAGCTATGCAAAATAAAGATATTGAGCGCGCTCAACAGTCATTTGAGCAAGCGATTAAACTGGCTAATTTAACCGAAGCGTTTGAAGAGCTAGGTTTATTGCATGAGTCAGAGCAAGATTTGCGCAAAGCCTTGGCGTTGTATCGATCGGGTTTAGCCAATGCTAATGGCGCTGAACTCAATGCATTAGAACAACTTCAATCAGCAGAAGCCCCTGCTGATTCTAAACCGAAAGAAGGCGAATTTATTTCAAAAGCTGATGCCTGAGTTGCCAGAGGTTGAAACTACCCTGCGTGGGATTCAGCCTTATGTTGATGGAGCTTCCTTGGTTCAATTCGACGTTCGGAATGAGTCGCTTAGATGGCCAGTGCCAGTGAGTGAACTAAAGAAGCTGCATGGGCTAAAAATTAATAGTGCTAAGCGTCGAGCAAAATATATTCTTCTGGATACAGATCAAGGGGCTATCATGATCCACTTAGGGATGTCTGGGAGTGTCAGGATGGTTCCGGTTGATGAGTGTGAGCCCCCCGGGAAGCATGATCATGTCGATATACATTTCTCCTTGCCAAAAGCAAATGATAATCAGACTGAATGGGTTCTCAGATACCATGATCCTAGGAAGTTTGGCTCAATACTCTTAGTTGATACAAAAGATAGATCTCATCCATTATTAGATAGCTTAGGTCCAGAGCCGTTATCGGATGCATTTAATGCTGATTTGCTATTTAAGCTGTCACGTAAGCGTAGTGTTGCAGTAAAAAATTTTATTATGAATGGGCATGTGGTTGTGGGTGTTGGTAATATTTATGCGAGCGAGTCCCTATTTTTGGCAAAAGTTCAGCCCATGCGCCCGGCAGGTAAGGTGACCAAAGCTGAATATGTAGAAATAGCTGACGCAATTAAGCATGTTTTGTCGAATGCAATACGCGTCGGTGGCACAACTTTGCGTGATTTTACTGGTTCAGATGGTAAAGCGGGCTATTTTCAGCAAAAATTAAATGTCTATGATCGAGAAGGGGAATCGTGTAATAGCTGTAGTTTTGAGATTAATCGTATCATTATTGGCCAAAGGTCGTCTTTTTATTGTTCCTCTTGTCAGAAGTAATCTGGACAATAGAAGACAGCGCGTGAATAACGCATAGATTCGTGTATAATCGCGACCCCAAGCGCTCTTTTAGAGTTTTTTTGTACGAATATCAGTATCGGGTTAAGACTCGTTATCACTCAACATGTTCGTGCAAAAGTATTCTGTAGACAAGCGATGTCCTTCGGGCGTCCAATAGAGGCAAAAAACATGGCAAAGACTCCAAAGATTATTTATACCATCACTGATGAGGCGCCTGCGTTAGCAACACGCTCGTTCTTACCTATTGTTCAGGCATTCTCTGCGCCCGCAGGTATTAATATTGAAACACGAGATATCTCACTAGCTGGCCGTATTATTTCAAATTTTCCTGAAAATTTGACAGAAGATCAGCGTATTGATGATGCGTTGTCTGAGCTTGGAAGGCTGACTCAGTTCCCAGAGACTAATATTATTAAGTTGCCTAATATTTCAGCATCTATTCCACAGCTGAAAGGCGCTATTGAAGAGTTGCAAGCGGCTGGTTACAACATCCCTGATTTTCCTGATGAACCTCAAACTGAAGAAGAGCAGTCAGTGAGAGCGCGTTATGGAAAAATTTTAGGGAGTGCTGTGAACCCTGTTTTACGAGAAGGTAATTCGGATCGCCGTGCGCCATTAGCCGTAAAAAACTACGCGAAGAAAAACCCTCATTCTATGGGTGATTGGAACTTTAAATCCAACACACATGTGGCTCATATGGAGGAGGGCGATTTTTATAGTAACGAAAAGTCTATCGAAGTGACTGAAGCTACGGATATGAAAATTGTTCATGTTCCAGCGTATGGTTCTGAGGTTGTATTAAAAGAATCTACGCCATTACTTGAAGGCGAAATTGTTGATGCAACGGTGATGAAGAAAGCGGCTTTGCGTGCTTTCTACGCGAAAGAATTTGCCGCGGCTAAAGAAGAAGGTTTGTTATTATCATTGCACCTTAAGGCCACTATGATGAAGGTCTCTGACCCCATTATGTTTGGCCATGCAGTAGAAGTGTTTTTTGCAGATGTCTTCAGAAAGCATGCGGATACTCTCGAAGAGTTTGGTGTGAATCCGAACAATGGTTTAGGGGCTTTATTTCAGCGCCTAGAGAACATGCCAGAAGAAAAGAGAGCTGAAATTGAAGCAGATATTCAAAAAGCTTATGAAGACGGTCCTGCCTTGTCGATGGTAGATTCGGATCGAGGCATCACTAACTTGCATGTTCCAAGTGATGTCATTATTGATGCATCTATGCCTGCAATGATTCGTGCGGGTGGTAAAGCCTGGGGTCCAGACGGCAAGATTGCTGAGACTAAGGCCTTGATCCCTGATCGGTGTTATGCGGGCGTTTATAAGGAAACGATAGAGTTTTGTAAGCAACACGGTGCGTTTGACCCCACGACGATGGGCAGCGTTTCAAATGTTGGCCTTATGGCTCAAAAAGCACAAGAGTATGGCTCGCATGATAAGACTTTTGAGGTGCCATCAGCTGGTGTTATTAAGGCGTTAGATTCTGATGGTAATGTTTTATTAGAGCAGGAAGTGGCGGAAGGCGATATTTTTCGTATGTGCCAAGTCAAAGATGAGCCTATCCAAGATTGGGTGAAGTTAGCGGTTAAACGTGCTCGTGCAACCGGTAACCCTGCCGTTTTCTGGCTTGATGAAAATCGCGCGCATGATGCTTTGATGATTAAAAAGGTTGAGAAGTATTTAAAAGAGCATGATATCGAAGGCTTGGAATTGCCTGTGATGACGCCGATTGAGGCAACGCGCTTTTCGTGTGTGAGAATTATTCAAGGTAAAGATACTATTTCGGTCACGGGCAATGTACTTCGTGATTATTTGACAGATTTGTTTCCAATTCTTGAAGTGGGAACGAGTGCTAAAATGCTATCGATTGTCCCATTAATGAAAGGTGGCGGACTCTTTGAAACTGGTGCAGGTGGTTCTGCGCCAAAGCATGTTCAGCAGTTTAATCAAGAGGGGCACTTGCGCTGGGATTCCTTAGGTGAATTTTTAGCATTAGCGGCTTCTTATGAGCATCTAGCTGAGAGTTCAGGTAATCAACGTGCTCAAATTTTGTCCAATACTTTGGATCAAGCCTCGGATAAATTGTTAGACGAAGGGAAGTCTCCAATGCGTAAGGTGGGTCAACTTGATAATCGAGGAAGTCATTATTTTCTCGCAACTTTTTGGGCTGAGGCCATCGTGGCTCAAGCAGATGATGTTGAACTGGCTGAAACATTTAAGCCAATTTTTGAGCAATTAACGCATAATGAAGATAAGATTCTTGCCGAGTTGAACGAAGTGCAAGGGCCACCAGCTGATCTTGGAGGCTACTACTTTCCAAGTGATGAGTTAGGTAATGCAGCCATGCGTCCTAGTGAAACATTAAATGGCATTATTGATTCGATTGCGTAATAAACGGCGTTGATATCTGATGAAAAGGCGAGCTATTAGCTCGCCTTTTTTGTTATCTCTATTAGCTGAGGAGTGGAGCCTTTTGCTAATAAGCGACAGTAAAAGCTTGTGTTTGTGGGGTAGGCATTTCGGCTTCATCTAATATGGCTACGGCGAAATCTTCCATGGAGATCGTTGAGTTACCATCGGCATCAATCAATAATGTATCTTTGCCTCTGCGGTAATGCCCAGTCCTTTTTCCTGGCAACAGCATTGCTGGAGGTGAGATATATTTCCAAGAGGCTGTACGATGATTTTGGCACAATTCAAATTGTATCTGGCAGGCATGTGCAATCGCTTTGACTGTTTCGGGCAAAAAGTTCGGCATAGTCAACACCGTAAAGCTATTTTGGTCTGGCATTTTTAATCGTGCAGCTCCACCAACAATAATGATGGGTAGCTTGAGTAATGCTGACGCATTTAGTGCCATTTCAGTGATGTCAGCCAGTAATTGTTCTTTGCCGTCAATTGGTCTTAAAGCGCTGATAATGAGGTCGCTGCCTTTTGCTGCTGAGGCTATGCATTCAGTACGAGTGATTTCTAGCGCTAGCTTTTCAACTTGAGTGGGCAAGTGTTTTAAGGAGGTTGTCTTTCTCGAAATGGCGATCACTTCGTGTTGACGCTCAATTGCTTCCGTTACAATTCGGCTGCCAACATCACCGCCGCCGCCTAATACTGTTATTTTCATCTTTTTCTCTCAAATGGTGTTAACGTGTTTATGATTGATTTGTGCTGCGTTGGCTTGCCCATATGCTAGAAAATACAATGAGCAACCCTAGTAATTGGGTTGGGTTTAAATGTTGTTCAAGTGCGATCCAGCCCAGAATGACTGCTGTTGCAGGGCTTAGAAAACCTAGTGTGGATAAAGTATTGATAGCAATACGGCTAATCCCTCTGAACCATAAAAAGTAAGCAACTGCAGCACCGATTAAGCTCAACCAAGTAATGCCAACCAAGTTTGCTTGTGTAAAATGAGGAATAGAGGGTTCTATCCAAATAACCACGGGTATAAGTAGGATTCCACCAGCAGTTAATTGCCAGGCGGTAAAGGTCAGTAATGGTACAGGAGGTTGCCATTTTCGGGTCAGCACAATCCCTAAGGCCATAGAAATGGCGCCACCTAAACCAGCGATTATTCCAATAGGATCCAAATGTTTTTCTGGTGATAGTATGAGTAAAGCGACGCCAATGAAGCCTAGTAACGCCGCTGAAATGATTTTGATGTTAAGTGGTGATTCAAGCATCTTATAGGCGAGGAAAATCACAATCAGAGGCTGTGTCGCACCCAGTGTCGCGGCGATACCGCCTGGTAATCGATATGCGGTGATAAAAAGTAAGACTAAAAATATAGAAAAATTTAATGCGCCGAGGATGAAAATTTTCCCCCACCAAGTTCCTGTCGGGAGTTGCCTGACGAGTAAAAGCATGAGTAAGCCTGCAGGTAGTGCTCTGAGCAAGGCGATTGTCACTGGGTGATGTTCAGCTAGGAGCTCTGTAGTGACTAAATAAGTGCTCCCCCAAATAATGGGAGCAAGCGCAGTGAGCAATATGTCTTTGAATTGTTTCATTCAGATTATGCCAATTGAAATTTATCTTGATGTCAAGATAAGTGCTAACAATCTTGACGTCAAGATAAATTTCAATAATAATCTTTCTATGGATCATGTGGATAAAATTATCAATCAATGGCGACAAGAACGTCGTCAACTAAATACTAAACCAATGGCAACGATTGGGCGGGTAATGCGCTTATCAATTGTCTTTGGTCGAGAAATGGAAAAAACCTTTAAATCTTTTGGTTTAAATTTTGCTAGTTTCGATGTCTTAGCGACACTACGCCGGGCGGGCGAGCCTTATGCGTTGTCTCCAGGGGATCTCATAGAGTCAACTATGGTGACATCTGGGACGATGACAAATCGTATTGATCAGTTAGCAAAAAATGGCCTAGTAAAGAGGTTGCAGAGTAAGCATGATAAGCGTAGTGTCTTAATTTCGTTGACTGAAAAAGGTTTTGATGTCATTGATGCGGCGATTGGAAAGCATGTTGAAACGCAAGAGAAATTGACTTCAGTGTTGACAAAAAAAGAACAAGAATCGTTAGATAAAATCTTGCGAAAAATGACAACATGTTTTGAATAAAGTGAGCCTTGAGTGATAGATTGATGACAATATCCCCTATAAATCTGCCGTATTCTCCCGCGTGTGATCGAAATAAAGAGGCAATATTAAACGTGATTTCACCATATCTCTCAAGGTCAAAAAAACTGTTGGAAGTGGGTTCGGGCAGTGCTCAACACGCAGTGTATTTCTCAGCAGTATTCCCTGAATTGATTTGGCAGACCAGCGATCAATGCCATTATCTTGATGGTATTAAGGCGCAACTGCATAATGCTTCTTTGAATAATGTTTTGCCGCCAGTAGAGCTAGATGTAAATCAAAAAAACTGGGGCTTTAACGGACAACTGTTTGATGCGATATACACGGCGAACACTTTTCATATCATGTCGCAAAGTGATGTAGACGCTTTTTTTCAAGGCTTGTCTGATGTGGTGACGGATAGTTCATTTTTATTCGTTTATGGACCGTTTAAATACGCAGGTAACTTTACGAGTGACAGTAATCGTGACTTTGATCATGCGTTAAGGTCACGTGATTGCGGTAGCTCCATTAAGGACTTTGAAGATGTTAATGCTTTGGCTTCGCAGCAAGGTTTTAAGCTAGTTGAGGATCGTTCTATGCCGGCCAACAATCAATGCTTGGTATGGCAAAAGCTTTAAAGATTGGGATTGAATATGGCGTTTAAATCATGGAAGAGTTATTTGAATTTCACGCATAAAGTTCGGTATGGTCAGCGGTATATTCATGATATTGAAGTAAAAGAGTTTTTGGAAGAGGTTGAGCTAACCAGTCCAGGTCGTGTTCGAATTTTTGAAAAAGGCAGTAATTTTTTTCGGGCACAAATTGGTAATAATTGGTGCAAAGATGATATGCCCAGCCCGCATGATATCGCAAGAATGTTCCCCCAAAAACAGCAAGCGATAGAAGGTCGAGCAAATCCAAAAGGTATTCCACATTTGTATATGTCAACTGATAAGCAAACAGCTATGTCTGAGGTTCGACCGTGGGTTGGCGTGAAAGTATCAGTGGCTGAAATGAAAACAGTTAGGCCTTTAAGGGTGATTGATTGTTCGGTTAATATGTTAAAAAAACCTTATTATGAGCATGAACCCAATGATGTGAAAAAAGCAGCAGCAGTCTGGTCGATGATTGACCATGCTTTTTCTAAGCCCGTTACCAATCATCATGATACGGCTGAATATGTACCAACCCAAATCATTGCAGAGATGTTTAAGGCTAATAATTATGATGGGATTTTGTACAAAAGCATGTTTGCAGAGGGCTTTAACATGGTTGTTTTTGAAATAGAGTCTGTGATTTTGCTATCTTGTAGCTTGTTTGAGACGGAAACAGTAGAGTTAGCCTTTAATGAATGTGCTAAGCCGTATTTTGTTGAAACGGGTAGAGAGGAATAAAAAGGGTGATTGCTCACTGAAGCTGAAAATAAAAAGCATCACTATCGTCAGGATAAGTGATGCTTTGTTTTAGTGTTCTTTCGAAGGCTAGGTCGTCTTGCCAGTCTTCAAGTTGTAACAACAAGTGTTGCCGTTTTTGTGAGCGTAATGCTGATTGACTTTTTTGATGAACGCCACCTTTTTTCATCAGTGGCGAGCAGGCAACCAGATTACGCGGTTTTATGCGTATTTTCTGTGTAACCATTTTTTACCTCATTAGGCCTGCAAATGCAGGTGATGAGAATTATGGCTATTTTTTGTTAATGGTCAATCTAAGATGGCGTTTTAATTGGATTTACTTCTCATGGTGCAGAATTCCTCGGCCGTACTTGGGTGTATGCCGACCGTGGCATCGAAATCTGATTTTTTCGCTCCAGCTTTAACTGCTATTGCGATGCCTTGCATAATTTCGGCGGCATCTGGGCCTACCATGTGCGCGCCAACAACGATATCGCTTTCTGGCTCCACAATGAGTTTCATCAGCGTGCGCTCGGTATTGTCTGTTAAGGTATGTTTTAAAATACGAAATTCAGACTTATAGGTATCCACGTGCCCAAATTTTTCAATAGCTTGCTCTTCACTGAGTCCAACACTACCCACAGGTGGTTGTGAGAAAACAGCAGAAGGCACATTGTCGTGATCGGGTATTCGCGGGTTATTACCATATACAGAATCAGCAAAAGCATGACCTTCCATTGTTGCAACAGGTGTTAATGCAATGCGATCAGTCACATCTCCTACAGCATAGATGTTGTTTATATTCGTTTGAGACTCCGTGTTAACCAAAATTTCGCCTTTATGGCCAAGTTGAATGCCTGCTTTATCTAAGCCAAGGTTGGCAGTATTTGGTTTTCTGCCGGTCGCATACATGATTTGATCAACAACTTGCGCCGAGCCATCTTGGTAAGTTAGCTTTTTTGTTCCATCGATCAACTCAATTGATGCAATGTCCGAGTTGAGTTTTAAGTGGATACCTTTTTTCTGAATTTCAGCACTTAAATGATCTGCAACGTCTTGATCAAAACCGCGTAAAATTTGTTTTCCGCGGTAGACAAGTGTTGTGTTAATTCCTAGGCCATTAAAGATTCCAGCGAACTCTACGGCAATGTAACCGCCACCAACGACGACTACGGATTCAGGTAGTTCGTCTAGATAAAATGCTTCGTTAGAGGTGATAGCATGCTCGATACCTGAAATGGCTGGCATGAAAGGGGTGCCGCCAGTTGCGATTAAAATTCGTTCAGCGGTGAAGGTTTGTGTATCAATTTTGACAGTATTTTTGTCAAGTAGTTCTCCACGGCCATTAAATACTTCACAACCAGCATTTTTAAGCAAATTGCCATAAATACCATTTAATCGGTCAATTTCTTGATCTTTATTGGTCACTAATCGTTTCCAATTGAAGTTTTTCACTTCAATGTCCCAGCCGTATGAAGCGCTATCGGTAAACTCTTCATGGAAGTGTGATGCATAGACAAACATTTTCTTTGGTACACAGCCTCGTATAACGCAGGTGCCGCCATAGCGATATTCTTCACAGATGGCAACTTTAGCACCGTGGCTTGCGGAAATTCTTGCAGCACGTACGCCGCCACTACCGCCACCGATGACGATTAAATCATAATCAAAATTGCTCATAATAGTATTTTTTAGTTCGTGTTTATCGTTGATAAAAGTATACGCAAAAAAAGACCGTGCTAGGCACGGTCTTCATACACTTTTTTATCACTTTATATGAATGTTTGCACTCATATAATTCAGTTGCTTTAGGCAATGAGATGATTTTTCATTTGGTCCATTGCGGCTCGTTCAATTTGTCGAATGCGTTCAGCAGAGACCCCATACTCGTTTGCAAGATCCGTTAATGTTGCTTTTGACTCAGAGAGCCAACGACGTTGTAAGATATCACGGCTACGGTCATCAAGTTCTTCCATTGCAATGCTTAGATTGTTGTCGCGTGCGCTGGTTTCCGATTTTTGCATCGCAATTTGTTCGGGGTTGTAGCGCATGTCAGGCAAATACCCTGCAGGTGATGCTGAAAACTCATCTTCATCGTCATGACCTGTGTCAAAAGCGACATCTCTACCCGTTAATCGTTGCTCCATTTCTGAGACAGTTTTAACGGGAACATCGAGGTCTTCCGCTAATTGTTTTGTTTCAGCGTCGGTTAGCCATTCTAGACTTTTGCGAGATTTACGTAAGTTGAAGAATAATTTTCGTTGAGCTTTGGTGGTAGCAACTTTAACAATTTTCCAGTTACGGATCACGTAATCGTAGATTTCAGCTTTGATCCAGTGGTTTGCAAAAGAAACTAATCTAACGCCACGGTCAGGATCGAAAGTTTTGACAGCTTTCATCAGGCCAATATTACCTTCTTGAACTAAATCTGAAACCGGTAGGCCATAGCCAGTAAAACCCTTCGCAACGCGAACGACATAACGCAAGTGAGATAATACAAGCTCTTTTGCAGCATCTAAGTCGTTATTTTGATGGTAGCGAATAGCAAGTGCTTGTTCTTGTTCAACTGTCAAAATGGGTGCGGCATTAGCTGTGCGAATGAATTCAGCAAGACTTGGGTCTTGAGGAACGCTAACAGCGATTGCTTTCGATGTCTTTTTCGTAGTCATAATGTCTAACTCCTTAGTTAGCGATAATGCGCTAATGTCTATTAGATATCGATTATTTTAGCACTCTATTGGCGAGAGTGCTAAAAATTAATGTGATATATGCGTTAGGCGAAGCGAAAAAAAGCGTTTTTTTACATTTTTTAACGAAAAAACGTTTATCGAGGTTTGATATCACTTAAGTGTTTGCCAAGGCTGAATCTGGCAGCTAACCACCCTAAAATGGCTGCGCTAATGATGAGTGAGGCGCTTTCCAGGTCATTTAATTGGTATAAGGAAAAAGTGGTTTTGTAGCTATTTGCAATATCATTAATAGGTTGTTGCAGTAATAATGTGATGACTGCATAAATGCCATATGCGAATAAGCCTCCAAGCAATCCATACAAAAATCCCATATAAAGAAAGGGTTGTCTAACAAATTGATCGCTAGCTCCTACGAGCTTACTGACAATTATTTCATTTTTCCGGTTTGCAATGAGCAAGCGGATGGTATTGCTGAGAATGAAAACAATTGCGCATGCAATCAGGCAAGCCAGGATAAACACGATTGTTGTCGTAAATTCAGTGATCATATTCAATCGTTCAAGCCATTCTTGATTGACTTGAACTTCATCGATGCCATCGATTTTTTTGATTTCATCAATCAGTTGTTGCATATCATCCACATTTAGGAAAGTATCTTGAGGTGTGATGACGAAAGTTGTCGGTAGTGGGTTTTTATCTAACGAATCCAAAATATTCTCAATACCTGATGCTTTTTCAAAGGAGGTCAATGCATCTTGTTTTGAGATAATTTTTTTACTTTCGATACCATTTGTGAATGTCAGTTCGTCGTTAATGGCTTTAATGTCTGTATCAGACGCATTAGGCGATACATAGACATTAATATGTGGTTTGTGCTCCAAAGCGAAGCTGAGTGTGCTAACGCTTTTTGCTAAGCCGTACCCAACCGTCGGTATAGCGAGAGCAATGCCAATCACGAGGATGTTGGCCAAGCTCGATATTGGTGTTTTGAGTAAATCTTGCCATGCGCGCAATAATGTCTGAAAAAAACGCATCAAATGTGGACCTCAGAGCTTTGATACACCTGACTGATTTGCCCATCTTGGAGTTCAATGACTGGGTGGTTAAAGCGCTTTAATTGTCTGTTATCGTGGGTGGCGATAATAACGGTAATACCCACTTGGTTAAATGCGGCAAATAAATCGGTAATATCATCCGCAAGTGCTGAGTCGAGATTGCCAGTTGGTTCATCGGCAAGAAGTAAAGCAGGCCTTGATACGATCGCTCTTGCAATGCCAACTCTCTGGTGTTCTCCAGCAGAGAGTTTACTGGGCAATTGTCTCGATTTATTGAGCAATCCTACTTTATCCAGAGCTGCGTTAACACGTTTTTTGATTTCTTGGGGGTGTGTGTTACATATTTCCAAGGGCATAGCGACATTTCGGAATACGTTATAATCTTCAATCAATGTATTTTCTTGAAACACAACGCCGATATTGCGTCTGTGGAAAGGGATGTCACGGTTTTTGAATGAAGAAAGATTGCGATCATTGACGAGGATTTGCCCAGAAGTGGGGCGCTCTATCAGTGAGATAAGCTTTAATAACGTGCTTTTACCAGCGCCTGAATGTCCGGTGACAAAAACCATTTCTTCATTGGGAATAACAAAAGAAACATCGTTAAGCGCTTGTTTGCTACTGCCGTAGTTTTTGTTGACGTGACTAAATTCTATTTTCATGATGTTAGATAATAGCTCATGCTAATGGTATTAGTCTTCAACATCAGGAATTAAAGCTTTTGCAAAGCTGTCGGCAGAAAATGCACGTAAGTCATCAAAGCTTTCGCCAATGCCAATAAAACGAATAGGCAACTGATGCTCGCGAGCCAAGCTAATAGCGACACCGCCTTTGGCAGAGCCATCTAACTTTGTCAGGCATAAGCTGTTTACGCCGACAGAGTCTTTGAAATGTTTAAGTTGAGATAATGCGTTTTGCCCGGTTGTAGAGTCTAATACTTGCATGATTTCATGTGGGGTGTCAGTGTCAATTTTTTTCAGCACTCGTGTGACCTTTCCCAGTTGATCCATTAAATCTGTTTGTGTATGCAGTCGGCCTGCAGTATCGATAATGAGTACATCTATATTTCGGGCTAGTGCAGCATTAAAGGCATCATGTGCTACCGCTGCCGCATCAGCACCATGCGACTGGTGTATGACGGGAATATCTAAGCGGTTCCCCCACTCAACAAGCTGTTCAGTCGCGGCTGCACGAAAAGTGTCTGCCGCCGCTAGCATGACGTTCTTGCCTTGTTTTTGGAAATATCTTGCTATTTTTGCCGTCGTTGTTGTTTTGCCTACTCCGTTAACGCCTACCATCATAATGACATACGGCTTTAAGTTAAAGTTCCAGTTCTTCTCGGCAATCGAGAGCTCTGAGCTTGCTTGTTCTTGCAAGCAACTAACGACTGATTGTGCGGTTTTGAGTTTTTGAGTTTTTGCTTCGGATCGGAGTGCTTCAATCATGCTCATGCTAGCTTCAACGCCGATATCAGCACTAACCAATGTATCTTCGAGGTCTTCGTATATATCTTCCGTGAACTCTATGCCTGAAGAGAAAATTTTACTTAAGCCTCCCAGAAGTGATGAGCTGGATTTTGATAGTCCACTATCTAAACTTTTGCTTGTGTTCGTGGAGTCGCTAGAACACGTGTCGTTTTGAGTGGGTGTGTCTGGCTTTTCTTGAGAGTCGTCAAGCTCGCTTGTGCTTGCATGGTCACTACTAAGATGCTCATCTGCTACATTGTTTGTTTCAACGGCATCGTTTTTAACGACGGGCGTGTCGACTTCAGTGTTTTTTGGTTTTTTCTTGCGGAAAAAGAAACCCATTTTGGTTCAGCCTCGATCAAGATGATATAAACTCAATATTGTATTGATTCATTGCAGCTTTTAATAGTGTTGCTTGAATAATCTCATGCAACATATTAGATAATGTTTGATTAGATGCGAAATAAAAAAAATGGTAACAGTACGTACGCGGGTGAAATTCGCATTATTGGTGGGCAATGGCGCAGTCGAAAGCTCATGGTGCCGGATGTTGATGGTTTAAGGCCGACAACAGATCGTGTTCGTGAAACGTTGTTTAATTGGTTGCAACCCTATATTCATGGCGCACGTTGCTTGGATGTCTGCGCGGGTTCTGGAGCATTAGGGTTTGAGGCGTTGTCACGTGGGGCAAAACATGTAGATTTTGTTGATAAGCATCCGCGAGCAATTGAGGTGATTAAGCGGAATGCGCACAGCTTGGGAATGTCGGCTGACCAACAATGCAGTATTCATAAAGGGTCAATTATGCAATTTCTGCAAGAAAATACCGAGAAAGCCCAATATGATATCGTATTTGTAGACCCTCCTTTTGATTTGCAAATGCATGAAGATATTTTCACCGCTTTGCAGGAAGTCTCTTTATTAGATAGCAATGGGTTAATTTATTGCGAAAAACCTTTAAAAGAGGCGCTCGTTTTGCCTGATGCGTGGGAGTGGATTAAGGAGAAGAAGACTAAAAATGTGGTGTTTGGATTAATTGCGGTATGACTTATTTCCTGTTCGAGCCACTCTGTCTTATAATCATGTTTTTTTCAGCTAAGTAGTCATTATGCGCAAAGCAATTTACCCAGGAACTTTTGATCCAATGACCAATGGTCACTTGGATTTGGTTGAGCGAGCAGGCCAATTATTTGATGAGGTGGTTATCGGTGTTTCCGAGAGCCCTAAAAAGAATACATTATTTTCTTTAGATGAGCGCATTGAAATTGCAAGAGACATTACATCGAATTTTAACAATGTTACTGTCGCAGGCTTTAGTGGTTTACTGGTTGATTTTCTGGATGTTCAGGAGTGTTTGGTCGTGTTGCGAGGTTTGCGTGCCCTCACTGATTTCGAGTTTGAGTTTCATCTGGCGTCTGCGAATAAGCGCCTTCGGCCGAATATTGAAACCATTTTTATGACTCCAGACGAGTCGAATCATTTTATTTCTTCGACGATAGTGAAAGAAATTGCCAAATATGGTGGTGATGTCAGTAGCTTTGTCGATCCGCATGTTGAAGCACAACTAAAATTAAAGTACCAACTCTAGTATGGCGTTATTTATTACTGACGAATGTATTAATTGTGATGTGTGTGAGCCAGAGTGCCCAAACGATGCAATTTATCAGGGTGAGATGATTTATGAGATTGAAGCAAAGTCATGCACGGAATGTGTTGGTCATTTTGATGAGCCTCAATGCATTGTAGTCTGTCCGGTGGATTGTATTTTTGTGGATCCTAAAAAAACGGAAACTCAAGAAGAGCTTGAAAAGAAATATACTGAACTCACGGGTGAAAAAATCATCAAGTAGCGCTTAGTTAATGTGGAATTAATATAAAAAAAGCGAGCATTTATCATGCTCGCTTTTTTTTTGTGAGTGAACTCACTTACTTAGTTTTTAACCATTGCCGGTGACCAGAAAATTTTGTTACCGTTTTTACTTTGTTTCAAAAACTCCTTCGCAGACCATGTTCGGGTTTGTTCTTGAAAGTCTTCCCGAATAACACGCAGTGTTACTTTTTTGGCGTTTTCAAAGACAATTAATTTTGAAATTTTGACGGGAGTTGCACCTAGAAAAATCCAATCAGAGTCCGTTTGATCACTATAGTCGACTTTTAATAAAGCATAAGCGCCTAAGGGGTCTGAATAGATAGACATAGGAACTTCTTTACGTTTTGTTGAGCCACAAGCCGCAATAGACAGCGTGATGAATAGACAGAAAAATAATTTAGTTGTGCGTTGTATCATGTGTAAATCCTTTATTTATTTTTTTTCAAGCAAATTGAATTTGACTAGTTGTACGTTTTGTAATGCCTGCTCTTTTGTTTTGTGGCGCATGCTTAACCAAAAAACAGCAGTCTTGGTATAGAAGCCGTCTTTACGAATTTGTAAGATCATTTGTTTTTTTCGGCTGCTTGAGTCCTTCCACCAAACGGTTAGCGGTGTTACCCCTAGTAAGCTGCCATCTTTGTCATTAATCACTTCCGAGCCTTCGGGTACAGAAGTGATGTTGGCTGAGCCATAGTATGTTGAGCAGGCGGTAGTCAGTGATGTGATCGCACAAAAAATAACGATTCGAGAAAAGTCCTTAATAGTTCGCATGTGGGAATAAATTGATATAGGTTAGAAAAACGTTCAGAAAAATAGGTTATAAATCATACTCGCTGTTGGTGCAAGTAAATGTGAATGATGGACATTTGTTTAAGATGACAATGTTTTCTGAGTGACTGATATAATCGCGAAAATAATTCGATCTATTCCTCATCCTATATCCTACAAAATGAATGGTCTGTAGTGGCAAAAACAACACAAAAAAAATCAACAACTGCTAAAGCAAGTCAAGCAAAGCGATCGACTGCACCTAGGCGTTCGTCAAAGAAAAAGACAAAAAACGCGAAGGTAAGCAAACGCTCCGCGTTATGGGCTGTTGCGAAACGCTTTTTTATTCGTATCTCGGCGGTCTTGATACTGTGCCTTTTGGCGATCACGCTTTATCTTGATTTATTAGTGACTAGCAAGTTTGAAGGCCAGAAATGGGCTCTGCCAGCACACGTCTATACGCGAGCAATGGATATTTATGTGGGCCAAGCTATTTCTCCTGACACGATAGTGGCTGAACTGAAAGAACTTGGTTATCAACCTCAGCAAAAAAATAGCCACATAACCAGAGCAGGTCAATTTTTTGTTGCCTCACAAAGCCTCGATGTTTTTCAGCGAGCATTCACTTTTTGGGATTCACAACGAGATGCTAGAAAAATTCGGATCACTTGGCAAAATGGATTTATTTCCAGAATTGCCTCCAATGCTGGGCAGTTAGATGCTGTACGCATAGAGCCCCGATTGTTTGGGAGTGTGTCACCATTAAATCACGAAGATCGTAGCTTAATTACGCTGGAAGAGACGCCGGAAACTCTAATTGACGCGTTGTTGGTGATGGAGGATCGAAAGTTTTATCGGCATTGGGGGGTTGATCCGTTAGGAATTGCTAGAGCAATGGTCAGAAACATTAAAGCTGGGCGTACTGTGCAAGGTGGAAGCACGTTAACCCAGCAACTTATTAAAAACTATTTTTTGTCTTCTGAGAGAACTATTCGGCGTAAATTGACGGAAATGATAATGGCCTTTTTGCTGGAATTTCATTATTCAAAAGAAGAAATTTTGCAAGCCTATTTAAATGAGGTGAATCTAGGCCAATCAGGCAATCGCGCAATTCATGGTTTTGGTTTGGGTAGTGAATTTTTATTTGGTAGGCCAATCGGTGAGCTTGAACTCCATCAGCAAGCCACCTTAGCGGGGATGGTCAAAGGACCCTCGTCATATAACCCCGTCAGAAATCCAAAGCGTGCAAAAAAACGTCGTAATTTGGTATTGGATGTGATGGCTCAGCAAGGTTTAATTCAGCAAGCCGTTGCAGATGCCCAGAAATTACAACCTTTGATGACAGTCGGTAATAGGAAAAGCCAGGCTTCTAGAAGTTATCCTGCTTTTACAGACTTTATTCGTGAGCAGCTGCTGGAGCGTTATCAGTCGAACGATCTCAATGAGGTAGGTTTAAGTATTTACACTACTCTTGACCCAAGAGCTCAATCTCGATTAGATCAAGCGATTGATAAAACACTGGTTCAACTCAATAAAGCAAAACCTAAACAAGCCGGGAAAATTCAAGTGGCAGCGATTTCGGTACGCACAGACAATGGAGAAGTGTTAGCTATTTCTGGTGGTAGCGATGTAGTCACGGGTGGTTTTAATCGGGCTTTAAACGCAAAACGGCCCATTGGTTCATTGGTGAAACCGTTTATTTTGCTTTCTGCCTTGCAGCAAGCGCCTGAAAAATATCAATTAAATCATTTCATTTTGGATGATCAGGTCACTATTTCTCAAAAGGGAAGCGATGATTGGCTGCCCAGTAATTATGATAAAGCTTTCCATGGGGAAGTCATGCTATTGGATGCTTTAGCGAAGTCTTATAATGTTCCTTTTGTAAAAATGGGGATGGATGTCGGTTTAGAGTCGGTGGTTGAGACGCTTTATAATTATGGCTTAGACAAGAAGCCACGCAAATTGCCATCAATCTTGCTTGGTTCATTAGAATTGTCTCCTTTGGAAGTTTCTCAACTCTACTTGACCTTGGCATCAGGTGGTTTTCATACGCCATTAAGCGGAGTGAACTTTGTATTGGATAATGCTGATAAACCACTAGAATCATTTGAATTAAAAATTAAACAAGCATCTAAAGGTCAGGCGAATAATTTAGTCACTTATGGGCTGCAAGAAGTCATGCGTTCCGGTACGGCGGCAAGTATTAACCGCTCTTTTCCTGCAGAGTTAGGGTTGGCGGGGAAAACGGGTACTACCAATGACTTTAAAGATTCATGGTTTGCGGGCTTTAGCGGTGATGTGCTGACGGTGGTTTGGGTTGGCCGTGATGATAACCAGTCCGTTGGATTGACCGGAGGAAAAGGTGCAGGACAAGTCTGGAAGAATTATATGAGTAATATGCCTTTGTTGCCACTTGAGCCGCTGATAGCTGCTGACGTCGAATGGTTGGAGTCGCCAACGCTCAGTGATTATGAGGGGCCACTATTGGAGTATGGCTGTACTTTTTCAAGGCCAATTCCTGTTACGTTTACCAGTGAATCTTCCGTCGTTTGTAGTGAAGAAGGTTTTGAAGATTGGAGTTCAGACTCTCCGTTTGGTCGGGGTTCAAAACGTCGAGCGACTAATCGTGTTCAACGTTTCTTGGATAGTTTGTTTAATTAGTGCACAATTCGCTGTCTAGCAAAAATAGTATTTAAAAGGGCAAATAATGAATATGCAGAAAGCCAATATAGTTCTATCGAGAAAAGCTGCGATCATTTTAGTTTTGTTGATATTGGGGGGGTGTGCCAGTTCACGCGCTCCAGTTGAAGATGTCAACGCTGGGTTGCCATCTGGTGAAACTCGCCAGGCAAGTGAATTTCAAGAAAACGGTGGGTTGCAAGGCCAACCATTGTTGCCATCAGAGTCATTGGGAGGGCAGCCGCTTTCCGCACAGCGTTCGACGCCACCTGTTGTCGCAAAGCTTTTGCGTCAGTCGGATCAAGCGGGTCAGCAACAAGACTGGCCAAAAGCAGAGTCTTATTTGCAGCGCGCATTGCGAATAAGTCCTAAAAATGCTGTCTTGTGGAGCCGAATGGCTGAAGCAAAGCTGAAGCAAGGTAAATCGGCTCAAGCAGTGCAGTTTGCCAGTAAGTCAAACGCTATTTCTTCCGATCCAAGCTTGCGTGCTAAAAATGCAGCAATCATTGAATCCGCTGGCAAATAAGGAGTCCTGCCACGAATTGCTTAGCGTTCCTATCTATTGAGGTTTGCGGCAAAACCACTAGCAAGCCCCGGTTTTTAGTATTACCATTCGCTAATATTATATTGGTCAAATTTATCCTGTATAATTTGGCGCTTTATGTCCTGCGACAATCTAAAGCTTTTGAGAAAAAAGCGTGATGAATATCGCAAAATTTATACAAAATAAGTCAGAAAAATAGTCGAGTACATTATGAACACATCAGAGTTTATTTGGTTCAATGGTGAAATGATCCCTTGGGAAAACGCAACGGTCCATGTTATGAGTCATGCGATTCATTATGGTTCAAGCGTATTTGAAGGGATTCGTGCATACGAAACACCAAATGGTACGGCTATATTTCGCTTAAATGACCATACGAAACGCTTCTTTGATTCAGCTAAAATTTATCGTATGGAGATTCCCTATACGTTTGATGAAATCAACCAAGCGACCAAGGATGCTGTGACCAAAAATAACCTGAAAGCGGCTTATATTCGACCGGCCGCATTTATCGGTAATGTGGGTATCGGCTTGAACCCAGGATCCCATGTGGCTGAAGTGATGATTGCTGCGATCAAAATGGGCACTTATTTAGGTGAAGAGGGCTTGAAGAATGGGATTAATGCCGCGGTCACTTCCTGGAATCGTGTTGCACCTAATACCTTACCTGCGGGCTCTAAAGCGGGAGGTAACTATCTGTCTTCACAATTGATATCAGGTGAAGCGAAGCGTCATGGCTACGATGAAGGGATTGGGTTGGATGTGAATGGCCTTATTTCTGAAGGGGCTGGCGAGAATATTTTTGTGATTCGTAATGGCGTTATTTCCACTCCTCCGTCATCGGCTAGCCTTTTGCCAGGGCTGACTCGAGATGCAATGATAAGGTTTGCTCGCGATGGGGGATATGAAGTGAGAGAAGAGGCTTTAGCGCGTGAAGCACTGTATTTAGCCGATGAAGTATTCATGACGGGTACGGCTGCTGAAGTGACGCCTATTCGTTCAATTGACCAAATCGAAATTGGCGCTGGTAGTCGAGGTCCAATTACAGAACAATTACAATCTGTCTTTTTTGGACTTTTTGATGGTACAACTGAAGATAAGTACAGTTGGCTTGATTATGTTGATCAATAATACTGTCGGTTAAAATTTTCAATAAACGATAGTTACGCTAAAAGATCAGAATGATGTCTGATCTTCGACCTTACTCACCTGTAAATTTCTGGCCTAATCCACCTTCATGAAAGATCAGTATAACCCTCAAGAAATAGAACAACGCATTCAACAGCACTGGGCTGATGACCAGACTTTTGTTGTGAGTGAAGATCCCAGTAAAGAAAAGTATTATTGCCTCGTGATGTTCCCTTATCCGTCAGGAAAGTTGCATATGGGGCACGTGCGTAATTACACGATCGGTGATGTGATAAGCCGTTATCAGCGTATGTTGGGTAAAAATGTCATGCAACCCATGGGGTGGGACGCTTTCGGCTTGCCGGCTGAAAATGCCGCCATTCAACATCAAGTCCCACCGGCAGCTTGGACGGATGATAATATTTCCAATATGCGTGGCCAGCTTGCTCGGCTAGGTTTTGCATATGATTGGACGCGTGAATTAGCCACTTGTAAGCCTAATTATTATAAATGGGAGCAGTGGTTTTTTAGTAAGTTGTACGAAAAAGGTATCGTTTATAAAGCCGAGTCTGAGGTTAATTGGGACCCAATTGATCAAACGGTCTTGGCCAATGAACAAGTGATTGATGGGAGAGGTTGGCGCTCTGGGGCGCTGGTTGAAAAACGAAAAATACCTCAATGGTTTTTGAAAATCACAGATTATGCTGAAGAGCTTTTGACTGGCCTTGATGGTCTTGACGGTTGGCCAGACGCGGTACGCACTATGCAGCGTAACTGGATTGGTCGTTCTGAAGGTGTGCAAGCACAGTTTTCATTATCCAATTCTCAAGCGGGCCTAGATCATTTGTCAATTTATACGACACGGCCTGACACGATAATGGGTGTGACGTATTTAGCCGTCGCAGCAGAGCACCCATTGGCTTTATCTGTCGCCGAATCGAATGAACATGTTGCCGAATTTATTCAAGATTGCCGCCAAAGTTCCACTGCTGAAGCTGATATGGAAACCATGGAGAAAAAAGGCATAGATCTTGGTGTCACGTGTATTCATCCAATCACGGGTGAGCCAGTGAAGGTTTTTTGCGCTAATTTTGTACTAATGAGCTATGGGACGGGTGCCGTGATGGCAGTGCCTGCTCATGATCAGCGTGATTATGAATTTGCACGAAAATACGATATCGAAATCAAACCAGTTATACATCCTGCAGATGGTTCTGAACTTGATATTAGTGAGGCTGCCTATATTGACTATGGTGTGCTTAAAAATTCGGGTGAATTTGATGGCCTGAGTTCTGATGAGGGTAAGCAAGCAGTTGCCGACTGGTTGGTTGAAAAAGGGTTGGGTGAGAAACAAGTCAATTACCGTTTGCGTGATTGGGGTGTGTCCCGTCAGCGATATTGGGGTTGCCCTATCCCGATGGAATATGATGAACAAGGCAATGAAACACCAGCAAAATCTTACCCCGTTGAGCTACCAACAGATGTTGAAGTCACTGGAGATGGCTCGCCATTAAAGCGTATGCCTGAGTTTTATGAAACTCAAAGTGAAGCTGGAGAGAGTTTGCGCCGTGAAACGGACACGTTTGATACGTTCTTTGAATCATCTTGGTATTACGCACGTTTTTGTTGCCCTGATAACGATGAAAAAATGCTTGATGATCGCGCAAAGTATTGGTTACCCGTTGATCAGTATATTGGCGGTATTGAGCATGCTATTTTGCATTTATTATATGCGAGGTTTTTTAATAAGCTAATGCGTGATGAAGGTTTGATTGAGAATGATGAACCTTTTGAGAAACTGTTAACTCAAGGTATGGTGTTGGCGGAGACATACTACCGTGAAGATGACTCAGGGAAAAAAGCGTTTTTTAATCCTGCCGATGTTGAATTAACAAAAGATGATAAAGGTGCTGTCGTCAAAGCGGTATTAAAAGCGGATGGCCTTCCTGTTATTCATGGTGGTATGGAAAAAATGTCGAAATCCAAAAATAATGGCATCGATCCACAAACCATGATTGATAAATACGGTTGCGATACGGTTCGATTGTTTACTATGTTTGCGGCACCTCCAGAGCAATCATTAGAGTGGAATGATGATGCGATTGCAGGTTGCGCAAGATTCCTTCGTCGGGTTTGGGCGCTATATTTCAAATATGAAGCTATTTTGAATCGACACGATTGGCAAATTTTAAGTGGTGAAAAGTTTACCAATAAATCGATGCAAGACATGCGTTTTAAAACACATGAGGTTGTTCGAAAAACGCAGTTTGACTTTCAACGAAATCATTTCAATACGGTTGTAGCGGGCGCTATGGAGTTGACAAACACCATTGAGAAACAAGATTGGTTTAAAGTTGATGCTGAAGAAGAACTGGTGCTTGTTGAGGCATGCACTGTCTTATTACGTATGCTTGCCCCCATAACGCCACACATAGCGCAGGAGTTATGGGCTGAATTTGGAGGTGAAGGCCAAATTTTAGATGCTGGTTGGCTAATCGTGGATGAGTCGGCATTGGTCAAAGATGAAGTAACGTACGTAGTACAGGTTAATGGTAAGTTGCGAGATGAAATTAATGTCGCGGCTTCATTAGGTAAGGATGATATTCAAGCCCAAGCAATGGCCTCGGCGGGTGTGCAGCGTCATATTGATGGTTTGACAGTCCGCAAAGTGATTGTGGTACCAAATCGTTTGGTGAATATTGTTGCTAATTAATTGTGGAACCAAGTGAGTTTCGTATAAACTAAAGCCCGTCTCTTCTCTTATACTAACGATAACGATATAAAAATAAAGGTGCTTTCAATGCGTCAAATTTCGCGTCATTTTTCGACAACATTCATAGTGTTGGTTTTGTCTTTTTTGGTGTCAGCGTGTGGTTTTCATTTGCGTGGACAATTACCGTTGCCTGAAGCTGTCAGCGTTATTTATCTAGACGCAGAGCGAAGCGATTTCCAACGTGAATTGCAGGATAGCTTGCGTGCAGCTGGAGCCAACTTGGTTGATCAGCCAAGCCAAGCGAAAGCCATTCTACAAATTGTTGATGAATATGCAGAGCGTGAGGCATTGACATTAAATACAGATGGGCGTGCTACTGCCTACAAACTCTATTATACCGTTGAGTATGTCGTTGCTAATGAAAAGCAAGAATTGCTGCGTGAAGGCACATTAGTTGAGCAAAGCCAATATAATTTCAGCTCAGGCCAAGCCGTTAGGCAAGAAAACGAAGAAGCAGAATTGCTGGAAGAAATGTATAAAGAGTTATCTCTCAAACTTGTTCGTCAACTTGGTTCATTGTAAAGACATCCTTTTCAAACGGGGCAAGGGACGAGCATTCCTTTGCCCTTTGTTATCTAGTGTATCGATATGCGCGTAGTTGCTGATCAGTTAACGCAACAACTGGTCAAGCAAACGCCAAAAATTTTGTTGCTGCATGGCAATGAAACATTGTTGGTTGAAGAGGCTTTGGATCAGCTTAGGGCGCATTTTCGACAACAAGGTTTTATAGAACGACTGACCTATTCTGTTGATGCGGGTTTTGATTGGAATCAACTGGCAGACTCTGGCCAAAATATGTCCTTATTCAGTGAGTCGCGATTATTAGAAATTCGTATGCCTACTGGAAAGCCAGGTGTTAAAGGTGCTAAGTTTTTTACGGAACTGACTCAAAAAATCGCCTTTGGCGATGTGGCAGATGCATATCTTGTGATTACCGAGGGTTTAACAAAGCAGCAACGGTCTGCAAAATGGGCGAGTATGATTGATTCTGCGGGTTGGATCATCGACACGTATGACATCAAAGCTGAACAGCTCCCACAATGGTTAAAACAGCGCTTTCAAAGCAGAGCTCTTCGAGTAGAGGCAGGCGTGATTGAAACACTTGCTAATGCGACTGAAGGGAATTTGTTAGCAGCAGCGCAAATTATTGATCAGCTAGCGGTGCTCGCCGATGATGGTGCTGTACCAATCAAATTACTTGAACAGACAATGGAAGATCAGTCTCGCTTCACTGTGTATAGTTTTGTAGATAGTTGTTTGTTGGGCGTGTCAGCAGAATGTATTCATCGTTTAGAGAGAATTCGTACAGAAGCGGATAACGCGGTGTTACTCATTTGGTCATTAGCGAAAGAAACTCGTGAATTATTGCAGATGGCTGAACTCATCGCTAATGGTCAATCCATAACGGCTGTTATGAAACAACACCGAGTCTGGTCTAATCGCCAACGCTTTGTCAGTGCCGCATTAAACCGTTTAGATAAAACATCGTTAAGCGATATTCTGACACGAATAACCCAGTTGGATGCAATGGCTAAGGGCCAGCGTCAGGGTGATATTTGGCATGAGCTAGAAAAGCTTTGTTTACGTTATTGTGGTATTGAAACATTGCCGATAGTGGCGAATAATTCAAGTTATGGCTAATTTAAACGAAATGACAATAAAACAGATGCTTGATGCGCTTGGTCAGCAAGCGGTGGCGGCATCTAAAGAGTTGGCAAGGGCAACAACGCAGACAAAAAATGCTGCGTTATTAGCGATTGCTGAAAATATTGAAAATATGGCTGCTGAGCTAAAATCAGCGAACATGAAAGACCTTGTTGCGGGTAAAGAGCGAGGTTTGGATGAAGCGTTATTAGATCGCTTAGCACTGAATGATAAGGTCATCGCTGGTATGGTGGAAGGTATTCGCCAGATTGTGGCGCTGCCAGACCCTGTTGGTTCAGTTGAAGGTTTGAAGTATTTGCCCTCCGGTATACAGCTTGGCAAAATGCGAGTGCCTTTGGGCGTTGTAGGGATTATTTACGAATCACGGCCAAATGTGACAATTGATGCGGCTGCACTATGCCTTAAATCGGGGAATGCAACTATCTTGCGAGGTGGGTCTGAGGCGATTCACTCCAATGTGGCGTTGGCAAAATGCATTCAAAATGGTTTGAAGTCAACAGGGTTGTCAGAACAATGCGTTCAGGTCATTGAAACGACCGATCGAGCTGCTGTTGGCGCACTAATTACCGACTCACAACATGTAAATGTCATTATTCCACGTGGCGGTAAAGGCTTGATCGCTAGGATCAGTCAAGAAGCATCGGTGCCTGTTATTAAACACTTGGATGGTAATTGCCATGTATATCTAGATCGTGAGGCTGATGTAGAAAAGGCTTTTCAGATTGCGTTAAATGCTAAAACTCGTCGTTACGGCGTTTGTAATGCGATGGAAACATTGCTGGTACATAATGAGATAGCCGAGCAAGTTTTGCCTAGGTTGATTGAGGCCTATGCTGAAAAAGGCGTGGAGTTGAGAGGCTGTTCGCGTACTCAAGCATTTGATGCTAAGATAAAGCCTGCAACGCAAGAAGATTGGGAGACAGAGTATTTAGCGCCAATGTTAGCGATTAAAATAGTTGATAGTTGTGATCAAGCGATTCAGCACATTGCTGAGTATAGTTCTGACCATACCGAGGCTATTGTGACACAAGATGTGAGCATCGCTAATCAATTTATCCGAGAAGTTGATTCAAGTTCCGTGATGGTAAATGCCTCGACGGGCTTTGCTGATGGGTTTGAGTATGGGCTAGGCGCTGAAATAGGTATTAGTACTGACCGTTTACATGTTCGTGGGCCAGTGGGGCTTGAAGGCTTAACGACCGAAAAGTGGGTTGTTTATGGTGATGGCCATATACGGGGGTAATGATTACACGATTATGTTGATTGAAAATGTAAACCCATCGGAGGTTTTGTTCTGAGTAAAACAGCTTCCAAAATGGATAATTGCCAAACGATTGCATTGTTTGGTGGAACATTTGACCCCGTTCATTTAGGCCATATCAACACGGTGGCTGCTTTGCAAAAAGATCTTAACATTGACCAAATTCGCTGGGTGTTGAGCGCTCATCCGCCCCATCGTCATCTGCCTGAAGCTAGCATAGAGCAACGTTTAACGATGTTGAATATAGCGCTGACAGATTATCCGGGGATGGTCAGTGACGATGTTGAAGTACGCCGTGAAAAAGCCTCTTATACCATTGATACATTAATCTACTTTCGCGAGAAATATCCGAAGGCAAGCCTTACCTTAATTGTAGGGAGTGACATCATGGATTCGTTCGATCGATGGCATCGGGCTGATGATATTCTTCGCTATGCCAATATGATTGTTATGCATCGAGCTGGTTATGATAACCATGTGCACCCGATGTTGCTGGAAAGTGTGGTTAAAGACTGGAAAATCTTGAGAAAATCTGCATTTGGCTGCGTTTTCATGTATGCTGCGCCGCCAATCCCAATATCTGCGACGAAAATTAGGCAATCAATTGCTAATGGCGATGATGCCAGCCAGTTTTTGGATGAGCAAATAAATCGCTACATTCAAACACAGCAATTATATTTATCAAGCCCTAACATGGGCCTAAAGACAGAGTCAAACCAAACCAAGCTAACTGAAAATCAAGAGGATACTATGATCGAGAACCATGCCCAGGCTGATTTCTCAGCCGAAACTGTTTTATTGAACAGTGATCAACAAGTAGAAATGATTGTTGATGCTTTAGAAGATAATAAAGCGCTAGATATAAAAGTGCTTGATATCGCTGATATTGCCAGTTTTGCTGACTATATGATTATTGCTACAGGGACATCCAGTACGCATTTAAAGTCAATTGCTGCTAATGCTAGCCGCGAATTAAGTCGCCAAGGTTTGAAGTCGATTGGTGAAGAAGGGCGTGACTCAAATGAGTGGGTGTTGGCAGATTTTGGAGATGTCGTTGTGCATATAATGCGTCAGGAAGTGCGAGAGTTATATGACTTAGAAAAGCTATGGGATCGAGAGGTTCGTAAAGTGCTCGCTGAGAGTAATCACGACAATTAATGTAAAAGCATCACATTTTCGAAGTACTGTAGAAGTATAAAATGAAAGTCTCACTGATTGCCGTTGGCACAAAGATGCCAAAATGGGTGACGACTGCTTATGAGGAATATCAAAAACGATTACCGAAGCAGTGTTCATTGGAGTTAGTAGAAATTGCCGCAAAACACCGCGGTAAAAATGCGGATATCCCAAGAATTCTACGCGACGAAGCGCAGGCAATTCGCCAAGCCCTGAGCGATCATCAAAAAGTGATCGTTTTGGATCGTAAAGGTCAGCATATTACAACTGAAAAATTAGCCGATAATCTACAAGGATGGATTGATGATAATCAAGATATAGCCTTAATCATTGGCGGTCCTGAAGGGGTAGACCCTCAGATGCTAGCAGAAGCAGAACAAAAGTGGTCGTTGTCAGCCATGACGTTTGCTCACCCCATTGTCAGAGTGATGGTAGCTGAACAAGTATATCGAGCATGGAGTATTATTGCAGGTTTGCCATACCACCGCGGAGACTAGAAATATTGGTGGCATATATTGATCTTGCTACTTAGGGGCTCATTTCGGATAATGTTTGCCCAAATTATCTATTTATAAAAAGGAAGGTGTAAGAATGAATGCTCGTGACGTTTTGTTTTTTGAGAAAATGTTAACTCCTAAGATTATGATTGTCGTCTACTGGCTCTCGTTAGCAGCAGTTGTCTTGGCGGGAATAACGGCTATTTTTAGTGGGGAGTTTTTTAAAGGGTTGCTAACCATTTTACTTGGTCCTATTGGGGTTCGAGTTTACTGTGAATTCTTTGTGGTTATTTTTCAGTTAAACAAAAATGTTCAGAATATTTCTGATGTTAAAGCGCAGAATAGCGACAGTTAATCATTGTATCAAAGGGAGTTATGCTAGAGCATGGACTCCCTTTTTATGAATATGGCACATTTTGATTTATATCTTGCTTCTGCATCTCCTCGGCGTAAAGCTTTATTAGAAAGCATTGGTTTGAAATTGCTAGTTTGTCCTGCGGATATCGATGAAGAAGCATATAGCAATGAAACACCTGAAAGTTATGTCAGGCGCTTAGCGTTACAAAAAGCGCAAGCTGCTTTTGAACGTTGCCAAGATCGCATTTTACATCGTCCATTTATGGGTGCTGATACGATTGTTGCTTGCGATGGAGAATTGTTTGGGAAACCGTTAAATGAAGATGATGCGGTTCGCATGTGGACCGCGATGTCTGGGAAAAAACATCAAGTGCTGACCGCATTAGCGGTAATTGACGGAGTGGAAAACGATGCGACAAGCGTTGTTGAGTTATCTATTAGTCATGTTCAATTTAAGGCACTACATTTATCGGAAATGCGTACCTATTGGATGTCAGGTGAGCCTCAAGACAAAGCGGGTGCTTATGGTATTCAAGGGGCAGCGTCAGCATGGGTTCAATCAATTCAAGGGAGTTATACGGGCGTCATGGGTCTCCCTTTATTTGAAACTAATCGTGCTTTGAGTCAATTCAATTTGAATTGGTTGTAGGTTTCACCGGTATGTCAAAGCTTCTTCTTATTCGGCAAGACAAGCCTGGCTATGTCCAAGCCGCATTGTTGGACGATGGAGAGTTGCTTGAGTATTACCATGAGACGCCAAATAACCGAAGTAAGGTAGGAGATATTTACCGAGGCAAGGTTCGAAAAGTAGCCTCAAACATGCAAGCTATATTTATTGATATTGGCTTAAGTGAACTCGGGTTCTTGGCGGCAAGAGATGCGGGGAACGCTGCAAAAAAACACAATGCAGATTTATGCTCCCTATTTAAAGAAGGCCAAATCGTTTGGGTGCAAGTCACTAAAGATAATGCAGCCAGTTATCAAGGGGTTGCAAAAAAAGGTTTACGTTTAACGACGGAATTGCACCTTGAAACAGACTGCGTTATTTATTTTCCGAATAACCATCATGTGCATATTTCAAAAAAAATTATTGATCACGAGCTAAGAGAGGACTTGAAGACTGAATTAGTCCAAGAGAAAGCTCGACATGGCATTCAAGGAGGTTTTATTGTCAGGTCAATCGTTGAGCAAATAGCTAAAAATCCTCACCAGTCATGGCTGCCAAATGTTGAGACATTATGGCAGGAATGGCAATCGATTAAGTTGAGCATGCGTGAAGCAAAAAAAAGTGGGTTAATTTATCAAACTCCTGCGATTGCTGCTCGTTTAAAGGGGCGCTGTTATAGTGAAAAAGTTGATCGCGTCAGTTTTTTTGGCTTGAAAGAAAGCTTTGTGATTGATGGAGTCGAGACTGAAAACATTGACGCTCAGCAAATACAAAAACTTTGGGAAGAGAATCATATCGATAAACAATTAGATGTGGCAATGCATTCGGTTGTTGAGTTGGCGCAAGGTGGTTCAATTGTGATCGAGCAGACTGAGGCATTAGTCTCTATAGATGTCAATATGGGGAGTGCAGTACATGAGGGTTTATCAGTCTTGCAAGTTAACTTAAACGCAGCCAATCTGATAGTAAGGCAGCTGAGATTGAGGAATCTTTCTGGTATCATTATCATTGACTTCATAGATATGGATGATAAATCTGAGCGCAAGGTTTTATTCAGCGCTTTGAAGAAGGCATGTGAGCAGGGCGATGGGTATAGTAAGGTGCTCTCATATACGAAGTTGGGTCTAATAGAAATGACTCGAGAGCGAACTACGTTGAGTTTGCGTCAAATGTTGGATAATGTTTAAGTCAAAAATGGATGACTCATGCACAATTTTTATACAAAAATGACAGTGAGCAGAAGTCTATTCAAACGAAGCTTGCCTATGTTAGGCTAAGACAATATCTAGGGTAATTTTTTGTGAAACCGCAAGGTTTTCTCACGGTTTTTTTGTGAAATTTGTTTGTCGTTTTTTTCTAATAATATTTGGCTTATATGCACTGATTATAGGCGGGCTTAGCTATGTCTTCCACAATGTTGATTATTTTCACAAAGAGATTGAATCAGCTTTGTCTAGCTATCTTGGTCAAAGTGTCAAAATTACAGAGATGGATACTGTTTGGGCAGGCACTCATTTAGGCTTCTATTTAGGAAATATTGTCGTAGAGGATCGCTTAAATCCGACAGTAAAATATGCGCAAGTCGATCATGTTGCGGCTAAATTTAAATTAAGTTCCATTTTTTTACTTTGGCCAAAATTTAGTGATCTAACCATTGAAAAGCCGCAAATAACATTGGAGTCATTTACTGACGGTAGTTTTCGTTTTTTTGGTAAGCGCTATCAACCGTCAACGGGTCAACAACGTCGGTCTATGTTGTTTGTTAGTTGGTTGATGAATCATCAACGAGCAGATATTCATGATGGTGAGTTTTTATGGAAACACAGGGAAGGGAAAGAAACGTTAATTGAGAAATTTTCAGCACAGTATCGATTTGATGATGAAATAAGAACGTTTGTCGCCGTGAGTCAAAACGGTAAAAATGCGATTGGATTATCTGGCTCGTTAACTGGTAACGCCTTATGGAGTGAGCGTTGGGACGCGAAAGCAACTCTGCTGGCGGGGCCAGATGTTAGCAACCTCACTAATCCAGGCTTTAATGTGACAGTGAATCAAGGCCAAGGAGTGATCAGTAGCAAAGCATTTAAGGTGCAGCGATTAGCGGATGTGGTCAATATTTTAGGACAAGGAACGACACTAGAGCGTTGGCTTTCAGAGTCAAAACTGTCTGGAAAACTATATGATATAAATTTTGATTTCGAAGGTTCGTTAAGAGCGTTAAAGAAATGGCAGTTTACTGCCAAAGGTAAACAAATATCATGGCAAGCTACTGAGATAGCACCAGGCTATAATAACTTGAGCGCGATTTTTCGGGTCAATCAACAAGAGGGTGTTTTAGCTTTTTCTAGTCAGAATTCAACATTGTCTTGGCCCAAAAACTTTCTGACAGGAATACCTGTGAAACATTTTTCGGGTGAAATAACCATGCTTCATCAAGATAATGCATGGGATGTAAAGTTTGAGCATGTTGATGTTGATAGCCTGGGTGTGACAGCTGAAAATGCCGAAGCGAGGTTGACGAAGACGGGCTTAGCACCGCCATTTTTGGTGCTAAAGAGTGAGGTTGGGATAAGCTCCATCAATGCCTTAGAGCAATTTTTCCCGAAACAAACTAATCAGCAATTTCGAGACTGGTGGAAAGATGCAATGCACGTTGATATGTCAGCTCAAGGTGCTGTTAACTTTACAGGCTCTTTGGTGCTAGATGAAATTCGTTCTGGTAAGTCAGGCTTTAAGGCTAATTTTTTAGCCGAGAATGTTGATTTAGATTATGGTTTTGAGAGAGCATGGCCAAAGTTTCAAGCTCAACAAGTCAAGATGACTTTTGAAAATAAGGATATGTTTTTTGCGACCGATAGTGGCCTTGTTGGCGATGTCAATGCAGTTGAGCCAAAAGTGAAAATTGTCGATATTTTTACGTCTAGTCGACAGTTAGTGATTGATTCAGCTATTAATGGAAAGCTCTCATCCGTTGTCGATTTTTTGCAAGATGGGCCTTTCACCAGCCAATCAAAAGAGCAAAGCACCCAAGCTATCAGAATTAATACGCTATCAGGAGAGTTTGACAGTCAATTAAATGTGACGATTCCGTTGAGTCGGCTCCGTGCTGCGAAAGTTGCAGGTTCTGGTGTTGTTAAGGACGGCAGCATTATGGTTGGAGATTTATTTCCCATTGAAGGGGTAAACGGTCAAATTACCTATACAGAATCTACAGTTGAAGGTGTTGATCTGGTGGGGCAAATGTTTGGAGGTCAAACCAACGCGAATGTCAAAACATTGCAGCCTGGTTCGCCGCCTAAAGTGAGAATTTCTGCTGATGGAATTGCCCATGCTGAAAAAATGTCTCAGTTAATCAGTGCGCCATTGGCGAGTCAGTTTGAAGGCTCATCGGCCTGGAAAGGGTTTATCGACATAGGTTCGTCGGGAGTGAGTTTAAGTCTCGAAACAAATTTGACTGGAACCGCGGTTAAGTTTCCAAAGCCATACGCCAAAAAAGCGGACGAAGAGAGGTCTTTGGTAGCATCCTTTAAGGCGGGCCGTAATATTAATAGCCAACTGAATATTAGTGCTGATCAGCTTGAAATTCAGCTCGAATCACTGCCAAAACAAAGGAGCTTACTATCAAAAGGGGTGATTTTAGCGGGTGACTTTTCATCACAAGACCTTGAAGGGATCCGAACTCCAAATAATTTGCCCAGCGAAGGTATTCATATTTACTCGCGTGGTATTCACGTTAACTTTGATGATTGGCTTGATAATATTAAAGCCATGGCAAGCACGCCTAATCAGCAAGTTTCAGGCACTAACTTTGTAGATAGTTTGCGTTTATTAGATGTTCAACCTATGGCGTTAGAAATATTTGGCAAACACCTTGGTAGAACTGGATTTAAGGCAAATAGTAGTAATGGCCGCGTATGGTCAGCAGATATTCAAGGCGAGTACGCTAACGGTGTGGGAACCCTTAAACCATTTACAATTATTCCGAGTTATAATTTTGTATTTGATCGGCTGCATTGGCCCTCAAAAAAAGAGTTGCTAGCAAAGGGTATTGTCTATGAAGAAGATACGCCTGATGAAGACTTAGGAGAGCCAAACTCCTACCCTGATGTGTCGCTACGAGCCCGCAATTTTCGTATTTTTGATCGTGATTTTGGTAGCTTATCTTTTAAGGCAAGCGCAAGCTCAACGGCATGGGAGTTTCAAGAGATAGTGCTTGAGTCATCCGGTATTGTCATGCGCGGACAAGGTGAATGGTTTGATGATGGGAGCCAGCATGGCATGACAAAAACCTCGTTTGAGGTCGCCTCTCAAGTGGGCGGAAAGATGCTGAGTGATTTGGGGTTTGGTGATTTTCTTGCCGGAGGAGAGATTCAGGTAGTGTTAGATCTCTTGTGGAGAGGAGCGCCATCTCACTTTGATTTTAATCGCCTAAACGGAGAATACTTTCTTGATATTACTCGTGGTTCATTTCCAAAAGTCGATGCGGATAAAGGACGTTTGTTTGGCTTGTTAAACTTGAATGCAGTGTCTAGACGTTTGCGATTAGATTTTGCCGATGTTTTTGGCAAAGGCTTAGCATTTGATCAAATGAAATCCGGAGGGTTAATCTCTGATGGAGATATCATTATAAAAGACTTTTTTATATTTTCTCCTTCGGTTTACATTGAGGCGCTTGGCAAAGTTGGATTAGCCAATGAAAACTATGATTTACAAATGTTGGTTTCGCCTCAGCTGGGAGGAAATGTGGCTCTTTTGACGGCATTGTCAAACCCTGCAGCAGGAGCGTTTGTATGGCTGGTTGATCGCATTTTTAAAAATCAACTCAATAAAGTGATTGTGTACACGTATGATGTGACAGGCCCTTGGGAGCAACCTGAAGTGACACGAATTATCAAAACTGATGATACTGACTTGCTTGAGCAAAATGACTAAGGTGCATTGATGAGAGCATGTCATCTAAGTGTTTTGCAAATGACTTCGAACCATGTAGTCGAAGACAATTTAGCCAAGGTAACGCAGTTAATGGACACGTTTGAAGGTGAAACGGACCTTTTAATGTTGCCTGAAAACTTCGCTCATATGCCTCGTCATGAAGAAGAGCGAACGGCTTGTGCTGAAGAGATGAATGATGGGCCGATACAGTTATTTTTGAGTCAATTTGCAAAGCAGCATCATTGTTGGCTTGTTGCGGGTAGTGTCCCTATTCGATCAGATAATCAGAATGGAGAAGATAAAATATACCAAGCATGTTTGGTTTATGATGACGAAGGAAAATTACGTCAGCGATACAACAAAGTGCATTTATTTGACGTGACGCTACCTAATGGGGAGATTTACCAAGAGTCTCGCTATATTGAATATGGGCAGATAGATCAAAATCCTACTGTGCAGACTCCATGGGGATTGATAGGGCTAAGTGTTTGTTACGATGTCCGTTTTCCAGAGTTTTACCGTTCCATGCCTGATGAGGTGTTTCTAGTGTCGGTGCCTGCTGCATTTACAAAGCGCAGTGGAGAAGCACATTGGCATGTGTTATTGAAAGCCCGGGCTATTGAAAACCAAGTGTATATTGCGGCGCCTGGACAGACAGGTACACACTCGAATGGACGTGAAACATGGGGGCATTCGATGATTATCGGTCCTTGGGGAGAGGTCTTGCAGGAGTTACCTAATCAACAAGGGGTTATTTCCACTCACATTGATTTGAATTATGTTCAAGAAATTCGTGAACAATTCCCATGTCTTCAACATAAGCGAACTAAAACGCTATAAAATGACTACACTTGGCTTAAGAATGAAACGTCAACTGCCCCAGCAACCCAATATATAGATAATACCTCCAGATATTTTTATGACTGATTACCATGCTATCGCGCGTCAAGCGCTCTTGGAGCCAACTGGCTTAACCGACAATGACTTATCTAATGTTATTGGTAAACTGCATTCAATTCATGGCTGTGATTACGCAGATTTATATTTTCAGTATCAAAAGACTGAATCATGGACTTTAGATGAAGGTAAGGTGAAATCGGGTAACTTTAGTATTGAACAAGGCGTGGGTTTAAGGAGTGTCGTCGGAGATAAAACGGCTTTTGCCTATTCGGAAGATTTGTCGATTGATGCGATTACTGCTGCAACGAAAGTGGCCCAAGCAATTGGAGGGCAACAACAAGATTATCAACAATCGATTGCTTGGAAACAGGAGAAAACCTCTCCATTATATTTGCCAACTGATCCTTTGGTATCCATGGATGATCAAGAAAAAACACGCTTATTAGGCTTGGCTGACCAATATGCACGGGCTGCAGATTCACGCGTGCAAGAAGTGACAGCTAGTTTATCTGGTGTCTATGAGGTTGTCATGGTGGTGAATACATTAGGCCAGCAAGTCCCAGACGTTAGGCCTTTAGTACGGCTCAATGTGAGTGTGATTGTTGAGCAAGATGGTCGCCGTGAACGTGGTTCCATGGGCGGAGGCGGTCGTCAAGGGTATGAAATTTTCACAGACGCAAAAATTAAGGAATATGCTGAAGAATCTGTTAGGCAGGCGCTAGTGAATCTCGAGGCTGTAGACTCTCCCGCAGGCACTATGACAGTTGTTCTAGGCTCTGGTTGGCCTGGGATTTTATTACATGAAGCGGTTGGTCATGGCTTGGAAGGCGATTTTAACCGTAAAGGAACGTCAGTTTTTTCTGGAAAAATTGGGCAAAAAGTCGCTTCTGAACATTGCACAATCATTGATGATGGCACCATTGAAAACAGAAGAGGGTCATTGTCTGTTGATGATGAAGGTAATCAGACTAAGCGTAATGTGTTGATAGAAAAAGGTATTTTGAAAGGTTATATGCATGACACGATGAATGCTCGACTTATGGGTCATGAACTAACTGGCAATGGCCGCCGGGAATCTTTCGCACACTTACCCATGCCTCGAATGACAAATACTTACATGTTAGGGGGAGGGTATGCTCCAGAAGAGGTCATTGGCTCAGTTGATAAAGGTATTTATGCCGTTAATTTTGGTGGAGGCCAAGTAGATATTACTTCGGGTCAATTTGTTTTTTCATCTAGTGAAGCGTATTTAATTGAAAACGGTAAAGTGACAAGGCCTGTGAAAGGAGCCACCTTGATTGGTAACGGACCTGAAGCAATGCAACGTGTAAGCATGGTTGCTGATGATATGGCGCTTGATTCAGGTGTGGGAGTCTGCGGTAAAGATGGTCAGAGTGTTCCCGTTGGTGTGGGGCAGCCCACCATGAGAATTGATGGTTTAACAGTGGGTGGAGTGCAGCTATGAGTGTCATGAAGCAAGAAACAATAGAAAACGAGCAAGCCGTTTTAGTCGATGTGTCGACATTAGAGCGTGCGGCGGATAAAGCAATATCGATTGCGAAAAAGCTGGGTGCAGACCAAGCAGAAGTTAGATTGTCGAATAGCCTTGGCCAATCTATTAATGTGCGAAAACAAGCGTTAGAGTCTGTTGAGGTTCATAATGATCGATCGCTGTCAGTGAGTGTTTTTAACCAACATTGCACTGGCTCAGCTTCAACGGCAGACTTAACTGACAAAGGTGTGGAAGCTGCGGTACAAGCAGCGATTTCAATAGCAAAACAAACTGAAGCCGATCCTTGTTTTGGTTTAGCTGACAAGGAATTATTAGCGTCCAATAATGTTGATAGTGCAGTACTAGAGCAACAACATAGTTGGGGCGCTCCCATCAATGAGCTTGTTGAGATCGCTCAGCGCTGTGAGCAAGCAGGCTTTGATGTTGATTCTCGTATTAATAATAGCGAAGGAGCAGAAGTGAATACGTATGAAGGCATTTCATTATATGCGAACTCACACGGTTTCATGGCAAGCTCTACCGGTTCTAGTCACAGTATGTCTTGTTCATTGATAGCTCAAGAAAATAACGACATGCAGCGTGACTATTGGTACAGCTCAAGTTGTCACCCGAGCCGTTTAGATGCGCCAGAATTAATCGGTAAAAACGCTGGCGAACGAACCGTTCGACGCTTGGGAGGCCGTCAAATTGATTCTTGCCAAGTTCCAGTGATGTTCGAAGCTTCCCTTGCGAGTAGTTTGATTTCTCATCTTACGTCGGCAATTTCTGGTGGCGTATTGTATAAGAAAGCTAGCTTTATGCTAGATCGCTTAGGTGAGCAAATTTTCCCGGAATGGCTGACCATTTCAGAAAATCCCCATTTAATAGGCGAGTATCGAAGTTCGTTTTTTGACGGTGAGGGTGTAGCGACACCGCCGCAGAGGAAAATTATCAGTGATGGCCAATTATCGTCATATATTTTGGGGTCATTTACCTCTAGAAAGTTAGGGATGAAAACGACGGCTAATTCTGGCGGATTACGGAATGTTCGAGTATCACAAACGGGTGAAACGTTTGATGATTTAGTGAAAAAAATGCATACCGGATTTGTGGTAACAGAGTTAATTGGTTCTGGAATTAACATGGTGACAGGCGATTACTCGCGTGGAGCATCTGGCTTTTGGGTAGAAAATGGTGAGGTAAAGCATCCTGTCCATGAAGTGACTGTCGCTGGAAACTTATTAGATATGTTTAATGACATTGTAGCAATCGGTAGTGACGTAGATACCCGTGGAAATATTCAAACGGGATCTATTCTGCTGGAAAAATTAACAATAGCAGGTGCCTAAACTGTATTTTTAACGGCGCATGTAAACATCTCTTGTTTAGCTATCGTAAAGCTGTGCAACACGGTATAAAATAACGCCTCTTTAGTGATTTCAATGGGGTTTAACAGAACTTGAAACGCTGTTTGGTTTAAACAATAGCTGAGATGATTTTTATTCTCGGTGTTAACGATGTAACCATGAGTAAACTCAAAAAATACCTGATTGCTGGATTATTAGTCTGGGTGCCTTTAGTGGTGACCTTTCTTTTAGTGCGTTTCACAATTAATTTAGTGGATCGCACGCTAGTACTCATTCCACGGCAATATCGTCCAGAGACGTTGTTAGGTTTTGAAGTGCCTGGCATTGGGTTGGTGTTGACATTGACTTTAATGCTGGTGACTGGAGCGATAGTTGCTAATTTTTTTGGTCGTCGTTTAGTGAATGTTTGGGAAGAGTTTTTGTCTCGCATTCCTTTCGTCCGGACGGTTTATTCAACGGTTAAGCAAGTCACATCGACCTTGTTTTCTGACACTAGTCAGTCTTTTCGAGAAGTCGTGTTGGTTGAGTATCCTCGAAAGGGTACTTGGGTATTAGCATTTGTTACAGGAGAAACGCCTGAGTTCTTAACCGGTGCTGCTGGAATGGATTTAGTGAATCTTTTTGTTCCAACAACGCCGAATCCAACATCTGGCTTTTATGTCATGGTTGAACCTAGCGATATAAGAAGACTCGATATTTCCGTCGAAGATGGCTTGAAAATGATATTATCCGCGGGTGTTATTAATCCGCTCGAAAATAAACAGTTTCAATTTGAATCTTTTCGACCAGATAATCAGGCACAAGACGAACAACCTAAACCCTAATACGCGTTAGGGTTCATATTTATATTAGAATTTTTTAGAGGATGCAGATGAGAACTCATCAGTGTGGGCAAGTCAACGAAACAATGTTAGATCAAGTAATCACTGTGTGTGGTTGGGCTCAGCGTCGCCGAGACCATGGTGGTGTGATTTTTATTGATTTACGTGATGCGAGTGGTTTATTGCAAGTCGTCGTAGACCCAGATGCGAAAGATGCATTTGCAGCGGCAGAAAGTGTTCGTAATGAATTTGTCTTGCAAATTACAGCAAAAGTACGTTTACGCCCAGAAGGGACAACGAATGATAATTTACCAACTGGACAGGTAGAAGTTTATGCCACAGAAGTGGTTGTACTGAATCGTGCAGAGCCTTTACCCTTTCAATTAGATGATGATGACGTGGGTGAGGCAGTACGCCTAGAGCATCGTTACCTCGATTTACGTGGTGAAAAAATGCAACGCACATTGCGTTTGCGCCACCAAGTGACGCAGCATATGCGTCACTTTTTAGATGAGAATGGCTTTGTCGATATTGAAACCCCCATGTTAACGAAGTCAACTCCTGAAGGTGCGCGAGACTATTTGGTGCCAAGCCGAGTGCATGCGGGTGATTTTTTCGCGTTACCTCAATCACCGCAACTCTTTAAACAGTTATTAATGGTTGCGGGTTATGAGCGTTATTATCAAATTGCTCGTTGTTTCCGAGACGAAGATTTACGTGCAGATCGTCAACCAGAGTTTACACAGCTTGATATCGAAATGTCTTTTATCAATGAAGAAGATATTATGACTATGATGGAAGGCATGATGCGTGATTTGTTTAAAGCATGCTTAGATATTGATTTGGCTGACGAATTTCCACGTATGACCTATGCTCAAGCCATTGAAGACTTTGGTATCGATCGACCAGACCTAAGAAATCCTCTGAGATTAGTGACGGTCTCGGACATCATGCAGTCAGTTGATTTTAAAGTATTTTCTGGACCCGCTAACGACCCTGAAGGACGTGTTGCCGCATTGTTAGTGCCTGAGGGCGCAAAAAAATTGAGTCGTAAAGAAATTGATGGATATACCAAGTTTGTTGGTAACTATGGCGCGCGTGGTTTGGCGTATATTAAAGTCAACGAGTTGGCTAATGGGCGAGAAGGTTTACAATCTCCGATTGTGAAAAATTTATCCGATGATGCCTTAAATGCGTTGATGGAGCGTCTTGGTGCTCGTGACGGAGATATCGTTTTCTTTGGTGCTGACAAAGCGAAGGTTGTCAATGACGCCCTAGCAGCTTTACGAAACAAACTGGGCGTTGATTTAGATCTATTGACTGAAAAGTGGAGCCCAATGTGGGTAGTTGATTTTCCAATGTTTGAGCAAGATAGTGAAGGAAATTGGACGTCTTTACATCACCCGTTTACCGCGCCATTTGAAGATCAAGTTGAATTGTTAAAAACAGACCCTGGTTCAGTACTTTCTCGGGCTTATGATATGGTGCTCAATGGTTCTGAATTAGGCGGTGGTTCTATCCGTATTCATGACCAAAATGTACAAAAACTCGCTTTTGACGCCTTAGGGATTGATGATGCTGAAGCAGAGGAAAAGTTTGGTTTCTTATTGAATGGTTTGAAATATGGTGCACCACCTCATGGGGGCATTGCCTTTGGTTTAGACCGCGTTGTGGCGATGATGTGTGAAGTCGAGTCTATTCGTGATGTCATTGCATTTCCGAAAACTCAGCGGGCTTCATGTCTAATGACAGAGGCTCCGGCAAGTGTTGATGGCAAGCAACTAAAAGAATTGCACATTAAATTAAGGCCGAGTGCCGTTAAAGAACAGGCGGCAGAAGAAGGCGCTGTTAAAGAATAGCGAATTGGTATTGATGGAATCAATCGGAAAAGCTTAGCCTTGCGCTAAGCTTTTCTGTTGATGAACTCTTGGAGGCACAGATAATGGTAGATCCTAGGCATCATAAGAGGCCAGAATCAGTGATGGTGGTTGTATATACTGATGATGCTGTTTTGATCATTAAGCGTGCCGATCATCAATGTTTTTGGCAATCAGTAACAGGTTCTCTAGAATGGGGTGAATTAGCTGAAGATACGGCTAAGAGAGAGTTGGAAGAGGAAACAGGGATAGTTGGGTATGATATTCGTTATACAGGCATTCGAAGGACTTACGATATCCTAGAAGAGTGGCAATATAAATTTGCACCCGGAACGACACGTAATGAAGAAAATTTATTTCTCTGTAAATTACCTGAAAAGTTGCCAATCACCATAGATCCAAATGAGCATACGGAATACGAATGGGTACCTTATGATGAGGCAATTGAGCGAGTGTATTCTTGGACGAATAAACTCGCTATTAAGATGCTTTAGTGTAAGTTCTTGACTATTTTTCTGTCATTTAAATAGCCTTAAATATATCGTTTAATTGTTGAATAACAATCGTTTTGGTATTGCGAAGCAAACCACTTCGGTGCATCACTCGTAAGCCCCAGATAGTCAACATCAATTGTTGCGCTATTAATGCGACATCTTCTTTGGCGTTAATCTCTTTTAATTCCTTGGCTTTTTCCAGAGCAAGAACAAACGTGTTTTGGTAACGCTCAGTGTAGGTTGCCAAAAGATCTTTGACTTTTGGATTATGAGGGCTCATTTCAATTAATGTATTGACGAAAAAACAGCCTTTGCTGACATCGCCATCTGGCATGTAATTTTCTTCAAAATTTTCAAAAAATTGATAAATATTGCGAATGTATTGTGTGTCATGCATCAGAGTATTTTTGAGATTTTCAATGCTCTTTTCACAATAAAACTCTAGCGTTGCCAAGAATAAGCTTTCTTTTGACTGATAAGAAGAATACAAGCTGCCTGGGTTTAAACCTGTGGCGGCTTTCAAGTCAGTCATGCTAGTTGCGGAATAGCCTTTGTCCCAAAATACCTGCATGGCAGCATTAATTACATCTTCACGATTATGTTCTAGAGGTCTTGGCATAATTTTTTCCTAGTAACTTCTGTGACATCTTATACTAAAAATTATAATTGACTGAGCGATCAAAAACAAATAATATGTTTTTGATCATTCGTTCAATTATATTTTTAAATCTTAAGAGGTCAATAATGACAGTTTTAAAACCAAGACAAGCAAGCCCTGAACTATCGATTAATACGTTACAAGGTGAGTGGAGTTTATCGGCTCAATCTCCCGAAAACTTTACAATGATTGTTTTTTATCGAGGGCTTCATTGTCCGATTTGTTTAAAATATCTTGCAGACTTAGAAGCATCATTACAAAAGTTCTCCGATGCAGGGGTTAATGTGATCGTTGTGAGTAGTGATGATGAAGCCAGAGCCAAGCAAACAGTTGAAAAGGCGGGTTTGGATAACGTGACAATGGGCTATGGTCTGACTAAAGAGCAAGCTCAGCAATGGGGTTTACATCGATCTGCAGGAAAGGGTAAGACCTCAATCGGTATTGAAGAACCAGACGAGTTCAGCGAGCCAGGGTTATTTCTTGTAAAACCTGATAACACATTATATTGGTCTAATATCAGTACAATGCCTTTTGCTAGGCCTAATTTCACAGAAATTTTAGGCGCTGTAAACTGGGTAGTGGCTAATGAATACCCAGCGCGGGGCGAATTAGTATAATATTTTTAGCCGCTTGCTCATGAGAGTGAGCGGCTATTATTCAAGTCTGGTTCAAGTGCTAAATCCAATTTTATCAAAAATGGCTTCCTGTAATTCACTGGGTTCTTCACATTCGGCGATAGTTGACCATTTTCGGTAAAAGGCGATTTTATCTTTGCGGAATATTTGAATGAGTTCTTGATTGGGTGCGGTTCGGGACACTCCTGTGTCATGTAGTATCACCGCTTTAGGTTCATACCAAATTTGCCAGCCATGTAGGCCCGCTTGAAAGCAATAGTCAGAATCTGAGAAAATCATCCTCATATTACTATCAAGTAAGCCACAATCTTCCATCGTTTCTTTTCGAATGATAACGGATGAGAAAGTGGCCCAGGACTCTTGAGTAGCTTCATTTAAGTTGTTGCGTGAAACGTATCCGGCTTTATGAACGCCCGTTGGAAAGGCATTGTGGCTACCACCCCAAAAAATTCTATCAGGTCGTTTAGTGACTAAGTTTTTTCCGCCAACAATACCTGCTTGGGCATTTAAAGAAAATCGCTCTAAGCTGGCGGTAATATATTGTGTATCTGGTTGAGTATCATTATTTAAAACCCAGAAAAAATCACAACTATCGTATAACGCCTGTTGTAACCCATGATTAACGCCAATCGTAAAGTATCTGTTGTGACTGTTGTTATCAATGATATAGAGCCAATGCGGATCAAAACCCTCAACCTTTAACAACGCATCTAAGCAGGCATTTAATTTTTCTTGGGTGCCATAATGAGGAATGATGACACCGATCCTCGGTGCGTCAGGGTTTATGTTTTGAAACTTATTGGCAAGTGGCAAAGAAGCAAAGTGGGCTGGAGCATCATTTCTAGTATTAAGCTCAATATAAAAGTCTACTTTGAAGAACTGATTAACGGGCATGCAGTTTTGATAGACATAAATGTTGTTGAGATCAGCGCACACTTCGAACATTTCTTCATCATTCGATTGCATAATATGAAACTTTACAATCACCGGAGCCAGAAGGTTGGCTACCCGTTTTAGGCTCTTCAAGCCTTCTTTGAATTCTTCAGGTTCTTCTCCGAAGCTGTTCACAATTAATATATTGATTTGTTTTTTCCCATCAATTAAATGATGGAAGTCACTCACTTTGTGGATATCTAGCGCAGTCAGTTTTTTAGGATGCTTCTCATGTTGCTCAATGGCTAGTTTGCCTGCATGAGTGAACTCTTGTAAATCATCACTGTCAGAGTTATCGAGAGACTTTTTTAAGGCCAAGTAGTAATCATCGGCGGTCACATAGATGTGTGAAAACGGTATGGTTTGATTCAGAAACTCAGCGGAAGATCTAATATCAAATGTTGAAGACCCTGGGGTGCTGATTTCCGGAACCCCTCTCATTGAAAAAAAATATCGCACGTTTTTTTTAGATTAAGTTATTGTTTTTATTCATCATAAACTATTTCATTAAAATAATCGTTAAGCAATAAAAAAGCCTGTGAAATACAGGCTTTTTGCTTTGAATCAAAAAAACTAATCTAAGCCGTCATAGACAACTTCAATCCATTTATCAGCCTTAAAAATACCATTAGACCATTTCTTGTCTAAATCTTTTAAAGGTTTGGCTTTTTGGGCTTGCTCTAGGCTGTTTCCCATTGATTTTTGGGCTTTAAGGTTCAAATAAGCGGCGGCTAGCATGTCTCTGTAAGCAACTAAATCAGCTTTGTTTGCTAAAGGCCCATGCCCTGGAATGATTTTAGTACTCTCATCGGTCATCGAAATTAACTGTTCGGTGGCTTTTAATGTCCCTTTCAACGTGCCTCCATGGGCCGTATCAATAAATGGGAAGAAACCATTAAAGAAAATATCTCCCGTATGAAGAACATTGTCATTGGTGAAATACACAACGCTATCGCCATCCGTATGTGCTTTAGGGATATGAATAACTTCAATGCCATCATCGTTTAAATGAAACTGCATGGTCTGAGTGAATGTAATCACGGGTAATGCGACTTCAGGGTAGGCGGTAGTTTTGTTATTAAACGCTTTGATAAAGCTATCAACTGTTAAGCGCTTTCGAACATTTTCATGAGCGACAATAATACTTCCTTGTTTGCCTAAGTTTTCATTGCCACCGGTGTGATCTCCATGCCAATGAGTATTTAAAACAAACTTAGGGACAGAACCTCCCACTTTTTTAATTTCCTCAATTATGTCATTCGTCATAGGGGCGAATTTATCATCAATGAGAAATGTACCATCTTTGCCAATAGAAACACCGATGTTTCCACCTTTGCCCGATAATAGATAAATAGAATTCGATAGTTTTTGTGACGAAAGAGGTGCGTCATCTGCATTGGCATGAACTGAAGCTAACAACGCGCCGGTTATAACGCTCATTGAAATGCGTTTAATGGCAACATGTAACCGCATGACCTTTGTTGTTATTCTATGTGGTGCTGTCATCTGAGTATTCAGTGCAAGTGAATGCATGGTGTTCCCCTAATTAAGTGTTTCTTTGAAGTGAAGTATGCTGCTTCCGCCTAATGAAAGGTGCAATCTAATTGAAAGTTCATTTTTCTAGTATTTGTATTTTCAATACAAATTTATTCAAAGAAACGCTTATAATTCAACCGTGAATATCCAAAAAAATATCCAACTTAAACCGCTTAATACGATGGCAACATCGGCTGTTGCAACATGGTTTACCGTGATTCAAGATGACAGTGAACTGCTTGCTGCATTGGACTTTTGTCGGGAAGAAAAGTGTGATTACTTAGTGTTAGGTGAAGGCAGTAACTCGGTTTTTATCAGTGATCTTGATGTGCTGGTGATAGCTAACCGTATAGGTGGAGCAGGACAAATACAGAATTTATTTCAAAGCACAGCTATTCGTGTTGTTCATGAGTCCAGCGATGAGGTTGATCTGTGTATTGGCGCTGGAGTGAATTGGCACCAATTTGTCTCGGAATCAGTAAAAAAAGGCTATTTTGGTGTTGAAAAGTTGGCGCTCATCCCTGGCATGGTAGGCGCTGCGCCCATTCAAAATATTGGTGCTTACGGTAGTGAGGTTAAAGACGTTTTGTTGAGCGTCCGTGCTTTTGATACGCTGAAAGAGTGCTTTGTTGAATTGAGTAATGATGAATGTCATTTCTCTTATCGGGATAGCATTTTTAAACAACAAACTGACCGATTCATTGTGACTCATGTCACATTGCGTCTCAATAAGCGCTTTGAAGAAATTGCGCTGCAAGAGATGTACCCCGCATTACAAAAGCCGTTAAGTGGTTGTCAAAAAATTACGCCGCGAGATGTTTTTAATGCTGTTTGCCATGTTAGGCAATCGAAATTACCTGCTCCCAAAGACATGCCTAATTCAGGCAGTTTTTTTAAAAACCCAATCGTGTCTCAACAGTTAACGGCCGACCTTTTAAAGCGTTTCCCTGAGATGGTCAACTATCCAGCGGGAAAGAACGTTAAATTGGCTGCAGGTTGGTTAATTCAGCATCTTGGCTTGAAGGGAGTTTCCGCCGATAGTGGTGTCGGATGTTATAACAAACAAGCGCTCGTTGTTGTGAATCCAAGCTGCGCGAATGGTCAGACGGTGCTTAAATTCGCACAATATATACAAAAAAAGGTTTTTGATAGTTTTGGTGTAAAACTAGAAATTGAACCTCGGTTATATTCATCCAAAAAGCAGAGACTTCAGTGCCATAGTGACTAAACCCAGTCGCGAGTGACGTTGATATCTATTGAATCCGTCTTAACTTATCGGCTAACACCATCAAGCTCTTATATTTCTCGCGTCGTACGGAAAATAACATCAGGCCAACGCTCTTGAGTAAGGTTTAAGTTAACCATGTTTGGAGCGATGTAAGTAAGTGATTCAGAACCATCTAATGCGATGTTTACTTCATTTTTCTTGCGGAAGTCTCTTTCCATTTGATCATCAGGAAACTCAAGCCAACGTGCAGTGGCGACTTGTACATTTTCAAACGAACACTCCACACTGTATTCAGCCAATAAGCGATGGGCAACAACATCAAATTGCAATATACCCACAGCACCTAAAATAAGATCGTTATTAATTAAAGGGCGAAATATTTGTGTCGCGCCTTCTTCGGAGAGTTGATCTAAACCTTTGTTTAATGCCTTTGCACGCAACGGATCTTTAAGTCGTACTCGTCGGAAAAGCTCGGGAGCAAAGTTTGGAATGCCAGTGAACTTTAAGACTTCCCCTTCTGAAAACGTATCACCAATTTGGATGGTGCCATGATTGTGCAGTCCAATAATGTCACCCGCATAGGCTTCTTCTGACGTTTCACGTTTATCAGCCATAAACGATGTAGCGTTATTGATGGTCACGGTTTTTCCTGTGCGAACCTGTAATAGCTTTTTTCCTTTGGTAAATTTACCGGAATTAATACGCATGAAAGCAATACGATCATGGTGCGCGGGGTCCATGTTTGCCTGAATTTTGAAAACAAAACCTGTGAGCTTTTCTTCGCTTGAGTCCACTTTCCGAGTTTCTGTTTCTCGGCCAATGGGTGCAGGAGCATGCAAAGCGAAGTTATCCATTAATTCAACAACGCCATAGTTGTTGATGGCTGATCCGAAGAATACCGGTGTTAATTCGCCTTCAAGATAAAACTCTAAGTCGAATTCATTGCTCGCACCTTGCACAAGCTCAACTTCATCTCGCAAGCTATCGGCGAGTGAGCCGAGCCGATTGCTGGTTTCGTCACTATTTAAGCCTTTGATAAACTCATCATGTTCCGTGTCATTGCCAGGTCTCCCGGCAAAAAGATGGATAGTGTCATCATAGAATCGGTATAAGCCACGGAATTCTTTGCCTCCACCAATTGGCCATGTCATGGGTGCGCAAGCAATGTTTAAAACCGATTCCACTTCATCAAGTAGCTCGATGGGTTCTTTACCGTCACGATCCATTTTGTTGATGAATGTCATGATTGGCGTGGTGCGCAGACGGCAGACTTCCATGAGTTTAATCGTCCGTTCTTCGACGCCTTTGGCAACGTCAATCACCATTAATGCTGAATCAACCGCGGTGAGTGTGCGATAAGTGTCTTCGGAGAAGTCTGCGTGCCCAGGCGTATCTAATAGATTGATGATGCAATCACGATAAGGAAACTGCATGACTGAAGAGGTCACGGAGATACCACGCTGCTGTTCGAGTTCCATCCAATCTGATGTGGCATGTTTATCTGTTTTTCTGGCGCGAACATTCCCCGCTTGCTGAATGGCACCACCAGAGAGTAACAAGCGCTCAGTAATGGTAGTTTTACCAGCATCAGGATGGGAAATGATAGCAAAAGTACGGCGTTTGGAGATTTCAGGTGACCAAGACATAGTAGAAGTTTCTGGCAATAATCAGCACGCTAAACGCGTCAATCGAAAAGCGTGGTGTGGTTAATAAGTGATTTAAAAATGAAAGTCTGGATTATACCCGAGAGCGTTCAAAAAAATTAGGTTCCTATGCCTAAAGCATTGAGAAAGGTAAGTTCTCGGATGGTTTTGTTAAAAAAGCATCATATGACAAAGTTTTCATAACCCTTTTTTTACCACTTTTTTTCGCCATATTTTCATTCGAATATGTTGATGCTAACAAATGCACCAATGTATCAAAGCAAAAAATATAGTTGTATACCATAATACTTTTAAAAAGCGGAATGAGAACGAAATGAGTGCTTTAGTCGATGGTCTATCCAGCGCAGCTCGATCAGCAGTTGCTCCAATAGCAAATCTTGTCGCGAGAATCTATCTTGGCCTAGTTTTTTTTCAGTCAGGCCTGTCCAAGGTCGAGGATTGGCAAACAACAATGACTCAGTTTCGCTCTGAATGGCTTGTGCCCGTTCTTTCCCCTTCAATCTCGGCTTGGCTAGCGACAGGCGGGGAGATTATTTTATCGCTTTTGCTGATTGTTGGCTTTTTTACCCGCTTTGCTGCGAGTGGCTTGTTTATTATGGTCATGATCATTGAGTTTATTGTTTTCAATGGCGCTAGCGCGGATAGCCAATATTACTATTGGATGATTATTCTTGGTCTGTTGATTGGTTATGGTAGTGATAAATTGTCATTTGATGCGTTCTTGTCTCGCAAGAAAGATCGGCGTTTTCACTAACCATTCATTTTAAACATGGGTTTGTGTTTTCGTATGAATCACCATTAACGTTTACCTAGGTATATCGTAAAATGTCTCATTGATTTTAATGGGATTGCATATGTTGTCATCACACTCGGTTGTTGGTCGTTACGCCCCCAGCCCAACAGGGCGTTTGCATCTAGGAAATTTGCGCACGGCTTTGTTCGCATGGTTGCAAGTGCGTTTACAGGGCGGTGAGTTTTTACTTCGCTTTGATGACTTAGATGAGCCACGAGTCGTTGCTGGTTCAAAGGAGCAGATTATGCAAGATCTCCGCTGGCTTGGAATAGACTGGGACGGTAAGCCTTATTCACAGACCGATCATATAGCGTCATACAAAGACGCGTTAGGCATACTCTCTGAAAAAGGCCTCACATATCCGTGTTATTGTTCCCGAAAAGACATTCAACAGGCGGCAAGCGCTCCGCATGGTGCAACAGGTGTTTATCCGGGGACATGCCGTGAGCTCACACTTGAAGAACAGCGACTAAAACAAAAAAATAAACAGCCTGCAATTCGGACGCAAGTAGCAGATAAAGAAGTCAACTTTTATGATCAAATTCAGGGTAGTCAACAACAATCGCTTGTAAAGAATTGCGGTGACTTTGTTGTTAAACGCGCTGATGGTTTGTTTGCCTATCAATTAGCGGTCGTCATTGATGACATCCAGCAAGGTGTCACAGATGTCTTGCGTGGCAAAGATTTACTGGATTCAACCGCAAGGCAAATGTCATTGTTCGACAGGTTTGATAGCGCCGCGCCGCGTTACTGGCACGTCCCTTTAGTCAAAAATGATGCTGGAGAACGCATGGCAAAACGCGATGGTTCCGATTCTGTAGCGACATGGCAGGCACAAGGAAGAGATGCGCAAGAATTGGTGGCTCACTTTGCAAAAAGTGTGGCATTTGTAGACTCTGAAACAAACAGAATAAGCCCCAATGAATTGTTATCTAGGTTGACAATAGAATCTTTTA
>JBOEGT010000035.1:0-6814 GCA_050633585.1 Arenicella sp.
AGATGTGTATAAGAGACAGGAGTACCATCACCCAGACTATTAATAGCCTTGGTCTTTAAAGAGATTGTTTTCAGATGGCCTGCTACGTCTGTGTTGAAGCCGTCAGTCATCACTCCCCAAGAAGCGACCAATAGTTGGTCATCTTTAACCAATAAACCATTCGGATTTTCTAAACTTTCATCCGACATCAAAACGTCAAAAACATTGCCTTTAAGGCGATATATCGCGTTAGCCAACATATCAGAAACATACACATTCCCTTGGTCGTCAGCCGTCACATCATTCAAGAATTTCGCATCTTTGCCTTGAAATCGATTTAAGACTTTACCTCGATCAATATCAATTTCGACCAATTGATCAATGTCAGACACATATAGTTTACTGCCAACAACCGCCAAACCTTTCGGCGCATTTAACCCTGCTACCCACTCCAATTGAAGCACTTTTCCATTGAGATCTAGAATCGAAATAAAACCCTGACCATCTTTTTCATTTGGCGCACCATCAATATTTGAAACAAACAAAAGACCTGTGCGTTTATCAAAAGCAACGGACTCCGGTTGTTTAAATAATTGAGATGTTTGCCAGACTAACGCTAATTTGTTTTTAGCCTCATTCGCATGAACAACAGCCGACATGCTAAAACACACCAAACCGCCGACAAGCAATGTGTACGAATAGTGTCGAATTGAATTTTTAAATCGCTTCATTGTTAAATCCTCAGTGATAAATAAACCAGTAACACCGCACCTACTCAACCAAATATTTAGGGGGCACTTATGGCTGAAAATTGTATAGCGCTACAAAACATATAAAAAATCAATTATGATAATAATGATTATATAAATTATTTATATAATGAGAACATTCAAACAAACACAGCAACCACACTCTACACATGCGCTATGATTTAAACTTATTGAAAGCCTTTGACGCGCTCTACAAAGAACAGAATGTGACGCGCGCTGCCGAGCGTATCAATATCAGCCAACCTGCCATGAGCGCTGTACTCACTCGCCTAAGAGACTTATTTCATGACCCATTATTTATCAGAGATAAATTTGGTATGTCTCCAACGGAAAAAGCAAAATCCATTCACCCTACCATCGAAAAAGCGTTGGATGACATAGACAGCATAGTCCTGAGTGAACAAGTGCTAGACCTCAGCAAAGAAAAGCGAACATTTGAAATTGCGGCAAATGACTACTTCCAAGTAGTTATCCTTCCAGCATTAATGACACGTATTCGTGAAAACGCTCCTTTTCTTAAAGTGATTACTCGACCATACCTCCAAGACCTCGCTGAATCAGGCATCATGGCGGGACAAACTGATTTAGCCTTTGGGCGAGTACATGAACCTCCTAATAATTTAGTGGTCCGCCAAGTCATGTCAGAAAACATCGCCTGTTTAGCATGGAAAAATAATACAAAAATCAATGAACAACTGACACTGGCGTTATTTGAAGAGTTGCAACATGTCATTGTCAAACCGCTGGGCAAACTAAAAACGGGGATTTTTCGAACATTAAAAGAACAGCACATCAAACGAGATATTGCTTGTTCCGTGCTGAACTTTCATGGCTTACCCAGCCTCATTGAAGGCACTGATTACATCGCTTTGCTACCGAGACATTTATGCCTTGAATTCACCAAAAACAGCCAGCTAACCATGTATGAATTACCTGAAGAGATTAAAGGCTTTCAAGACTTTAACAACATCCCTTTTCATCTCGCATGGCACCGTCGCTATCAAAAAGACCCTGCTCACCAATGGTTAAGGCAACAAATCATCGAATGTTGCGATGAAAACAATCGGAGGATGAAAGAAAACGACGACAGAAAACAGCCTACTTAATTCACTATACATATAACCATTGCTGGTAAAGACCTAGCACGTGCAAGACGGCACCTACAAGACAAATACAAGAACTCCAAAACCAAAATTGAGGCGCTCTACCCATCGGGTTTTTAATAAAAAAGAACCCCGATAGCCCACGAATTGCATAGATGAGAGAAATCGCCATCAGCACATATTGAGTCAACGGCAGTCGAACAAAAAGGCCTGCTGCAGAATAAGCAAACACCGCCCATGTCACCAAAACAAACACAATAACTAGGGTGATTAAGGTCGGTTTTATACTGCCTTTTTCAGCCATTCTGGCCATCTCCTCACCAGCACCGAAAAAGCGATACCACGATGCACCGAAATAGATACACCCCAGATGCATGATAGCGGCAAGCGCATTAAATGTACCTGCCAAAATTAAGAATATATTCATCATTCTTAATAGTGTAGGTAAACGCGAAGAAAAACGCTTGACAATTTAAATGACGAATACGCAATATTTTTTGTCTTTGGGGCTTTACCACACACCAGCCTTAGTGCATGATACGCCGCTTAAATAACTACTTATCGATGTTTCGTGGCAAAAGAAGATCATATTGAAATGGAAGGCGTTGTAATCGACGCACTACCAAACACTCAGTTCAAAGTTGAATTAGAAAACGGACATGTGGTTCATGCACATATTTCTGGGAAAATGCGCAAACACTATATCCGCATATTACGAGGTGACAAAGTTACTGTAGAACTCACGCCTTACGACCTGACTAAAGGCCGCATTACTTACCGTAGTAGAGAGCAATAGAAACAAATAGCTGTCACGCGAACGAACACGCTGAAAACTTTTCAGCACTTATCGCTCAAAATACATATACCATTTTCGAATGTCTGTTGCCTGTATAGAAATGAAGCGAACGATAAAAAAGCGTCATATAGACGCTTTTTTCATATGTAGTATTTATCAATAGCATATAGCCACTAATCAACGTAACACTCAAATAATCATGATTGAATCATTTAGCCAATTTAAAGATAAAATTGTTTTGGTCACTGGCAGCACAGGCTTCACTGGCCGTGAAGTCACTCAAAAGCTTGTCGACGCTGGCGCACAAGTACGCGCCATTGTTCGCCCCACATCCAAGCTTGATGACCTTGAAGACAAAGGCATCTCATGGTTCAAGGGCGATGTCTTTGATGCCGATTTGGTCAAAGAAGCCGCTAAAGATGTTAACTACATTTTCCATATGGCTGCTGCCTTTCGCGAAGTCAAATCCGATGATGCGGGCTATGCCAAAGTCCACGTTGAAAGCACAAAGTTACTCGCCAACGAAGTGTTAGGAAAACCGGAATTCGAATGCTTTGTACACGTTTCAACCGTAGGCGTGCATGGTCACATTGAAATTGACCGTGCCGATGAAGAGTATCGGTATGCGCCAGGTGATGGCTACCAACGTACAAAACTCGATGGTGAGTTATGGATCCGCGAGTTTGGTGACAAAAACAACTTTCCCTACAGCGTCATTCGCCCAGGTCCTATTTATGGCCCTGGAGATATGCGCTTACTCAAAGTCTTTAAAATGGCAGCCAGCGGCTACCTGCCTATCTTAGGCAACGGCAAATGTATTTACCATTTGGTTCATGTGGATGACCTTAGCAACACTATTTTATTAGCGGGCATCGTGCCTGCCGCTCGCTCAGAAGTACTTATTTCTGCCTGCGATGACCCTATTCCATTGGAAGATATGTGCGCCATCATTGCCGACAAAATTGGTAAAAAGAAGCCTCGCACCATTAGACTCCCTATTCTGCCTTTTTATATCGCATCTGATATTTGTAAGGCTATCTGCACGCCACTAGGAATCGCACCACCGATCTATCGCCGTCGAGTCGATTTCTACACCAAAGATCGTAAGTTTGATAACAGCAAGATTAAACGTGTCTTAAATTACGAGTTTAAATTCAACAACGATTTAGGCCTAGAAGACACAGCCAATTGGTATGTCGAAAAAAACTTGCTATAGAACTTACTTCTCAAAGATATGCATATCAATTTGAGCTATCACGCCACCAAGTGATAGCTCAAACACCTCATCAAGAACACAAAAATAGGTTAACCTCGATCATTTAAACTCCTGCTTTAGGCATCTCACACAGCTCTAGCGTACCACCATTTTTCAACACTGGATGCTTACCTAATAAGGATTTCACAGCCTCAAGGCTTTCCGACTCAAAACGCATAAAACCACCGATACTGTCTGTAATGTCGACTACTGGCTTGTCTCCCAGTTGAATCCTATTCGCAATTTCACTCCCACCTTGAAAAAGACCACTAGAAATAGCTTCAGTAAAAAAGTTACCCCACGCCTCATCGGGGATAGCTGACTCTGTATTATTGTGAATAAAAAGTATGTATTCCATAATTCCCCACGAAAAATAAGCACCCTAGCCTATACAACGCTGCGGCATTTGACTCGGCTTCTGTTGACGATCCAATATTAGCTCGATACTAGGATCTAGTTTTCTCATAAAATCATCTATAAGCTGCATGTAACACACATCTTTGCCCAGCTTCACATTAATTTCTCGATGAGAAAAATCCACGGGCAACAACTGACCTTGCGTGCCGTATTCTTTCGCTTTTTCGAGAAATCTTTGAGCTTGAGAACAGGCACCATCTTTTCGTTTAGATGAGCAAACCGCCAAGAAAGGTGGCAATCTATCAGACAACCTATAAATAGGAGATGCTTTTTCCCAATAGTCAGGATTTTTACCAAAAGCTTTTTTATACACCCTAAGCGGAGACCGAGCATTCATGATCTCAACCACATCATAAGCCGCAGAATCTAATGCGATGCTCCCTAACCAAGGTTTCATCTGATCATCATTTTGCACCGATAAAAGAGAGATCAAATGAGCTCCAGCTGAATGCCCCATCAAAATCAATTTTTCCGACGAGCCTCGCCATTCATGAGCGTTATTTTGGACAAAAATCGCGGCTTTACGCACATCTTCAAGCTGCTCCAACGGGCCCGCATCAGGCAATAAGCGATAATTAATCGACACAAAAACAACGCCTTTTGGCACCCAATGCGCCACCTTATTCTCAACAACTGATTTCAGTGACTTATCCCCTATTCGCCACCCTCCACCATGAACCATCAAAATGACCGGTGCGTCTTTTTCTATAGAAGGTGCATAATAAACATCTAAAACATGCCTTTCATCTTCTCCATAAGGAATATCGGATAAAACATGGATATCAGCAGCAAGCGCAAAAAAGTTTAAAGGCATCAGCAATACAAGCGCTAGCAGCACAAAAACGCGGCGTTGAATATTCTTTATCATATAAATGCTTCCATAAAATTTCATGACACTTTAGAGAATGCTCTCATATGAACACTGAGTTGCTTCATATCCTCGGAGTTAAAGCGTCCAAAATGAATATCAATTGGCAGCTCTTTATCCTCCTGAGAAACGCCTAAAAACCACGTCCATTCAGAGCTTATCCAGAGATGGACACGTTCACCTAGTTCATAGGCAACTGGGCTGTCCCACGCATCAGGAAAATCATCATACATGGTTTCACGGTTGATCTTGAAATATTCATCCATATCAACACCCTCATCACTCAATTGAGGCACGATAGCCTGACGGTATTCTTCATAAAGCCGTGCAGTTTCGGCCTCTCTATCGTCATAAGCAATAGTGAACCAAGGCTCATCAAAGAACATTTGGCTGGACGCAACTAATTCTATTTGCACGGATGGCAACAGCACCTCATAGTCATCGTCAGCAACGCATCGGTTAGACGGCTCATCATCAAACCAATCATCTTGTATCACCCCCTTGAAATGCTCGGCCGCATTCGCTTCCAACTGTGTTACCCAAAAACCAGTGATAGCATTCACACTTTATCCTTCTTCATCCAACACATCGTTCCTCACAATAAACCTTATCGCCTTCTTTCTGGTTCAATGTCGTGCAAATAACGCGTAAAGGTATCTTTGGGCCGCTCAAGGTTGTTGGCCGCCAACACTCTTGAAGCCATACCACGATGATTGCTGCCATGTGTCAAAAGATGCAATAAGATTTCTTCAACGCTCAATTGGCCGGAATCTCCATCCACAAACGTAAATGCCACCCGTCGAGCAAGCTCTTCACTTGTCGCGGAAACCGCAAAATTTATTAACCATGAATCGTTTTCCTCCATGCTTTGACGCAATTCTGATAATGTCGGCGTTTCTATCGTGTTGTCTGCATCATATTTTTCTGGCTCACCCATGATACGACTAATGAAGAGGCTATCGACAACTATTGTATGATTTAAAATGCGCACAAAAAAAACAGCGTCATTTTCGGGCAGTTGAGCCATTTGCCTTTCGCCACATGCCAACAGCTCATCATTTGCCCATTTTTTATATTGAAATGCTTTAGCAAACTGCATTCTTATTCCTCAATATTCAGTGATCAATGACAAGCAATTAACTAACGCTAGGCCACCAATGTCAAACATTTCATCATAGATTTTTGAGCAGATCATCTCAGCCTTTGACGAAAGCCGGCTCTTTGATAGATTGAGGAATCTCTGACGCATCAATTTTAATACAATGATGAAATCGAGGATCCAAACGATCTAAAAATGTCGCTTTACAAAGAAACTCAATATCCGACGAAATTAAATAAGGTTGAATCAACATCCATTCATTCTCATGCTTTAGATAAAACACAGAATCTTTCTCTCCCACTGCACAGCCTCTATGCTGAATACAATCAAGGTCACTTAGCGCCTGTGGCAGCCTCTCATTCTCCTTGTAGTAAAAGTGCACTGAGTTCATAAACATAATGGATTTGTTTCGAAGCTCTTGCGCTAAATAAATTTTTTCAGCCTGTTTTCTATTCTCATAACTCAACCATTTAACAGACGCAATCTGAACTGCCATCAATCCAATAATGATTCCCGCTGCTATTTTA
>JBOEGT010000036.1:0-77950 GCA_050633585.1 Arenicella sp.
ACAAGTTGCTTTGGTATGTGATCATTCATATAACATTTGTGGTATCGGCATTTGCCATGGGGTTTTTAGACACATTATCGGCGCGTGTGGGTCGGTCGAGGTAACTGATTGCTAATAAAATGTGTTTGTTTTTTCAAATACACATAAATATTTTATTGCGTTGTTGTTATTTTTACTTTTTAGTTACAATTGGCTAGCTTACACCTCTCTATTAACAGGATTTAAATAACATGAAACTTATAAAATACACGCTATTCTTAGTGGTAATACTCACGTTGACTGGTTGTGCTACGAGTCAAAGTACATTTTTTGATACTAGAGAAAAGTTAGATTTTAATCAAAAATCTTATTTTATAATGGAAGTGGAAATTTATAATGCAGTAAAACCAGCATATAACCCGAATACGCCTATTACATTGTCTATTGTAAAAAAGGGGGCAAAAGATGGCGAGCCTAAGTCATACTTTTCAGTATTAAATCCTAGTGAGTTTCAAGGCACAAAAGGTGGCGCGGCTTCAGGTTTTTTTAAAGGAGTTTTGCCGCCAGGAGATTATACTATGTCATTTCTAGCTGGACAGGCTCGGGCATTTCCTGTGACAGGCACCTATATGTTACCACTGAGTGGTGATTTCCAGTTAGAGAAGAATGAAGTTGCTTACTTGGGTAAATTGAGAGCTCGAACGCGCAAGAAACGAAAAGGTGAATATGGTGCCGGAAGCGTACTTCCATTAATTGATCAGGCAGCCACAGGGTTTGGGTCGAGTACTTTCGATGTGCACATTTCAAATGACGTTGAATCGGCTAAGGACTGGATGAACAAGGAACACCCTGCTTTGGCTGCTGAAGAGCTATCAATCAAAATTCTACCAAAATATGAGCGAATCTGGGACAGTTCAGATGTTAAACCAATGGCAGCCCCTGTTTTTACTGACGAAACAGTTGCAATAAAAGATATTGAAAAAGAAGTCGGTTCAATTGAATCAGAATATCCTGACATTGTAGTGGGACTAAACTCTCCAGTATCCACCGATTTTCAGCGCGCTGCGGCAAAGGTAAGCCAGAAAAAGCTTTATACTGATAAGGGTGTTTTGAATATGATGATAGCTCGATTAGAACAGGTTGTTGAAAACCCTGAACTAGTTTCAGATAGATATTTAATCGATAGTTTTGCACATTGTGTCATTAATATTGGTCGATCTGATGATGTTCGAAGTGAGCCATTGTTAAAGAAAGTAACGGAAAGTAAGCTTCCTAGAAAAGTCAGAAAACATGCTGAACAGGCTTTAAAGCGTAAGCAAAAGAAAAAGGGTAAATAATTAACCTTAAACATCCCATAAGTGCCTATACTGAATGTTGTCAGTATAGGTATTTTTGATGAAAGCGTTTTGAGTACTAAGAAGACTCTTTTAGCAAAAAAGACAAGATAAGCCCCATTAATACACATTCTATGATTCCTGTGATAACCCACATGATCATCAAGTTGAAGGTAATAGGTAGGACCGCGTAAAAAACCAATGATGCGGAACTGAATAAAATACCCACAATCAAGCCAAATATAACGCCCTGTGAAACGGTATCCCTACATTTTGAACAGGTGTATAGCACGCAAAACATGATGGCAAACAGGACTTGTCCTAATATCATCCAAGGCATAAAGGATTGCATGTCTTCTTCAGGGCGCCAAACCGAGGCAAGGCTACCGTATAAGCCTGATAGTGCCCCAGCATGGATAGCAAATTCATAAATTTGTACGAAAATAATCATCACAATTGCGGCAATGATAAAGCGTTTGTTTAACATGGCTTTCTCCTTGAGTTTTTATTAAAACCAGATTAAGCACCTGTAAAAAACCTGTCAAGTTTGATGTCTAATTTGCAATTCAATTGATTCTTCATAGTCAAAATAAATGGTTGAGGGTCATTAAAACAAGTCCAACGTAGAGTGTGTTTTTTGTGGAAGAATTCCCTGGACTTTTTGATGAGGCAGTATGAGATGACTCACGGTGATGTGCCTAATGATTACTAGATTGCTTTAACTTTGAAAGGTGCTACGGGAAAGGCTATTTATCTCAAGGTTAATAGACGTTAACAACTATTGCTTAGTATTGCTGACATATCTTATTCTTTGTCGCATAATTGGAATAACATTTCTTTGCAGTGTGTTTTGATGAATCACGCTGTCGAACATAGCGTTAGCGTAAACTAGGTGAATATAATGATGATAAAAAAGGTTCTCACCATTTCTTTGACATTCTTATTGGTCAATTCTGTCAGTCTGGCTTTGCCAATGGCAGCCAATGCTCAAGTTCAAAAGTGTCGTGATGCCCAAGGTAAATGGCATTATGGTAATGACTTGAGTAACGTGTGTGCAAATGAAGCTGATATTAAACAGGTAAAAGAGCGCGTCACGAGTGGTTCTAATACATCGTCAGGAATTAGTGCCTCTGAAAGTGAATTAACCCGCCTTGAGCTAAAAGTCTTGAATAGGACTGAATATCGAAAGTCTGATTTAGAGAAAATTTTGGCACCGTATAAAACTGAAAAAGATGTGCAGCAACGTTTTAATCGACTTAGAGATCAAACAACGCAGCAGCGAGATACACAGCAAAAACTAGCTGACGCACTGCAAGAAAAGCAACAGCGTCTAGCAGCTGGCAGAGAAAAACAAACCAGCGAAGCAGCAGTTAAAGAATACAGTGTTAAGTTGGCAGATAACAAATTGCGGTTAGATTCATCGCAAGCTGAAATTCGTGAGCTCAACAAACAGCTTGATCAAATTGAAAAGAGGCGCGCTAAGGTTGTTTCGCTATTTAATCAATTTAAAGATAGCCCTGATTCAGCCGAAAAAGCGAAAACACAGGCACCCAGTTAGTGATTTAGGGAGTATTCGTTTAGGCTTTTAGTGCCGGCTGTTGAGAAATTCTCGGTAATTTAAATAGCCAGCAATAATGATCATAATAGACCCTAGCACTAAGCTGGTTGAGATGCTTTCTGACCAAATTAACCAGCCTAGCACTCCGGCGATTGGCATTGACACATAGCTAAACATCCCGACACGACCTGCTTTTGCTATGGTGTAGGCCTTCGTCACTAGCAGTTGGCCTGCACTGGCAGCAAGTGCGCATAACACCACCAAGCCTAAGACCGAAGCACTCATATCTTGCCAGAAAAACCAACATAAAGGTGCGGTAATGAGTGTTCCATAGAATGCAAAATAAAATACAATGACTTCACTGGGTTCGGTGGTACCTAATTTTCTAACGATCACTTTTGCTAGGCTGGCTAATAAAGCCGCCGTTAATCCGGCGAGAAATCCTAAGTTCGCTGAAAGGCTTAAGCCTGTCGGCGCAATGATTACGATGACACCGACAAAGGCTATAAAAATAGCAGCCCATGTCAATGCGCCTAGCTGTTCTCGAATGATTATCCACGCAACAAATGGGATCATGATGGGTGAGGTGGCTTTGAGTAGGGTCGCTTCTGTTAATTTGAGTTCTGAAAAACTATACACCATGAAAAACATGGCAGAAAGACCAATCGTTGCTCTGCAAAAATGTAGCGCATTACGCCGACTCTTCAACTGAGATATCCCTATTCTTTGAATGATAAATCCAAGAAAGAAAAGCGCAAAAAAGTTCCTGAAAAACATGATTTGCAATAAAGGAATTTCACTAGATGCCTGCCTCACAAAAACTCCCATGAAGACAAAGCAGGTTTCTCCTAAGGCCATGAGAAAAATGCCGAGCAAGAGTTTATCTTCTGCCCCACCCGCATTAAAGTTGACAACTTGTTGATGGGGAGATTGTTCACTCATGCGTTAGATCAGCCTATTGGGCATTGAATTAAAAGTGTTGAAGGATAGTGATTGCCAGAGTGATATTAGCAAGAAAACCAATAAAAAAAGCCAGTGTTCGCAAATAGGGGATACCGAATGTATAGATGAAATAATGTGCTAAACGGCTACAAAAATAGACCATGCTAGCAATTAATGTGGCATTGTTATTGAGTGCTAATAATTGAACTATGAGTACTAAAGGCGCAAATAAGGCCAAATTTTCAGTCGCATTTTCGTGGGCATACATCATCCGGTTTGCCCAAGCAGAGGAAGGTCTTTCATCCCGATTGGGGTTTCTTAAGGCAGGAATCAATTTGTGTTCACTAATCCTATTCAGGATATACGGCACCCAGAATAAAGATGTCATTAAAATAGTGAGCGTTAACCAAAAAATTTCGTTTTTCATTATGTTGTCCTATTGTTGCATATACAACTTTTAAATTAAAAAAAGGTTTAAATTAGATTTTCTTTGAAGCAGACTTTATTGATTCAACCAGCAGGCTGAGCTCATTCACATCAATCGAGTCTTGCAGTGAAGCATAAAGTTGATCGCCAATTTCATTCAGGCGATTAGCAATTTTCTGTGTTTTGGGAGTTGGGTAAATGCCGGGGCTTTTCAAATTCTGTGCTGAAACGTAGTCCTTCGTTAAGTACCCTTCTTCAGACATTTTTTTAATAAATCGAGTAACGGTAGATTTTTCAAGATGAAGTACTAAGGCAATATCGCGCTGGATTATTCCTGGCTTTTGCAGCACTAATCTCAGAAGATAGGCATGAGCTGGCGCTAAATTGAGCTCGCTATAGGCATTAGCAAATTTTTTTTCAGTCAGCCTAAAAAGGTGATTGGTATTAAAATAAAGGCATCTTTCAAACATATGACTAAGTGTAAACAATCATGGTTGTATGTGCAACAAATTTGATTGAGGAATCAAGCTATGCATTTTCTGCAAGCCACTGTTTGAGTTGAGATTGTGATAAAGCACCAGAAATTCGTGCTGTTTCTTTGCCATTTTTAAATAATATCAGCGTTGGTATTGATCTGATTTTCCAACGTGTGGCTAATGCATTGTGTGCTTCGGTATTTAACTTTGCAAAACGGAATTGTGGTTCTAGTTCCTTAGCAGTGAGTTCAAAAATCGGTCCAAAGCTTTTGCAGGGTCCGCACCATGGGGCCCAACAGTCAACTATTACTGGAATGTGGTTGTGGTTGAGAATAATGCCTACGTTCGCCGAGGTAAGCTCTTGGGATTTGCCTGTAAATAATGATGACTTACATTTGCCGCACTTTGGGTTGTCTTTTAATCGATCCGTAGGTATTCGATTAGTTGATTGACAGTTTGGACAGCTAATATTCGTGGTGTGCGTTGTCATATAAAAAGTGCTTTTCTGTTAGTGAGTGTTGAACCATTCATGATATAACCATGATGAATCATTATAAATAAATGCATGGTTTTCAATTAATTTTCAATATCTATGAGACCTGATTAAAACACGATGGCTTACGACGAATATTTTGCTGAGACCATTGATCGCGTGTTGCTTGATAAAGGTGTTGTTTACGAACATAAGCGCATGTTTGGTGGCTTGGTCTATATGGTAAACGAGAAAATGTGCTTTGGTCTGGATACTGATAAAGGCAGCGGCGAAGCACGGCTAATGTTGCGTATTGATCCGAAGGACTATGATGACATGCTACAAAAGTATGGTGCGAGAGAAATGGATTTTACAGGCACGCCAATGAAAGGCTTTATTTTTGTCCATGCGGAAGCTCTGGAGGATGAAGAAGAGTTGAGTGAATGGCTGCAATTCGCTTTAGACTTCAACCCAAAAGCAAAGAAGTCTAAAAAGTTATAAATATGATGAGGATTTAAGTCACCGTTAAATTTGCATAGGCTAAGACTAGCCACTTATTTCCAGCCTCAGAAAAGTTGACTTCAACACGGGCATATTCGCCTTGACCTTCAAGGTTAGTGACCATGCCTTCGCCAAATTTAGGGTGTGTAACTTGGCAGCCAACGGTGATACCTGAATCATGTTTGGCGTCTGCATCTACCATGTGAGAACCAGCACCAAAGTTGCTGCCTAAGCCTTGTCGGTTGTTAGCATTATAGGGGTCGTGTTGATTGAAGCGGTTTTCAATGCGAATTTCTTGGAGGTATTCGTCAGGAATTTCACTTAAAAATCGAGAGGGTGATGTGTAATTTTCTTTGCCATATAGTCGTCTGACTTCGGCATAGGTTAAATAGAGTTGTTGCATGGCCCTTGTCATTCCCACATAACAAAGGCGGCGTTCTTCTTGTAGGCCGTCGCCTGCTTCATCTAAGGTTCTTTGATGGGGGAATAAACCATCTTCTAAGCCAGTTAAAAAGACCAATGGAAACTCTAAGCCTTTGGCAGTGTGCAAGCTCATTAATTGAACACAATCTTCCCACTCTTCGGCTTGACCTTCACCAGCCTCAAGTGATGCATGCGCCAAAAATGATGCAAGCACTGGCATATCGTCTTCTTCAGGGTGCTCAAAATTACGCGCAGCCGTGATGAGTTCTTGTAAGTTTTCCACTCGTGCTGCGGCTTTTTCACCACGTTCCTTTTCAAAGTGAGCAATGAGCGTGCTGATATCGAGCATAATATCGATTTGTTCGTGTAATTCTTGTTCAAGCATTTGTTCTTCTAATGCGTGAATAAGGTCAACAAATTTCGATAATGCTGTTTTCGCTCGGCTAGTTAACTGGTTTTGAGTGACTAATTGGCAACTCGCATCCCATAAGCTAAGGGTGTTTGCCCTGGCATATTCTCGAATTTGATCGACGGTTTTGCCGCCTATGCCGCGTGTCGGGAAGTTGACAATGCGCTCAAAGGAGGGGTCGTCAGCATGGTTATCGGCTAAGCGTAAATAAGCAAGCGCATGTTTGATTTCGGCACGTTCAAAGAAACGTAAGCCACCATATACTCGATATGGCATTCCGGCACTTAATAGGCTTTCTTCAAATGTTCGTGATTGAGCATTGGAGCGATAAAGAATGGCTACATCGTTGCGTGAGCCGCCATCATCCACCCATTTACTAATTTGATTAATGACAAATCGTGCTTCTTCAGTTTCATTATAGGCAGTGAAGAGTTTGACCGGTTCTCCGTCACCACTATCGGTCCACAATTGTTTTCCAAGTCGTTGGTCATTATTGGAAATGACGGCATTGGCGGCATTGAGAATATTGCTTGTTGAGCGATAATTTTGTTCTAAACGGATTGTTTTGCTGTTTTTGAAATCTTTTTCAAATTGCAAAATATTCTCTACTTTGGCACCGCGCCAACCGTAAATTGATTGGTCGTCGTCACCGACAACGAAAATATTGTTTTGAGGGGCAGAAAATAATTTAAGCCATTCATATTGAATAGAGTTAGTGTCTTGGAATTCGTCAACCAAAACATGTTCGAACCGTTGTTGGTAATGAGTGCGCAATTGCTCATTATTTTTCATCAATTCAAAAGCCCGCAGCAGCAACTCAGTAAAGTCTACTAACCCTAAGCGCTGGCAAAGCTCTTCATACTGTTGATAAATTGACAGCATGGTTTGTTGCTGTGGGTCGGGGCTGATTTGGACGTTGTTTGCTCGGCGACCTTCTTCTTTATGATTATTAATAAACCATTGGGCTTGCTTTGGCGGCCAGTAGGCGTCATCTAGGCCCATTTCGTTCAAGACGCGTTTGATCAACCGTTGTTGATCGTCGCTGTCGAGTATTTGGAAGCCCTGGGGTAAATTGGCCTCTTCATAATGCTGTCGCAAGAGGCGATGGGCTAAACCATGAAATGTTCCCATCCACATGCCACCGACGGGAAAGCCTAATTGCGATTCGATGCGTTCACGCATCTCTCGTGCAGCTTTATTCGTGAAAGTAACTGCCAGAATTGAGAGGGGTGATACTTGGTGAAGCTGAACGAGAAAAGTCACGCGCGATGTAAGGACGCGTGTTTTACCGCTGCCTGCGCCAGCAAGAACTAGCGCGGGCCTTGGCTCCAATGCAACGGCTTCGCGTTGAGCATCGTTAAGTTGATCGAATATGTGGCTGACATCCATTAATAGAAAATAGTGTAATAAATTTGTATTTACTCAACAGTCACTGATTTGGCTAAATTGCGGGGTTTATCCACATCGGTGCCTTTTCTTAGCGCGACATGAAATGATAACAATTGCAGTGGAATCGTATAGATAATCGGGGCGATGAAATTATTCACCGGTGCAATATTAATGACAGTCATGCCTTCGGCTTCATTAGTTTCAAGACCTGAAGCGGGGTCAGCGAAGACGATCATTCTACCTCCTCTAGCGCGGACTTCTTCAATATTAGATTTCAATTTTTCTAATAAAGTGTCATTAGGCGCCACCACAACAACAGGCATATTATCGTCAACCAAGGCTAAAGGCCCATGTTTGAGCTCACCTGCGGCATATGCTTCTGCATGAATGTATGAGATCTCCTTAAGCTTTAGCGCACCTTCCATGGCAATTGGATAATGCGCACCACGGCCTAAAAATAGGGCATGGTTTTTGTTGTCAAATTGCTTTGAGACTTCTTCTATCAGTGCTTCGTTTTGTAACGCTTCATCGATTTTAGCGGGGAGAGTGCGTAGTTCATTGACTAAATCTAGTTGTTGCTGATCACAACCATCACCAGAACAGCGTCGACTTCGTAGCGCAATGGCGAGCATTAACAATGCCACTAATTGGGTGGTAAATGCTTTGGTGGATGCAACGCCAATTTCAGGCCCTGCATGAGTCATGATGGCGAGATCACTCTGTCGAACTAAGGAACTTTCTGGCACATTGCATATGCATAGTGAGTGTGCAAAACCTAGCTGCTTTGCATAGGAAAGCGCCGCTAATGTATCAGCTGTTTCACCTGACTGTGAAATAGTGATGAATAGTGTTTTAGGATTCACGACAGGAGTGCGATAGCGAAATTCGCTGGCGACTTCAACGTCAGTCTTAAAGCCAAACTCTTCGAACCAATATCGGGCGACACAAGCAGCATGGTAACTCGTACCACATGCGACTAACTTGATTTCTTGAGTATCATTTAAGATGGGGCGCGCTTCTGGGCCAAAAGCCAGTTCGAGAATGCTGTCTTTGCCAATACGACCTTCTAGGGTTTCAGTGATGGAGCGCGTTTGTTCATGAATTTCTTTTTCCATGAAATAACGATAGTTGCCTAGTTCAACAGCTTCACTACTCAAAGTGCTCGTACGTTTTTCTCGTTCTACTTCATTGCCGTTTTCATCGTAAATAGTCGTTTTATTCGTTCGTACAGTTGCTATGTCACCCTCTTCTAACACGCAATACTCTCGAACCACTGAGACTAAGGCAGACATATCTGATGCGATAAATGTCTCATCTTTGCCAAATCCGATGACTAAAGGTGAGCCGCGCCGTGTGACGACCAGAGTGTTTGGATTGCTTTTACAAATGACCCCTAATGCATAGGCGCCTTCGAGTTCAGCAACTGTTTTTTGGACGGCCTCACAGAGGTTGTCGGAGTCTTTTAAATGCGACTCAATCTGGTGAACGATGACTTCCGTATCTGTTTCGGAAGTAAACTCATAGCCTTGGGCAAGTTGCTCGCGACGGAGTTCTTCATGGTTTTCAATGATGCCATTGTGAACAACAGAAACACTGCCCCTAGAGATATGTGGGTGAGCATTATGAATGGCAGGTTTTCCATGCGTCGCCCAACGTGTGTGGGCAATACCTATATTGCCAGTTAGTTTTGATTCTTCGACTAGTCCCTCTAAACTGGCCACTCGACCTGTGCTGCGTTCACGTGCAATTTGCTTGTCGGCGGTTAGCACGGCAAGGCCTGCAGAGTCGTAGCCACGATATTCTAGGCGTTTTAGTCCATCCAATAAAACTGGAGTGATGTTTCGGTTGGCAATAGCGCCGACAATTCCACACATAATTTAATTCTTAGGGTATTTAGTTACAGTTTAATGACTAATAGATAAGGCTGTAGTGACTATTTCTTTTTTTGCGGACGGTTCCAGCCTGCGATATTGCGTTGTTTGCTACGTGCGACTGCTAAGCTCTTTTCAGGCACAGTTTGCGTGATTGTAGAGCCAGCTGCAATAGTAGCATCATCTTCCACTGTTACAGGAGCAACTAATTGTGCATTTGAACCAATAAACGCATTTCGGCCAATTTTGGTTTTGTGTTTGTTTGCACCATCATAATTGCATGTAATCACGCCAGCGCCGATGTTGGTATTTTCTCCTACTTCGCTGTCACCTACGTAGCTTAAATGATTGACCTTACTGCCAGTCGAAAGTTGGGTGTTTTTTAATTCAACGAAGTTGCCGATGCGTGTGTCATCGGCAAGTGATGTGCCAGGTCTGATGCGAGCAAATGGGCCAATATTAGCATTTAAACCAATGTGGCAGTCTTCTAGCACGGTATTGGGGTGAATAACGGTTCCATCACCGATACGGCAGTTAGATAAAATACAATTCGCGTGTATCGTGACATTATCACCTAAGGTGACGTTGCCATTGAATATCACGTTGACATCAATGAGACAGTCTTGGCCAAATGAAAGGCTGCCACGTAAATCAAAACGTGCCGCATCGACGATGGTTAACCCATCTTGCAAACACTGTTGCGCTTGCAAAAATTGAAACCGACGCTCCGTGGCGGCCAATTCTGCCTTAGAATTAATACCATTAATTTCGTCAATGGTTCGGGGTTGAGAAGCAAAAATTTTCTCATCTTGTTGATAGGCAATTCCAACAACATCTGTGAGGTACTCTTCCCCTTGTGCATTGTTGGTGTTCAATGCAGCCAACCATTGTTTCAGTTTGCCTGCATTGGCAGCCAAAATGCCGGTATTGATTTCCTGAATTTGACGTTGGTTTTCTGACGCATCTTTATGTTCGACGATGCCGTTAACGAGATTATTGGCGTCTCGAGTAATACGCCCATAACCCGTCGGGTCATCAAGCATGGCTGTGAGAATCGCCAATGAATGATTGTTACCGAGGCCATTCACTAACGCTTCTAACGTTGTCGCTTCGATTAAAGGCACATCGCCATATAACACCAGAACGGCGTCTTCTTCAGGTAAGTCAGGTAAGCCTTGTTTCACGGCATGGCCAGTACCGTTCTGCTCTGATTGCATGCACCAACGGATATCTTCATTGGCAAATCTTGCTTTCACATGTTCAGCACCATGGCCAATCACGACATTGATGGAAGCAGCATCTAACGTTTTAGCGGTCTCAATAACATGCCATAGCAAGGGTTTTGAGGCGAGAGGTGCGAGCACTTTCGGCAATGCCGATTTCATTCGTGTGCCTTTTCCGGCGGCAAGGATAATGACGTGTAACTTCATGTTTTAATGGAATGCGTTGTAAAATGGCGGCCTAAAAAATAATTCAACAGATTATAGCAATTAAATGTCTTTGCGCACGGGTGTAGCCTGTTAAAATATCGTTATGCATGCTCAAGACAATAAAAAATCGGCACCAATTGCCTATACCACTGGAGATCCAGCTGGAATAGGAATGGATATTATCATTCAGGCGGCTCATGAGAGTGTTTTAAGCGATATGGTTGTGTTGACGAACACTGACTGGCTATCCTTTCGTGCTGAAGCCCTAGAGTTACCTGTTGTGTTGTTAGAAGCCAACGAAACAGTGACAAGGAAAGGCCAGTTGCGAGTGGAGCATATCGATTCAGAGGAAGAGCATTCTGCCTTTTTTACGATGGCTTTTTTAGATCGTGCTATTGGCGGTTGCTTAAGCGGTGAGTTTTCAGCGATGGTTACAGGGCCCGTTAATAAAGCGGTGATTAATGATGCCGGGTTTGCCTTCACGGGACATACGGAATATATCGCTGAGAAAACACAAGCGGAACTACCGGTGATGATGTTGGCCACTGAAGGCCTACGCGTTGCGTTGATGACGACGCATTTACCGTTAAGAAATGTGGCTGATGCTATCACGGCTGATTTGGTTGATTTAGTGTGTCGAATTGTGCATGACGATTTACGTGATAAATTTAGTATTGAAAAGCCGCGTATTTTAATGTGTGGCTTAAATCCGCATGCGGGTGAAGGTGGTTATCTCGGTCGAGAAGAAATTGATGTAATCCAACCTGCCTTGGATGCGCTTGAAAAAAATGGGATTCACATTCAAGGTCCTTATCCGGCGGATACGCTTTTCCAAGAAAAGTATTTACAAGGCGCCGATGCAGTGATCGCGATGTACCATGATCAAGGTTTACCTGTATTAAAGTTTAAAGGTTTTGGACAGGCCGCAAATATCACGCTGGGCTTGCCTATTGTCCGTACCTCCGTGGATCATGGAACGGCTTATGATTTGGTTGGTTCGGGTAAAGCGGATATTGGTAGTTTAATGACCGCAATAGAAGTCGCTCGTGAAATGAGCGGTCAAAGGGATTAACGTAATGGCTGATTTTCAACCGGCAAAAAAAGCATTAGGTCAAAACTTTTTACATGACCAGCAAGTGATTCAACGCATAGTTGCGTCGTTGTCACCAAGGCCTGGAGAGACGGTGATTGAAATCGGGCCAGGTCGCGGCGCCTTAACTGACCTGCTGTTAGATTCTGGCTGCAACTTGCACGTGATTGAATTTGATTATGCGCTGGCGGATTACTGGCAATCTCGTGCGGAACAATGCGACAACTTGACAGTGCACCAAGGTAATGTTTTGAAGGTTGATTTGAATGCGATTGCATCGGGTAGGCCTATTAAAGTGATTGGCAATTTACCCTATAACATTTCTAGTCAAATATTGATCAGTTTGTTGTCGGTGGAAGGTATTGTCGATAGTGTTGTCATGCTGCAATTAGAAATGGTTGAACGCATTGTTGCTGAGCCTAATAACAAAACCTATGGGCGTTTGAGTGTGATGCTTCAGCAACATTTTTATTGCGATAAAATTTTTAAAGTACCTAGTGGGGCTTTTACTCCAGCGCCGAAAGTCGACTCTGCTATGTTACGTTTGACGCCAAAAAAACCACAGGATGTTTTGCAAGACACTGATCGTTTTGCGGAAATTGTCAAAGCTGCTTTTGCTCAGAGGCGTAAGACACTACGAAATAATTTAAAGAAGTTGATTACCGCTGAACAAATGCAAACAGTTGGGATAAATCCAACGCTCCGCGCTGAAAATTTGAGTGTTGAAGATTTTGTGAGGCTTTCACAGTTATGAATACATGGTCTACAGGCGAGTAGTTATTATTCCCATCGCAACAAATTCATCATTAAACAAGTTGCGAGCGCTACTGGGCGCTACTCCTTCGCCAGAAATGTTTGGTTTGCAGCCTGTCAATGTACGTATTTAAGGACTTTTCGTCTCAAGTAAATTATTTGTGCTACCCTTTCTAGGCTAACTACGTGAGTAGTGTTGTTGTTTTTCTTGTCCGTATAAATACGTAGAACTGCCCGTAGCAAAGCGGATTTACGCAGTTCTAAATCCTAAGTATAGTAAAACTGGTTTTTTACCACTGGAGGAAAAGATGTTTATTAAACGATGTATAGCAATAGCTTTGTTGGCCTGTATGCTGCCAGCAGCACAAGCCCAAACGGTTACATGGAAATTGGCTGAGACATGGCCAAAAGATTTCCCAATTTTTGGCGAAGCGGTCAAATCGATGATTCAACATGTCGACGAGTTATCAGGCGGCCAATTTAAAATAGAATCCTACACTAAAGAATCCCATAAAAAGCCTTTAGGCATTTTTCAAATGGTGAAAGATGGTGAGTTTGAAATGGGTCATAGTGCGTCTTATTATTATAAAGGCACAGATATTAATACCTTATTTTTCACAACATTGCCGATGGGCATGATTGCGGTGGAGCAATACGCGTGGTTCTATCATGGCGGTGGTTTAGAGTTAATGGAAAAAGCCTATAAGAAGCATGGTTTGTTATCTTTCCCAGGTGGAAATACATCAAATCAGATGGGCGGTTGGTTTCGCAAAGAAATTAAATCAATTGAAGATTTTCAAGGCCTGAAAATGCGTATTCCTGGTTTGGCGGGAGATGTGATGAAATCTTTAGGCGTCGATGTGGTTAATATTCCGGCGGGTGATTTATTCAAAGCATTGGAATCAGGAGAGTTAGATGCATTAGAGTGGGTTGGACCATCGCTTGATTTGCGTATGGGTTTTCCAAAGGTTGCTCCATTCTATTACACCGGTTGGCATGAGCCAGCGACAGAGTTGAACTTTTTGGTGAATGAAAAAGCCTTTTCAGAACTGCCTAAAAAGTATCAACGGATACTCAAAACTGCCATGAAATTGGCGGCGTATGATATGTATGTGCAAGCCTATCATGTCAGTGCTGAAAACTTGGCAACCATTCAAAAGGATTTTCCAAATGTTAAAATTCGCGCTTTTCCAACAAAAGTTTATCGTAAATTGGTAAAGTCCACGAATGAGAAGTTAGATGAAATTGCGGAGTCAGGTGATGACTTAACAAAAGAAATCTTGCAATCCATTCGTAGCTATCAAGAGAAAGCTCGTCTATGGACAAGATTTTCTGATCAAGCTTATACAAACAACGCGTTTTAAAAATAATAAAAAACACGTGAAAAAATTTCTTTGCGTATAACTACGTATAGATCTACCTAGACTAGCGGATTTTATTTTTCAATGAATCCGCTAGACTATTAACTACCAACAATAAAACCTTCTAATTGAGGAATATAAATCATGAAAAAAATGGCAAAAGTAGCTGCGGTTCTTGCAGCGGCAGCCTTCACAAGCAATGCGTTGGCAGCAGACATTACATTGAAGCTGGCTCATGTATGGCCAAAAGACTTCCCTTACTTTGCAACATCAGTATCGGAATATGCTGATCTCGTTTCTGAATTATCAGACGGGAAAATTGAGATTAAAGTTGATAGTAAAAACAAACACAAAGCGAATGCTGGTGGTGTTTTTGACTTCGTGAAGTCTGGTCAATACGATATTGGACAATCCGCATCTTACTATTATGGTGGTAAAGATCCAGACACGTTATTTTTCACAACGATGCCATTTGGCATGACAGCGACTGAGCAAACAGCTTGGTTCTATGAAGGCGGTGGTCTTGATCTCGCCAACAAAGTCTATGCAAAGCATGGCATGGAAGTGATGCCAGCGGCTAACACTGGCCAACAAATGGGTGGTTGGTTTCGCAAAGAGATTAATAGCGTTGACGACTTAAAAGGCCTGAAAATGCGTATCCCTGGTTACGGCGGTAAAGTCATCGCGGGCTTGGGTGCTGTACCAACAAACTTGCCAGCAGGTGAGTTATATCAAGCACTAGAGCGTGGCACAATTGATGCGCTAGAGTGGGTTGGACCATCTCTTGATTTACGTATGGGCTTCCATAAAGTTGCACCCTACTACTACACAGGTTGGCATGAGCCTTCAACGGAATTGATGTACTTTTTCAACAAAAAGAAAATGGACTCTTTGCCAAAATGGGCACAATCTATTTTACGTAATGCGGCTAAGTTAACGGCTTACTCAGCATCTAGTGAAATGTTTGATGCATCGGCTACTAACTGGGCGTCGATTACAACTGAGTATCCAAATGTGAAAGTAAAAAGTTTCCCAACAGAAGTCATTGATGCATTGAAAGCCTCGAATGACAAGTTGATTGCTGAAGCGGCTGCAAAAGGCGGTTTAGCAAAAGAAATCATTGATTCGCAAGCGGCTTATTTGAAAAAAGCTCGTGCTTGGACAAGTATTGGTGATAAAGCTTACTTGAATTCAATCGCTAAGTAAGTTTTAGCGAAGTGTTTACTGAAAGGGCGAAAACATTGTTTTCGCCCTTTTTTTAAAGTCACAAACATATTATTGTAAAAATTTTCAATGAACGACTTAGGTTTATTATGTTATTAAAGTTAGAAAAGGGGATTAATAAGCTCATGGATTGGGTAGGCATTTTTGCCGGCATTCTATTGATATTGTTAGTCGTTGTGATTGCCTTTAATGTGTTCAATCGTTATTGGTTTCAAATTGATGGCGTTGGTGTTGGCTTTGAAGAGTTAGGTTGGCATATTTATTCAGCCGTTTTTATGTTGGGTATACCCTTCGCTCTTAGGTCTGGCTCACATGTTCGAGTCGATTTAATCTTTGAAAACTTAACGCCTAAATCACAAGCGATTATTGACTTGGTTGGGTCATTGATTTTTCTCACTCCACTTTGTTTGATCGTCATCTGGGGTGGTTGGATTTATGTGATAGAAGCATGGCAACTGGGTTCTCATCCAGATGCATTTTCTGACTTAATACGACAAATCATTACCACGGGTATTGGAGAACAAAGCCAAGATCCAGGTGGTTTGTTAAATCGATGGTTTATTAAAGGCTTGATTCCTTTTACTTTCTTATTATTACTCCTAGCAGCAATTTCTTTCATGATTCACAAAATTAATATTTTATTGAATGTCGAAAAAGCCGATGACAAAGTCGTACATGGGCAGAGCTATATTGATGCGGGTCTAGAAAACGCATCGGATACTACAGCAGAGGAGAAATAGTCATGATGGGAGTATCAATTTTTATTGTCGCCTTGTTAGTCCTTTTATTTGGATTTCCGGTTGCATTTACCTTTGCGGGTATTGGCATTATTTTTGTTATCTTCTTTGCCGAAGCAAATCAATTAGTGCAAATTCCACATAGAATTTATGCCAACTTTGGTGATGGCGGTGAAGGTGTTGTTTTGATGGCAATACCACTTTTCATCTACATGGGCTTAATTCTTCAGCGAACTAAGTTGGCGGAACAATTGCTGGAGTCCATGGGCCGGCTGTTTGGTTCATTGCGAGGCGGTGTGGCGATTTCAACCGTATTAGTCGGTGCTCTTTTAGCGGCATCAACGGGTGTGGTTGGCGCTAGCGTAGTGGCAATGGGGTTAATTTCCTTGCCTGTTATGCTCAGATACGGCTATAGCAAAGAACTCGCGACAGGGACTATTTGCGCGGCTGGAACACTTGGACAAATTATTCCACCGTCAATTGTGTTAATCATCTTAGGTGATGTATTGAGTGTGCCTGTTGGCGATTTATTCCGCGCTGCTATTGTGCCGGGTTTAATTTTGATTGGTTGTTATATCACCTATATTTTACTTTTTTGCATCATAAAGCCTGATTCTGCGCCACCTGTTCCGTTGGAAGATGATAGCGTCTCTAAGACGAAGGTTATCCTTGATGCATTAGTCGCTGTAGTGCCGCCATTATTATTAATTTTGGTCGTATTAGGGTCTATTTTTTCAGGCTTTGCTACGCCGACAGAGTCTTCTGCCTTAGGGTGTATTGGCGCCGTTGTGTTGGCAATTGCTTATCGAAAATTTTCATTCTCAATGTTTTGGGAAGGGTCTTTAGAGACAGTCAAAATCACGGCTATGGTATTTGCTGTGTTGCTTGGCGCATCAATTTTTTCAATGGGTTTTGCATACACTGGTGGTGAGGAAGAGGTTGAAAAGTTATTACTGAGTATTCCGGGTGAGAAATGGGGATTTTTGATTTTCGTGATGTTACTCATCATGGTGTTAGGTTTTTTCTTAGACTACATTGAAATTTCATATATTGTATTACCTTTGGTGTATGTCGTTGTCGAAGAACTAGGCATCAATGTTGTATGGTTTGCTATTCTGGTTGCAATGAACTTACAAACATCATTCCTGACACCACCATTTGGGTTTGCCCTCTTTTATTTAAAAGGAGTGGCTCCAGATAATGTGAGGACAGCGGATATTTATCGTGGTGTACTACCCTTTATTATGATTCAGTTCACTGTAGTGCTAGCGATTCTATTCTTCCCAGAATGGTTTGGCCTAACATCTGAAGCCGCTAAATTATGGTAACGCCTATTGGGTCGGTGTCAGTTGTGTAGAAAATACAGTTGGCTAGTGCATCTTTAGCCAATGTTATACTGAAGGCGTCTTCATTTTCAATGAAGGCGCTTTTTTGTTTGTACGGTTTAATCGATCGAGGTGTTAAGCAATGAAATTTAATCAAAAAGTTTTTCTGCTAGCAGTATTGCCAATGTTAGCGGCAATGCTATTCACAATTCTGTTAGTCAATGTTGAAACACGGCAATTGTCGAATAAACAAGCATTCGAGCTCAAGCAAGCGCTACTAGATATTCGGAAAAATGAGTTAGTTAACTATACGAATTTGGCATTTTCAGCCATTGACCATATTTATAGTTCGCCAGAAATTGATGAAGGTTTTGCTAAAGAACGTGTGAAAGAAATTCTGACCAATCTTGAATATGCTCAAGATGGTTATTTCTATGCTTATACAGATACAGGGACGAATGTTGTGCACCCAAAACAACCCTACCGTTTAGGAGAAAATTATTGGGATTTAACAGATCCTGAGGGCAAGCCAGTGATTCGCGAATTAATTCAACAGGCTCAAGGCGGTGGTGGATATACTGAATATATTTGGGATAAACCCTCGTTGGGAGCAACGGCCAAAAAATTAGGTTACTCCAGATTGTTAGATAATTGGGGATGGATGGTCGGCACCGGCATGTATATTGATGACCTGGATAATCAAGTGATGACGATGCAATCTTCTATGGATAAACATATCAAACAAACCAGTTTTGTTATTTTAGCCATTGCATTAATTTCCGCTGCATTAATATTTATTTCTAATTTAGCGCTTCAGGTAAATGAACGAAAATTAGCAGACAATAAACTCCAAGAATTGACGAAGCGAGTTTTGAACACTCAAGATGAAGAGCGGCGACGAGTGTCACGTGAATTGCACGATGGTATATCTCAATCATTGGTAGCGATTAAGTACTCTCTTGAAGAAGCGGCATCCTTATTTGAGAAAAAAGACTCAGAACATGCGCGTTTAGTCGAACAAAGTAATCACTATTTAGAGACGACAATGCAAGAAGTTAGACGCATATCTCGTGATTTACACCCTAGCGTTTTAGACGACTTTGGTTTGATGGCCGCTGTCGATAGCATGGTTGAAGAGTTTAAAAAGCGCTGTGATATCGATGTGAACTTAAAGAAACTCAAGGTTCGTAACTTGTTGCCTCAAGATGCGAAAACCGCATTGTATCGTGTGACGCAAGAAGCCTTAACAAATATTGAAAGGCATGCCGGAGCAAGTAAGGTCGACATTGAATTTAAAATGCGTGGTAAATGGTTTCAAGTGAGCATTGCGGATGATGGCGTTGGATTTGATGTACACGGTAAGCGATTTAAAAAAATGCCAGAAGTAGGCATTGGTTTGAGGAATATGTCTGAGCGTTTGGGGTACTTTAAAGGGTCATTTGATATTAAATCGACAGAGAACGGCACTGTGATTGTGGCAGCTATTCCTAGAAACTTAATTATGCAACCAACGCTGAATCAAACGGAGGAAGTATGAACACTGAAAAAAGTAAGATAACACTGGTGATTGTAGATGATCACCCCTTGGTCTTAGATGGGCTTGTCTCGCGTTTGGAACGTTCTGAACAAGTTGAAGTGATTGGTCAAGCAAGTAATGGGCAAGAGGCTATTCAACTGGTAGAGAAATTGATGCCTGATGTGGTGTTAATGGATATCAATATGCCTGTGATGAATGGCATCGATGCGGCTGAGATTTTTAAAGAACGATTTACAGCAGTTAAGTTATTGGTTTTGAGTATGCACGATGATCGCGAGTATGTGATGAACATGGCACGAGCGGGTGCCAAAGGATATGTGTTAAAGAGTGCGTCAGCGGATGAGATGCTCATGGCGATCAAAGCCGTCCATATGGGAGGCGTGTACTTCAGCCCCAGTATTGCGGAAATTCTCACGTCAAAAGAGAATAATATTCACGACGATACCCTAAGCTCGCGTGAACAAGTGGTGTTGAAATTACTTGCGAGTGGTATGAGCAATAAGGAAATGGCCAGAGAATTAGATATTAGTGTTCGAACCGTTGAAACGCACCGTCGTAATATAAAAAATAAACTTGAAATTTCAACGACCCCAGGCCTGGTCAGATATGCTATTGACCATGGCTTAAGTGACTAATTTATTGATTTTCTTTTTCTAATAACGATGCCATTTCATTACTAATCGATTCTAGATTTTCTCCTCGCAGTAGGTCTTCGCTATTATGAGACTCCTCGTAGCGTAATTCAGCGATTCGTTTTTCAATCCCAGCAATATGTTTCTTCATTCTTTCACGAGCAAGAATCGGGTCTTTATTGAGGATTGCTTCCATGATTCCGCCATGTTCTTTGGGTAAGCGAACATGACGGTTTTCGGTGGATTCGTGGAAATAACTGCTCACACTCACTTCCAGTACGTTCAGCAAATTGCGCATTAAATGCACGATAGCAGGGTTGTTCGAGGCTTCGGCAATGGCCATATGAAATGCAACATCGGCTTTTGCTTCTTTCTCTGGCACGCCATCATTATGCGTTTCCAGTAATTTTTCAAACGATAGTTTAATGTTTTCTCGTTGAGCGTTAGTGGCACGTTTAGCGGCAAAATAGGCAGAAAGTGCTTCTACGGCAAAACGCAGTTCTAAGATATCAAAAGAAGCATTTCGATCATTCGCAAATAACTCAAGCAAAGGATCTGCAAAAGAAGCACCTATTTCGTCAGTGATGTAGTTCCCACCGCCAGGAACTTTACGAACGATGCCTTTGGCCTGAAGTTTATTGATTGCTTCACGAATCGATGGGCGGGATACATTAAATTGCTCGGCCAATTCTCGTTCGGGCGGTAATTTATTACCGGCCAATAACTCTCCAGATACGATACGTTGTTGAATTGCTTCAGCAACAGTGTCTGAAATGGAGGTGGATTTAACTTCTTGAAATTTCATAAACCTTGGAGCATTAAAAGGCAACTTTATTGTTTTTTATTATAAATGACGCGTCATTTATAAGTGGTCAAACATAATTTTAACATGGCAATTTTGAATTCTAATATAAAATATTGGTATTACCAATATACCTGTGATACCCTCCTGCCACTATTGGTAATACCAATAAACCATTATTCAGAAATTAGACGTTTGATGGCTAAATTAACAATAAATACATAGCCAAATATTCCGGAGGAAATTCATGAAATCATTTTTAATCAAGTCTGCTGCAGTTGCAGGTTTAACCGCGATCGCAGTAGGAATGTCGACACCAGCACTAGCAAAAGATAAACCTGTACTGTTGAAAATGCCCATTTACTACGGCTCTCACCTACCTGGTTTAGGTTCCACGGCAAAATACGTTGCTGATAGAGCGTCTTTGCTAAGTGGTGGAGATGTCAAAATTAAATTATACGAACCGAAGAAATTAATTGGTTCAAAAGAAATTTTAGATGCAGTTTCAACCGGTAAAGTTCAGGCGGGCTTTGATACACCAGGGAATTGGGGAGGCAAAATGCCGGCGGCACGATTATTTTCTGCCGTTCCTTTTGGGCCAGAGGCACCAGAATACTTAGCGTGGCTAATGTATGGAAACGGTGGGAAATTACACCAAGAATTGTATGACAATTCAGGCTATAACGTGAAAACATTGACGTGCGGCATCATTGCCCCTGAAACCTCAGGCTGGTTCAAAAAAGAGATTAAAAGCCCAGAAGACTTAAAAGGCTTAAAAATGCGTTTCTTTGGCTTAGGTGCTGAAGTGATGGAAAAATTAGGCGTGAGTACGGTTGGCCTTCCGGGCGGTGAAATTTTCCCAGCATTGGAAAAAGGAGCGATTGATGCAACAGAATTTTCAATGCCTGCCATCGATAAACGTATTGGTGTTAGTAAAATTGCAAAATACAACTACTATCCAGGTTGGCATCAGCAAGCAACTGTTTTTGAACTCATTGTGAACAAAGACACCTGGAACGGGATGAGTGAGCGCCAACAAGCGATTGTGACAGAGCTTTGTCGTGCAGCGACCTTAGATTCATTAGCATTGGGTGAAGCTATTCAACCTCCCGTTATGGCGGAAAATGAAGCCAATGGTGTGAAAAATTTGTATTGGTCTGAAGATATGTTGGACACGTTTAAAGCAAAATGGGATGAAGTCGTGGTTGAACAAAAAGCAGCTGATCCAGCATTTGCAAAAATTTGGGCTGATTTAGAGGCATTCCGTAATAGCTATGCGCTATGGGAAAAGAATGCATTCTTGCCTCGCAAGTAAAGCTTCGTCACTTTTACGTTCTACTTTTTAATAAGTAAATATTGCGTTTCAAGGATAGAAGGTTTTCCTTCTATCCTTGTTTCACGCTTAATTTATTTGATTGAATAGGAAAAAACCATGTCTTCAGGTTACCAATCTCTCGATCCAATACCTCCTGTGAGTGATACTTCATTAGCGAAGTTCACCTTTGTTTTGGATAAAATTATTCATTTATCAGCACGCATTTTTTGTTGGTGTTACGTCTTATTAATAGCGGCTATTTTAATCAATGTTGTTCTACGTTATGGCTTTAATAATGGCCTTATTGTTTTCGAAGAAATTCAGTGGCATTTATATGCTTTAGGCATGATGTTTGGTTTGTCATATGCCGAAATTACCAACAGCCAAGTCAGAGTCGACGTCGTTGCAGACAAGCTAACACGGCGCACTGTCCGGAAATGGGAAATTTTTGGCGCTTTGTTTTTTGTTTTACCATTTATCTTCGTTGTTCTATTTAACAGTATTGATTATGTGGCTGATTCATATCGGGTGAGTGAATCTTCCAATTCACCGCTTGGCTTGCCTTATCGTTGGGCCATTAAAGCTGTCATTCCAGCTAGCTTTGTTCTACTAGCAATTGCTGTTGTATCAAGGTTGCTGCATAACATTGATGCACTGATGACACACCAAGATCAGGTTAAAGGAGGTGAGTGATGGAAATTAATGAATTATTGGTGATTGGCATGTTCCTCACGTTCATTGCCTTTTTGTTTACAGGGATTCCTGTTGGCTATGTCTTAGCCGGTGTTGGCGTCATATTTGGTTTTTTTGGATATTTGTCCGATGTGTATTTAGGCACCATTACAGGCATAGACCTCAATACAATGGGCTTGGTGGTATCACGTCTATTTTCACTCATGGAAAATTGGGTATTAGTCGCATTGCCGATGTTCATCTTCATGGGGTTAATGTTAGACAAGTCAGGTGTCGCTGAACGATTGATGCTCTCGATGCAAGATTTATTTGGCAAAGTGCGAGGAGGCCTGGCGATTACAGTGACGTTGATTGGGATTATTCTAGCCGCATCGACCGGAATTATTGGTGCGTCAGTTGTACTCTTAGGGTTATTATCTTTGCCAGCAATGATGAAGCAAGGTTATAGCAAGGCGCTAGCAACTGGAACAATTTGTAGTGCTGGAACGTTAGGCATCTTGCTGCCCCCAAGTATCATGCTTGTGATCATGGCAGATCAATTAGCGTTATCCGTTGGGGATTTATTCATGGCTGCTGTCTTTCCTGGTTTAATACTTGGCGGCTTATATTTGGCCTATATATTTATAGTGTCCTACGCTAAACCGAATATGGCGCCTCTGCCTGCAGATTACCGAAAAATGGAATGGTCAATTGTTTGGTCTGTTCTGAAAAACATTGTGCCACCGTTATTGTTAATTTTAGCCGTATTAGGGTCAATTTTTGCAGGTATTGCAACGCCGACTGAAGCCAGTGGTATAGGGGCTTTGGGAGCGACTTTATTAGCAGCCTATAATAAGCAACTCAATGTGAGTGTGTTTAAAGAAGTCAGCTTAGATGCTTATCGCACAACGGCCTATATTTTTATGATTTTCATCGGTGCGACAATGTTTGCGTTGGTGTTACGAGAGTTAGGTGGTGATGAACTGATTGAACGAGGTTTAACCAGCTTACCTTTTGGGCCCTATGGTGTGTTGATTTCTATTTTATTGATCGTTTTCTTATTGGGTTTCTTATTAGATTGGATAGAAATCACCTTGATCGTATTGCCATTATTAGCCCCGGTTATTATGGGTATGGATTTTGATGTAAATGGTTATGGCACTATTGATGAGCCAGTAGTCATTTGGTTTGTCATGCTGGTTGCCATCACGTTGCAAACGTCTTTTTTAACCCCGCCAGTAGGGTTTGCCTTGTTTTATTTAAAAGGGGTATGCCCGCCTGAAGTGAAGCTGACAGATATCTATAAAGGTGTCACACCATTTATTGTTTTGCAGCTCATTGGGTTATCGATTGTTGTGTTATATCCATCGTTAACAACATGGCTTCCAGCCATCGTGTATGGCAATTAAGTTGGATGAAACGCTTTGGAACATTATGAATCATCCAAGAGTTGGGCTCTGATTAAACGCTGTTCTTGTCGTTCAATCTCAAGAATACGATCGCGCTTGTCTCTGACATGGTCCATGGCGGCACGAGCAGCACTGTCAGGTTTTCGGTCAATAATGGCATTAAAGATCAGGCGATGATAAGCCTGAATCTGTTGTCTAGATCTTTCATGATGGTAAAGATTGCTAACGGTAACAACAACGCTGTTTTGAATGAGTTGCATGAGGTTTTGTAATGTATGAATCAAAACGGGGTTATGAGATGCGGCGTAAATTGAACGATGAAATTCATGGTCTAACTGTGCGGCATCCAGCATTTCAGCGTTGTTTGCATAGGCTTCATCCATGGTATTGAATGCTTTGGTGATGCGATATAGGTCTTTTTCAGTTGCACGTTCAGCGGCGAGTTTGGCCGCTTGACCTTCTAAGAGTTCACGGACTTCGAGAAGATCAAAAAGCATTCGCGGGTGGTCATCATAGACTTTATTTAAGGTATTCGTTTCGGAGGAATTTTCTAAAAAGTTGCTAACAAAAGATCCTTTTCCATGAACTGTATGAATGACACCGCGACCACGTAGTTCTTTGATGGCTTCTCTTACAACGGGTCTAGATGCATTTAAGCGTTCGCAGAGTTGTCTTTCAGAGGGTATTTTTTCACCGGGTTGTAAAAATCCATCGACAATTAAGCCTTCGATTTGTTGCATGATTTTTGAGCTGGATGACGCCGAAGTGTTTTTGTTTGACATTTTATTGAAAAAACTGGTCATACCAGTAAGAGATTAAACATGAATAATAGCATTAAATGAGTTTTTAACTATGTTTCGTACGAATTCACTGGTCATACCAGTATTTTTGGCATGTAGACACTGGCCACTGTGCTCTCTATATTGGTGAATACATGAAACCCCTATGAAAATGAGGCACGACTCAAATGACAAGCTATATCAAGAAAAATAACCTTTCAGTACATCCAGATTTAATTGAGCTGTTGGATAATCATATATTGCCAGGGTTGTCTGTATCGGCAGAGCAAGTGTGGACAGGTTTTTCGAAATTAGTTGAAGAATTAACGCCAGTGAACAAATCGTTACTGGCTAAACGCGAAGCCTTGCAAACTCAAATTGATGAATGGCACACAGCGAACCCAAATGCCTTGCCGAATAACTTTCAAGCCTATAAAGCCTTCTTACAAGAGATTGGCTATTTGGTTCCAGAAGGTGATGATTTTGCGGCGACCACAGAAAATGTTGATGCAGAAATTGCGAGTATTGCCGGGCCTCAATTAGTCGTTCCAGTGAATAACGCACGTTTTGCATTGAATGCCGCGAATGCGCGTTGGGGTAGTTTATATGATGCTTACTATGGTACAGACGTCATTGATGAAAACGAAGGACGTGAAAAAACAGCGGCATATAACCCCATGCGTGGTAAAGCTGTGATTCAAAAAGCCGCTGAATTTCTGGACCACTCTATTCCGTTGGCTCTTGGAAAGCATGCCGAAGTTGCGGACTATCACATTGTTGAAAATCAAGTCATTGTGACATTAGAAAATGGCTCAACCTCAATGTTAAGCAATCCGGAACAATTTATCGCCAGTAACCAAAACGGGGATAAATTAGAGCTGCTATTCGAGAAAAACAATTTGCATATTGAGGTCCAAATTGATCGAGATCATCCTATTGGTAAAGATTCGGCTGCGGGTGTTAAAGACATCGTGATTGAGTCAGCGATCAGTACCATTATGGATTGTGAAGACTCTGTTGCTGCTGTTGACGGTGAGGATAAAGCCTTGGTGTACCGTAATTGGCTAGGCTTAATGAAAGGTGATTTACAAGAATCTTTTCAAAAAGGAGGTAAAACGATTACTCGTCAATTAAATCCAAATCGTACTTATACGGGTAAAGATGGAAATAAAGTGGAGTTACATGGCCGCAGTTTGTTATTGGTCAGGAACGTGGGTCATCTGATGACTAATCCTGCTATTTTGGACGGCCAAGGTAATCAAATTCCGGAAGGAATCATGGATGCGTTGTTCACGACGTTATGTGCGATGCATGACTTTAAAGATGATGCGCCTATTCACAATAGTCGTCAAAAAAGCATTTATATTGTTAAGCCAAAAATGCATGGACCGGATGAAGTGGCTTTTGCGAACACACTGTTTTCTCGAGTGGAAGATATGTTAGGTTTACCGCGCAATACAATGAAAATTGGTGTGATGGATGAAGAACGGCGCACGACAGTTAATTTGAAGGAATGTATTCGTGCGGTGAAAGAGCGTATTGTGTTTATTAACACAGGGTTCTTGGATCGTACGGGTGATGAAATTCATACATCAATGCAAGCGGGCGCGTTCTTACCAAAAGAGCAAATCAAGCAAAAAACATGGATTCATGCCTATGAGGATTGGAATGTTGATACAGGCATTCAATGTGGTCTTCCTGGCGTCGCTCAAATCGGTAAAGGCATGTGGCCAAAGCCTGATGAAATGGCGCAAATGTTGGTCGCGAAAATTGATCATCCGAAGGCTGGAGCTAATTGTGCTTGGGTGCCCTCACCGACAGGTGCCACATTGCATGCTACTCACTACCACCAAGTCGATGTTTTTGCGGTTCAACAAGCATTAGCAAAACGACAAAAAGCAAATGTAGATGATATTTTAACGGTACCATTGTTGGGTGATGTCAGTTTGACTCCCCAAGAAATACAAAATGAGTTAGATAACAACGCGCAAGGTATTTTAGGCTATGTTGTGAGGTGGATTGATCAAGGTGTCGGTTGTTCAAAAGTGCCGGATATCAGCAACGTGGGCTTAATGGAAGACCGTGCGACACTGCGTATTTCAAGTCAATTGCTAGCGAATTGGCTTGAACACGGCATTTGTTCAGAACAAGAGGTGATGGAAGCCATGAAGCGAATGGCTCGCATTGTTGATCAACAAAATGAAAAAGATGCGAGTTACCAGAAAATGGCACCAAACTTCAATGGCGTTGCATTTAAATCAGCGTGTTCTCTTGTGTTTGAAGGGGTGAGTCAACCGAGTGGTTATACTGAGCCATTGCTACATGCGTATCGCTTAGAGGCTAAAGCACAATAAACCGTTGAAGTATTAGACGATAAATAATTGAGGAAATTATGATTTCAGTTAAACGATTAAGTATTGAAGATGCGCACATTTTACTAGCTGGCGCAAAAGCGAAAGCCGATGAAATTGGCGTGCCCATGTGCATTGCTATCACAGACGACTCAGGAAACCTAGTGGCATTTGAGCGCATGAATGGAGGCAAAGCACATAGTATCCAGGTTTCGATGGATAAAGCGTTTACCGCCGGTTCTGCGCGAAAAGCAACCCACGAATATAATGCGGCTAATACGCCCGGAAGTTTAGCGTTTGGTATTCACACTGAGTGTGGTGGCCGAATCAGTACGGTCGGTGGCGGATTACCTGTGCAGGTAGGTGATGACTTTGTTGGCGGTATTGGTGTGAGTTCGGGGACTCCACAGCAAGATATGGACGTTGCCCAAGCCGGGCTTGAGTATTTTCTACATCAAACTAGCAGTTAACCATGATTATTTAAAGACTATGAATGAAACGCTTACAGAGAAAACAGCGGTAAATCAGGATAAATTGGCGGCACGTTTTCGTCAATTTATGGATCCCGACTATGTCATTACTGACGCCGAAACACAGAAAGTGTATGAGTGTGATGGTTTAGCGGCATATTGTGAACTACCGATGGTGACCGTGTTGCCTGAAACGGTTGAACAAGTACAAAAAATCATGCGCATTTGTCATGAAAATGCGGTGCCTGTTGTGGCTCGTGGTGCGGGTACTGGCTTATCGGCGGGGGCGACTCCGAATGACTGCGGCGTATTACTGTCTTTAGCAAAATTTAATCAAATTTTAGACATAGACACTGAAGCACGTTTGGCGCGTCTTCAGCCTGGTGTGAGAAATCTAGCCGTCAGCGAAGCAGCGGCTGAATATGGTTTGTATTATGCGCCTGATCCGTCATCACAGATCGCATGCTCAATTGGAGGTAATGTCGCTGAAAACGCAGGCGGTGTGCATTGTTTAAAATATGGTTTAACCGTACATAATATAGTCAAAGTGCAAATGATCACCGTCGATGGAGAGCTCATTGAGTTAGGCAATGAGGGCTTAGACAGCTATGGTATGGACCTTTTAGCGCTAATCCATGGATCAGAAGGTTTGTTGGGTGTAGTGACTGAAGTGACCGTGAGGCTTTTGCCGACACCTGAAAAAGCACAAGTTGTGCTTGCTGGGTTTGACTCGGTAACAACGGCGGGTGACGCGGTTGCCAAAGTCATTGAGGAAGGTATCATTCCTGGTGGTTTAGAAATGATGGATAGTTTTGCCATCATTGCGGCAGATGATTTTGCCAAAGCAGGCTATCCTCGTGATGCTAAAGCGCTTTTATTATGTGAAATCGATGGTACCGTTGAAGAAGTCGATCAATACATTGATCAAGTAGCGAAATTGTTTAAAAAGCTAGGAGCCACTTCGGTTCAAATTTCCCAAGATGAAGCGCAACGTATGTTGTTTTGGAAAGGCCGGAAATCGGCATTTCCAGCTGTGGGAAGAATTTCACCAGACTATTATTGTATGGATGGCACCATCCCACGAGGAGAGCTGTCTACTGTGTTATCTGAAATTGATCGCTTGTCTCAAGAATATGGTTTAAGAGTAGCCAATGTATTTCATGCGGGAGATGGTAATTTACATCCGTTGATTTTATTTGATAGCAGTGTGCCAGGAGAGTTTGAAAAAACGGAAGAGTTTGGCGGTCGTATTTTAGAAGCATGCGTCGCAGCAGGGGGCTGTATCACTGGAGAGCATGGCGTTGGATTAGAAAAAATTCGTCAAATGGCTGTGCAATTCAATGATCAAGAAATTACACAATTTCATGCTATTAAAAATGCCTTTGATCCCGTTGGTACGTTGAACCCAGGAAAAGGCATTCCAACACTTAAACGTTGTCAAGAATATCGTTCGATACGTGCTGGCAAGGAGACGTTGTCTTGCGGACATGAAGCGCACATCGAAGGAGCACACCATGCCTGATATTAGCCAACAATTAATTGACCAAATCAATGCCGCGACAGCGGATAAAACCCCTACTCGTATTCAAGGTGGCGGTACTAAATTAGGGCTTGGTCGAGTGATTAACACGGAAGAAAGCCTTATTTCCACGCAAGGTCATAGCGGGATTGTTGAATATAAGCCGGTTGAATTAATCATGACTGTTCGCGGCGGGACGACATTAGCTGAAATAGATGCTGAATTAGCGAAAAATAACCAAATGTTAGCGTGTGACCCCCGTCGATACGATGGTAAAGCAACGATTGCTGGGTCACTTGCTACGAATCAGTCTGGCCATGCAAGGCCTTGGTTTGGATCCTTAAGGGATCATGTATTAGGCATCAAATTGATCAATGGGCACGGAGAACATTTACGTTTTGGTGGCCAGGTGATGAAAAACGTTGCGGGCTATGATGTGTCACGTTTGCAAGCTGGTGCGATGGGAGCTTTTGGGTTAATTTCTGAAGTGAGCTTCAAAGTATTACCTCGACTTGAAAGTAGTGTGTCATTGAGTCAGTCTATTGATCCTCAAGAGGCTCTAGCCCTGATGAATAAGTTGGCCGGAACATCGAAACCAATTACTGCGGCTAGCTGGATAGATGGGCGTATCTATATTCGTATCGAAGGGCCTAGAAAAGCGGTGGATGCTACCAGCAAACAATGGCAATCTGAATATGGTTTGGCGTGCCTTGATGAGCCTGATGCAGTCACTCTATGGCAGTCTTTGCGTGAACATAAGCATGTGTTCTTTGAGGGTACGGAAGATGAAAAGACATTATGGAAATTTTCAGTTAATGCGGCGGCAAGCCATATTTCACCCGAACAACATTGGGCATTCGATTGGTGTGGATCACAACGCTGGTTGATAGGGGAGTTCTCTCTCGAAGAGCTAGCTGAGCATGCTAAAAGAATGGGAGGTACTGTTCAACACTACAGTGGGGGTGATCGTGACCATGATTTAGCCTTGCCACAAAACGAGGCAGTCAAACAGATAATGATCAACTTAAAGAGATCATTTGATCCTGAAAATATCTTTAACCGCGGCCGTTTATACAGCTGGCTCTAAAACTGATTGAAGGCAATACTATGCATACTGAACTACACCCTGAGCTAGTAAATAACCCAAAGGCTGAAGATGCGAAAAGCATCATCGAAGCCTGTGTACACTGCGGTTTTTGTACAGCGACGTGCCCGACTTATCAGCATTTTAATGATGAGCGTGATGGACCACGAGGGCGTATTTACTTGATCAAGCAATTGCTTGAAACCAACGAAGTGACAGAAAAGACCCAGACACATTTAGATCGTTGCCTCACGTGTCGTAGTTGTGAAACGACTTGTCCATCTGGCGTGCAGTACGGGCGTTTGGTTGATATTGGTAAAGGGATGGTTGAAGAAAAAGTATCCCGTGGTGTTATGGATACTCTGTCTCGCTGGATGCTGCGTAAGCTCTTACCTTATCCAAAGCGCTTTGGTATTTTTCTGCGGTTGGGCCAGTTATTTAGGCCGTTGATGATTGGGCCGTTGAGTGTGATTGCCAAAAAAGTACCACAGAAGCAAAAACATACTCCTTGGCCGTCCACAAGCCATCCCCGCCGAATGCTAGCGTTAGCAGGCTGTGCGCAAAGTGTTGCAACGCCGAATACTAATCAAGCCACGGCAAGAGTATTAGATAAATTAGGTATTACCTTAGTAGAAGAGCCGAATGCAGGGTGTTGCGGAGCTGTGGATTATCATCTTGGTGCGCATGATGATGGATTAAATGCCATGCGCAAAAATATTGATGCGTGGTGGCCAGCTGTTGAAGCAGGGGCTGAAGCGTTAGTGATGACAGCTTCAGGCTGCGGAGTCATGGTTGAAGAGTATGCTGAGCTGTTTGCGAATGATGCTGAATATGCTGAAAAAGCAAAGCGTATTTCAGCAATGACAAAAGATATCAGTCAAATTTTAGAAAACGAAGATTTGACGCAGTTAGGCCTTGATCAAGCCAAATTCAGAGAGATTAAAACAGCGGTTCATTGCCCTTGTACATTGCAGCATGGAATGAAGTTGACGAATAATGTCGATAACATTCTTGAAAAAGTCGGCGTGCCGCTTGCAAATACGAAAGAAAGGCATATGTGTTGTGGTTCCGCTGGCACATATTCCGTCTTGCAGTCTGAAACAGCGGGAGAGTTATTGAATAAAAAACTCACCGCATTAACGGTGGATGATCCTGATCAAATTGTCACGTCTAATGTTGGTTGTCAGTTGCATTTGAATACGAAATCAACAGTCCCAGTGAAGCATTGGATAGAATTGCTTGATCAAGGCTGAGAGGCGTGCAAATACTAAATTCATGAGAAATCATTCACACATGCTAAGCCGTAGCCAACAACTTGAAAGCTCAAGCCTAGGATTTTTGGTCGGTTTTGCAGGCTTGCTTGTATTTCAATTACTGGGTGAAGTGCTTGTTAGACTCATGGGGCTGCCTGTACCAGGTCCTGTCATCGGTTTACTGTTCTTGTTGATCTTTTTGTTGTGGAGAAAGTGGCGAAAGCTAAGTGAACCAGAATCATTATTGAGTACTTCATCAATGTTGTTAACACATTTGTCGTTGTTATTTGTTCCAGCTGGGGTCGGCATTATTACCCATATAGATAGAATTAAAACGCAGTGGTTATCCATTTCAGTTGCATTAGTTTTCGCATCATTCATCACATTATTTGTCACCGCATGGAGTTTGAAGTGGTTAATTCGTTTAATGAATAAACGAGAACCAGAATAGTGAATGTTAAGCCGATGTTATTTCAGTCCAAGTTATTACTGTCGTTACTTTAGAAAAAGCGAGGCCGAACGTGGAAAAAGCAAACCTTGATGTATTGTGGGTATATTTATCTACCTCTCCTTTGGCCGGGCTGACAGTGACTCTTGTTGCTTATTTATTGGCTTATGGCTTACAAAAGAAAACGCAATCACACCCTTTAGCCAATACAGTTCTCGTCTCAGTGGTCATTATTCTGATAACACTGCAATTAACGAAAACGTCGTATGAAGACTATTTTGAAGGTGCTCAATTCATTCACTTTTTATTGGGCCCAGCGACAGTTGCGCTTGCCGTGCCGCTCTATCGGCAGCTCGATGATGTAAAGCAATATTTATTGCCTATTTTTTTATCGGTGTCCATAGGTATCACTGCTGGAACCGTATCTGTTGTGGGCATTTCAAAATTGCTTGGCGCTGATCTGGCTACACAAATGTCGTTATCCGTGCGATCTGTGACCGCACCTGTAGCCATGGGAATTGCCGAGAAAATAGGAGGCATTGCGTCATTGTCTGTTGTCATGGTGCTAATCACCGGTATCTTGGGTGCAATGTTTGGTGGGAAAATTTTGCGATTGGCTGGCATAAAAAGTGACATGATGATTGCGATCGCAATGGGCAATAATTCTCATGGCATTGGCACAGCCAGAGCATTTACTATTAATCAGCGCAAAGGCGCTTACGCGGCATTAGCGATGGCATTAGCGGTCATTTTAAATGCCATTATGTTGCCTTGGTTAGTCACTATCATTTAACGTCATTAGGGAAATTTTAATGCACAATATGCAAGTTATCACTGACATCAGTATTCGGCCCATACTTCTTCCAATGGTCGAACCGCACAGAACGGCTAGTGGAGTGATTAACGAGTCTCCGTTAATACTCATCGATATAATGACCAATGAAGGTGTTGTTGGCCATGGTGTGTTGTTCACTTATACACAGCTGGCTTTGCGTTCCATTGCAGAGTTCTTAGATAGCCTAAAAGCGTTATTAATAGGTGAAGTGCTGGCGCCTTTAAATGTGTCACAACGCCTACTAGAAAAGTTTCGTTTATTGGGCACCCAAGGCTTTGTAGGCATGGCTTTAGCCGGCATTGATATGGCGATGTGGGATGCATTAGCTCGATCAAAACAACAATCTTTAGTGGCGGCATTAGGGGGGGAACATACACCTACTCCTGTTTATGGTGCAGTGGGTTTCGATGGTGAAAAATGTAGTGCTCACCAAGCAGAGCACTGGGCAAAGCAAGGTTTTAAAGGCGTCAAAGCGAAAATTGGGTATGCTTCTGTTAACGAAGATATAGCGGTTGTGCGTGCTATGCGTCAAGCAGTTGGGCCTGATGTTTCAATCATGGTGGATTATAATCAAAGCTTGTCACCTGCTGACGCGATTCATCGTTCTCAACAACTAGATCAAGAAGGCCTTACATGGATTGAAGAGCCTACATTAGCGCATAATTTTACGGGTCATGGCCACATTTCCAATAACACTCGCACGACTATTCAATGTGGTGAGAATTGGTGGGGTATCCAAGATGTGCAGCATGCAATTGATGCGAAGGCATCTGATTATTTCATGCTGGATGCAATGAAGATTGGTGGAGTGACTGGATGGATGAAGGCTGCGGCAATGGCTGAAGCGGTGAATGTACCTGTGTCGAGCCATTTGTGGTCAGAGCTAAGCGCGAGTTTACTGTCGTGTTCTGCTACAGCCAATTGGTTGGAATATTGTGATTGGTGGAGTCCTCTTCTTCAACAACCTTTAATGATTGACAATGGCATGGCAATACCGAATGAAGAGGTTGGCAGTGGCATTGAGTGGAATGAAGCGATTGTTGATCAATATAAATGTTAACTGACAAAAAATAATGATGCCGAAGTTTTGCGCGAATCTAAGTACCCTTTTTACTGAATATGATTTTTTGGATCGTTTTGAGATAGCATCTGACGCTGGATTTGAAGCGGTAGAGTGCCAGTTTCCTTATGCTGAATCTGCTCAGGATATTCAGCAACGCTTGCTTGCGAACGATCTACAGTTAATTTTGCACAACTTTCCTGCAGGTGATTGGGATGCTGGAGAGAGAGGGATTGCCTGCTTGCCAGACAGAGTTGACGATTTTAAGGCGGGTGTAGATCAAGCAATTGAATATGCTAGCCTTTTAGGCTGTAGAAAACTGAATGTCTTAGCCGGGCTTGCGCCTGAAAGTATTTCTCCAGAGGAATTGACACAGACATTATTAAGCAACCTTCGTTATGCCGCAAACCAGCTAAAGCCATATGGTATTGATTTGCTGATCGAAGCCATCAACACACAAGATGTTCCTGGTTTTTTTGTCAACAACACTCAACAGGTTTTGGCATTGATTCATAATCTATCCCTTCAACACGATAATGTGTTTATGCAATATGATATTTATCACATGCAAATTATGGAAGGTAATTTAACTCGAACGATAAGCGATAACCTGAGCCAAATTCGCCATATTCAATTAGCCGATAATCCCTTACGCCAAGAACCAGGCACTGGGGAAATTAATTTTGATTTTTTACTGCAAACAATAGATCAACTGGGCTATCAAGGATGGATTGGTTGTGAGTATTTCCCCAAAAATGACACGATAAGCGGTTTATCGTGGATGGAGAATTATTCTTCTAAGTAAACGTTGATCAAATTTGCTGGATCGATGTCGGCATAACCGATGTTGCAATATTGTCGCATGAGTTGTTGGGCAAGAGATGCGATGGGTGTGTTGCTGTTATGTGACTCAGCCATACCAGATGCTAAATCTAAGTCTTTTGCTAGTGTTTTAGTGTGCCACTTAATATCGTCAAAATCGGCATCAACCATGCGTTGTCCTGTTAGCTGGAAAGGAATGGAATCTGCAAAACCTCCTGCTAGAGCGCTGGGTATTTTTTCACTATGAATACCTGATTTTTTAGCCAGCGCTAAGACTTCCGCCATAACCAATATATTGCAGCTCACAATCATTTGGTTGCATACTTTGGTCGCTTGACCACTGCCGACAGGCCCCATATGAGTGACTCGTTGAGATAGGTGTGCAAGGATTGGTCGAATGGCATCGACATCTTCGGTGTTGCCTCCAGACATGACGACTAGCTTGCCTGATTCGGCGCCCGCCACCCCGCCAGAAACCGGTGAATCTATCCATCGCATGCCTGATGCTTGATGAAGTTTTTTAGCGAATATTTTGGTTTGCGCGGGATCAATGCTAGAAAAGTCGATGAGTACTTTGTTGGCATGACTGTTTTGCAAAAACTCATTTGACAAAACAACTTTTTCGACTGCATCGGTATCAGTCAAACAGCACATGATAATGTCATTGTTGGCAACTAACTCACCGATTGAATTTGCAACGGTAGCTCCTTGTGCTTTTAGTTCATCGCACTTTTCGATCGTACGATTCCAGACAGTCAGTTGCATTCCTGCCTTTAATAAGCGTTGGCTCATTGGGTGACCCATTAAGCCAATGCCGATAAAACCAATTTTGGGTTGATGAGACGCCATGTTTTCGAAAAATGTTATTTGCTTTGAACGGTGTAACGTAAGAGTTCAACGACTTGTTCGGGAGTTTTGGCCCATGCCATCGCGGCGCTATCGACTTCTTTTAGCGGGTGGATAATCGCTTCATCATGCAGAGTGATGTACGGCGTGTTTAGGGCGGCGCAATAACCGGCGTCAAAAGCGGCGTTCCATTGTTTGTATTTATCACCAAAGCGAATGATGGCGATATCGCATTGCTCGAGTAAGTTGCGAATACGAATTGCATTAACGCTAGCTGATTGATGATCGCGCCAAAAACTCTCTTCAGGTTTGCCTAATACATCACCCGCCGCATCACTGCTTTCATGGTCAGTGTTGGCAGATGTGAATTCGATATTTAAACCAAGCTTTTCACAGCCATCAATAATTTGCTCACGCCAGTCGGTGTGAATTTCACCGGATAAATAAACTTGCCATTCCATAATGTTTGAATAAATAAGTAATAAAAATAAGGGCTTCAAATTAACACAATAACACGCAAGATAAACTAGAATTTACATGATATGCATGCCTATTATGGATTGTTAGGCGTTATACTCAATCTTAAATTACACTGTACATCTCTCATTAAACGGTATTCATTGCATGTTATCTAAGCAACAACAGAATCAATTTATCCGTGATGGTTATCTCGTTTTACCCAACTTACTTGATGAGCAGGAGTTAGCGAGTTTACGTGCGAAGACTCATGAGCATTTGCAGGAAAATATTCAACCGTTTGAGCGTGAAACGGATGTCCATTATCCGGGCGCGCCGGAATCTGAAGATGCGCCTGGTGGTGGCACTATTCGACGCCTATTACAGGCCTATTCTCGCCATCAGTTATATCGATCTCGTGCCGAAAATTCGACAGTTGTTGATATCATCAAGTCGTTATTACAGGCTGAAAGTCTGTATTTAACACCGAATCATCATAACTGTGTGATGACTAAGCAACCTGAATTTAGTTCACAAACTAACTGGCATCGAGACACTCGTTACTGGCATTTTAGCAACAAATATTTAATAAATGCGTGGTATGCACTGGGTGATGAAAGAGTTGAAAATGGAGGCATGTTATTGCTGCCGGGCTCGCACCGTTGGGATGTGAACGCTGGCGCGCTTGATGAAGACCAGTTCTTGTTAGAGGACCATCCAAGCAATCAAGCGCGACTGTCCCTTTCGGAACAAGTGGATCTACAGGCAGGAGATTGCCTGTTGTTTAGTGCGCATTGTTTTCATGCTGCGGGAGCGAATAACACTGATCAAGCGAAGTTTTCGTTAGTGTATACCTACCATTCGGAGAAAACCCTTAGCTTGCCAAGTACTAAATCAAGTATTTTACCTTCCATTAAAATCGGCTAACACGGTTCTCAACTTCATATGCTGCTCAGACTATTACCTTTCGCCTTTGTTTTGTTCTGGAGCACAGGCTTCATTGCTGCCAAGTATGGTTTGCCTTATGCGGGACCTTATACTTTTCTAGCGGCAAGATTCATTTTAGTTTTAATCATGTTGGCCGTGATTGTTGTCTTATTTAAGTCTCGTTTACCCAACAACAAAGCAAGCTATTTTCATTTATTTGTTGTTGGTATGACCGTTCAAGTGATGTACCTAGGAGGCGTTTTTAGCGCAATTAAATTAGGTTTGCCCGCAGGCATTACCGCGGTTATTGTTGGTATGCAACCTATTTTAACAGCGTTTATTATTCACCGTTTTAGCTCTCTGTCCGTTATTATCACAACGATTGTCGGCTTTCTGGGTTTATTATTAGTGGTCATAGATTTTGGTGCATGGCAGTCCGGTTTAACCAGGCAACTAGAAACCAATGTTGATTGGTTAATGTATGTTCCGTCGTTGATTGCCTTATTTGGCATAACATTTGGAACGTTATATCAGAAAAAATTCTGTGCTGACGTGCCAGTCATTGTGAATGCATTCATTCAATTTATTCCAACTTGCGTTGTTTTTATTATTTTAGCTTTCTTGTTTGAGGCAGAGCCGAGTATTCAGATTGATTGGCATCCAAATTTTATGTTGGCACTGCTGTGGTCAGTCATCGTCTTATCTATTGTCTCAATCTTGCTGATGAATCTGCTTTATCAACATAATTCCGCGAGTAGCGCGGCAAGTTATTTTTACCTGACTCCGCCTGTGGCATTGGTGATGAGTTATTTTCTGTTTGATGAAACGATTAGTGTACTTAACTTTATCGGTATTGCGTTGGTTGTTGTCAGTGTTTACATGTCTAATAAGTTGAAGTTGTAAGACAATGAACGTGCAAAGACGACACAAGCTGCCTAGGCAGTTAATGGATACTCTAAAAAAGCATATTCATAAAGAAAAATTACCCGATAATTTTTTAAACACTGTCGAAACTTTCTATTGGCCTATTGTTTGCGAGATCGTGGATCGGCTCAAACATATCGATCATGATGAAACAGTGCCTCCTTTCTTTTTGGGAGTTCAAGGCGCTCAAGGCAGCGGCAAGTCAACGCTAGCCAGCTTTATCAAATTGATGTTAGAGCAAGGGTTTGCAAAAAACTGTTTGGTGTTGTCGATCGATGATTTTTATCGGACGAAGGCTGAGCGCAAAGCGTTGGGTAGTCAAGTCCATCCATTACTCACTACCCGTGGTGTGCCAGGCACGCATGATATTGATTTGTTCAATGATACTTGGGACAGCATCAAACAAATCGGAGAAGGACAAACACTAGATATTGTGACGTTTGATAAGTCTTTGGATGATAGAGCGGCTAAAAAGGATTGGCAGCGTGTGTCAATGCCACAGGATGTAGTTATTCTTGAAGGTTGGTGTGTGGGTGTTTCAGCGCAGAAAAAAACGGATTTGATACAGCCGATTAATGCGCTTGAAACACATGAAGATGCTGATGGGCGTTGGCGGCAATATGTGAATGATCAAATTCAGCACCATTACAAACCCGTCTATGATCAGTTCAATGGCTTAGTGGTATTGCAGTCACCTTCCTTTGAATGTGTTTTACAGTGGCGAACTAAGCAAGAGCGTAAGTTGATTGAAAAGTTGCAGGCGAATGATCAACCATTACATGACACCATGAGCCCCACGCAGATCAAACGATTTATCTCTTATTATCAGCGATTAACTGAGCATGCGATGGAAACGTTGCCTGAGAAAGCTGATTGGCTGCTGGTGCTACATGCAAATCATGCTGTTACCAACTTAGTGCAGCGTGCCAATGAAAATGAATAGGTAATGGGTAAAGTGTGCTTCATCAATCATTCTTTTCCTATCGATGTTCACAGTAGTCTGTAGCGAAAGGGGGTGCTACAGTATTAGCGTTACTCGTTAAACCTGTCAGAAGTGATGATTTAGCGTTGATTACGATCACCGCAAAACATGCTGTGAGTGTCAGTCAATTTATTACCGTCAAGCCTTGTGCTCTTTTCCGGCTAAAAACCACGATGAAAACCCTGAAACCACAATCACCGCTAAACCGATTTGGCTCCAACTATCAGGCCAATCACTGAAGATAGTGATGCCATACAATGTGGCAAATAAAAGTTGTGTATAGATAAACGGAGATACAATGTTTGCGGGTAAGCGGCGGTTACCTTCCACCATCAATAAATTTCCAGCCGCAGATCCGAAAGCACTCAGTAATACCAATAGTGAGATATTAGTATTCATCGTTTCTGGGAGATGTGAAAGACCAAAAGGAGCTAACGCGATCGATCCGAAGAATAGCTGGGATATCAGCATAAAGCGTGGACGATAATATTTGACTAACCACTTATTACACACTAAATATCCTGTGTAGAAACAGCTTGCACACAGCGCAAATAGAATACCTATCGACATACTAACACTGGGTTTTACGACGGCCAATACACCACAAAAGCCAATGAGGAGCAGTAGCGTTCGAGGCAGTGTAATGTGCTCTTTGAGTAATGCGGCAGATAAAAAATAAGAAATAACCGGTGCAATGAAAAGTGCGGCAAAAACATTGGCAATCGGTTCGGTGCTGAGCGCCGTTAAAATTGACCAAATTGACCCAGTAATGCATCCACCACGCAACATAATGCGCCAATTAAATAACGCATGGATCTCTGATAGTTTTAAGCCACTTAACGGTAATAGTAAAACAAAGCCTAAGCAAAACCGACTCCATGCGACGAACGAGGAGTTGATCCCTTGTTGTGTTAATAACTTCCCCCCGACATCGCCCAATGGAATTAAACCCATAGCCAGTAACAAAATACCGATGGAAGATAACGTCGTTTGATTATTCATAAGTTCTTATAACAGCGAGCCTTAAATAGAGGAAGCATATTTTCTGATAAATTATTGGTATTACCAATTTACAATATTTATGATAGAATCACTATCCCTTTATGGGAGGAGTAAAATATGCGAAAAATAATCACCATTATTTGTATGGCGTTCACCCTGTTCAGTTCTTCATGGGCACAGTCACAATCAACCTATCAGTGGAAAATTGCTGAAACATGGCCCAAAGACTTCCCGTTGTTTGGAGATGCAGTGAAAAAGTTTATCGATAATGTCACACTATTATCGAATGGTCGTTTAAACATAAAGTCCGAAGCACGAGATGTTCATAAAAAACCCTTAGGCGTATTTGATATGGTCAAAGAGGGAGACTATGAAATGGGTCATTCCGCTTCTTTTTATTGGAAAGACAAAGATATCAATACTGCCTTTTTTACGTCTTTGCCGATGGGATTAACAGCGGTTGAGCAATATGGATGGTTTTATTATGGTGGCGGTCAATCACTGATGGAAAAAGCCTATGCGAAATATGGTTTATTATCGTTTCCTGGCGGTAATACGGGCATGCAAATGGGCGGATGGTTCAATAAACCGATTAATACCATTGAAGATTTGCAAGGTCTAAAAATGCGCATTCCAGGTCTTGGGGGGCAAGTCTTGCAAGAATTAGGTGTTGAAACCGTCAATATCCCAGCGGGTGATTTATTAGACGCATTGAAAACGGGCAAAGTAGATGCATTAGAATGGGTTGGTCCTTCTATGGATGTGGGTATGGGTTTCCATACGGCAGCAAAATATTATTACACTGGTTGGCATGAACCGGCCACTGAATTGCAATTCATCATTAATCAAAAAGCATTCGATACATTGCCTAAAGATTTGCAGCAAGTTGTTTTAAAATCGATGCGTTTGGCCGCATATGATACGTACATTCAGGCGTACCACTCGAATTCAGAAAACTTGGATCTGATTTTGAGAGAACATCCAGATATTATTATTCGTGCATTTCCGCCTCGCGTATTTAAAAAAATACTTGCTAAAACAATCGAAGTATTGGATGCCTTAGAGAAATCTTCTAATGACCCATTAACTCGTGATATTGTGGGTTCTATTAAAAATTACAAAAATAAAGTCCGTCAATGGACACGTTTTTCTGATACCGCGTATATTAACTCCACGCCAGGGTTTTAACCGATATGCAGTTTACATGAGTCAGCCATAGATATTGTTAGAAGCACTATGTCAAAAGATAAGCAACATAAACGTGAAGTTGGCCTTTTTGTCACATGCCTCGCTGATGTGATGAGGCCATCCATTGGTTTTGCCGCTATACAGTTGTTAGAGCAAGCAGGCTGTAACGTGATGGTGCCAACAACACAAACCTGCTGCGGGCAACCAGCGTTTAATAGCGGGGATGATTTTGGAACGTCAAAAATTGCCAAACAATTGATTACACAATTTGAAGCGTTTGATCATGTGGTCGTGCCATCGGGTTCTTGTGCTTCAATGATAAAAACGCATTTTCCTGAGCTTTTTCAGGATGACCCATTTTGGCTTGATCGCAGCCAGAGGCTATCAGCTAAAACATATGAACTATTGTCTTTCTTAGTAGATATATGTGGTTTTTCGCCTGAATCTATCACGTTAAAAAACAGCTATACCTATCATCACAGTTGCTCAGGCCTTCGTGACATGAAAGTCACCACTCAGCCCAAAAAACTACTGAACACTGTGGAAGGCCTCGAACATATTGAGCTCAAAGGTAGCACTGAATGTTGTGGTTTTGGGGGGACGTTTTGTGTCAAGTATTCTGATATCTCTAATCAAATTGTTGAAGAGAAAGTGGATAACATTCGTGAGACTGGAGCCAATATTTTACTCGGAGGCGATTGGGGGTGCCTAATGAATATGTCTGGAAAACTCAATCGAGATAAGTCACCAGACGAACCCAAGATCACGGCTATGCATACGGCGGAAGTCTTGGCAGGAATGGCCGATCAAATTCTCACTGAATCGAAATGATCAACACTCAACCTGAACGATTTAAGCAAAATGTGAGTAAAGCATTGGAAGATCCAATGCTCAAAGTGGCAATTCGCCGAACAACAGATAATGCTGAGACAAAGCGTGCTTTGGCAGTGAATGCGTTCCCAGATTTTGCTGCCTTACGCGATCAAGGTGCAAGAATTAAAGATCATAGCATTCAACATTTAGCGCATTATTTAACCGAGTTTGAAAAAAACGCGCAAGCCAATGGCGCAATGGTTCATTGGGCGCGTGATGCTCAGGAAGCATCGCAAATTGTGTTAGATATTTGTCAGCAAAAAAAAGCCAAATCAGTAACACGTAGCAAGTCCATGTTAGGTGAAGAAATTGGATTGCCTGACGTATTAGACAATTCTGGGATTCAGCGCATTGAAACGGATCTTGCCGAGCATATTATCCAATTGGCATGTGAAACTCCCTCGCATATTATTTGGCCGGCATTGCATAAAACACGCGAAGACGTTATTGAACTATTCAAAAAACACCATGAGAAAAAAGCACAATCAGATGAGATTGAAGATTTAGTTAAAAGTGCTCGAGTGGAGCTGCGTCAGAAATTCCTGAATGCAGATGTCGGGATTACGGGAACCAACTTTTTGCTAGCAGATTCTGGTGCAACATGCACGGTCACTAATGAAGGGAATGCAGAGCTCACGGCTACACCGCCTAAAACACAAATTGTTACCGCTGGTATTGAGAAAATTGTTCCTGGCATGGCGCATGCAGTGCCTTTATTGCGGCTATTAGTTCGATCAGCTACGGGTGCTGACATTACGCAATATACGACCTTTCACAACGGACCAAAACGTCAAAATGATGCCGATGGGCCAGACGAATATCACATTGTTCTCGTTGATAATGGTCGTACCAAGATGTTGTTAGAAGAGGATATGGCGGAGATGCTGCGTTGTATACGCTGTGGTGCCTGCATGAACCATTGTGTTGTTTATAAACACATTGGCGGGCATGCTTATGGAGGCACATATCCAGGCCCGATGGGCTCAGTGCTCACACCCGTATTAGATGGGTTAGATAGATCAAAAAATCTTGCGCATTCTTGTACTTTAAATGGCAAATGCCAAGAAGTTTGTCCAGTGAATATTCCGCTACCGACTATGCTGAGAACATGGCGGGCAAAGTCTTGGCAACGAGGCCATGAGGCTATTGCAAGCCGTTTCGGCATTAATAGTTTTATTCGATTGGCCACCTTGCCGAGCGTTTATCATTTTTCAACAGCGATCGCTGTGAAGTGTATGCGCATGCTCAGTAAAGATGGATGGATTCGTCGTATGCCCTTAGCCGATGCTTGGACAAAGAATCGCGACATGCCTGCTCCTGCACCTACTACATTTATGCAGCAATACAAAAAAAGAAGGGTAAATGAGGTGAAAAAATCATGAAGCAATCAGCGCGAGATGCGATCTTAAACCGCCTATATAATGCTGCAGCAAATAACGGCCAAGAATGTTCTGCTGATAGCATTAATATGCAAGCTCAAGAAATGTTAAGAAATTCACCACATGCGCCACTCGCTTCGTCAGACCCCATCGAAGCCTTTATAGCCAGAATTGCAAACGGCCATGTGATTGGGACAAGCTGCTCAACGTTAAGCTCGGTTCAAGAATTGCCAGCCGCTGTGAAGTCATATCTGCAAGAACATAAACTTGGAGAAGATATTGGCATTCAAGAGTTACCCCTGTTTACTGCGCTGGATTGGCAAGGCTTGAATAACACCGGGCCTCAGTTGGATGGGTTGGAAGATGGGTTAACATCGCTGAGTTATGCAGATTTTGGGATTGCTGAAACCGGTTCGGTGGTTTTCCACTCGGGAGAGAATCGACCGGTGTTATTGAATTTTTTATCATTGCATCAAATGATTGTGATTCACGCCGATAATATTTTGTCTTTGCTAGATGATTATGCCAAAAACGTGGATACGGTGGCGCCTCCAAGAAACACGATTTGGATTACAGGAGCGAGTGGAACAACCGATATTGAAGGTGTCTTGGTTCAAGGCGCTCATGGCCCTTGTTTTGTCCATATTTTTATTATTTAAGCAGAATTACGCAGTTTTACGTATAAAAAAAGTATTAACCCCTATCAAAATGAGTCAAAAATGACTCATTTTCCCTTAACATATTTTCGTTGACCTTTATAATAAGCATTTCCTAATATACGAATTTTTCACACCTACCATAGGCCGAGAACCACATGCTAGTAGATCAATTAACACAAGCCGTCACATTATTCGGTTTGGGCATGGGAACAGTATTTGTTTTGCTGACCCTTCTTATTACCTGCGTCAGTTTACTGTCTTCCGCCTGTTTAAAGTTTGAAACCAATCCAGTACATGCTGTGCCAAATATTGGTGCCGCAGCCACACCTCGAGTTGACCCGAGTCGTCAAAACAGCATGTCTGAGCAAGAAAAATCCATTGTGATTGCTGCCATACAAGCGCACCGTCAGGCCAAAGGCCTGTAAATCTCTTGGCAGATACCCCGATATGCCATTCAATAGTTATAGTTACACAGTAACGAAATAAAACCGTTTTATTATTATGAGCAAACTATTTATTAACGATGTAGTCCTGCGCGATGCGCACCAATCTCTTTTTGCAACGCGTCTTCGTTTAGACGATATGCTACCGATTGCTGAACAGTTAGATGATATTGGCTACTGGGCATTAGAAACTTGGGGTGGCGCAACATTTGACTCTTGCATACGTTTCTTGGGTGAAGATCCGTGGGTCCGTTTAAGAGAACTCAATAGTGTGCTTCAAAAAACACCGCAGATGATGCTGTTACGTGGTCAGAACTTATTGGGCTATCGCCATTATGCGGACGATGTTGTTTATAAGTTTGTTGAGCGTGCGGCAGCAAATGGCATGGATGTGTTTCGAATTTTCGATGCCATGAACGACGTGCGTAACCTAGAGACAGCCATTAAAGCCGTTAAAGAAACGGGTAAACACGCGCAAGGTACCTTGTCTTATACGATCAGCGAAGTCCATTCGTTAAAGGGCTGGATCAGCATGGCAAAGCAATTAGAAGACTTGGGTTGTGACTCTATTTGCATTAAAGACATGGCGGGTTTGTTGCAGCCGTATGTGGCCGAAAAACTCGTTAAAGGCATTAAAAAAGTCTGTGATATCCCAGTTAATTTGCATGCGCATGCGACAACGGGTTTGAGCACAGCTACGTTAATGAAAGCGATTGATGCGGGTATTGATATAGTTGATACATCCATTTCAACCATGAGTTTAACCTATGGGCACACGCCGACAGAAACCATTGTTTCCATCATGGAAGGAAGCAAGCGAGATACAGGTTTGGATTTAGCAGCATTTGAACCGATTGCCGACCACTTTCGTGAAGTGCGCAAGAAGTACTGGAAGTTTGAAGGTGAATTAAAAGGTGTTGATGCGCGTATTCTCAATGCACAGGTCCCTGGTGGCATGCTCACCAACATGGAAAATCAGCTAAAAGAGCAAGGCTTTGGCGATAAATTTGCAGAAGTGTTACAAGAAGTGCCACGAGTGCGTGCTGACTTGGGGTATCTACCTTTGGTGACCCCCACCTCGCAAATTGTGGGCACTCAGGCAGTGTTGAATGTAGTGATGGGAGAACGCTACCAAAACATCACCAAGGAAACACGCGGTGTGTTGCTAGGTGAATATGGTGCGACACCAGCACCCGTTGATAAAGCATTGCAAGCGCGTGTTTTAGAGGACGGTGGTGAAGTCATCACGCATCGACCTGCAGATGGTATTGATCCTGAAATGGACACCATGATTGATGAGGTCAAACAGTTAGCGAAAGATGAAAGTTTTGATCTGGCTGACAACGCTGAAGATGATGCATTGATTTATGCCTTATTCCAACAAATAGGTTTGAAATTTTTGAAGCATCGAAACGATCCATCAGCGTTTGAACCTGTCCCGGTAGCGAAAAGTGACAGCATATCTGAAGGCCCAGAAACCTACACCGTCGAAGTAGATGGCAAGCAATTCAATGCGGTTGTCACTGATGGAGGCTCGGACATACAGGTAGGTGTTGCAGGTGCGCCAGTGGTGAATCCTGCCGCGGCGACAGAAGCGGTTGCGGTGGCCACAGTCAGCACAGGTGAAAGTGTGCCAATCACTGCTCCTCTAAGCGGTAATATTTTTAAAGTGATCGCACAACCCGGTCAAGCGGTTGAGGAAGGCGATGTCATTATCATCATGGAAGCCATGAAGATGGAGACTGAAGTGCGTTCCTCGAGCAAAGGTTTAGTCTCACAAATTCACGTGAAAGAAGGTGATGCTGTGACAGCCGGTCAAACGATTATCACGTTGGGTTAGTCCTTTACTATTGAGATTCACACGATTCAGAACGACAGTTCTAGAACAGAAAAGATTACACGAGAATACATATGGAAGGCATTTTAAAACTCTGGGCGCAATCAGGTTTCGTTAACTGGGAACTCCCACAGCTAATCATGGTAGTTGTGGGTGTGGCCTTGATTTACCTGGCGATCAAAAAGAAATTTGAACCGCTACTCTTGTTGCCAATTGGCTTTGGCACCATTTTAAGTAATATTCCAATTGCTGGCATGGCCGAAGTGAATGGTTTGTTATACATGATCTACACAGTTGGCATTGAAACAGGTATTTTTCCCTTGCTCATTTTTATGGGTGTTGGCGCACTCACCGACTTCAGTGCATTGATCGCAAACCCACGAACTTTGTTGCTAGGTGCGGCTGCTCAAATTGGCATTTTCGCCACTTTAATTGGCGCGATTGCCTTAAATGCAGTGCCTGGCTTTGAGTTCAGCATGCAAGATGCGGCCGCCATTGCCATTATTGGTGGTGCAGATGGTCCAACAGCGATTTTCCTTGCCAGTCGACTCGCACCAGAGCTTCTGGGTGCCATTGCGGTAGCGGCCTATTCTTACATGGCGCTGGTACCAATCATTCAACCGCCAATCATGCGCGCCTTGACCACACAAAAAGAGCGTGAGATTAAAATGGAGCAATTGCGTGAAGTGAGCAAACTAGAGCAATTGTTGTTCCCGTTTGTCGTTTTAGCGGTGACAGCATTATTCATTCCTGCTTCACTGCCGCTAATCGGTATGCTGTGTTTCGGTAATATCTTGCGAGTGAGTGGTGTAGTAGAACGTTTAAGCAATGCCGCTCAAAACGAAATCATGAACACGGTCACCATTTTTCTTGGCTTAGCGGTCGGCTCAAAGATGTCAGCTGACAAATTTTTGAACGTTGAAACTTTAGGTATTTTAGGACTTGGCGCTGTCGCATTCTGTGTCGGAACCGCCTGTGGTGTGATGATGGCAAAAGTGTTGAATAAATTTTCGAAAAATCCAATCAACCCACTCATTGGTGCAGCGGGTGTTTCAGCTGTGCCGATGGCCGCACGAGTCGCTAATAAAGTGGGCTTAGAAGCGAACCCGCACAATTTTTTGTTGATGCATGCGATTGGGCCAAACCTTGCTGGCGTGATAGGCTCAGCAGTAGCGGCAGGTATCTTACTGTCGGTGCTTGGATAAGCTTCTGCCTTAAAATATCATTGAAAACGCGGCCTTGTATGCCGCGTTTTTTTGTAGCGTGAATAGATCATTTATAGATAAATAGGGCATTATGAAACCGTTTAAGTTAATTGAAAACCTTAGCATTGTGGTTGCTATATTAGCCTTTGGCATCATGTCAGGGTTTTTCTGGACTTACACATTTAATGTCAATTTGGCTATGTTAAATGTCGATGGTCAAACGTATGCGCAGATGCAGTCACTCTTCAATGAAAATGTTCGCCATTCTATGTTTTTTATCTTTTTCTTTGGAGGCGGGGCATTTTCATTGCTAGCCTTAGTGATCAATTTTCGGCATATTAAACATGCTAGTTTTTGGCTATTAGCAATTGCCGTTTTGATCTACATTTTAGGGGTAATTTTTTTTACTGCTCAAGTTAATTTACCTCTCAATGAATATACCGAGTCATGGGACCCTGATAGCTTGCCAGCTGACTGGACAACGACTAGAAACGCGTGGAATCACGCCAATGCGATACGCGTTGCGACATCATTTACCTCTTTCGTTTTATGCGTATTAGCGTTATGCATTAGGTGTAGTCATGCACCCAATGAAAATCAAGTTGATAGCAATAATTGATTGTTAAAACTTTGGTAATTACGGTACATTTAAGGTCTACATTTTATATTTCAGGAGAAGAAGATGTCATCAATTGGATCGATTATATTGCTAGCAGGTATCGCGTGGTTTTTATTTACTGTAGTGATCAAATTTTCTAGTAATGAAAAACTCACAATCATTAAAAACAAACTGAATAATTTAAGGGTTTTAGCATTTCCCGCTATCGTTATTGGTTCTTTACTCATGCTATTTGGTAATAGCATTTTTTATGCAGAACCGGGCTATATATATCATGTTAGAACCGTCACAGGTGCTGAAAAAGTAGTGTCTAGTGTTGGGTATAAATTTTACCCATTTGGACGCTGGAACTCTTGGAAAAGAGAGATGACAGTTCAAGCGGTTGCTAGCCGAGTTGATCTTAAGCAATACAGTGGTGATCAAGTGAACGCTGAGAGTGAATCTTCATCTACCAGTGCCTCTTTGCAACCGATTCGCCTTATGTTCTTAGACAATGTTGACGCCTTAAGTGATGCGACGGTTAGGTTTAGGATCCCTGCCGACGAAGAATCTTTTCTCAAAATGGCTCATGGCTATAGAACGCCAGAAAATTTACTACGAACGGCTTTGATTCCGGCGTTTAAAGAAACCTTGCAAGCAACGGCTTCTTTGATGTCGGCGGAAGCCTATTATTCCGGTGGACGAACAGAATTCAACAATGAATTTGAAAATCAAATGAGCGATGGTATTTATATTGTTCGACGAGAAGAACAGAAAGTATCATCGATGGAAATTGCGAATAGTTCGGCAAATGCCGCCTTAGGTGCGGAGCAAGAAAACTTTGGCAATCAATCTAAAACAGAGTTTAAAGTTACGAAACAAGAAGATAGCTCGGGTAAATTGTTACGCAATTCTCAGAAGTTTGCGAACTTTGGAATCGTTGTTGTGGATGCTCGGGTGACGGACATGAACCCAAATAAAGCTTTTTTACAGCGTATGACTCTGAAACAAAAAGCCTCTGCTGATAGAGCGATTGCGAGAGAGCAACGTATTCAGGAACAAGAGCAGCGGCTTTTAGCTATTTCAAAAGGTGAACGAGAAGTGGCTGAACGTCAAGCGGCAGCAAAGGTTATTCAAATTGAAAAAACAACGGATGCGGAAACGACAAAGCAACTAGCAATTACCAAGGCGAACCAACAGAAAGAGCAAGCTCAAATCGATAAGGAAACATCTCAAATTAAACTTGAGCAAGCCGCTATCGATGCGGAACGGATTAAAACGTTAGCCGATGCGGAAGCGCATAAGAAAAAAGTGTTGATTGAGGCGGACAACGCCTTGCAACCAAAGCTTGAAGCGGAAGTGCAGATTCAGAAAATGTGGGCTGATGCTTATGCGAAACGACAAGTGCCTCAATATGTTTTTGGCGACAATGATACAACTCCAAAAGGCGGAGATTCCGAAACAGCTACTTTTATGAAGCTAATGACATTACAGGCCGCTAAAAATTTAAATTACAACCGCGAAGTGAAGAAATAGCGATAGCAAACACTGCGATAGCTTTGAAGACTTGAGTAAATTCTTCGAAGCGTCCAGTGTGGTTTCAGGTTCTCTGCTTTGTGATTAAATCCTTCTGCTAGCAGAGAGCGAAGCTAGATGTAAACGGTTTTATAATTGTGTCACGAACTGATAGCCTATGAAGGTCCAAACTAGGTCGATAGGTGAACAAAGTGGCAAACAATATTAAAACAGGCGTTGCTGGCATGGTCGCTGCTGCCCGAAAACAGATTTTGGAAATCGATGCTGAGGATGTTTTTGCTCAGTTAGACCATGATGGTGTTTTGGTGGTTGATATTCGAGACATTCGTGAACGACAGCGTGATGGCTTTATTCCAGGTAGTTTTCATTGTCCTCGAGGTATGGCGGAATTTTGGGTTGATCCTGATAGCCCATATTACAAACCCGTATTTAGTGAAGAAAAGACGTTTATTTTCCATTGTGCGTCAGGTTGGCGCTCGGCATTGACGGTGCAAACTTTGCAAGGCATGGGGATGACAGGTATTGCCCATATGACGCATGGGTTTGGGTCATGGAAAAAAATGGGTGGACCAATTAGTTTTCCAAAAAAATAATAGTCACATGGAGATAGCTGCCCAATATTTTTTGTCTTGAACGCTAACAGGTACGTATCTTTATCGCATATTTTTTCCCTGTTAAAGGGCTTTCATATGTTTTAAATTTTGTTTGAATTCTTTCAAAAGTTCTTTTTGTGGAAGCGAGTATTGATTCGCATAGCCATTTAATATTTTTCTAGCTTTTGCGACTTTTATTAAACCGAATATGCTGGAACCTAAGACGAGGCAAATGAAGACAGCGAATCCGCCTATTAATGAAGCTAAGCTTCCTTCGCCTTGGCTATGTTTGAGCAAGGAAAATGCACCGAACGCAATGCCGCCTGTCATAAAACCTAGCGTGATGAATGGGTTTGGCCACTTTTGATGCACCGTCTTAATTTCATCATGGGAAAGCTTGGATAAGTGCAGTGTGCTATCGATAGACATGGGTACTCCTTGTGCAATGAATGAATTGATTTCTCGTATTCTATGCGAGCGAGTTTTGCATTCATGTTGCATGACTAAAAATTATTGATTCCTGTGTGTGGTCAATGTTTATCGAGTTAAGCAGAATCATCAATATACATGCGGGATAAGTGTTAATCTTCGCTGACACAAGATATAGGCATTCATCACAATAAGCTCATGGCAAATAGTAAAAAATATAGTTATCAAATTGAACAAGTAAAGGCGCTTTGGACGGCTCAGATCATCCGAAAAGCCAGCTCAAAATTACTGGTCGTTAGCAAGGAAAAAGAAGGGTTTGCCACAGAATCAGAAGCTAAAGAGTGGGCGGAAAAAAATTTGGCAGAGTTTACTGCCACATTGAGTTCTAGTAACCAACGCCATGGCGAACAACGTAAAGCAAATGAAGAAGGACGCCGTCAACGATCGGTTCGCCGTTCAGAGAAAACACAACTCGAAAAGCAACAAGCGGCGGAGCAAGCACTGAGCGAGGCCGAGGATAATCGTTCCGTCGACTAAGGGTATGGTGTCGTCATCACATGTTGAAATGTGCGACTATTAATCCAATGACAATGGTATCGGGTATCAGAGAAGAGTGACTGATGAGTGCCTTATTGCGCGCTAAATTTTTGTGGGCGTAGCACTTCAATATCGCTAGTAAAAGCTACCATGCCATAGTTTTCGTAGTAGGTGCGCTGTAAATGTTTGGTGAAGTGATCGGCAAAGCTGCTATCGCAGATAATCTCTACTCGAATATTTGAGTTTGCTTCCCAAGAACCGGCTCGTGCACCACTGCTGCCTTTGCCCTTCGCATTGCTAATGGTGTACCCCATTGCGCCGTGTTCTTCAATGTCGTCTATCAATCGAGATTCTAAGATTGATTCCGTGTAAATAGTAATCAGTTTTGTGTTTTCGTTTTTCATGAGCGATACCTTTTATGAGAACAGGCTATGTGCATATTGAGAAAAGGCATGATAAACCGGAATGCCTAAAATGATATTAAACGGAAAGGTGATGCCAAGTGAAGCGCTTAATGACAAGGTTGGGTTTGCCTCTGGCACAGAGATTCGCATGGCAGCTGGAACGGCAATGTAAGAGGCGCTAGCAAACAAGGTGGCTAAAATAGCAGTTCCACCAATGGATAAATCTAAAATAACACCGACCATTGACCCTATTGCGCCAAAGCCAAGAGGCGTCAGGATGCCAAATAAGAATAGAAAAATGCCATAACGTTTTAAACTGTTCAATTGAGTGGCTGTGATTAAGCCCATTTCGAGCAAAAATAATGCTAAAACACCTTTAAATAGGTCAAAAAATAAAGGTGAAATTGATTCAACACCGCTAGGGCCGCTGACCCAACCAATCAGCAATCCTCCAACTAATAACATGACACCACGGCCGAGCATGACTTCATGCATGACATTCGACCACTGTGTTTCTTTCGCTAAGCCTTTGGAAAGCACAATGCCGACCAAAATGGCAGGTATTTCTAACAAGACAACAAACAATGCCATGTGTTCTTCAAACACAATGTTACGAGTGTTCATATAAGCGACGGCTACTGCAAAGGTGCCCACACTAACGGAACCATAATGTGCGGCGATGGAAGCCGAGTCTGCACGATTAAACCGACCAATATGGCGTAACACTGGAAAAATGATAAATGGCAATACAAAGCCCATGCTGACAATGACAACAATTTGTGGCAATAAAATGCCAAAGGGTTGCTTGGCCAGTTCAATGCCTCCCTTCAATCCGATGGTAAGCAAAAGTAGCATGGAGATTAAGTCGTAAATTTGGCTGGGTAAGCGCAACTCAGACTTCATGACACCTGCAAATAGCCCAAATAAAAAGAACCAAATGACGGGATCAATGGCATTAAGAGACATAGTTAAACCTGTATTATCGTGACATAAATGAAAGGCTCAACCACCGTTGAGCCTTTTAAAACGTGATGAACTATAAATCGTATCGATTCATTAAGCTGCTACGCCTTGATCAGCTTGTTGCTCTAGGTAAGCAGGAAAACCTTTGGGAAGTTCTAAAGCAATAGCAAGGTCATTCAGAAATGCGCGTTCGCTTTGCTCGTCGACTTCGATGGCTAAGTATGCCGACAAATAAACTTCAGGTTTGTGCTCTTCATGCTCAATCGCATTGACGATGTCTTGGATGCTTATTTCTTGTGTCATTAAATCGAAAATAGCGGCTTTTTCATCGGAGCTAAGGTCCAACTTTCCAATCGCGTCAAATAAGTGTTTCTGTTCGAGTGCATCGATATGCCCATCAGCCTTAGAAGCAGCAATCATTGCCATGATGAGGGTCATATGCAAGGGCGTTGAAGCCGTTTCTGGTTCAGCTGGAGTATTGAGAGTTATCTGACTTATTTCTTGCTCAGTCACTGCTTGAGTTTGCCCCATTGCTTTGTTTTTTTGCCAATTATCATACGCTTTGTAGGCGAGTCCACCTAGCACAGCTGTGCCGCCAACTTTGGCAACACCTGCGGCCATTTTTCGAGCGGATTTACTGCTCATTAATAAAGCCATGACGCCACCCGCGGCTGCACCTCCGGCTAAGCCTCCTGGAAAAAAGCTACTCAGAGAATCTAGTAGATTCCCTTGTGTATTCTCAGAAGAGTTATTGACTTGATTGTGACTGGGTTGATCTTGATTGTTGCTTTGAGAAAGACTAGAAAGTAAATTTTGAATATTCATATTAGTGACCTAGTTTATTAGCGTTGTGATCAAAAAATTAAATTGGGTTTAACTCTGGTGTGTGTAATGTACAGTTGTTTTTATCTCGCTTTTGAATGTGGCGTAAGGTAGTGCGAGAGGCTCGTTTCATTGCTTTGCGGACACTGGCGTAAATTGTAGAACTACGTTTGGTGACGATGACAGATGGAGAGTTTGCCAGTTTTACTTCGATGCAACATTCTTTGTCATTGCCTCCTTTGGGGCCGTTTATATCTTTGAGTCTGACGATGACTCGTTCAACCCGTTCTGAGCAGATAGACATAGAACGAGTCGCTTGTTGCTGAATGAATTGATGTAGCGTATTGCTCAACGTGATGTCATTTGAATGTATCAATGTTTTCAATGTTACTGCCTCCAAATAATGTAAGTACTCTTATAATATGCAGTCTTTAGCTACAATAAAATTCGAATATTTTTTAAAAATGATTCGATTAAAACTGATAAAAGCATCGAGCATTCGCTTTAGCTATTTATTTGTTCAGTAGCCGATCTGCAGCAGCCAGCACACAATCTACAGCAGGATGCTTGATTTTTCGCTCGGGAGATATCCCATAATATCGATCAGAAACTTCGTTAACCCGTCCGATAATGGCTACGTCAAATTGGGCTAGCACGTCTCGCTCTACACTAGACGAAACGCAGAAAATACCACGTCCTGTTTGACCAAAAAATTTTAATAGCGCACTGTCATCAAATTCTGCAACGATGTTGGGCGCGATATTGGCCTGAGTAAACCATGAGATGAGATTTTGGTGCTGTGCTGAGTTCCTTCCAGGCATTAAAAATGGTGCCTTGTGCAGAGAGAGAGGAAAGTTTTTTTGGTAACGTTGGCAAATGTCTTTATTGGCAAAAAAAGTGACGCCAGACTTTCCTAAATAATGACTGGCAGCACGAACACTTAAGCCAATGGGTAATGGTTGATCGGAAATAATGATATCCAACTTATTCATTGATAAATCAGCCAGAAGATTAGACAAGTTTCCTTCATGGCACTCTAGGACAAACTGGTCTTGTAAATCAAAACAGTTATTGAGCATTTCAAACACCATGACCTTTGGAATAGCGTCGACAATTCCAACATTGAAATTAGCGACTTTGCCAGTCTCCTTGGCCGTGAGTGTACGAGATAGTTCATGGCCTAAATGAAAAATATCTTCGGCATAGCTAAGTGCAACTTGGCCCAGTTTATTCGGTTCTAATCGTTTACCTTGCCGCTCAAATAACGGTGAGCCTATATAGTCTTCGAAGGTGGCTAATTGCCCACTAACCGTTTGAGGTGTGACATTTAAGGATTTAGCTGCTCGCGTTACACTGCCTTCATTGGCAACCGCATAGAAATACTGTAAATGATTGAAATTTAATTGTTTCATAAATAGTTGTCTTATTTTCGATTAAAACTGATTATGAATAGATTTTATTCGGAAGAATGTGAAGTTTATGTTTCTCACGTTGTAAGACCTTCCCCGGTATAATCTTAAATAAGGATATAAATGAGGCAGAGTAAATAGTCATATGAATAAGCAAACGAGACATGGCCTTGTACTCGACCGGTGGGAGTCGTTTGTTGATGCTGATGCTTCTTTTTCAATATTGCCAGATGGTTGTCGAGACTTGATTGTTAAAACCGATCAGACCTGCCAACAGCCTTATTGGTTCATTTCGCCATATTTCCATACTGCTAAGACTGTTAACCTTAGTGCGGGCAGCTCTTCCAAAGGCTATCGATTGACGGCGGGTGCTACGATTGACAGCGCTAAATTATTAAGCTTGACGAGCAGTTCCTTCTCCGATGATTGTGTTGAAAATTTTATTGAGGAATGTGTTTTTATTTCTGACAACCTTCGTGAGGTTTTGGCATATATTTCGGTGTGTCCAAACCCAGTGAATAGTGTGGCGAAAGAGCTTGGTGTGAGCACAAGAACGCTACAACGATTAGTGGAAAAACAGACAGGTCTTACGCCAAGTCATTGGATCCGGTTGAGCCGAATACGAACAGCTGGTCGTTGTATCGCTTTAGGTCATCCATTCATAGAGGTTGCTGCTGCATCTGGTTTTGCCGATCAATCTCATTTAACACGCGAATGTGTTCATTGGTTTGGGCTCAGCCCGACTCAATTGCTGCGTCGGACTGATCTAAAAGAACAATTATTCGTTACAGCGTATTCTTGATAGGGCTACAAATTTCAATGAGAAAACCATTGAAATCACTGACATAGCTAACCGTTTGCCCCCATGGCATATCAGTCATGTTTTGTTCTAATAGTGCGCCTGCATTCATCGCCTTTTTGAGGGCTTTTTCAACATGATTCGTTTCGAAGGCAATTTCAAACACAGGTCTTTTAGCGTGTGCTTTTTGAGCTGATTTGCCGAGTTGATTCATCAAGGAGATTGAACTAAACGCTAATTTTGTTTCACCGGTAGATAATTCTCCGTAGTCGTTAGATTCATGTAGCATTGCTGTTTTTAGGCCAAAAGCCTGTTCATAAAAGGCGAGTGTTTTTGGGACATCTTCAACATATAAAATGGTGTATCGTAATTTCATGAGCTGTTCTTTTCATTCATTGGGTGTTCCTATTATCCCTAGATAAAAAACCTTGTCTTGAAGATATGCGACAAATTGATAGACGTGATGAGTAACAAAAAACGCAGCGTGATCGCTGCGTTTTTAAATTAAGCTCATCCGTCAATGACTGATTTATTTGATACCCATACAATTCGCGTAATAAGTGGTTGTTGCAGGCCAGTCAGAAAAAATCCCTATCACACCCACTTCTTTTGCTAATACGTCTATTAGGTTAAATACATCGCCATCGTTGTTTGTAATGTCGTTAGTGGTTTGATAATACCAGCCACCGCCATTATTTAGTGCGCCGGAACGTTCGACAGTCCATGTAATGATGTTCAAGCCTGCTTGCTTAGCCAGTTTGGTATAGTCAGAAATACCTATTTTTCCTGAGTCATTTTTGACCAGTGCAAACATCGGTGGGGCAATAATTCGCACACCGGATCTATAAAGGTTTTCAAAATCTTTCGCGTTGGCTTTAAACGTATCATCTTTATAAACACGGTTATCTAAGTAGACCGCTTGTTGGCCAAACGCAGGTTCTTCATGAAGCCAGTATAGAATATCTTCAAGGTTAAATGACTGTGCCCAAACATCTTGCGGGTTGACACCGGCTGCTTTATATTCGTCAATCATTTGTTGGGCGTAGTCGGCTTGGCTATAGCGACCTTTATAAGGCATCTTGACGCTTGGTGACTTTAACTCCGGAGTGAATTTTACGCCGAGTTCCTTAAACAATTTGATGCTTTCAGCATGCGTCATTAAAGTGCCCCTCGTTGCATATAAATCCGTACGAAAACCTGCCGTCGCATTCATATATTCTTCAATGGTAGTCGCATCAGGGTTAAAGGCATCCATCTTACCGGTTAATGTTTTGAACTCTGCTAAGGTAATATCACTGGTTCGGCATTCAGCATTCGCTTTTGTTCCTTTCGAAGGGTTTGCTGGAGTAAAAGGTGTAGTACATTTTTTTGCGAGAGGCGTCTCTAAAATATTGGTAGTTGTGTGTAAATCAGCTTGCGAATGCCGACAAACAAGTTGTCGATCTTTGGTGAAAGTGACATCACACTCTAAGATCCCTGCACCCATTCTGGCAGCAGCAATATAAGACTCACGTGTATGCTCCGGGAATTGCAAAGCGGCGCCACGATGCCCAATGGAAAAATCACTTTTTTGAAAGTTGTTCGATTTACATTGGCTGAGTTTGTTTTTTAAAGGGCCTTCATCCATGTCATCGACAAGAAAAAATGGGCGAGGGCCGAGTTGTGCCAATGTGTCGGCTTTACTGTCAGCGACAACTAAAACAGTGTTAATCGCAGCGGCGCTAAATAAGGCGATAACTAATGTCGCACGACGATAGAAATTCATAAGATATCTCCATTCGGAAAGTATTGATTTTTATGGATAAGATCTTATAGGTTTTGTATGACGATTTAATTTCAAGTGCACAAAATTTTTTTTACGATATTCTTTTTATGTGTTCAAAAAAACCTAATTTTGCATTTTCTAAAAAATTATGGAAGACTAGTATGTTCTTCACATGAAACATATGTACGATTTTAGAGTGAATACCTAATGCGTTGCGTAGTGTTGTTGAACGGCCTAGAGTGTAGGCACGGAGTATGGAGTAAAAAGTTTAACGAAAGGTAAGCAGTGGATGTCGGAAGTAATGAAGTAAATATAAAACCTTAAAAATTACGCAAAACGTTTTCAGGCGTCGTCTTGTTGACGCTATCAATAATAAAATGAATAAAGGTGCGTAATGAAAACTTTCCAAAGGCTTATTCTAGCCGTCGTTCTGTCCATATTTTCTATTAATGCCGCGAATGCAAAAGCTGTTAAATGGCGTATAGCTCAATCTTGGCCTAAAGATTTTCCTCTGTTTAGCGAAGTCGTGACGAATATGGTCAAGGACGTTGACATATTAACTAACGGAGAATTTCAAATAGAAATTGTCACAAAAGAGCAGCACAAAGGTGCTTTGAAGGTCTTTGATTGGGTCAAAGACGGTGAATATGAAATGGCTCATACATCATCTCACTATTGGACCTCGAAGGACTTCAATACCGCTTTTTTTACGGCCGTTCCGATGGGCATGATCACCAGTGAAAAGCATGCATGGTTTCACTATGGTGGTGGCATGGAATTGATGCAAAAAGTTTACGGTAAATATAATTTGCTTTCTTATCCAGGGGGGAATTCTGGTAATCAAATGGGAGGCTGGTTTACTCGAGAGGTAACTGCGTTATCTGACATAAAAAATATGAGAATGAGGGTGCCTGGTTTAGGCGGACAAGTGCTGAAAAAACTGGGGGCTAACATCTTAAAAATTCCGGGTGGTGAATTGTATGCAGCGATGCGAGATGGAAAATTGGACTCAATGGAATTCGTCGGACCGGCTTTAGATTATGAAAGAAAATATCATGAAGTCGCCGATTTTTACTATACCGGTTGGCATTCACCGGGTGCTGAGCTGCAATTTTTAGTCAATAAAGACAAATTTGAAACCTTATCACCTCAATTTCAAGCAGTGCTAAAAATAGCGATGAGCCAGGCTGCTTATACAATGAATGTTCAAACGTATCATCAGAATGCAGAAAATTTGGAGACTATTTTAAAAGATCATCCGAATGTAAAAATACGTGCTTTCCCACGACGCGTATACCGTGCATTTGGAGCTGCTATGGATGAAATTCTCAATGAGAAAGCGGAGTCTGGTGATGAGCTAACCAAAGAGATTATTGATTCTAGAAAAAACTATTTAACTAAGATTCGTCAGTGGACCAGAATTTCGGATCAAGCGTTTTTAAACAACGTGCTCCAGTAATTCTGGTTTTTGAAACAAGCGAGGTATTCACGTTGGTGAATACCTCGTTTCTTTCTATACATCGAGTTGTATACAGGGGGAAAGTGCTAAATGCTGGTTTGTTTCTTCTCTAGAAAACTACGAATCACTAACCATTCTTCGTTTTCTCGCTTCATTTCTAACTTAAAAGCGTTATCAGTGTTACCCACCGCCATGTAAACCAACGCAGTGTTGTTTGATAACAAATCACTGTCAATCACCTGAAAGTTGATTCTTTTCATGTGGCTTGGCTGATCACTGTTATTTAATTGAATTAAAAAGGCAAACAATTCTTTTTTAGACATTGCCTTTAATTCTTCTGGGCTTGCATAAATGCCGGCACTGGCCAGAAATGTGAATGGGTGGCCTTCTTTTTCAGCTTGATTCAAGTCGGATAAGAAGTCATTGTTCAATGAGTCGATTGCTTCAGGGTGAATGGTTGACAGAACTTCATCCATGTTTGTCGAAAATAAAGCCACAATATAGCGTAGTGCATTATTTTCAGCGGATTCGGTTTGCTCCGTGGCAAATGAGGTGCTGGTGAGACTAATGAGGATACTGCAAAGGGTTGCAATTTTTAAAAAGTGTTTGAATATGTACATCGTTCTATTACCTTAAATTCTGCTAAATACGTCGCTTAGCGTTAAAAATTACGAGTAGAGAATGAAATTTATACTCGCCTTGATGGTGTTTGTCAACTCATACATATGAGCTGTATGTGTGATAACTGTAAACGATTTTTCGCTCTTTGACTGTAAACGATTGTGTCTTTTGCCTTTCTAACTAACGATGTTGAGTGCTTAGAATGGCGTGGTTAAGGCCTATTTCGACACATCCAATGCTCAAAATATTACATGTAGAAATAGGCTGTTAGGGTGGCCTCAAGAATAGATAACTGATCAAAGATCTTGAATATTAGTGTTTAATCACCAAGGCAAACCTTAGAAACCTACAATAATTTATTCAGGTGTAATTGATAAAAATCAATGTCAGGTTGTGAGCGAATTAGTCGTTGATAACATCGAGTTTTCAACAAAAATTCAGGTGCTGCCCATGTTTGTTTGAAGGCAAATTTTTTGGGTAAATCTGAATACAATGATCTGGGTGCTTGCCAATGTTGATTCATTTTTTTCACCTGCCAACCCGAACGTGCGGTATGCATGTATATCCGGTCAATGCCCAGCTCTTCTTTGATAAACCAAATGGTCGCCATCAACATGGATTCAGACCAAATGCTTGAATAGGAATCAAACCAATGAAGGTACGCTTTGATTTGCGTGCAGTTTTGACAGCAACAACTTCTGGAACGACCATACCAACGCTTGATATTACGAACGCCGTCGCTCTGAATTTCTTCAATCAAGGCTTCATTGTGTTGAAAATCGAGGTCAATACGAGACCACGCAAGCGTATCTCGAAAGTTCGGGTTGCCCTGCTTGCTTTGAACAGGGTGGCACGACCATTCCCCATTGATAGAGTCATTACGATCAGCACAAATCCAACGCTTAAAATTCACTTGGCTAGTCATCGGCAAATTAAGTTGTAGCACCAAATTTTCTCCAAATCGTGAAGTTTGGTAAAAGGCTCGATCAGTCTTGCCGCCCCAACGACTCACCGATAATAAGAAAGGGTGAGAGGGCTCATTCCATACATTGTCCAATACTTCTTTTTTTAAAACACCACCACCGCAATTAGCAATGATTGGCTTTAATGTTGAATGTTCGATTAATGGTTTAAACCGTGTTTTTCTCACCTCTCTCACATTCAGCGTGTCGTTTGTCAACAATGATAATAACTGTGACGCATAAGCGCCTTTGAAATATCGAAAGTGGGTTTTTCCCTTTGGTAAGCATTCGATCACTTCATTTAATAGTGTTGTTTCCATGATATATCCGTCTTGTTTTTTGCTTAATCATGACTAAGAAATGAGTAAGCTTTATTCATGTTTGATGGTCATTAATGCCTTCTATGAGTGTGTGATGTAACGATTCTATGAGCCTATGCAGATGCCAAGCTCATAGAAATGGTTGGGTTGATTAATCATCCTTTAATGCAAACAACTTGCTTTAAAGTATGAACGATATCAACGAGATCATTTTGGTGTTCCATGACTGTGTCGATGTCTTTATAAGCTGCTGGAATTTCATCAATCACTGATTTATCTTTTCGACATTCGACGCCAGTCGTTTGTCTTTCTAAATCCGCTTTATTGAAATTCTTTTTTGCTTGAGTTCGACTCATCACGCGACCCGCGCCGTGTGAACAAGAACAAAACGAGCTTGGGTTGCCTTTCCCACGAACAATGAACGACTTTGCGCCCATGCTTCCGGGAATGATGCCCAACTCACCTTCTCTTGCACGAATAGCCCCTTTGCGCGTTACAAAAACCGACTCACCGAAATGGTGCTCTTCTGATACATAATTATGATGACAATTGATTGCCTCCTTCGTGACTTTAAAATCAGGAAGACGCTTTTTAAGCACTTTTAAAATTAAGCGCATCATTTCCCGTCGATTGATCATGGCGTATTGCTGTGCCCAATCGACTGCTTCAATGTAATCATCAAAGTGTGAGGTCCCTTCGTTGAAATATGCTAAGTCACGGTCAGGTAAATTCATTTGAATTTTTTCCATATCGCGTCTTGCCATTTCAATGAAGTAACGCCCAATTGCGTTACCAACACCACGGCTGCCAGAATGTAACATGACCCATACGTCGTCATTTTCATCTAAACATAACTCGATGAAATGGTTGCCCCCACCGAGTGTGGCGAGTTGGCGAATCCATGTGTGGTAAGGCTTTTTCTGTTTGTTCACCAGTTTTGGGTGTTTCTCCCAAATCCTAGATAAACCACTAGATAAAGCTCGGATTGTGGAATCCGGCACCGCATCGTATTTATGCATATTAAAACCAACGGGTATGTCGCGCTCAATTGCACTTCTTAATCCGCGTAAATTGTCAGGCAATTGATCTGCCTTAATACTTAAACGAATCGCATTCATGCCGCAGCCAATATCGACACCCACAGCTGCCGGGATGATTGCGCCTTTGGTGGGAATCACTGACCCCACGGTAGCGCCTATTCCCTGATGCACATCAGGCATTGCAGCAATATGTGAGTGAATAAAAGGCATATGCGACATATTCACAAGTTGTTGATATGCACCGTGATCAATCTCGTTTGTATAGATTTTCACCGGTACATGGCCCTTCGTAATAGTTGTTTGAATGGGCATGATTTTTCTCCTAAGCAGGCAAACCTGCCTTGTATTTAGCCTGTGAAATCACCCTAGCGTCTCATAATTATCTGCTAGGGCTTTCTTATTTCATGGCTAACATGTTTAAATTTGAAGCTTGACGGTGTCTTTTAATAAACCGTTTAAACCGTCGTAAACAGTTAAACGATCTACTTTTTCCACCACTTTTTCCAAGGCTTCGATTTCTTTCAATCGCAAAAGAGTCGGGTTTTCATCCATCAATTTTGCGGTGTTTAACAATGATCTTGTCGCAGCCGTTTCTTCACGTCTGCGGATCACATTGGCTTGAGCGGCTTTCTCTGTTGCAACCACATGATTTAAAATTTCTTTCATTTCACCTGGCAGAATGATGTCTTTCACTCCCACACTGACGACTTTGATGCCGTATTCAGCCATTTGTGTCACAACAGATCGAAACAAATCGCTGTTTAACGCTTCTTTATTGGCCAATAACGCATCTAAAGATTTAGTACCGACAGCCTCACGCAAAGCAAATTGCAATTCACGATATAAGTGATCTTGATAGTCGCTTAATTGCAATCTTGCACGTACAGCATCAGTGAACTGATAGCTTGCAGATAAATTAATACGTAAGCTCACTCTGTCTTTGGTTAAAATTTCTTGACCAGTCACTTCTATGTTTTGTAAACGTAGTTCCATGTGTTCAATCTTAATTGAACGGTTGCTACGCCAAAAAGCGTGAAGGCCAGCGGACAAGGTTTCAGCCAACTCACCATTAACCCAAAGCAAGCCGATTTGTTTTGAGACAACTTCTGTGGTGTAAACCAAGTTGCTTAAACCTTCTAGGTCAACTCGCTTTGCCAAAATTTTGGCTAATGAATCATCGACACGGTAATCTTCTTTTGTATCAATAATCTCAATGCTGAGGTCCGCGATGTCACGCCAGAAAATATAACGTTCACCGCTTTTTAAGATACGACGCAGTGTGTTACGTTGATACACTAAACCCACTTCATACTCACCTAAATCCAGGACTTGAAAGTACGCATTTCGTAATGCCAAATCTTCGTCTGAGCAGCTGTCAGCTAGCTCGTTAACAGCCACATTAGTGTTATCTTGTCTAATATCAACAATATCGACTGTCGCTCGCAAATCAAAAAACCAATGAATACCTGGTTCAAGAATTTTACAAATTCGTTTGTCTTTTAAGACTAAGCCTCGTTCATGTTGTGCGACCACTTTTCTTAAAAATTTCATCATTTTTCTATCTCCTTTTCATCGCCATGACCCTATGCCACGACCTGTTATAGCGTGAGAAGCTCTCAACGATCAGAAGGCGGGCGAAAAATGTCTACTGATTGTATGAATGGTTCACATTTGTGAAACTGCCTGTTTTGCTAGTGCTTCCGGTTCTCGTTCTTGAGAATTGCAATAACAAATGATCACCATTCATTTCATCAGTGTCGATAAAACGCGCGGGCCTTAAGCTCGCTGCAAAGCGTCAACTCTTCAATAACAAACATGCCCATCTGGCATTGCCGCAACTGCGTGATTGACGTTTTGCGTGAGAACTTCTCACTTTTCAAATAGCGCTTGCGCGCTGATAAAACCAACGGGAGGTTGGTGGATTAGACGGGAATCGAACCCGTAACCCGCGAATGATGAGTTCGCTGCTCTAACCAATTGAGCTACTATCCAGTTGGTGTCTGATCAGTCATGTTTTTGAGGCATACCAAGTCCACATGTGGTTGGCACCAGACTGGATTCAAGAACCAGTTATCGTTTCAAAATGATGAGTTGATCGAACTCTGTCTAACACTGTTTCCTTAGAGTTCCCTGTCTCAATATTCAGCGTTGATGCTGCATGCAATTTATTCTTAATGAATATTGCTGAATATTGAGCATAAAAAAACCTCGAAGGCGGCTGCCATTCGAGGTTTGCAAATGCATATCAAGAAGGCTGCCAACGCAGCCTTCGAATAATCGTGACTACGTGTCTAAATTTTTTCCACTTTCTGCGCTTTGGCGTTGCACACGGTGAGCAACGATTCCCGCAGGGTCATCTGCATGACGTGCTTGCGAGCGCATCTCTACGTTACGCGGCGAATCAGCTAATCGCTGAAAACCGTGTATTGAGAGGTTTAAATTTTGTATTGAATATTTCATGGGAGCGGGAATATACGCCTAAAAAATGAGTTGTCAAATATTTTTTTGAGAAATAAAAAATATTTATCTATTTATTAGTGTTTTGTTAAGTGGTTGTTTTTTATTGATTTTATTTTTTTGAAAATATTTTATAAATATGGAGCATTTCGCTATTCATCGTCATATTTTTTAATGAATTTGAGTTGAAAATGCAAGATGAATGAGCAATAAAATTCAATTTCAAACACTAGTAATTTTTGTTTATAGGTATGTTGAATAGTGTCGTTTTGTCATGCGTGGCTTTTTTTGTGGAGGTTTTTTTGTTTGGTTGGCGACTCATTTTTCTTTGATGAAAATGAGCTATTCCTCTAAAACGTATTGCGACATTTATCTCGCAATCACGTTTCAGAGGATAGTCAAAGAATGAATTTTTAGACTAAAAATCTTCTATAAATTCGCTACCAACAACATGCCTCAACCACCAATCATCATTTGAAATCGGTTCGCCGCACTTATCTAAAATAGACAGTGATGGGCAGCTTCCCGCTTGACCAGATATAGTGATGTAATCTCCATCAAATGATGTAAAGCTGACTTCCATTTGGTCGTCATAGGTAGGAGCCTGTTCGATCAATATACCCACAGCAATGCGTTCGCCCATGCGTAGGCTGTCATAGTAGTCAGAATAGTAATGCACGCCTGCCATGTTACGGCCAATCGAAATATTTGCGGCTAGCTTATCCAGTTCTCCCTGTATGGTAAGTTTGCCTTCAAATTGCTCATCTCTTGTTAAGGTTTCACCGGGTTCAACGCCTTTTTTAGTGGGTGCAATATCAGGTCGAAAAGCAAAATCTAGTGTCCGTTCGGTCTTACTATCACAGTCTTCATACATCTCAAAAAAAGCTTTAAGCATGGTGACGCATCCGCCAGCCACTGTTGCGTGACCAGCACCATAGGCCGGATGCATTGGCGAACCTTCTGGGAAGGCCATAGGCAGTAAAAGGTTTGCTTTGTCAAAGCTGCTGTCGGTGATTTTTTTACCATGAAGAGAAGGCAAAATGTCATTTTTTACAGTGACTTTGCTATCTTTCGCTTTGGCCTTTTGTTGATTATTGTGCTCGATAACCGCTTTTAAGAGATGTTTGTCAATGCCATGTAACGAGTCTTTGAAGGCATCTCCAGCACAACCTAAGTCTTTGGTGCCACCTAATTGACTGACGGTGTATCTCGCGCCCATTACCTCTGGTCTTGCGCGACGATGGTAGTTAAACTTTTGTCGGCGTACCCCTTTTAAGCAACGCGTCGCCACTTCAGTGACTAAGGACAAAATATGTGGTCCCCCAAAGGTGGCAAACGAGTCTCTTTTCCCGGAAGGGCTGGGTTCTGGAAAGCCCTTTGAAAAAGGGACGCCATTGCCAAGAAGGATTAATCCAGCATTGAGATAGGCTTCATAGAGAGCATCAAAATGAACATATGTGGCGAGATCTCTTGGTGTGGTGATAAAGCGTTTTTTTGACTCATATTTATCCAAGCCTTTAAAGTTTGCTCCGTTTTGCACGTCCATCCATGATGACCAGTCTGTCATATAATCAAGCCCGTTTAAGTGGGTAATTGTGCGCTGATCAATCGTCAAAGAACCATAGCCAATGTAACCATTTTGGTTTGAAAATGCTGATGAATCACAGCTTTTGCTGATGGTATTACCGGCTATTGAGTTGTTTCCGACGAGTAAGAATTGCGAGATGTAATGCCCTTTTTTTGCACCTTCGGTTGATCCTCTAAATAGAGTTTCTAAGGATATTTTTCCTTCACAGTCGAGTCTAGCATCGCGTCGGTTGCGTTCGAATCGGTCCAGTTTAACGTTGCCGCTGACATAATGCATGCCGTTTAATGCCGACACGACTTTTGTTGGAGTAATAGTGGCATGACCTCCATTAATGCAAGTGTTATCGCCTGCTTCAATGCGTTCAAACGGTACATCACGCAACAACGCTAAGCTATAGACTTCGGCCATTTCAAAACCGACTTCATTACTTTTTCCGGCTAATCTTGGCGCTGGAGCCATGCCAACCGCACCTGCATCTGGGCCTTGTAGCTCATAAGTATGCCCTGCCCGTGGGCTTTCCCAGCCGCGCCATTGGGTTTCTCCTTTTTCGGTTTTAGGGCAATTGAAGGATAAATTGCTTTCGGCCATACGGTCTTCAGCGGATAACACATGATTTTCGAATAATGAGCGATCTTCTGAGTTAATGGCTTCGACAAACTTTCTATAGTCAGTAGCGTCATCTACCAGTCCCGTGTGTGGGTTGTGGAACAAACCTTTGGTGAAGTTGGTTGGGTAACCCGATTCTTGAGGTGAGCTAGGACCAAAATCTTGCTCTTCAAGGTTTGATGATGTTTTCGCTTGAGGGCGAAGTCTGGCGACTTCGGTGGCGAGATCGCGAAACTTTTTTGCGGCTTTTGCGCGGCTTGAGCCGTTCTGGCTGGGTTCTGAAAATGGTAATTTCATCTTATGTCTCCGTACTGTCATGATTAACAAAAGTGTTGTTTTAAAACGCCTGAGTATGTATCTAACATCATGGATGTTGATTTGATTCATGCGTGCCGATAAGCGAATCTCCTTCTTTGGTTTTTATCCTTTTGCTATGAGTCCTATGCAGTTCCTGAGTCGCTAGCCTTGATTCCTATCGCGAAGTCAGTATCTTCCTTAGTCCATTTGCATCATTAAAAAATCAATATTTCTTTTGTAGCGGCTGACTAATCATCTAATCACTTGCTGCCACTCAGAAATACGGAGCCCAGAGACAACCTGTCTCAAATATCGGCTGCAAAACGATAACAACTCATACTCTGTTGGACGGCTTGTCTAACAAAATTTTTAATTACTTATCCTTCATTTAAGGTTTCCTTAAGTCATGCGACGAGATAAAAATAAGCCAATTAACATAAATGCGACGCCGAAAAACCGTGTGCTATTTAAAGGCGTGGCTTGCGTACTGAATAAGCCGAAATGGTCGATAATGGAGGCAGATATCACTTGCCCCAATAGGACAAAAAAGATTGAATTACCCACGCCGTAACGAGGCACTAACCAGGTAATTGATAGTACGTAAAATGCAACAAACATGCCGCCAATGTAAAGGTAAATAGGCACCATTTTAAATGTTTTCATGGCTGGGAAACCTTGTATAAATGTGGCTGATAAGCAAATTAAAAAAGCCCCCAAAAACAGAATAGTCGCAGCAGTGGTTGTTGAATCTAAGCGTAAACCAAGTCTGCTACTAATGCTGGCCATGACAGGAATTCCAATGCCTGCCACCAATGCTAATGTCGAATAATATAGAGTTGATGACATCATTAACGACTCATTTTACGACGTTGAGTTACTGTGTCACCACCAATTCCCCAATTATCGGTTTGCACGACATCAATGGTCACAATAGTTGTTTCTGGGTTTTTATTTAGCTCTCGTTGTAATAGTTCAGTGACAGATTTGATAAGTGTGGCTTTTTTTTCGGTGGTTAAGTTTTCTGGTGTGAGTTTGAAATTGACGTATGGCATGGTTTTGTTCCTATTCTCTTGCTTGAGAGTTGACGATAACAACTTCCTTTATTCATTTAAAATGATTGTTTTTGCATTTTAATATCAATATTATTGATGAATGGATTATCTTTTATTAAATACTTTTCTACAGGTTGCTCGGTGTGGCAGTTTTTCTAAAGCCGCTGATGCAATGAATTGCGTTCAATCGAATGTCACCGCTCGTATCAAGCGTCTAGAGTTATATTTTGATCAAGTGTTGTTTGAACGTGGGCGAGGAGGTGCTCGTTTAACGGAGTTTGGGCGCCAGCTAGAATCTCAAGCCACAGAGTTAATGCGAGCGCATGAAAAAGCTGAGCAAGAGCTCTTAGATGCAGCAGGTAAATCGGCCAAACTGAAGCTGGGTTCCATGGAAACCACTGCCGGTGCTCGTCTACCAAAAGTTCTGAAATGGCTTTCATCACAGGCACCTGAAGCCGAGTTATCTTTGCAAACAGGGACAACTGGAGAATTAACATTAAAGGTCTGGGAACGTGAAATTGATGCGGCTTTTGTTGCAGGTCCTGTTGATGAAAAAAGATTTCACTGTATTCCTGTGTTTGCAGAAAAACTCGTGTTGGCAAGGCCTACCAAAGGTCAAGAGGCATTAGTATTTATGGCGTTTCGTAATTCATGCAGTTATCGCAATATTTCAAACCAATGGCTGAGGATGTCTGGAAAAAGTGATACAAAAACCATCGAGATGGGAACGCTTGACGGCATTCTTGGTTGTGTTGAAGCCGGAATGGGTTTTGCTATTTTTGCAGAAAGTGCCATTAATACTTATCGTGAATTTGACAATATCACGGTGGAACAACTGCCCGCAGAGATTGCTAACACGACAACATATTTAATATGGCGTTATGACCATAAACCCAGCCAAACGCACCAAAAATTGATGAATTATTTTTCGGAATTAAGCTGCGAAAAAGAAAAATAAGAGACTCCGTTATTTCACGTCAGGTTTTTCGTAGAAAATATAGGATGTTGAATAATCACTGAACTCGAAGTAGACCTTTTTACCCTCATTCGCGTCTTTCACGCCATTCAAGTTAGCATCTAGAATTCCGTAACCAAAACGATAAGGTCTTGGCACGCTACCTTGTGTGGCGACCGCCGTGCTGAGCTTGTCAATTTGAATGAAACGTTTTGCAAGTTTATCGCCAGCGTACACTTCTAAGACGCCATTAGTACCCGTCCAGTTTTGTACCGCACGACCAAATTTGTTTTGTGTTTCTTGTGTGCAAGCAGCCGTTAATAGAGAGAGCGTTAGAATGCTAAATAGAGACTTTTTCATAAGAATGCGTTGAGGCTATGCCGGTTGGTCAGGTATTAATGAGCTTTTAATCTTCTTCACTTGTTCTTCTAGGGTCAAGAGTTGTTTTTTCAAGCGACTAAGTTCGACTTGGTTACAATTTTTCGCTTTTTTGCACGTCTCAATTGCTTGTGTGAGGTCGCGATGCTGGCTTTTAATTTCAGCGAGTTTGGCGTGCAGTTGTTCTTGGTCAGGCAGATTATGCATAGATTAAATTTTCATTTGTTTGCTTAAGAGCTGTTGACGTTGCTTTTGCGGTTTTGTCATTATAATAGGCTAGAATGGTAGCACGGGATATGCAAACAACATATCTTGTCGTGGGTAAAGATTGATGAGTGTTTGTTAAAAGATTTCTGAAAACGATGTTTGTATCACAAAAATCGTTTTATACTAAAACTACAATACGCAACGTTCAGGAGTAAATTATGTCGAATAATAATATACGCACTTTTGTTGGCTTACCGATCCCTGAACCACTATTGAACCACCTGAGTATCATGGCATCCAGCTTGGCTGCATTGGATGCGAATCGTATGTCGTGGGTGATTGAGAAAAACTATCATTTGACGCTTTTATTTTTAGGCGAACAATCACCACAGTGGTTGGATGATTTTGCACAAGCCTTAGATGAGGAGCTCTATTTTGAACCCCAAGAACTGTCCGTTTCACGTATTTTGCCCTTTCCCGAGAGTTCACCCAGGCTTTTAGCGGCGATTGTAGACGACACAGATAGCCTAGTGGCATTGCATCATGATATTAAACGTATTGCAGCAAGTTTGGGCCACCAAGCCGAAAAGCATCGCTTTATGCCTCACATTACCTTAGCCAGAAAGTTTCCTCGTCATGGCCATCAAAGTATTCCACCTGCGGTCGATAAAATTTCTGGCGAGGCCAGAGAACTCGTTGTTTATGAGAGTCAGCTTCATCAAGACGGCGCCCGCTATTTTCCATTATATGGCTATGAAGCGGTCACCTACGATGGATATGATGACAACGGTTACGATGTTGAAAGTTATGATATTGAGGCTAAAGCCGTTTAATGAAAGTAGACTTACATTGTCATAGCCATTTTTCAGATGGCACATTGACTCCTACAGAAGTTGTCGATTTAGCGGTCAAAAACGATGTTGAATTATTGGCTTTGACGGACCATGATTCAGTTCAAGGTTTAGAAGAAGCACGTCAACGCTGTCAATTTCACGGTATTAAAATGATTGATGGTGTTGAAATTTCAGTCAGTTGGAATGGATATAGTATCCATGTTGTTGGCTTAAATATTGATGATCAACATCCAAATATGATCGCACTATTGGAAAAAAACGCCATTCTTCGCCATGACCGTGTTGTCAAAATGATAGAAAAGCTTCAGGCAATCGACTTAGATGTAATGCCTTATTTAAACACTGTTATCCCAGACAATGGCTTGATTACCCGCACTCATCTTGGGCGAGCATTGGTTGAAATTGGTGCTGTCAATAAAATGGATAAAGCGTTTAAGAAGTACCTTGGCAAAGGCAAATGCGCGTATGTTGAGGGCAATTGGGTGAGCCTAAGTGATGCGGTTCAAGCCATTATAGATTCTGGTGGAGATGCTGTGATTGCACACCCCATGCGTTATCGCATTGGTGCGACACGTTTAGACGCATTGGTGAGTGATTTTGCTAAAGCGGGTGGCAAAGGCTTGGAAGTCGTGACGGCAACACAAGATGTGAATCAACAGCGCCGGTGTTTGCAACTCGCTGAGCAATATCAATTGCAGGCTTCAATCGGTTCAGACTTTCATAGCTTGGACCAACCATGGGCAATGCTGGGTCGATGCCCTTCTCTGCCAGCAAAAGCCATCCCAATTTGGCAAAACTGGTCGGACTAATTCATAGCGCGTTCCACAAGGTGACGCATCAGCAGAGGTGAAATGAAAGCGGTAGTTCGTTCAGAATATGGTTCTCCAAATGTGCTGAGTATTCAAGATATTACCGCACCTCGACCCAATGACAATGAAGTGTTAGTGCGTATTTATGCCACAACAGTCAACCGGACAGATTGTGGTATTTTGAGCGGAAAACCGTTTTTAATTCGATTTTTTACTGGACTGTTGAAGCCAAAGCATCACACGCCAGGAACAGACTTTGCTGGAAGGATTGAAGCAGTTGGTAAGCATGTCGACCAATTTAAGGTCGGTGATGATGTGTGGGGTTTGGATGATGAGGGCTTGTCATCTCATGCGGAATATATGGTCATTGAACACCATAAAGGGATAACACATATGCCAACAGGTTTTAGTTATCAGCAAGCGGTGGCTTGTGCGGAAGGAGCACATTATGCGTTTAACTTTATCAATAAAGTCACAGTAAACAGAGGAGATAAAGTGTTAGTGAATGGCGCCACAGGGGCCATTGGCTCCGCGGCTTTGCAACTGCTCAAGTCTAAGGGAGCGATTGTGACAGCTGTTGGCAACACACCCAATCTTGCGTTGTTGGAATCACTTGGGGCGGATAAAGTCGTTGATTATTTACAGGAGGATTTTCTGAATGATGCTGATAAATATCACTTTGTCTTTGATGCCGTTGGCAAAAGTTCATTTTCGGCATGCAAAAAAATCATGGAGCAGAAAGCCGTTTATATTTCATCTGAATTGGGACCTCATCATCAGAACTTATATTTACCGCTAGTCACTAAGTTTTTGGGTAAACAAAAAGTGATATTCCCCATCCCTTTTAATTGCCGCCGAAGTATTGAATTCATGACGGCATTGGCTGAAAAAGGACAGTTTAAGGCGGTCATTGATCGTGAATATCCCATGGATGATATTAAAGCTGCCTATGATTATGTGGCGAGTGGGCAAAAGACAGGCAATGTGGTCATCAATTGTTCTACTTAATCGCTAACAACTCGAAAATTAATCTTATTCTATAATTCAGAACTTTTTTAAGTGCATGAAAATAAAAGGGATTTTATTTTTTTATTCTTTTTCTATACACAAGGAAGTTTGCGGTACGCTGTTTTCTTACGATAGTCATATATTCAGGAATCAACCTGATTATAAAAGCTAACTAAACTCGTAAGAGGTGCCATATGTATACAACACTGACCTATTTAATTTATATCATCGCCACAATTTTTATCACGGTATTTGTCGCTCGCACATTGAGTAAAAACGGTGAAATTTACCTGGTTGATGGTTTTGATGGAAATGAGTTATTAGCGTCTTCAGTGAACCATATGCTGGTGGTTGGTTTTTATCTATTGAATCTAGGGTTTGCCTTGCTAAGAATGAGAACAAACACTGCCATTGAAAGTGTTGAAGGGATGGTTGTCTACTTAAGTTCTGGTTTAGGCTTTGTTTTATTTGCGCTAGGAATCGCACACTTTTTCAACATGTATGTCATTTCTCAATTTCGTAAAAATAAAACCAAAACAGCAAATATTCAGAAAAACGAAACAGAAAGCTGGTCTTAATTAACCCAAACATGGTGCCGAGATCCTCGGCACCTTTACTGAATTTAAATGATAAGTAGGAGGAAAAATGTTTAAGCAAGGGTTTTATTATGGGGCTTGGGGGCCATTGTTTGGCGCTGTTTTATATTATGTCGGGGCAATACTCTGGTTATTAATGAATGCAAAAGGTGATTACTCTTCAGTAAAAATAATGTCAGAGTTTTTCCCCTTGTTGATATTTGCTTACTTATTCGCAGGCATACCCGCGTTTTTGACAGGTATAGCCGCACATTTTCTAGGGAAACAGAATATAGCCATTATCGGGTTAATAGGAGGTTTTTTATCTTTTTGGATTTTTCCAATCATTTTCGGGGAAATTGATATGAAGCTTGCATTATTATTCGGTGCGATAGGTGCCATTTCAGCCTGTGTTTTAGCGAAAATTAATGTCAAAAGAGATTCATAAACGCTATGATTTAAGCCTGTAAAACACGCTACTCACTGATTAATTATGATTGACGCTTCTTCAGCTTCACAGGCTCCTCAACAAAATAACGCAATTTACCTCAAAGATTACCAAGCGCCCTTGTTTGATATTGAATCGGTTGATTTGCAATTTGACTTAGTTGCTGGTCGGACATTGGTCACATCAGTGTTGAAAATAAAGGCGTTGTCTGAAAGTCGGCAACTTGTTTTAGATGGAGAACAGCTTGAAATAGTCTCGATTCAATTGGATGGTAAGGACTTGTCGAGCGATCAATACCAGTATGAGGATAACCAGCTAAGGCTTCAGAATGTGCCAGAGTCGTTTGAGTTGCGAACTGTTGTGGCGATTGAGCCTGAGCAAAACACACAGTTGTCGGGTTTGTATCAATCGAGTGGAAATTATTGCACGCAGTGTGAGGCGGAAGGCTTTCGTCGTATCACCTTCTTTTTAGATAGGCCGGATGCATTAAGTGTCTTTACGGTAAAAATCATTGCTGATAAGGCTGATTTTCCGGTGTTGTTGGCCAATGGTAATCCGCAGGATAGTGGCGATTTAGAGAATGGTAAGCATTTTGCCGTATGGGATGATCCACACCCAAAACCTTCTTATCTATTTGCTTTAGTCGCAGGAAAATTAGAAAAAGTCAGTGGTGAATTTACCACTCAGTCTGGTGAGACAGTGGAATTGAATATTTTTGCTGAATCGCACAATGTTGATAAATGTGATTACGCCTTAGGTGCCCTGGTGCGTTCTATGGAGTGGGATGAAAAAGTCTATGGCAGAGAATATGATTTAACGGTGTATAACGTCGTTGCTGTTGATGATTTCAATATGGGGGCGATGGAAAACAAAGGCTTGAATGTCTTCAATTCTAAATACGTTCTCGCATTACCAGACACGGCCACAGACGGTGACTTTGAAGGTATTGAAAGCGTCATTGGTCATGAATATTTTCATAATTGGTCGGGTAATCGAGTGACTTGCCGTGATTGGTTCCAGCTGAGTTTAAAAGAAGGTTTCACCGTCTTTCGTGATCAAGAGTTTAGCGGCGATATGGGGTCACGTGGTGTGAAGCGTATTAATGATGTGAATATTTTACGCACACACCAATTCAAAGAAGATGCAGGACCGATGGCGCACCCTGTCCGGCCGGCTTCCTATGAGGAAATTAATAACTTCTACACTGTCACGGTCTACAACAAAGGGGCTGAAGTGGTACGCATGTTGCACAGCCTTTTAGGTGTGGAACTCTTTCGAAAAGGCACCGACCTATATTTTGATCGCCATGATGGGCAGGCTGTGACAACTGACGATTTTGTACAAGCGTTGGCAGATGCCAGTGGTCGAGACTTTACGCAGTTCAAGCGTTGGTACTTTCAGGCTGGCACACCGACATTGACGCTTTCAGAAACGTATGCGGGTGGTGTGTATCGATTAACGATTGAACAATCTTGCCCACAAACGTCTGATATGCTCAATGAAGATGGCAGCGAAAAGTTCACAAAGCAACCGTTTCATATGCCACTAAGCATTCGATTGTTGTCAGAAAATGGCGTTGAACTGTTAGCTGAACAAGTCTTAGAGTTGACCGAGGAAAAGCAGACGTTCGAGTTCACAGATATTGTTTCTCGCCCCGTGCTTTCATTTTTACGCGGCTATAGTGCGCCAGTAAAAATTCAACGTGAACAAAGCAGTGAAGACTTAGATTGCTTGATTCGTTACGACAACGACCCCTTTGTGCGCTGGGAAGCCATGCAACAACGTATGTTAAATGCCCTATTAGCGCAATACAAGAAAGGTAAAATTGCGACGCGTTTGCCAGAATCAATGGGGATTTTGTTTCAGCAAATGTTAGCCGCCGCGGATGAAGAAGATCCCGCCATGTTAGCGGCTTTGATGATATTGCCTAACGAAAGCTATTTGTCGGGTTTTTGTGAACCTGTCGAACCACAGTTATTACGTGCTATCCGAGAATCATTTGCGGATTTGATTGCGATGGAATGTGAACAGTTACTCTTAGCAACGTATATGAATCATCATAATCCTGATTATGAGCTGAATGGCTTAGAAGCCGGAAAGCGTGATTTAAAAAATGTCTGCCTGAGTTACTTAATGCGCCTTGATCAAGAGGCTTATTTTGACATTGCACAAGCTCAGTTTGATGCGGCCAATAATATGACGGACTCTTATGCGGCCATGAACGCATTGGTTAACTCCAGTTATGCTGAGAAACAAACAGTGTTAAGCGCGTTTTATGATCAGTGGCAAGACAATGCTTTGGTACTTGATAAATGGTTTACGGTCCAAGCCAGTGCGAGAAATACTGACACCTTTGAGCAAGTCCAGCGTTTGTTTTCACATGCAGCGTTTAGCATGAAAAATCCGAATAAAGTGCGCTCCTTGCTGGGTGCTTTTGCGCAAAATATGGGTGGTTTTCATCGCAAAGACGGTGCCCCATATCAGTTTTATGCCGATCGAGTGTTAGAGCTCGATGCGATCAACCCGCAAGTGGCCGCTCGCATGGTAGGCGCGTTTAATTCATGGAAAGCATTTGATAAAGTGTTTGCCGATTTAATGGTCACCGAACTTCAGCGAATAGAAGCACACCCTGGACTTTCTAAAGACGTGACAGAAATTGTTTCTAAAGCCTTAAAGCACTAGTTTTTTGGGCTTTAGTTTGATTAATCAATCCGTGCGCATTTCTATTAGTGGAAATGCGTATATTTAACTTGATTCAACTAAAGTGCTTTGTAAAGTTATTTAATGATTTCAAAAGGGTGCTGAGATAAAGTGAACGTATCAGAAAAACAAATCGAGCATGCCTTATATGCAAATGTTATGCATCAATAAGAGAAGAAGTATGAATACTATAGAAACTCCTGAAAGCTGGAATGAGCATGCTCCTTTAGTGATGGTCACAAATTTATGTATTGGGCCAAACCGGGAGAGAATACGTTTCATTTTTCGGGAGGAGCCAAACAATGATGCGGACTCGGGCTGGGTATTTTTTTGTGGTTATGAGCCGCCCGGTTACGCTGATGATTCAAGTAATTTCTCAATATGTCCACTAAAAAGTATTCTGGAAATAGAGCCGGAATTAGCAGCATTAGTAAATTCGCCAATTGGCAGTGCATGGGAAAAAACTCCCGAAAGCACTGAATGGATTCAAGTAGATAACTTCCAGTACGAAGATGCATAACAAGCGGCACCACGCAGACACCCAAACCTCCGCGGCTTTTGTGGTTTCGCGGCGCTCAACTTTAACACAAAAGCCACTCTGGTTTGGCCGCTGGTGTACCGGGCGTTAACTGTACGAGTATGAAAAATTTAGAAACTATAGCGAACGCGGGAAACACGGAAGTTCCATGTTACTTGGCAACTCAGTCATTGGGTTTTGATTTTTCGCGGATCAACGAAGGTGAAGACAACGAAATGTGGATTGCGGAAAGTTCTGAATGTAGGTTTGTTGCTTCTAATCAATTAGAGTTGTTAGGTCTAATATACATGCGTAATCTGAGGGGGGCAGAGTGGAAGGCATCGGATGCCGAAATAGATGTCTATCTTAAACAATATTACCCCAAAGCACTGGAGAGTTAGTCATGTGCCAGATCACAGTTAACAAGCACATCAAGTTTGCCAGCAAAATCCGCTGGCCGGATTTCCCGCTGTGCTCCACTCCAGCCGCTTATGTGGGTGTTAGACCTAGTGGAAAAAAATATGAATTTATCTAAAAGTCGCAAAGAAACAATCAGTACATATATCAAAGCAAAGGATGATAATAAACCACACTTAATGAAAGATGTTTTTGAAAATTCTGCAAGCTTAAGCATGAAAGTGAAATCAGATGCAATTTCATTTCCCTCTGAATCACAAGGGTTAGATTCTATCACCAATATTTTGGTTAGTGATTTTAGTCAAAAATATGAAAATGTGTATACATTTTGCATGAGTGATTCAATAATGTTTGATGAAGAAAACACGCTGTGCAAATGGGTTGTGGTGATGACAGACAGGAAAGAAGGTAATATACGAGTTGGATTTGGTGGTTATAAATGGGTTTTTAATAACGATCTAGTAAAGCAATTAACGATATCAATTGAATATATGATCGCATTGGAAAAGATGCAAAGTGAAGAGATATTTCTATGGACAAATAAGAAGAATTACCCATGGTGTGATTCTGGTGAGTTTCTTAAAGGGGTACCTGAATCTATTTCTTTTTTGGCGAATGGTCTAACAAGCTAGTTGTATGAGACGCATTAAACGTGCGCTCCACAATAGAGTGTTAAGTGTAAAAAATTATGAAAATTATTATAAGTTTAGTTTTATTTTTCTATCCTTTAGTTTCTTTAGCTAATCCAGTATTAGATGTAATTGCTGAGTTAGACATACCTGAAGAAGATTTTGAATATTATTGGGGCAGCTCCTGTAATCCTAATTGGCAACGAAAAATCCCTGTTACCCTATTAAAAGATGAATCTTTGCTTTATTTTAGAGGAATACAAACTGGAATGATGGCTGTAGAAAAATATGATTCAGAGTTTGCTTGGCTAACGCTAGGTGAAAAATGCGAAGCACTAAATAATTATTATTTTCATGGTAATACTAATATTGGTCTAATTTCTAGTTTTATTGAACAAGATAAATTATTTAAAACTCAATATAGTCATAGTGCATTAGATGCATGGTCAATTGAAAAATATGGAGCTATGTCAATGAATGGGAAACTAAACGAAAGAATATTTAAACTTTGTCAAATACTAGAAAAGAAGGGTTTGCTGAGAATTATTGTAAGAAATAGTACTTTCAACGGAAAGCCTTCTAAATCGTATAAAAATAAATTGACGGCAGATGGACTGGTGCTTGACAAGGCATTGCAGCGGACAAGCCGCTGAATCCGGCGCTAGGAGCATCAATATGTACAAGATAGTAATAATTGCCACTCTTCTATTTTCATCAAATGCTTTTGCAGAGAATTATTATGGCTGGGCAGGAAGTTGTGAGGAGATAATTTACAATTTTGATTTTC
>JBOEGT010000037.1:0-42188 GCA_050633585.1 Arenicella sp.
TAATACACGATGAATTACTCGAGTTATAGCGTAATTTAAGTATGGTTCCCTTACCTGTTGTTAACATGAATTCATTCGCTATTTCCGTTTTTGAGACGCCACAAACGTCCTCCAATGAGTAGCTTGCTAAGAATACTCCTTGTGTATTGTAAATTAAAACTTTATTCCCGCGTGGCGAAGTGGCAGCAAAGATCGACTCAGAACTATCTAATGTGATGTCTCCTACATACCGATTAAGTTGTGACTGTATTTCTGCAGGGATATCACATACAGTCAATGTATCGCGTTGATAATGATAGATCGCTAACAATGCTTGTTGGGAGCCTTTTTTTTGGTTTTGAAGTGATACATACACATTGCCTTGCTTATCAAGAGTGAGATGACGAATGCTGTTATAACGAAATGATTCAGGTAAATATTGATCGTTCATTAATTCGCCAGTCGATGCATTGATAAACGACAATGACGAACGCATGCTAGGAAGGTTGAGTTTTTTTCGTCCGCTGCTTGGATGAGTATGAATTCCACCATTTGCAACAACTAAGCATTGGCGTTTGGCATCAAAAATAATGTCATGTGGGCCAACTCCATGACTCGAAAATTCACCGATGCGTTTAAACTGTTGCTTGATATCATATATACCAATAACGCCTTGACCAGTGGTTAAGTTGTTTTCAGTGAGGTAGGCAAGCTCATTGGACGTATGGAATGCTGCATGTCCATAAAATCGGCGATTTTTTTGGGCTTTGACTGTATGCAAAGAGTTCCCATGCCCTGAAAAGTTAAGTGCAAAAAAGTAATTCGCAGGTCTCCTCCCTATTGCTAGCACTACATCGTTTGATTTCGTATTTTCCAATCGTTTGGTCGCAAAAGAATGCCCTCGCTGAGGCACATCAAATGATTGAACTATCTGCCCTAGATCATTGAATGTATGAATTGAAAACTGGCCTGTAGCATTTTTTGCTGCGGAAATATAAGCGTGATTCCTGATGATCGCTTTTTCTAATGCATTGCTGTCATGATGACGACATACATACCCACCAGTGACTACGGACACACCCAGCCATTGCAATAATTGCCGTCTATCCATCAATGACAAGAACGATGAAAAGGAACGGAATTAAAACTGGGCATTAGCAATAACATAAATCGAGTTATCAATGCTGTATAAACGAACGTCTCAATTGTTAAAAAAGTCATTGGTCCTGCGTTAAGTGTTAATCTGTTGTTAATCCAAAAAACCTCTCTTCCAACGTATTGACCATCTAAAAACGGCTTTTGATCAATCTCCGTCAAGTGCATTGAACTTAATATGTAATCCCAGCGTCTTAACCACGTCATTGCTTAACAGTGTGTCTAATTCAAGTAATGCTATTTGCAACGCTGTAAAAATTTCAAAAACTTCCTTAGTTTGTGTCATTTTTTTAACCTGGATACTCCTTCTAGAGTTCAATATTTCCAATTGACTTAACACCTTCTCAAACTGGTCAGTAATGTGTTGATGAAGACTGATATTTAATTGTTTAATTGGCCGTGAAAAGCCAAGCTGATAGTATTTTTTTACAGTCAAAATATTTAGCGTCATCAAAGCAAAGGTGCTTCCAGTGCGCCAACTTTCTAATTTGCGATAATTAATTTTTTGGTCTCGTTTCTTTGCACTAGGCATTGCATTAGCTATTTTCTGATCACTGACGACACGTATCTGAGTCGACATGTCATTCAAGAGAACCGAGGCAACTTGTTTCGCATCGCTAAAAAATGTTAAATCAGGTGTTGGATTCAGTAAATCATTTTTAAACTCAATAGGTTTTGTTGACCACTGTGCAAACACGTCTTCAGCAATCGACAATAAATTCTCAGCAATCAATCTTGCCAAATGGCAATCGTGTGTATTCAATGTTTGTTTTTGAGAAAACAAAACGCGCTCCATCGCACTTAAGCCCTGGATAGCCACGCTTTTTTCTCGGAATTGTTCGATATTAATGTCGTGAAAACTATTTGTTGAATCTGTTTGAGACAGTAATTGGCGGATTTGCCTTTCCCCCACGCGATGTTTGTCAGGCCAAAAGTCAAACCGTTCACGCCGTTCAAGAAAGCTGATAGGCCCAAAGCTAAGCAGCTGCACCTTTGCCCATGCATGCCTGACGTTTAAAAAGGAACGCATTACATGCTTATCAATTGCTTTCACCTTAGCACCGTTGTTAAATGCAGCCTCATCGCGCTGACAAGTACGAGTGATCAATTGATCAAATTCTCGCGTAGCTTTCACCAAACTAAAGTAGTCTGGCAGAATGGCTTGCTCCACAATAAGTTGATTAATCATTGCGTAATCAATCTGTTCTGTATTTGTTAAGGACTCATTAGCATGAATCACAGTAGTCATTCCCACCAACAGTAATGATGCACATGCAATGATCAAGAACCTGTTATTCATAGTGACTTTACGAATCGAATCAGTTGTTGGCGTTGTTTTTTATTCATATTGATGACCCGTTGCTGTGACTGTTTAGCTTCGCCTCCATGCCACAGAATTGCTTCTAATAAGTTTCTGGCTCTGCCATCATGCAAATAAAATGAATGCCCGTTAACGACAGGCGTTAAACCAACTCCCCATAATGGCGCTGTCTTCCATTCACGGCCATTGGCTCTGCCTTCCGTTAAGCCATCGGCTAAACCGTCTCCCATATCATGAACCAACATATCAGTATAAGGCCAAATCAATTGTCTAGACTGTTCAGGGGCTTGTGTGGCACGCGGGGTAATATATTTTGGGGTATGGCAGCTAATACAGCCCGATTCATAAAATAACTTTTTACCCGCTAATACCTCAGCATTTCCAGCATCACGTCGCTCGGGGACCGCTAAATTTCGAGAGTAATGCAACACTTTTTCGGCAACCAATGTCCCTACTTCTAAATTCTCATCATTGCCAGAGTTACCATCAGGGAGACTTAAACAGTCTCTTTGGAATTTCGTACAATCTCCATAAGGGTTTGGAAATAAAGGTGTGCCGATACCAATATCATTATTAAATGCCGCTTGATTTTGTTGATTTAAATTGGGTTGCCCTGCTTTATAACCAAAACGACCTATCGAGGTGCGCTGCTTTGTGATATCCCAGACTCTGTTAGCCTTGCCAGAAATGCCGTCTTGATTTCGATCATCAACATCTTCTTTGGCTAGGATATCTTGCTCAGTAATAGCCTCTAACAACCCTAATCCAATCATCTGTGGAGCCACTCGCAGTGATGACATGATGTGACGATGAAACTCGCCGTAACGTTTGTTTTTGACGGTATAAACAGGTTTTCTAAGAAAAATAACTTCTCCATCAGCCATCTTAATTTTTTTCTGTTCATAGCTTAATGCCATCTTTCCTTCGGCAAAAACGCCTTGCACAGAAAAGTCTTGTAGCTGAGATCCGTAATTTGGATCAGGAAAATTTGCCGCCATTCCTGACGCCAACAACTGTTGTTGTTCTGTATTTTGCGGAGGGATTGCCAGTTTAAGCAACGCAGATACATTATTATCAATCTGATTTTCTGGAGGATGTCCTCGCCCATCCTTAATATGACATCGTTGGCACGACCGAGCATTGAATAGCGGCCCTAGGCCATCACTAGATTGAGTGGTGGATGGAGAACTAACCCAGATGCGTTTAAAAAAAGCATTGCCAATTTTAAAATCAAGTTCTCTTTCAAAACTCATGTTTGCTGAAGCATGTGAAAACGCATCTTGATTAATTTTTTTTTGATGCGTCAGTCCACCTGCCGGATAGTCTTCGTAAGGCTCTTTGGTGGAAAACTGTGTCGTTGGAGCAACAATATCCTCATCGGCCGCCATCGACAGACTGGAAAACAAAGAAAGGAGAAATAAGAAATATATACAGAAATTAAAATACATATTCGTTAATAGGTTCACACGCATAGAAATAAAGGTTGATGCTAAGCGTCATTACAGTAGAGGTGTAAAATGACGCCTAGCACCGAAAGAAAATAACAAGAGATCAAACTTAACTATTTTCCAAAAGCTATTTATTTTCTTAGCTGTGTTTGAGCACAACTAAATAAATGAAGGTTGATGCTAGGTGTCATAGCAGTAGAGGTGCAGAGTAAGTGACACCTAGCATCGAAAAGAAAAAAATTAAGCCATTTTTACAAACTAAACAAACAAGAGAGCTACTTAACTTTTTTCTAAAAGTGGTTATTTGAAAATCAATGACTTTAACCAAGAGTAATCAATGAAATAAAGGTTGGTGCTAGGTGTTATAGCAGTAGAGGTTAGGAGTAGTAACACCTAGCACCGAATGAAAATAATCAAGCTATTTTTTTACAAACTAAACAAACAAGAGATCAAACTTAATTATTTTCAGTAAGGCCGTTATTATTATTAACCGAGTTATTTATTTAAAAATATCGCGAGGTTTATCTAATGAATCAGAGCCTTCAAACTCAATTTTATTTAAACCATAAGCCGCTACCGCATTTTCTATAGACTGCGTTTGCTCAAGCAACGCATCAACGACAGCGAGTACCTTCGCATTACCATTGGCATTGTTTTCAGCCAATAGTTGATCATAGGCAACCCCTTCTTTTTCAGCGCTATCAACTAAAACTTGAGCAGCCATTAATGAGGCAGAAATAGAGTCTATTAACTGTTTATTCGCCTCTTTATTGCTGCTAGCGACTAACTGAGACAAGCTTGGCCCGTTTAATACGTCACCATTTATGGCCGTGTAAGTGCCGGTATAAACGTTTTGTATGCCCTTGATGTCATAAAAGTGTGAGTTATGTGTATTATCACTGAAGCAGTCATGTTCCTCTTCAGGGTCATGGAGTAACACACCTAATTTAATGCGTTCGCCTGCCAGCTCTCCATATGAAAGGCTTCCCATGCCAGTAAAAATAGCATTGATACCTTCACTTGGGTTCTTCAAAAGCGTTTTTCGAGCATCACCATCTGGTAACCACTGTTTAACCATCCATGCCAAATCATCCATCAATAAGTCAGATGCGGCGAGCAAATAATCTACTCGACGCTGGCAATTTCCCCACGAACAATTTTTAACATCAAAATCAGTGACAGGACGATTTCCGGCACCTGCATTTGTACCATTTAAATCTTGACCCCATAACAAAAACTCAATCGCATGATATCCCGTAGCAACATTTGCTTCGACACCATCAACTTCATGCAAGGTGTTCGCTAAAAATGTTTTAGTGATAGTCGTCGCATCTATTTCTTCACCAGATAGCGTAAAGCGTGGATTTGCAATCACATTGGCCGTATATAACGCATTATCTTCAGATGAAGCACCATAACTTGGCGCCACATAATCAATTAAACCTTCGTCTAATGGCCACGCATTGACCTTGCCTTCCCAGTCATCAACGATAGCATTACCAAATCGATACACTTCAGTTTGTTGATAAGGTATGCGTGCTGTTTTCCATGCTTTTTTTGCAGCCGTCAAATTTTTAACCGTTGGCTCAGCCACTAATAATTGCAAACTTTGATGCAAGTTTTGAGCGGTGCTCCATGAATCTTGATAACTTTGGTATGCTATGTCCGCATAATGATTTAGTACTGATTCAGCAGAAATTTTTTCAGCAGCTGACACAGGAACAATAAATATTGTACTCAAGCTGATAGTGATACTCGCTGAGATTAGTGAAATGTTAGGGATTGTAGTAAATATTTTTTTCATGAGAGTATTTCCTTTATTTAGTGGGTTACCCTAGTTATAAGCTAGCTGCGAATTGGACTGTGAACGCATTTGAATCTTCACCTGTTCCACCATCATTGACGTCGTAATCTGAGTCTCGTGCATATTCAACACCGACTGAGAAATGATCATTAATATCAACACCAAGCCCCACTAGAACTCGTGATTCTGGTAGCTCTAAGACTAATGCATCATCCGTTGTTTGATATGCCGCTGCGAAAATGGCAGATTTCCCAAAAAACGCTGTATTGAAGTCCACTTCAACATTTGTTGCGGATGGTTCTGCGTTATCGAGTGCTGCTCCAAAACTATCTAAGGCAGTTGTGTGCTCTGCAATCAGAGTCACAGGGCCTAGATTTAAAAGTCCATTGACGCTTAAACCATCAGTATATTCACCCACTGAACTTGTAGATAATGCCTCTTGAATGCCGTCCGACTCTCCTAAGGCATTGATATAACTCACTCCCAGACTAAAAGTGTCGTTACTATAACCAGCTGCTGTTCCCCAGTTATTAATCTTGCTCTCTCCGTTTTCATCATTATCGCCATTAAAAATATAAAAAGCGGCATTTAAGCCATGATTTTCATATGCCACAACCGCGCTAATTTCTCGCGTTTCACCTATTTCAAGATTTAAAGGGTCAGATATTAAGCCTGTTTCAAAGCTTCCAAATGGAACATAGGTTTGCCCTAGCGTAAATGATAAGGGTAGATTTTTTAGTGCATAAGTGAATTGCGCAACATCAACTTCCACATCTGAATCATCTTCGTACAGAAACACCATTTCGGCACTTAATTGTTCTGTCATTTGCGCTTCAGCCACCAATTCCACAGTCGCAATAGTCAAATCTGTTTCTGAGTCTCCATTTTCGGGTTTTGAGTACCCTGCTTCTACCTCAATGGCTCCAGAAAATGCAATCGTAGGTGCGGCGCTTTTCCCATGTTCTTTGAGAGTGTTGTTTTGATCCTGAACAACTTTTTCCAAATAGTTAATTCTCTGCTCCAGTGTTTCAACTTTTTGTGTTTGCTGGTCATTGGCGCTTAGCGTTACGCTCATTGTGCCGAGTGCTATGGCGACTGCTGTTTTTGATAACTGCTTCTGTAAGTTCATTATGTATCTGTCTTAAATCAATTTGTTAAAACAGAAATGACACGGATGTCACTTCCACCGAGTGACGTGAGAATACATAAGTTTTATTAAAATGTAAATCTAAATGATAATGATTCGCATTTATTTTTTAATAAAAAGAAAAGAATAAAAAATAAGATCAAAAAAATTAAGTCACTAAGGCTTGGGCACTGGGGTTTTATAAAACATGAATGAACTATAAACGAATGAGACCCTGAATAAATAGAAAGGCAAATGCTAGCAACATCAGTAGAAAAAGTCCCTTTGTAACCAGCAATTCTCCAGTGAAACTATGTGCATGGTTATCATGGTCTTTCTTTAAGGTGCCGACAGGTGAAATAGGCAAATCGAATGACTCTTCCATTTCAGTACACGCAAGAATAAATAAAGAACACTTTCGTTGATAGTTATCATGCAAAACTAACAACGTTAATGTAAATAATAGGCCAAAACCAGCAGCATAAGCCGAAAAGACAAAACTCCCTTCTTTTAATAAATAACCGATGGCTGTGACTAAAACGATACATTGAGCTATCGCTGATATACGAATATGAAGCGCTGATTGGGAATAATGTCGAAATGTTGCACACGCTTCTTTGTACGTTTCGATTTGACTTAACTCCATGGTTTGCTCCCTTTATTGTCGAAAAAAAATGGTTTTAATCGCTATATAAGCAACGATGATATAGGCTAAATACTCCCCAGCCTTGGCTGAAGCCTGTGTTGAAGGGTCTCCTAAAATTGAAGGAAGATACCCAACCGCTGTTATAGCCAGTAAGACACCAACAAGTGCAACTGCATATCTGACCCAACGATTTTGAATAGAGTTTCCATACCCTACAGTAATAGCCATTAATACCACACCGATAAAAGATGCAATGAGAGCGGTTAAATTCATTTGAACACCATGAACGATATATGAGTGAGTTAATTATTCAGCTTTCAAAGTTAATAATTTGGCACCAAAGCCAATAAAAATGATACCCGTCACACTTTTTAATAAACGTTGAAAAACGTACTTTTTGGTGAACATAGAGACTTTTGAAATTAATAAAACCATTCCTGTAAACCAGAACATATTCATCAACGCATGAATAGAAACTAACATAAAGCCAAATAATATCGCATCATTTCCCAAAGGAATAAATTGTGGAAAGGCGGCTAAATAAAACATAGACACCTTTGGGTTCAATACATTGGTTAAGAATCCTTCGATATACGCTTTAACAAATGTTCGCTTTGATTTTCTGATAGTGATTTCTTGGCCTTGTTGAACTTGAAAGGCGGACATCAGAGCCTTCACCCCAACCCACATTAAATATAAAGCTCCGACTAATTTCACAACGAAAAATAATTCTTCAGACTTAGTCAGTAACACGGAAATACCTAACACTGACAATACACCATGCACATAGAACGCCGTCACAAAACCAGCTACATTTGCAAAACCTGCCGCCCTACCTGACACGGGTACTGTTTTCGCAATTAATAAGCCATTTGGACCTGGAGAGACGACTAATAACAAAGCAACAACTGTGAAAGCCAATATTTGTGTAATTTCCATAATCAGAATAAATTAATTTGTGTTTTAAGCCAGCATTTCATCTGGCGTATTAAATCCTAGCATTAAATAAGGATATGCTAGCCGGGATATTTGGGCTGTTTTCAACGTTTGATAGTTGCTGAGAACAGTTTTGCTCAAAAAAAGAGAGACCATTGAACAAACAGAACCAAAAAAAGTCACAATAAAAACAAACGATTTAAGGTTTATTTCAATTTTTTTCATAAAACACTTTTGAGTGACTTTGCTGAGGGGAATTATTTGAGGTAGCCACTTTCCGCGAGCTTCTCTAATGAAATTCCAGATGAATCAGTTTTTCCTTGATTCAACAACCTTTCTAGGTATCGAGCAACTACATCGATTTCAAGGTGTACTTGATCGCCCACTTTACGCTGACCTAATGTGGTGACTTCCATTGTGTGTGGAACAATATTGACATGAAATTCAGCGCCAGAAACACCATTAACCGTTAAACTAATACCATCGATGGTGATAGAGCCTTTTGTCGCGATATATTTAGCCAATTCATCTTGCGCACGAAACCAAATTCGCCAAGATCTCGCATCTTCTTCCATGTTGATGATTTCTCCCAAACCATCAACATGACCAGAAACAATATGTCCACCAAATCGTGTTGTTGGTAACATCGCAAGCTCCATGTTAACTTGACTTCCAATTTTCCATTTATTAATCAAAGATTTAGAAATGGATTCTCGAGAAACATCAAAGGTAAGGCTTCTTGTTTGACCAGATGTTTCCATATTCACTACCGTGAGACAAATACCATTACATGCCACACTATCCCCTAAAGCAATCACCTCATCTGTTAACCCTGTCGTTGAGACAACTAAACGAACATCTCCGCCTCGTTGTTCCGTTGCAGTGATATCTCCAAGGGTTTGAATAATGCCTGTAAACATAATTTTTTAAGTGTCTTAGTTAGTGTCTGAAGTGTTTGATGTTCGTCGCTTGAAAGTAATTTTAATATCTTCATCAAGCGTTTCTACCGACCGAGTCATAAATGTTTTTTTGTCATCTAACGATAAACTGTTAGAAAAATCAAACATTCCCCTTCCCTGTGAGCCAATAATACTCGGGGCGATATAATGCACAATTTCATCAACCAAACCTGCTTCAATGAATGCGCCAGATAGTCTTGCGCCAGCTTCTATCATCACAAAATTGATTTCTTTGCCTGCTAAATAAGTTAAAACTGAATCTAAATTAATGCTATTAACTAATTGAATAGAGGTATTTTTTTCTAATTTTCCTAATACTTTAGGGTCATTGTTTATAGTGAAGATTAATACATTATTATCTTTCCCAATAATATTTGCATTCGCTGTGACGACACATTGAGAATCCAATAACACTCTTAAGGGTTGTTTCACCTCAATATCGCTATCCAAGCGAGCATTCAGTGTAGGGTTGTCGGCTTGCTGCGTTCCGCTGCCTGTAATAATTGCACAACTTTGCGCTCGTAATGCGTGAACATCCTCCCGAGAGGATGAAGATGTAATCCACTGACTTTTGCCCTGATAATCAGCCGTTCGCCCATCGATGCTAGAAGCGGTTTTTAACATCACCCATGGTAAACCATGCCTCATGCGTTTGAAAAAACCACGATTCAACCATTCGGCGCGTTCTAGAACGTCACTATCAGTGCTTACCTCAGCAATAACCCCTCTGTCATTTAATATCTTCAAACCTTTGCCAGAGACTCTAGGGTTTGGATCAAGGCCAGCACATACCACTCGACTAACACCGGCATCAAATAAGGCGTCAACACAAGGAGGTGTCTTCCCGGTAAAGCTACAAGGCTCTAAACTAACATAAGCCGTTGCGCCTTGAATCACTTGTTGATTGTTTATCGCATCAGCAATCGCATTGACTTCAGCATGTCCTTCACCTGATTTGTGATGCCACCCTTTGCCAATCACATCATTATCTTGCGTTAAAATGCAGCCAACTCTTGGATTGGGTTGACAGGTAAACTGGCCTTTTTCAGCTAATGCAATTGCACTGAGAAGAAGTTCTTTATCAATATGCGACTGAGATTTAATCAAAAGAGCGTTAGTTTTGGTTAATTTTTACCGTTTTTATTCGCATCCTTTCCGCGAACAGTTTCTACTTGTAATCGCTTAATTTCTTCGTAAAAGGCATCAACGTCTTGGAATGAGCGATAAACCGACGCAAAACGTACGTATGCTACTTGATCAAGTTTACGTAATTCAGTCATCACAACTTCACCTAACTGCTTAGCAGCAACTTCCCTTTCTCCAACTGTTAACAGAAAGCGTTTGACACTATGTAATATGGCATCAATATCTTCAGTATCTACGGGCCGTTTTTCAACTGCTCGTTCTAAACCTCGAGACAGCTTTTCTTCATTGTAAGCTTCACGATTACCATTACTCTTCACAATAACGGGTAATTTAAGTGAGGCTTCTTCAATGGTAGTGAAACGTTCGTTGCAATCCTCACACGAGCGACGACGACGAATAGTGTCGCCGTCATCACTGATACGAGAATCAATAACTCTCGTTTCCGTATGTCTACAAAAAGGACAATGCATTCAATAACTTGCTATTTATAATTAACCTAAATTATGATGTCTGGTTTCAAGCATAGACAGGAAACTTAGCACACAACTCAAGGACTTTCTGTTTAGTTTGATTTACGACTTCTTCCTGGTTATCAGCATTCAAAGAATCCATCACATCAGCCATCCAACCAGCTAATAATTTTGTTTCTTCGACACCAAAACCACGAGTGGTGATAGCCGGTGTACCAACACGGATACCACTGGTCACAAACGGTGATTGAGGGTCATTAGGTACCGAGTTTTTGTTTGTCGTGATGTTAGCTGCGCCTAAAGCCGCTTCTGCATCTTTTCCCGTCAAACCTTTTTCAATCAAGCTAATCAAACATAAATGATTATCCGTGCCGCCTGAGACAATATCATAGCCACGAGAAATTAACACGTCAGCCATAGCACGAGCATTTTCAACAACTTGGACTTGGTAATCTTTAAATTCTGGTTCTAAGGCTTCTTTAAATGCAACCGCTTTGGCCGCAATCACATGCATTAAAGGGCCTCCTTGAGTGCCTGGAAAAACCCGTGAATTAAATGCTTTCTCTAGTTCAGGGTTAGACTTAGCTAAAATCAAACCACCACGAGGCCCACGAAGCGTTTTATGGGTTGTGGATGTAACAACGTCAGCAATTTGAACAGGGCTTGGATAAACGCCAGCAGCTATCAAACCAGCAACGTGCGCAACATCACACATAAAATAAGCTCCGACTTCATCCGCAATGTCACGAAAACGTTGCCAATCGACAACACGTGAATAAGCAGAAAAACCAGCAATAATCATTTTTGGCTTATGCTCACGGGCCAAAGATTCAACTTGATCGTAATCAATTTCGCCCGTTTCTTCATTTAAACCGTATTGAACGGCATTATAAATTCGACCAGAAAAGTTAACACTTGCACCATGAGTCAAATGTCCGCCATGAGCTAAACTCATGCCAAGCACAGTGTCGCCAGGGTTTAATAATGCTTGGAAAACAGCACCATTGGCTTGTGAGCCAGAATGTGGTTGCACATTGGCATAATCGGCGTTGAATAATTCTTTTAAGCGTTCTACCGCTAATTCCTCAGCAATATCGACATACTCACAACCGCCGTAATAGCGTTTTCCAGCATAGCCTTCGGCATATTTATTGGTCATTTGTGAGCCTTGAGCTGCCATGACCATTGGGGAAGCATAGTTTTCTGATGCAATCAATTCGATGTGCTCTTCTTGACGAACATCTTCTTTGCATATTGCAGACCAAAGTTGCGGATCAAATTCCTGAATTGTCGTTTTAGGAAACATGGGTATAGCCTCTATTAAATATTCACTCTGAGTTCAAATGACCACCGAAATGGCCACTATATAATTTTTTATTCACTAACTTATGGGATGAGGTCCAAATCAACTTGATCTGCACCCTCTTTTTCAACTTTTTCTATCATCAGGTCTTTCTTTGAGACACCTAAGGCTAATACCACTGGGCTTGCAACAAAGATAGATGAGTAGGTACCTATTAACACACCAATAATCAATGCAACGGAGAAGCCTTTCAGTGAGTCCCCGCCAAAAACAAATAGTGCAAAAAGAACAAGCAATGTCGTGACCGATGTCAGAATTGTTCTTGGTAATGTTTGATTAACTGATACGTTCATAATTTCGACAGTATCCGTTTCGCGCATTTTCCTGAAATTTTCGCGAATGCGATCAAAAACGACAATGGTATCGTTAAGTGAGTACCCAATAACAGCCAACACTGCTGCTAATACCGCTAGTGAAAACTCCATTTGAATAATGGCGAAAACACCAATGGTAATTAACACATCATGAACCAATGCAGCAACAGAACCAATGCCGAACTTCCATTCGAATCGAAAAGCAACATAGACCAACACAAAACCTAGCGCATAAATCAGTGCCAAAACACCTTTTTCAACCAACTCTTGTCCAAACTGAGGACCTACGAACTCAACACGCTTTAAAGTGACTTTGTCATCGCTTTGAACGCTAGATTGTAAAATTTTAAAGACTGTTTCACTGACTTTAGCATTGGCTGTAACAGGGCTATTTTGAGCATCATCAGAGTCACTGCCTTCTGCTGTCTCACTAGATGGGGCTGTATTGACGTCGACAGGCACACGGATAAGTACGTCATTCGCCGAACCAAAATTTTGCACCACAGCTTTTTCAAAGCCGTTCTCGGACATTTTTTGACGAATAGATTCTAAATCTGCCGGTTTTTCATAACTGACTTCGATTACACTACCGCCAGTGAAGTCGATGCTTAAGTTTAAACCTTGCGTGAATAATGAGAATATTCCAGCAGCAATTAATACGGCTGAAATAATACCTGTAATCTTACGCTTACCTAAGAAATCAATATTGGTCGTTTTTGCTAACATTTCCATTTCACTAACCTCTTCTTTATATAGCTAACTTTTCAAGTTTGCGTGCGCCATAAATGGCGTTCACAAGAATACGGCTAACAAAAATAGCGGTAAACATCGATGTAATAATGCCAATACCTAACGTCAGTGCGAAACCTTGAACCGGGCCGTTACCAAAAACATACAACACCAAAGCAGCAATTAATGTGGTGATATTTGCATCAACAATGGTTGAATAGGCTTTATCGTAACCGGAAAAAATAGCCTGTTGAGGTTTTGCCCCAGCTCGAATCTCTTCACGAATACGTTCAAATATGAGTACATTTGCATCAACGGCCATACCGACTGTCAACACCATTCCAGCAACGCCTGGCAATGTTAGAGTGGCCTGGAACATCGATAACACCGACACAATAATGACCAAATTCAATACTAAGGCAACACTCGCTACGCCGCCAAAAAAACGATAATAAATAATCATAAATACCAGCACGGCTAAAAAGCCATACATGACTGATTTAAAGCCCTTTTCGATATTCTCTTTACCAAGGCTTGGACCAACAGTTCTTTCTTCAATAATATAGATAGGCGTATCCAAGGCTCCTGCACGAAGATTAAGTGCTAAAGATTGAGCTTCTTGTTGATTGGCCATTCCACTGATTTGAAAACGTTCGCGTAATGGTTCATTGATCACGGGTGCGGTCAACACTTCTTTAATCACCGTCACTTTTGGCGTTTGGTTTCCTTGAGAGTCTGTGACAATATCGGTTTTCGTTTCTGCAAAAACCACTGCCATACGGTTATTAACATTATCACTGGTCACCTTATAATTAATTGATCCACACTTAGAATCGAGTGTGAGATTAACAATAGCGCCCCCATTTTGTTGATCGAAACCGGCGCCAGCATCAATGACGCAAGAACCCGAATAGATTAAGCGACGCTTTAATAAAATAGGCCTACCATCTCGGAAATAATAGCGCGCTGACCCAGATGGCGTACGAGCCGAATTCGCTAAACTATCATTCCTTTCATCCACCAAATACACTTCTAAGGTGGCGGTACTTCCTAATATTTCTCTTGCTTTGACGGGGTCTTGAACACCAGGCAACTGTACAACAATTCTGTCTAAGCCTTGTTGCTGAATGACAGGTTCTGCAACGCCTAATTCATCCACACGGCTTCGAAGGGCTTGAATGTTTTTACGAATAGCATTGCGCTTGATTTCAGTGATGGTGAAATCTGAAATACTCGCTTGTATGACAGTTTGCCCATCGCGTTCAAAATCAAGCAACAATAGATTTGGAAAGTCTAAAGCAATGCGGCGACGAGCCTGTCCAAGATCTGACGAGTTTTTAAGCGTGATCTCAAATTGGGTTTGATTGATCGTTTTCGGAGCACCTACACTCGCAATATTATTTTCACGTAAAACTCGGCGAATGGTACCTATAGTCCCTTTCTTAGAACGTTCCACAGCAAAATCAGAGTCAACTTGAATTAAAAAGTGCACACCTCCACGCAAGTCTAAGCCTAGATACATCGGTAAAGCACCTAGATCAGTTAACCAATCGGGTGATGATGAAATAGAAGACAGTGCGGCAGAATAGTTATTCCCCAATATCGTATTAACCTTTTTCTGAGCAGAGAGTTGCTCTTGAGTATTTCCAAAACGAATTTTGAGAATATCTCGATCCATCGATAACGATTTTGGCTTGATATCAGCAGAGCCCAACGCCGACTCTACTCGAGACAGCATATTCGCATCTACTTCTGCGCCTCTTAAGCCTTTAATTTGTATTCCTGGGTCATTGTCATAGACATTCGGCAAAGCAAAAAGCAAGGCGGGTACTAAGACGATAACCAAAACAATATATTTCCAAAACGGATTTTTGTTCATTACTCTAGTCTGTATTTACGGTATAGAAGTTTCGTGGCACTTATTTTTCAATAGTGTCCCAGTTCACTGATTAGGCTTCTTTAATCGTTCCTTTTGGCATCATTGATTGAACCAAGTTACGTTGCACTTTGACGTTTGTGCCTTTAGCAACTTCCAATGTCATAAAATTATCGTTCAAATCAACAACTTTACCGAGCAAACCACCCATAGTAACAACTTCATCGCCTTTACTAATTTCTGCTAACATGGCTTTATGCTCTTTTTGGCGCTTTTGTTGAGGGCGAATCAACAAGAAGTAAAAAACCACAAACAAACCAATCATTGGCAAGAAAGTCAATAAACCTCCTTGTGGACCAGTACCTGCCGCTTGAGCCATTGCATCATTGATAAAAAAATTCATTGTATTCCTCGATGTATAAAACGTTTTTCTGCTTGTTAGTTTCCTATTTCAAATAATAGGTCTCAATACTTGCTTACATTCCTTAACGTAAGGAATAAAACAAGCGTATTTTAATTGGGGACATTCACGTAAGATTCAAGCGTCTTCAAACAGTTTAAGAAGAACAAACATCGCTTGTTCTAGAGATCATAAATGCAGATCCAAAAAGAGTTCCGAATGAAAAAATGAGAACATTTTTCTCGTTTAAATCAGACAGTGTCCAATGCGCCGACATTATGCCACAGGAGGCACTGGAAGACCTTGCTTAGCATAAAATTTTTGCTTAAATTCTTGGAAAGATTGCGTTTCAATCGCTTCACGAATACCTTCCATTAACCGATGAAAGTATCGCAAGTTGTGAATCGTGGCTAATCGACTCCCTAACAATTCATTACACTTCATCAAATGTTTCAAATATGCACGAGAATAATTCTGACAGGTATAGCAATCACAACCTTCTTCAATAGGTGATGTATCCATTTGATACTTAGCATTGCGAATCTTGACAACGCCGTCATCGGTATAAAACCAACCATTCCGAGCATTACGTGTTGGCAATACACAGTCAAACATATCCACACCTTGCTCAACCGCCATGACCAAATCCTCGGGTTTGCCAACACCCATGACATATCTAGGTTTATTCTCAGGCATTTGATAAGCAATCTCAGCAAGCACTCTCGCCATATCCTCTTTTGGCTCTCCAACAGACAAACCGCCCAAGGCATATCCATCAAAATTCATCGCGGTCAATGCCTCTAAAGACTCCTCTCGAAGATGTTTGTACATGCCTCCTTGTACAATACCAAATAAAGCAGCTGGGTTATCTCCATGCGCTTCTTGACTTCGCTTAGCCCAACGCAGCGATAACTCCATCGACTTTCTTGCATCAGCTTCAGTTGCTGGGTACGGGGTACATTCATCAAAAATCATGACAATATCAGACCCTAATGAATGCTGAACAGAAATCGCTTCCTCCGGTCCTAAAAATATTTCTCGACCATCGATAGGCGATTTAAATGTTGCTCCTTTTTCAGATAATTTACGTATTTTAGCTAATGACCAGACTTGAAAACCACCCGAATCCGTCAAAATAGGTTTTTGCCAATTCATAAAATTATGCAAACCACCATGCGCTTCAATAACCTCTGTACCAGGACGTAACAAAAGATGGAATGTGTTACCTAAGATAATTTGTGCGCCGACATCGTCCAACTCTTCAGGCGTTACTGACTTTACCGTAGCCGCTGTACCAACCGGCATAAACACAGGCGTTTGGATTGTACCTCGATCAAATTGTAATTCCGCTCGACGAGCTTTGCCGTCTGTGGCTAAAACAGAAAACTTCATGAATTTTTTATCCATCTTAATAGAAAGCGCGATTATAAGATTAAACGCGCGTTACAGACAGCACCGAATCAGAACAAATGGCAAAACTTCATTGTTTTTATTCGTGAACGACTATTCCAATGACTTAATATGACTATCTATTTTGATCGCAACACTCGCCCCTCCTAAGTCTGACGAGGTGATTAATACGTCACCTTTGTGCCATTTAGCGATTTGATTCACAATTGCCAAACCCAGACCATGCCCGTTGGATAGATCCCTTTCATCATTATCCAGTTGTGAAAACGGCTGCAGAATGAATTGAACATCTTCACTGGGTATCCCCTTCCCATCATCTTCTACTTGCAGATAAAAAAAGTGATCACGAACAAAATAAGAAACCCTAATGAGTGAATCCGCATGCTTTACCGCATTGCTCAATAAATTACTTAATGCCCTTGCCAGCGCTTTATCATCAATAAATTGTTCGCTCACCGCTAAGTCATTATCAATATGTGTGACGAACTTTAAGTCTTGGTGATCAAAATTAAATTGTTCTACTTCTTCATGAATAACATACGCAAAACAGCTGTAGTCAAAGTTTTTTATATCGATTGCGCGGTTGTAACGAGAGTGCATCAACGTTTGGTTAATTAAATAATCCAATGAATCAATGCTTGAGCTAATGGTTTTGCGATAGCGCTCAGCTTCGCTCTCAGAGCAGTCCTTCAACGCCATAATTTCAGTCGCAAAACGTAAACGTGCCAATGGGGTTCTTAAATCATGTGCGACGGCATTCGTTAAATTTTGGTTCGTTCTAATCAGGTTTTGCACATTATCAGCCATCAAATTAAATGTATTGCCCAAATTCGCAGCCAATGAACTTTTTCGTATTTTTACACGAGACTCTAATCTGCCTAAACCAAAATCTTTTGCAGCCTTATTTAAACGCTTATGGTCACGCCATAACGGAAAAACCCACAACAACAGCCCAAATAGCGTAAATATTAAGATTAAACTTATTGAAGTAACCGCCCCCATCCATTCATAATTTTGATAATTCAAAGGTCCAATGGACACTCGACTACCGTCATTTAAATCGGCTAACTCAACATGAATTACATCATCACCATTATCATCCTTAAACCAAAAGATTCCATCCCCGGTATCCTGTCCATCATATTTAAGCAACTGATCCTCAGACTCTTTTCTAGAAAGTAATGCAAAGGGGAAGCCGAAGCTATCTTGGATTTGAATTAGTGCCTGAGACAGCTCGATGGGTGATTCAATACCCTGCAAATCCTGCCTTATCAAATAAACTGGCCCTCTAGCGATGAGGTTGATATCCCTCGCCTCGGTTTTATTAATATTGATCAGTATAATCAATTCACGCTCATTGAGTTTATAAGCAAGCACTTGACCATCTTCTGCAACAAAAACAATTTCTCCTTCACGAAGCCTTTGTTGCTTTTTATTATTGATCTTTAACTCTGAAAATGACTTCAAATACATGTCATAACCAAAGTTTCCCACTATTTCATCAAACCTAAGCTGTATCTCAGGTTCTGATAACCCCTGCAGTTCATGTTCAATTCTTTTGAGCGTACTTATATAGACCTCAGTAAGAAATGACTCCAAGAACCTTTCCTGCGAAGACCTTAACGGGTTTAAAACATTGGAAAGAGATAAGAAAAAAATTGGCGCTAAAGCCAAAAGGCATAACTTAAAAAGCGCTTTTACCATCTTTAAGCCTTAATATCTGTCACGCAAAGCTGGTAACCTTTTCCACGAATGGTCTTAATAATCTCCTCGCCATGATTGCTGTGTTGCAAATGCTGTAACTTCTTACGTAAACGGGAGATTCTACGATCGATAGATCGATCCAAGCCATCATATTCAAAACCACGCAATTCATTCACGATGGTATTCCTCTCTACGACAGAACCCACCTCTTGCGCTAGCATCAACAACAATTCATATTCAGAGGACGTTAACTCGCATTTCTCGCCTTGAGCGTCAACCGTTCTCGCAGCAGTATTAATTTCAATTGGACCAGCAACCACCATCTTAGGCGCGTTACTTTGCAGGAGACTCTGACTATTTGCTCGACGTAACAACGCTCTGATTCGACTTAATAACAGCCTTGGAAGTACGGGCTTAATCACATAATCATCCGCGCCTAATTCTAGCCCTAGCATTTGATCTATATCATCATCAACGGCTGTCAACATCAGAATGGGCCCTGAGTAATAAGGTCGTACATCCCTGCAAACATCCATCCCCGTACACCCAGGCAGCATAACATCTAACACAACTAAATCTGGTTTTTGGTTTTTAATCGCTTCGATCGCTATCAGTCCATCGCCTACACTACTCACTGTGAAACCACTTTTAACAAGGTAGTCCGTGATTAAACCAGCAAGCTCAACATCATCTTCAACGAGCATTATATGAGTCATGATTTTTTATGCCTATTCAATTAACCCGAAACCAAACACAATTCTGCGAAACATTTTAACCATCAATATGGTTTGTTAAATTCAACCACATCCAAACATTTATGTGCAATATGTTTTTAAATGCAGTTGAATGTTAACAAACTTGCTATCCTTTTAGATGTCTCGACATTAAAAATGATAACCAACCCCAAAATTCGCTAATAACTGCAAATCATCTAGATCGTCCTGAATATCTTGTCTTTCTTGATTTAATGCCGCTTGCGAAACAATACCATTATTACCACTCGCAGTGACAGACACATCAGCATCATCTAGTGGCGCTAACACACCCAACTCTGCAAAAAATGCAAAACCACGTTTTTGTTGACGTTTATTTCCCCAGCCAACGCTTACATAGGGTGCCGCAGAAGAATGGTCTATATTCGTATTGATACGAACTCCGTCGGCACGAGTCACACGCTGACCACCCACCGTAAACGAGTCATTTCTATCAGATCTCAAGTCGTACTCTCGATCAAAATAACTAATCCCACTGGAAACAAAAAAGCTTGATGAGGTAAATGGATACCAATCGAGGCCAAATTGAGCGCCAAACATATCAACATCTCCATCATACTCGATGTCATTTATTTCCAAATCATTTTCTACATCATCTACAGAAATACCACCAAAGACTAAGCGCCATTGGAGAGGTTTATCCTCACCCAGCTCCCAGCCTGTCTCCCCTGAAAAGTAACCACCAATACCATTAGTACCTACCGCGCCACCTACTGTGATACCGGTTTCCGCCTGCACACTGCTGCCAAGCAACATACCCAGCAAAGCCGTCGAAACGAGTGTATTTTTTAATCCGTTCATAATTTTCACCAAATTCTAATATCGTTAAGTTATTCATTCAAAACTTAGAAGCGTCTGCAAAAATAACGCTTTTAAGTAAGAGGCTTAACTATAGTTCGAAGGCTTCATAAAGACTGTTGCATTAGTGTGACCGAATGTGACGCTATATTGATGAATCGGCATATTTCGAAAATACCCACTTTCACCTGTCCGTAAAAAAATAGGTTGATACTTCCATAGTGTATTTGCCCTTGGATGAAGTGCAGAGCGTAATAAAATGTATTTAATTCGACATTTATAGCGATTTAAATAGATTTAAACCAATAAATCGTCATTTTTGTCACGAACACTACATTGTCTCTCATTTGTGTTTTAATTAAAAACCTTCAAAAGGATAGTGTTTTGATAAAAAGTTTTTGATACAAACTAAACTGAGCGACAACGCCTATGAATTGAATAACGTAAAAAACACAGCATCTACTGAAGTGCCACCAAACACGAAACGCCACTGAATTGGCTTATAAATACTTAGCTTTGAATCCATGGCGCGCAAAAAATGAACGCTCATAGTATTTTCAAGTGTCATTGCCCTATCACTAATAGTTGCTCCTACGTAATTCTTTCCACTCAATATCAAGCCTAATAAAACCATCAAAACCAGTTTCTTTTGCAATATGCTCATCATTTCACCGCACCTAAATTCGTTAAACTGCTGCTATCAAGCGCCTAAACACATCATTAAACATGACATTTCTAAACGAATTTAAAATATATAGTGAACGTCTTACCAACAATATTGCATTAGTGTGACTGAATGTGACGTTATATCGAGAGCATCAAATTCCCAAACAATGTCATCCATTACGACTATGAAAGAGACGTTCTTAAGCTTATCTCCATGACATAAACAAAAACAAAAAACTTAATTAATTCGACATTAATAACGAATTAAAATATTATTAGCTATTAATTCGTCATTTTTGTCTATTTAAAATCATTGAGCCATCAACATGCACATCACATCACTACTCACAGATGACACAGTACTTGCAGAAATTGGAAGTCGCTTAAATCATGAGCGGACACAACAAGAATTAACACAAGCACAGCTTTCACAAAAGGCGGGAATTTCCAAACGCACACTGGAAAGAGCGGAGTCAGGTCAATCTATACAATTTTCGACATTTGTTAGATTACTGCGCGCACTGAATATGATTGAACATCTCAATCTAATCTTGCCTGAAGACACCCCAACACCAATGCAAAGGCTCAACTCCAATAATTCAAGACGGCAACGAGTCAGAGCAAAACAGAGAGATGTCACAATAGCCGATCAAACTGGCACAACAAATAACGCCAAACAGAATGATTGGAAATGGGATGAAGATTGATGAACACTATCGCGGAAGTCAAACTATGGGGAAAAACAATTGGCGCAGCAGCCTACCAAGAAAACTCACAAAACCAGCGTGTTGTCGACTTTGAGTATGATGCAAAATTTCAACAGAGCGGCATACAAGTCGCGCCTTTAATGATGCCCTTGAAAAAAGGTATTTATCGATTTCCAAAACTAGCTGACAACACATTTCACGGCTTACCCGGCATGTTAGCTGACGCACTACCAGATAAGTTTGGTAACGCCTTAATTGATACATGGTTAGCCACACAAGGCCGTTCCGCCAGCTCGTTCAATGCCATCGAGCGTCTATGCTATATGGGGTCTCGGGGTATGGGAGCCCTAGAATTTCTGCCAACAACAGGCCCCAAAACAGCACAAAGCCATCACATAAAAATAGATCAACTTGTGCAACTCGCTTCAAATATTTTACAACAACGTCAAGGTCTGCAATCAACGATAGACCCAGAAAATAAAGACACCGCTCTCAAAGATATCCTTAGGGTTGGAACCTCAGCTGGTGGTGCCAGAGCAAAAGCAGTTATCGCATGGAATCAAGAAAACAACGAAATTCGATCCGGACAAGTTAACGCAAAAAAAGGGTTTGAACACTGGCTATTAAAGTTCGATGGTGTGAGTGAAAACAGTGACAAAGAACTCAATGACCCGAAAGGTTATGGAAAAATTGAATATGCCTATTCACTGATGGCAAAAGCTGCAGGCATTGACATGACTGAATGCCGACTATTTAGCGAAAACGACAGACATCACTTTATGACCAAACGGTTTGACCGACTGAAAAATGGCGAAAAATTGCATATGCAGACCCTTTGCGCCATGGCACATTTTGACTTCAATCTCGCAGGCGCCTACTCCTATGAACAATTGTTTCACTGCATGCGACAACTCAACCTGCCGACAGAATCGCATGAACAACAATTTCGGCGCATGGTCTTTAATGTGATCGCTCGAAACCAGGACGACCATGTCAAAAATATTGCGTTTCTTATGAACAAACAAGGTCAATGGTCCCTCTCCCCAGCTTATGACATTATGTTTAGCTATAACCCCAATGGCGCATGGACCGCTCAACATCAAATGAGTATCAATCAAAAGCGAGATAATTTCACTCTAGACGATTTAAAAGCATGCGGCCAAACAACCTTATTAAAACAAGGACAGGTCAAAAAAATTGTCTTTGAAGTCAACAATGTTATTTCTCAATGGCATGACTTCGCAGACCAAGCTAACGTCTCACATGCTTTTCGAGACCACATCTGGCAACATTTAAGAGTTAATGAAATTAGATAAAACTTACTCATAACTTAAAATAAAATTTAACATGATGGCAATTTGGTTGTTATGATCAGACCAAAATAAAAGCAAACCATAACTTGAAAAATGCGCTACTCTGAAGATTCTATCCCCAAAGAACAAATGGCACAGCATGCCAGTGATGACATGCTAATTCTCACAGGTATTATTGGTTTTTTTGTGGGGCTTGCTTTGTTTTATATTGGGCGAAAAGGCAAACAGATGTATCTTTGGGTCTGGGGTATCGGTCTCGTCATTTTTAGCATTTATCTGAGCTTATCCATTTGGTTGGATTGGACACTATTTGAACACTTTTAAATTTCCGCGTTGTTAAATTGCTCTCGCTTAATACATTATTAGCCATTAAATAAGCCTTCAATATTTCTTCATGCAAACTTATTCCCATATATTGATTGCAACCGCCTTAAGCCAGCCTCTCGCTAACTATCTTTCAAAAGATCCTCGATTCCCTCAAGTTAAGACCACGGCAATCATCTTCGGGTCGCTTTTACCCGACTTAGCGTTAATTCTGATCACCATTGTTTGCCTCATTAGAGACAAAGCCACTGGCGTTCTTGATTCTGATTTATGGAACAACCATGACTATACAGGCCCAGCCACTCCTGACTTATTAAACGCATCTTGGACCGCCTCTTTGTTTGATGACTGGTTTTTTAACAACACCGCTATCATTGCATTGCAAAACACTTTCCATAGCCCGTTACTATTGCTTTTATTTATTGGTCTTGCCTTTTATCTGTTCAACCGTTTCAACAATCAGACAACACATCACAACTTACAAGCTAAAGACACTCATTTATACGGTTGGATATTTTGGGTATGTTGCGCAGCCATGTTGCACACATTGATAGATATACCTCTCCATGCAGGCGATGGCCCTTTGGTCGCTTTTCCTTTTGACTGGAATTATCGCTTCGACAGCCCTTTCAGCTACTGGGATCCGAACCACCATGGATATGCATGGTCAATATTTGAACACACTCTCGATGGTATTATCGTGCTTTATTTATTATCAATGTGCTGGAAAAAATGGCGATAACAGAAAAACTCAACCAAATGTTAAGGCTATACCTTGTTGTTGTGACTCTTGAGCTGGTAATACATCCATACTAGGCCAAAGCCCAGACAATAGGCTAGTGTGATACCCTTGGTTTAACCCTCTGTCTTGCATCCGTTGACTCGTCGTTTTCGCATCGTAGTCTAAGTGATGATGCTGAAAATCAATACTTCCATCCATGTTCACCTCAAGTGTCGAAAACCACACTCTTGAAGTTCCATCATTTGCAGGCATGCCCAAAGCGCCAGAGTTATGCCATATTTTATTATTGACAGATTTCGTGAACGGCAGACCAGAATGCCCGGCAATCACAACATCGGCTTCAGGCACTAACTGAAACTCACGGTTAAAATCATTGTCTGCCAATGACGCGTACATAAAGCGATTAATATTAGACACCGCACCGTGTAGCACATGCATTTGATATTCACCATAAGCAATAGATAAAGACTCCGGCAAACCAGCAAACCAGCGTCTTTGATCTTGAGTCACTTGATCGTTTGCAAATGAAAACCAGCCTCTAGACAAGGTGTCACAAGTGGTTCCTGACTCAAAGCCACAACCGCAATCAATCGCATCATTAGCTAATGACTGCTCAACATTACCTTGAATGGAATGAACCCCCCATTCTCTTATTAATTCAATGGTCTCAAAAGGATTCGCACAATAGGCAACGATATCGCCGGTGTTAATACATTGCTCGGGCAAAAAACCATTTGATTCTGCCCAAACTTTCAAAGCCAAAGTCGCTTCTAAGTTTGAATAAGACCCACCAAAGATAAGTAAAGGTTGTTCATCAAGAAACATTTTTATCAACAAACATTAAGTCTCTTTTTTCTTTAAGCCCAAGGCAAAGCTGACAAAACCAACCACCGCTATCACCATGCAAATAATCAGTAGTTTTGAATATTTATGTTCATAGCCAAAGACCTCCGTCATCCAATACAAATGCTTGTAAGACGATGTTTCAGTGATGTACGTAACGGCACCTAACACGGTGACTAAAAATGTGATGATCAACGGCCATAATGCAACACGTCTATTACCCCAGATACAAAACACAATAATGGGCAACAAGAACATTGACAATGTGCCACTCACCGCAACAGCTGCATATAAATCCTTATTATTCCAAATAAGAAATACTCCGCCCAATAATAGGAAAGCTACCATCACAATACGACCAGAATTCACTGTTTCTGGTAATAGCTTCATATCTTTTACAACGAGTTTAGACGCGCTAGAAAAGGTTGAATCAAGTGTTGATAATGCAGACACAACCAATGCCACACTAAATACAATCATAATGGGTTCGCCAAACAAACTCGTCAATGCTTCAATCATGCCCTGGCCTTCGGCTTTATTTAAACCAGCAAAAACACCTAATAATGCAAACATCATGATACAAACAATAGAAATCCAGGCAGCATGCAGGAAAGACTTTCTAGTGGTGTCTTGGTCCGCCAGAAAACCGCGATCCATCATCACAGGGTCATGCAAAGGATAACTCCAAACTTGCAAAGCGGCGACTAGCAGCAATACCCAACCCGGCGATTGAATATTCGGTGTCGAATTCACTATCGCTGAAAAATCAAATACATCATGAGCCAACATGGCAAAGAATAAGAAAAAGACTAATGACAAAACAATAATTGCTTGCAACACATCTGTGCGCAATGATGCGCGTAAGCCGCCAATAGACGAGTAGGTGACAGTCACCACACCAATCAACAGCATTGCAATAAAATACTCTTCACTCCCTTTTAATCCAAAGATTTCACCCACAACAATTAAGTTGGCAAACACTTCACTCAACAACCGAAGAATAATAACAAAGTTATACATCCACGAGCCGGTAGATCCATACTGTGCCGTTAAAAAGCTTTGTACGTTTTGATAACCATGCTTAAAGCGGAGATGTTGAATAATGGCACCACCGGTCACAAAGGAAAGGTAATACGCGGCATAGGCCAACGCTCCAGCAATACCATAATAAAAACCTAAAATAGCCGCAGTCATCAGTGAACGTGCAAATATCCATGTCGTCACTTGAGACAGTACAAGTGTCCACAATGACGGCGCTGCACCCGTTTCAGAAAATCCTTTATAAAAACCTTCTACTGTTCGAATTCTTGGTGAAATCAAAATACTTGCTAGCAATACAAGAGCTGTTACACCAGCTGTCGCACCAATTTGAAAACTTGTCATGTGGTTTTTTTCTCCGTTGCTATCAGCTCAAAATGAACCGTTTTAAATTATGATAGTTAGAACGTAACATCGCTATTAAGACCTAGCCTTTTCCAATAACATTGCATCACCATAGCTAAAAAAACGATATTTTTCATCTATTGCGTGTTGGTAAGCTTTTAAGATGTCCTCACGCCCACAAAAAGCAGAGACCAACATGAGTAATGTGGATTCTGAAAGGTGGAAGTTTGTGATTAGCTTATCAATCACTTTGAATTGAAAGCCTGGATAAATAAAGATATCTGTCTCACCAGAATATGGCTCAAGCAAGTCATTTGGTGAACACTGCGCAGCCGTCTCCAAAGATCGAACCACGGTGGTTCCCACGGCTACAACTTTACCCTCATTTTGTCTAACAGAATTAATCACATCACATACATCCTGAGAGACGACTAGCCGCTCTCGATGCATTTGATGCTGTTCTAAGTCATCTACCCGCACAGGTTGATAAGTGCCTGCCCCAACATGCAATGTAATTTCGCAAATATGCACTCCTTGATTCTTTACTTTTGCGAGTAAACTTTCATCAAAGTGTAACCCCGCAGTAGGAGCGGCAACAGCCCCTTTCTCTTGAGCAAAAACTGTTTGATATCGCTGGAAATCGTCGTGTTCATCAGACCTTTCAATATAGGGTGGTAATGGTAGGCTTCCGACAATGTCCAACCACGCATATAAGTCTTCGACACCACATACTCGTAATTCAAAAAAGTTGCCCTGCCTGCCAGTGACTTCCAGAAAAATGCCATCGTCAGAACCATCAATAAACACTTTAGTTCCCACTTTAGCCGCCTTGCTTGCCCGCATTTGAGCTAAAATATCTTGCTCAGAAATAATGCGTTCAAGTAAAACTTCCACTTTCCCACCGGTTTCTTTACTGCCAAACAATCGTGCTGGAATAACCTTCGTATTGTTGAGCACTAAAACATCGCCACTTTTTAGGTGAGATAGAATATCTGGGAAGTGTAGGTCTTGATAACGACCACGGCTATTCAGATGCAACAAACGGCTATCCGTGCGTTTTTCAGCAGGATATTGAGCAATTAACTCGTCAGGTAAATCAAATCGATAATCAGATAAAAGCACGTAAAACCTCAAAAAAATCACCGTGCATTTGCACGGTGAAAAATATCGAATCAGATTTTACTATTTTTACATCAGCTATGCTTGCTGAGAGTATAAAAACTTACTTTTTAAATTTTGCTAACTCTTCTTTCCAAGCAGCTGCAGCTTGCTTATTCAATGATTCATAGTCGCCATTCATCCAACGTTCACGACCTCTTTCAGCATAGAACGTATGTAATTGTCCATTCCAAATATGCCAAACCTGGCCATTAGTTCTGATCAATCCTTCGCCAAGCGTCAAAGCATTAGAGCAAAAGCCGTTATAAGCAGGAGAGAATTTTTCGGGGTTTTCCGCAAAAAGGTCACGGTGAGATTCACTCGTGAAGTGCCAGTCAGCGCCCTTCCAGTTGTGAATATACGTTTTAGATCCCTTCTTAGCCGATTTATCTTGGTGATATGACAAAACGTCATGTTTACCAATCGCACTATTGTTTAAATAGCCAGTGCTCACGGGTTCTTCAGCAGCATAACTACTTGGAGACAGAAGTAGTGCCGCTAAAATTAAGCTGAAAAGTGTTGTCAGTTTTATTATCATTTTTTTCATCATCAGTCCTCGGTAATCGTCATAGATATATGACCAGTATAAAAAGAAAATACTTTCAGAATGATTAACGAAAAATCACATAAAGAAACACGAATAAAAACACAAAATAAATATGGAACTGATCTGACTGAATATGTATACTCTCGCCCANNATTTTACTCTGTTTTAAAACAGATTACTTTAGCCCAATGGTTTGATTACAAATTAATATATTTAGCCAAATTTAAAGCAACACAAACATTAGTTAAATTTTGCCAATTCAACTTTCCACGCCGCATCGGCTTCTTTTTTCAACTTATCGTAGTCTCCGTTAACCCAACGAACACGTCCTCTTTCAGCAAAAAACAAATGTAATTGATCACCAAAGATATGCCAAACCGTTCCATCTGTGCGAATCAAACCTTCATCAAGGGTCAAAGCATTTGAACAAAAACCATTGTAAGCAGGAGAATACTTCTCAGGGTTAGCCGCAAACAGATCACGTTGCTCAGCCGTGGCAAAATGCCATTGAGCACCCTTCCATTCAAAAGCAAAGCGTTTGTCACCTTTGGCCGCAGTGTTATTCAAGTGATATGCCGTCGTATCATGTTGACCGATTGCACTGCTACCGACAAAACTTTTACTGACTGGTTCTTTTGCAAAAGCAGCGCTATTCATAAATGCTGCAATAATAAAAATACTTGATAGTAATACTGTTTTTATAGTTTTCATTCTAGTGTCTCTTTTTTATTTTATATTTACTGTTATTTATTCAATTTAGCGAGTTCTTTTTTCCATTCCCGATCAGCATCAGCAAGCATTTGATCGTAATCATTTTCTAGCCATCGTTGCTTACCTGGCTCAGCATAAAATGTATGCAATTGATCATTCCAGATATGCCAAATTTTTCCATTTGTACGGACCAAACCTTTTCCTAAAGATAAGGCATTCGAACAAAAACCATTATAGGCGGGAGAAAACTTTTCAGGCGTTGCTGCGAATAAGTCACGATGAGCCTCTGATGCAAAATACCAATCTGCACCTTTCCATGTATGTACATACGTTTTCTTACCTTTAACGGCTTGCTTTGATTCATGATAAGCAAGAACGTCATGCTTACCAATAGCATTATTATTAAATCGACCAGTACTCACCGGTTCTTCTGCAGCAAAACTTAGCTGAGAGACAAACAAACTTAAAATAATGACACTGAAAAAAGATGAGAACTTCGTTGCTACAAATTTCATGAAAAACCTCAAATTTTATTGAAAAATATCGACCTTATAGAGACCAGTATAAAACGTAAATACTTACAAAATAATTATGCCTAACTTATTTTAAAAATAGCCACAAAACCCATAAAAAAATATGGAACTGATGAAGTTGAATATGTATACTCTCGCCCACGCTGTGTGCCGGGGTGGCGGAACTGGTAGACGCGCCGGATTCAAAATCCGGTTCCTTCGGGAGTGCCGGTTCGATTCCGGCCCTCGGTACCATACAGCAAAAGAACCAAGCTCCATCTCTTCATGAGAAATGGGGCTTTTTTTTCATCTAAAATAGAGCAATTGTCGCAAATGGAATTTATGCGAAACCAATGACCTATGTTTAGCACAACCCCATTATTATCACTGGTTCTTGCTTATCATAGTGATAGCGAATAGCATATTTCTCAGCTGAAAAGGCATATAAATTTGTGCCACTTAAAAATAATACGTATTGACTATATAAACTTATAACCACAGTAGAAACATCATGATAGAAAGAATAGAAACAGGCCAACGCATGAGTAAAATTGTCAAACACAATGGCGTTGCTTATTTATCGGGCCAAGTTGGAAACCGAGGCGATTCAATCCAAGAGCAAACTAAAGAATGCATTCGTCGTATTGAAACACTTTTAAAAGAAGCGGGCTCTAGTCCAGAGAAAATCTTACAAACCATCATTTGGCTATCAGATATGAGTTATTTTGATGAAATGAATGAAGTATGGGATGCTTGGGTACCAGAAGGTCATGCGCCAGCAAGAGCGTGCGGCGAGGCAAGATTAGCCTCTCCAGAACTATTTGTTGAAATGACGGTTACCGCAGCATACTAAATACTAACCAGTTGTTAGCCAATAATTGCAGTTGTATGCGAATCGCATACAACTGCAATACGACGTTTAAAAGAAACAAATGACGTTATAGCGACACAATCTTGATATTGCGAAACTTAATCACACCTGTCTTAAAACGTTGCAGAGCCACATAACCCTTAGGGTGCTTTTGAGAACTTGCTTGTGCTGTTTCCACGCCATTGATTTTTACGGTTGCCTTGCCTCCAGACACAGTAAAAACCATGGTATTCCACTTCCCAATGGTATTGACTTTTGAACTAGGAACCGCGTGCCGAACAATTGAGCCTGTTCTAAATTCCGGTTTTTTATGATTATCAGAAATATTCGCTTCAAAACAATTTTTTGAACCAATCTTTATATTTGTTTCACAATTGACAAACACCCCAGAATTCACTTCACTATCGGGCATAAATTCCAGTGTTAACGTAAAGTTTGAATACTGCTTATTTGACACCAAATAACTTTTTCCGGGTTGTGCGCTGGATTGCGTGACTCCATTCGCTGTTGACCAGATTTTCTCACCCACTACAGTCCAACCATTGACACCCATATCAGCAGACTGATTGTTGAATGATGCGCAGCCTGATAGATACACACTTAGAAACAAAACTAATATTATTCGCATACTCACACCTTTTATTTAATTTTTATCATTTAATAAGGAAAAATACTTCTTAAAAAAGGTCTTTAGAGACCTGTCTGTGTAAAGAGCAAACAATATGCCAAGCTATATAGGTCCACGCCTTTATCCTTTACTATTTGATATTTAAGAACTATTTTTCTGATTAAAAAATAGTTAAGAATTTCAATTGAATTTACATGTCAGACATCACATAAATTACATATTTGTTAATGTTTCATTGCTGGATTCACCTGTACTATTCGGACCTCATACAGCATTAAACATGGAAATATTCATATGAAAATTTTAAAAATTATAGTGATCGGCCTATTCTTAGGCTCACTTGTCGCTTGTAAAACAACTGGCAGCAACACAGCAACTACTGAAACCAAAAAGGAAGTTAAAACAGACAAAAAAGTTGCTAAAAAAGAGCAGAAAAAGCCTCAAAAAACAAAAGTAATTGATGGCAGCAACGCGCCTAAAGGAAGCAAGTTTAGCCGCTTAAAACTCAACATGAGCGCCCAACAAGTCTATGACACTATTGGTCGCCCTACAGATAGAAAAGTCTATTCAACTGGAAAAGCATGGGTCCCTTTCTATTATGGGAGTGATAGAACTCGTCAAGAATACCTTTACAAAGGCGAAGGCAGATTAACAATTGGTGGTAATGGTCGGTTAATTGCTATTTATGTCGACCCAACTGAAGACGGCTATCGATAAGTCAATATAGGTAAATTCGTATTCTTAGTATTACGAATTTATCCTAAGCAATGAAAAAGGAGCCGAATTGGCTCCTTTTTTAATGGAATAAAGCATAAAGGAAATCACTTAGACATCTTTTTTAGATAGAATAGCGCTCTTTATTTTTTAGTAAGACGCACACAACATGATTACAACTGCAAACATCACCATGCAATTCAGCGAGAAACCGCTGTTTGAGAATATTTCAATCACTTTTGGTAACGGCAATCGTTATGGTTTGATTGGCGCTAATGGTAGCGGTAAATCTACGTTCATGAAGATACTGGATGGCTCTCTAGAACCTAGCTCTGGCAATATCAGTGTTACCCCAAATGAGCGTGTAGCCAAATTGGACCAAAATCAATTTGGCTACGAAGAACACACGGTTTTAGATACCGTATTAATGGGCTATAAAGAATTATATGAAGTCAAAATAGAACGCGACCGTATTTATTCACTGCCAGAAATGAGCGAAGAAGAAGGCAATCGTGTAGGTGACTTGGAAATGGAGTTTGCGGAAATGGATGGTTATACAGCAGATAGCCGTGCAGGTGAACTGTTAATGGCGGTTGGCATTCCCATTGAACAACATCATGGACTAATGAGTGAGGTAGCACCTGGCTGGAAACTTCGAGTTTTACTTGCTCAAGCATTGTTTGCTGACCCTGATATTTTATTACTTGATGAGCCGACGAATAACTTGGATATTGACACCATTCGATGGTTAGAAAAAACCCTAGTTGAGAGAAAAAGTACAATGGTTATTATTTCTCATGACAGGCACTTTTTAAACACTGTTTGTACGCACATGGCTGACTTAGATTATGGAGATATCGCCCTGTTCCCTGGAAACTATGATGAGTATATGACCGCAGCCACACAAGCTCGTGAACGCATGCAAAACGAGAACGCTAAAAAGAAAGCACAAATAGCGGAACTCCAAGAGTTCGTAAGCCGTTTTTCGGCAAATGCATCAAAAGCAAAACAAGCCACATCACGGGCTAAACAAATTGATAAAATCAAATTAGACGAAATAAAGCCTTCTAGTCGGGTTAACCCATTCATTCGCTTCAACCAAAATCAAAAATTATTTCGTCTGGCATTAGAGGTTGAAGGCGTAAGCAAAGCTTTTGATGAACCGTTATTTAGTGGCTTCACTGCAAATATTGAAGTGGGCGAACGCGTAGCGATTATTGGCCAAAATGGTGTCGGTAAAACGACGCTTGTTAAAATACTAACAGAAGAAACCAACGCTGATAGTGGTTCTCTCAAATGGTCTGAAAATAGCCATGTTGGTTATTATGCACAAGACCATGAACATGAATTTGAAAAAGACCTCAGTCTTTTTGATTGGATGATGCAATGGAAAGATGACAAACAAGACGAGCAAAATGTTCGTGCCGTTTTAGGACAAATGTTATTTTCAAAAGATGCCATCAAAAAATCTGTCAAAGTGCTTTCTGGTGGAGAAAAAGGTCGCATGTTATTTGGAAAAATCATGCTACAAAAACCTAATATTTTGATTATGGATGAACCAACCAACCACCTTGATATGGAGTCTATTGAATCATTGAATTTAGCGCTGGAAAATTACGAAGGTACTTTACTTTTCGTGAGTCACGATCGTCAATTTGTCAGTAGTTTAGCGACACGTATATTTGAAATCAGTGAACACAAAATTAATGATTTCCAAGGTAACTATACGGAATTTTTAGCGAAAAAAGACGCGAAAAAATAATATCTAACTTCCCTATTTTTCTTCCCCCTATTGCTAGCAGCAAAAAGCCTCTCTATCAAAAGATAAGAGAGGCTTTTTATCATCTTTAAATGTCTAAGTTGCTCATATAAAAGCTCTTAACACTTGCCTTCTGGCTGCCATTCTTTCTCTACCCTATCCAGCACGCGTCTTTTTTGCGGATTATCTAAGTGTCGCCACTGAGTAATCTCTTCAATCGTTCTCCCACAACCTTTGCAAACATTATCTTCCATAATGCAAATTTTGATACATGGGGACGCGACAATGTCAGTAATTGAACTCATTAGTAGTCCTCACACCTTACAACCAGCTCAAGATGAGTGGAATTTTCGTATCAGGCCAATAAAAAGGAATAACATGATCAACTAATGCATCTAGATGCACAACGATTGGTAGCGCGAATAATATTACCAACACGCCCCACTTAACGCCAAAAGGCACCTCAATATACTCAAACCTATTCTTTAAATAACTCATCGTTTTTTGGAAAAAAGACAACGCCAAAATTAACATCGGAATAAACATTGTCATCAAGTATTTGCCTTGAATTTGAATGTCCATATACACATTCAGCCTCGTGTATAAAACAAATTGTAACAATATCGCTATATATAAAATATATTCAAAAACAAATAGGCGCGGAAAGCTTTCAAATGAAACGCCTTGAATTCGCACAATAAAATGTTGAACGGTTTGATAGGCTAACACCATGCCATTTAACACAAAACCTATCACTAACCAGAGGTAGAATGCATATTGCAATGGCCCAACGCGTAAACGCAACCAATCAAGATTCCCAACAAACGCAATATACGTCGCGCCTAAAAAGTTCTTGTGATTCAAAAACAATAATTGCTTCATGCCGATGCCTTGCGCTGCAAAGCCAAATTGACTTAAATCAAGCGTTGAATGCCGTGCAGACATATCAGCAATCGTTTTCGATAAAATGATTTCACTAGGTCCGTAGTGATACATATTGAACAACAGCCACCACCCTCCAGCAATAATAAACACCGTTGTCATTAAACCAAGTGGCCAATAAAAATGACGACTATTGAAAAATTCTTTTGAATAATCCAACATAAAAATCAAATAAAAACCAATGGCGGGCCCAAGAAAAATCCATGCAGTGGGTTTGCTCACAACACTTAAACCCGCTGCGAAGGCAAATAAGAGCTGTCGCTTCAAACTGATGCCTTGCTTGACGATCAACACCATACAATACACCAATAGACTGGAAGCAAAAAAAGCGATCATATCGTCACTAAAATATGACGCATAGAAAGAAAATTGCGGCATCAGCGCAGCACATAACGTACCGAAAACGGCATAGCGAAAATCATTGAAATAAGCTTTTAATGCGAGAAAAATGAGCATCACCGTCAAACCTGCCAGCATAGCAATAGCAATGCGATAGGCATAGAAACGCGGAACGTCTTTTAATATCGGCAACTTCGCCATCTGAGCTGGCAAATAAAACCCTAATGGTGGGCGTAAAAGCCGAGAGTTCCCATAACCCGAAAAAACCATCTTATCTTCATCAGCCGGCACTGTGGCCATGCGATTCTCGGAATAGTAAAAATCGGCAGCAGCCCGGCTAAAAGAAAAATCAGGACCTGCCGCTTTAGGTAAAAAATAGGAAGTGAAGCAAAAATAAGCGAAAAACACGAGAAAAAAACCAAACGCGACTTTTACAGTGTTACTCATGAATTACCCTTTTGCTTTTCGCAGCTTTGCAATCACACGATGACAAGTTCTTTTGATGGACGAGGTTTGTTCTGAGAAGTTATGTTCCAACCAGACAAACAACATATCCTTGTAGCTGACACGCAGTGCGTTAGGCACATAGCTTCTGCTTCGCAACCACCACATGCACAAGATGACACGGCCATGTGAAAAGCTCGCTTGATCATATTTTTCCGAATTCAACTTCATTGTTTTAGAACCTAACGCCGACGAATATTACTAATAAACCGGTTTAAACGGTGGATTTTATATAACAAGCTACCTTGTTTAAAACCAGACCCTGCGCTCCAGACTGTTTGCTCACGGTTTAATTGTTTTTGAATATTTTTATTGACCTTACGTTGAGCGCCTTGTCTCGCAAAATCATCTTGATGGTATTGATTGGTTAAACGTTTAATTTCCGAAGAAGTTGGCAAGCCTAATTTACCAACAATCAACAGATCACACCAATCTTGCAACATTTTCGCTTCATAGTTATGGACAGCCAACGCCGCGGCAAAGCGTTGGACTCCGTCAAATACTCCTTGATGGATATCACTATACGCGATAAATTGCTCCATCTCTTTAGCAAAGCTTTCATGCTCCTCGGAACGAAAACGTAAATGATAGGCTTTGTCTGTTTCTTGCCCTGGCTGGTATTCCAATAATGTGGGGTGTGACGCACGTGTCACTTCCTCAAAAATATCTTTGCATGAATTCAAAATGCTCGACACACTGCTAAAACGTGCATCGTCATATAAAAGCCCTTCAATGTGCGAATGATGTGAAGGCGGGTAGATATTCACCATGGCATTTGAAGCCATAAAAAAACCATGAATAATTGGCCTATCATGCTTTCGGTGCGATATCGCTTGATTCAAGCTCGCTTGAATCGTGCCAACCCAACCAATATCGATTAATGCGACTCTTTGTTGTGCGACATCATTTGAATCGGAGTCATGTGGACTCAGAAAGCCCTCTTCGGATAAATATGCACACAACGCTTCATTGGATTTTATTGTTTGTTGCTTAACGGCATTGATAAAATCGATATCATCACACAGTAATACCAAGCGCACGTATTTGTCTTGAGTTCTACTGATCGCGGAAATATCTGATTCAGCCGTCAAACCATATTTTTCCAAATACGGCACTAATGGTTCAACCTCTAAACCATAAATACGTGCAACGTCTGTAAAGTCTTTATTATTGACTGGACGTAAAGCATTCTCGATATCAGCGATGGTTAAGCCTACATTCGCACGACTTGCTTTGCCTAGTGATAAACGACTAACATACAAATAATGCAGTTCGTATTGATCAACTTCTTCAGGCCATAAGGTAGGAGCCATTAACTCCCAGCATTTTTTCAACATCCAGCCTTCGCGGGCACAAAAATAAAGTTTTTTAATTCCTAATTCATCCGCGCGTTTTTTCAACTTAAACAGCATAGTGCCGAACAAATAGGCAAAGAATTGGTAGCCATCAGCATATAGCTCTGATCGTTCTATATTCTCCGCTTCCAGGGGCAACATCACTTGTTGCAAGTTCCTACCTGCCCATATAGGTTGTTTTTGCGCCAAAAACTCATAGCGTTTGGCTATTTTTTTACGCTTAATTTCTTGTTTGTCAGTGATCACAAATGCATCAATGCCAAACTCTGATGGTTTCTCGCCATCAGACCACGGATGATCACCAATGTGAATCCAGCGAGCATTGTCTAAATCATAATTTTTCGCCAGCAAAGGATAGGCGGTACCCGATGCTTTCGCTTGAAAGCTATCAGCAGAAGACACAATTGCCTCAAAGAATACATCAAGCTTTTTGTCCGCCAACAAGCGCTTCAACCAATGACTGGGTAAATACATGTCCGATAGTAAAAACAATCGCTTACTATGTAATTGCAAATACTCTAAAAGTGCTACAAAGGCTTGCCTTGTGACTAGAATTTCGCTTTCCATTCGCATTTCATAAGACGCGACCTGATGAAAAATTTCGTCTGTATAATGCTCGCCTAAATGTTGCTTTAGCACTTCAGGCATAAACTGATCATAATTGGCTTCATGATCGGGAAATGTTTTGCCATTGCGAGCTCGATGTTCGTCCTCAACCTTTTTTCGTAACGTATCTACCAAGCGAAAGCTGGACCATAAACCTTTTTGTTTAGCGATATTATCAATTAAGCGTGTCGTGGCATTTTTAACCGTATCAGGGTCAGAAACACGCCGAATCAACAAGGTATCAAACATGTCAAAACTGACGACATCAAATGTATCAATTCTAGCCTTAACAGCCTCAGTCAACGCTGGGACAGATGAAAAAGTTTGAATACTCAACGTGTTAATCTCCGAGCAACACGTTTGGCGAAGGAAGTTAACGAGCTTGAACTGGGTATCGCATTAGTTTGCAGCGCGTCAGCTGACAATTCCGCCTTAACCTCTATCAGCTCATGCTCAAGAGCAATTAAACGATCAAGACCGGTTTCAACACGCTTTTGTGTTAAGGCTTCTTCGTGATCACCTGTGATCGCCTCCAAAAGGTATTGCCGTATGACTTCTTGATCTTGCTCACGCGCTAAAATAGCACCTTCGCTTAATGTATTATTTCCATGGATGCGGTACTTCATCAACTGTTGGTCATGCATATAAAAACAATGATTCGGGCTCGCCAACATCAACCGAAACATATAGTCATAATCATGCAAATATCTCAGTGCTGAAAAGCCGCCAACTTTTCTAGCTAGATCAGCACTCATAAATAAATTCGAGGTCGTCACCATGAAGTTTCCATGCAAAAAACCGGCATAAAGATCGTCTAAGTCAAAATACTTTTGGCGATTTTTTTGATGCCACTGATTCCAACCAAAATCAGGGTCATTCAAGGCATGGCTGTTATCATCAATTGCACAGACATCCGTGAACACGCATTGCGCATCATGCTTGCTCTGAAACTCAAAGATTTTTTCAAAACGAGAGGGTAAATACACATCATCTGAATTTAGAATAGCCCAAAAATCTCCTGTCGCTTTTGCCATGCCATTATTGATGGCATTAAACGCATCCTGATTTTCTTGAAAGTAATAATGAATTCGATCGTCTTTATATGACCGAATGACATCAGCTGTCGCATCCTTAGAACCATCATCAATAATGATAAATTCAAAGTCAGTAAATGTTTGATTTAACACACCTTCAATGGCCTCTCCCACAAACTTTTCGTGGTTATAGGCCGGCATAACAATGCTGAGTTTCGGATTACGTTTGGATGGTGACATACGCCATTTAGTCTAAAAAGTGTAAAAACATCTAAAAGGCTGAGATTCTAGCCGATTCGGCGACGACAAAAAAGCAAAGACTGTATCAAACTGCGATTAGTGATGGGCTTAGATTTAAATAAAAAACGCCCACCTATATTTAGGTGAGCGTTTTAAAAGGAATTAAGAGCTACGTTATGCGACTATGCAACTGCGCATTCAGGCTTATCAGTGCACCCGTTGTGAGTGTGAGTGATTTGATTTTTTTCGTCAACGTAAATCAAGTGAGGGTCATGCTTTTCAACTTCCTCTTCGTCATATTGGCTATATGTGCAAAGAATTAATAAGTCACCAACAGCAACACGGCGTGCAGCCGAACCTAATACGGCAATAGTGCCTGAATCTTTTTCAGCAGTAACCGCATAACTTGAAAAACGTTCACCATTATTAATGTTATATACATCAATGGCTTGAAATTCTTTGATATCAGCCGCTTCCATCAAATTGCGGTCAATGGCGACTGAACCTTCATATCCCACTTCAGTTTGAGTGGCTGTCGCTCTATGGATCTTTGCTTGTAGCATATTACGTTGCATAACGTTTCACCTCATGATCACTCATCATTCGCAATCAAAAAATTCTATAAAACTAAATATCGACTTCAATGTTATCGATCAAACGGGCTTTGCCCATTTGACCGGCGGCGATTATAACTAATTCTTTATCGTCTTTGTGCGCTTCTAACAAAGTAATGCGATTAAGAATATGTACATAATGGGGTTCAAAACCCGCCTTCTCAAGGTTTTTCATTGCCGCCTTTGTTAATTTTCGTAAATTCGCTTTTTCGCTAGTCACTAATTCAGACAACGACAACAATTCCTTTCGCAAGGCGACTGCTTTTTTCAGTTGCGTTTTCTTTAGATAGCCATTTCTCGACGACATCGCTAAACCGCTTTCTTCGCGAGTCGTTTCAACACCCAGAATTTCGATTGGAAATGCTAAATCTTCAACCATTTTTTTGATCAAAAATAATTGTTGATAATCTTTTTTCCCAAATACGGCAACATCCGGTTGAACGATATTAAACAAGCGAGCAACAACGGTCGTGACGCCCCTAAAGTGAATGGGTCTTTGCTCTCCACAATATAAGCCAGAAATCGTGGGAATATCGACTAAGGTTTGTTCCGCAATATCACCCGGGTACATGGCATTGGTATCCGGCAAAAACAGCAAGTCCACCTCTAAATCCGCCAACAACATCGCATCTTCTTGCTCAGTTCTTGGGTAACTTGATAAATCTTCATTATCCCCAAACTGTAATGGGTTCACATAAATGCTGACGATCACAAAGTCACCATCTAATTTAGCACGCTTCACTAAATCCAAATGCCCTTGATGTAAATTTCCCATCGTAGGTACAAATGCAACCCTCTTATTCGCTTGTTTAGCGCCTTTAACCGCAGCACGTAGCTGGGAAATCCGTTTAATGATATTCATTCGTTTACTTCACTTTTTATATCAGTTTTGTACAAGCACGATTGTGACATCAAAATGCATAATTAATTAGTTAAAAATCACGTTTTTTTCAACTTTTAATATCTGAAAAATAGGACTATGAAAATGAATGCTTCGCTTCCGGAAAGGCTCCACTTTTCACTTCTTTTACAAAATTAGCCACTGCATCATCAATAGAGTTAGCAGACTGCATATAGTTTTTTGAAAACTTCGGGCTTCCACCGGGATAAATGCCTAACATATCCTGCAATACCAAAACTTGGCCATCACATTGAGGCCCTGCTCCAATACCAATGGTAGGAATAGATAGAGCCGATGTAATCTTTGCAGCTAATTCCGCTGGAATTGCTTCTAGAATAAGCAAACTGACTCCAGCTTGCTCTAAAGAAATTGCTTCGTCTAATAAGCGTTGACCGGCATCACCTCTTCCTTGGACTTTAAAACCACCAAACTGATTGACAGATTGTGGTGTTAACCCAATGTGGCCACAGACAGCAATCCCTCTAGTAGTGAGAAAGTCAGTCACTTCGACCATATGCTCCCCTCCTTCATACTTAATGATCTGCGCCCCACCTTCCTGCATTAAGCGCACTGAGTTTTGCAACGCTTGCTCTTTGCTAACTTGATATGAACCAAATGGCAAGTCGCCAATAATCATGGCATTGTTAACACCACGACTGACACACTTCGTATGATAGATACAATCTTCAATGGAAACGGGTACTGGCGTGCTGTGCCCTTGCATCACCATCCCTAAAGAGTCACCAACAAGCACCATGTCTACACCGTTTCGATCTAGCAAAGCACCAAAACTATAATCATAAGCCGTTAAACAAGTAATTTTATCACCCGTTTCTTTTTGCTTGCGTAGAGTCGCTACTGTGACAGAGTTCATATGACGTTCCTCAAAATTTGAATGGGTTCTTTTGTGATAAAGTTCTACTACTGAATGACATTTAAAGAGACTCAATCAGTGGGTTAAAGTAGTTTTTACCGCTATCGATTTGGCGAATACGTTGCACCAACGCTTCAAAGTGACTGGGCTCATCAACAAAATTCATATCCGCTGCATTCACAATGAGTAAAGGGGACTGATCATATCGATGAAAATAAGCAATGTATGCATCAGATAACTTCTGCAAATAACGTGATTTGATATCAATTTCATAACTGATACCGCGCTTAGCAATACGTTCTTGAAGCGTATGAACTGGGGCTTGCAAGTAAATCACCAAATCTGGCTTTGGAATTTCCACATTCAAATTGGCATAGACTTGTTGATACAGTCGATACTCTTCATTATCAAGTGTCACTTGTGCAAACAAAGGATCTTTATCTAACATAAAGTCGGAAATCAAGCCGCCAGAAAACAAATCTCCTTGCTGCGTGGCTTGCAGCTGTTTAACACGTTGGAATAAGAAATAAAGCTGTGTAGGCAAAGCATGCTGCTTGGGGGCTGCATAAAAGCGCTCCAAGAAGGGGTTATCCGAAGGTTGTTCTAGCAAAATATCAGAATTAAAAGAGTTTGCTAACTTGCGAGCTAAACTCGATTTACCAACCCCTATCGGACCTTCAATAGTAATATATCGTGATTGTGTGACAACTTTTTCCATGCGAGGATTCTAAACCATGCAAGCTAGAAAGAATCTTCTAAGATGAAAAAAATGACTAATTTCTCGTTTCCCTCATGATATTCTATCGCCTCGAATTTGAAGTGCACACGAGATACATGACAAACCAAGCGACACAACAAACAGAAGCGCCAAAAAAACAATCATTTTCAAACCTCATGATTGAAATGGTGATTTGCATATTCCTTCCAACCATTATTTTAAAGAAACTGAGTGGCGATGACCAACTAGGAGCCACCATGTCATTAGTTGCCGCCTTATCCCTACCCTTGGCTTGGGGAATCTGGGAGTTTATTCGCTCCAAAAAGGTAAAATTCATCCCTGCTCTTGGTTTTATCAGCATCTTACTGACAGGAGGCATTGGTTTGTTAAAACTTGATTCTGCCTACATCGCTATTAAAGAAGCCTTAATCCCTTTTGTGATTGGTGCAGCTGTTTTAATCTCATCAAAAACCAAATCACCATTGGTGAAAGTGTTTCTATACAACGATACGGTGTTACATGTAGACAAAGTCAATGAAGCACTCGATGAAAACAACAATCATTCCAAATTTCAACAAGTGCTGAAAAATGCGACAGCATTGCTTGCAAGCTCTTTCTTTTTGTCAGCAACGTTAAATTACTTGCTAGCGAAATTCTTAATCACCAGCCCCACAGGCACTCCTGAATTTAATGATCAATTAGGTTCAATGAATTTGTGGAGTTATCCTGTGATTGTACTACCCTGCATGGTAGTAATGATTTACGCCATGTTTTATATTTTTAGAAACATTACCAAACTCACGGGCATGAAACTTGAAGACATCGT
>JBOEGT010000038.1:0-1239 GCA_050633585.1 Arenicella sp.
AAGCATTTGACAGCAAGTTCGACATTGCCATGCGCAGTAAAAACAGCAACGGGAATGTCAGGGTAAGACTTTGTAATGTGTTCGATGATGTCAATGCCTGAACCGTCAGGCAGGTTCATGTCTGTAATGCACATGTGGATGTGTTCGCTGTGTAGGTGTTGTTTTGCGGTTTCGCAATTTTCGGCAGTGAATACATTGTAATTAAATCGGCGGATCATGATGGATAGCATGTCGCGAATGTCTTCTTCGTCATCAATGAGTAAAATGTTTTGTTGCGCGATCGCTGTTGTCATAAAAGTATTGCTATATTGATGGCGGTCTAAGTGTGTTTGGTGAGTGTTGCTTGAATGTATGGCTTTTAATGAGTTCTTTTTCTTTTAGTGTTAGAAAAGAAAGCGATTTTAAAACCATTGCCGTTATCGTAGCGTTTATGAGAGATAAAGCTTAAATTTAATTCGCAAATTTGTTGGCATAAATATAAACCTAGGCCAGTGCCGCCTTCTTTGGCGCGTGTCGTGTAAAAGGGTTCGAATAATCTGTCGGCTTCTTCAGAGGAGATTCGTTTGCCAGGGCTGAAAACTTCAATCATAGCGTTCTTGCTTTCATCATAAATGCTTAGGATGATGGGCTTTTCTTCGCTATTTTCACCATGCATGATGGCGTTATCAAATAGGTTGGTTAATACTTGTTTTAAGTGCGATTGGGAGAACCTTACATTGACGGCCCCGAGCGCTTTATTGGAGATTTTGATGTGGCTATTGTAGGTTTCGCCTTTTGTTTCAATATAGTCTTTTAGAAAAACTTTAGACCATACGGTTAAGTCAAAGCTCTCCATATCAGCTTGTTTGCTATGCCCGATGGCGAGCACATCTTCAATGATTTGATTGATTCTGAGTGTGTTTCTGGATATAGCGGAAATTGTTTTTTCATTTTCTTCGTTCTGTTGGCTGCCTTGAAGTAGTTCGATAGCTGTCATCATGGAAGTTAATGGGTTTCGTATTTCATGTGCAATGGCTGATGCCATGCGCCCCATGCGCTCTAAAGAGTACTTTTGAGCCTGCTCTCGTAATAAGGATTCTGTAAATAAGGTGATTTTTGAAAAGTTTCCTTTGGTGCCAAGCTTTGAGAATAGTACATCGATGTGGGGTTCATCATCTTCTCGTTCCAATATCGCATTATCAGCTACTTTGCCTTTACTCCAGAGTTGCCAAAGGCCTTCTAGTCTAGGGTTTAATTGGG
>JBOEGT010000038.1:1340-27968 GCA_050633585.1 Arenicella sp.
CTGGCTCGTCGGGCCAGTAGCGCTAAAAAATAGCAAGAAAATAAAATACCAACAATTTCTAAACCTAAACTGCTCCAGTCTATTTGCTTGTCAGAAAAGTAGCGGACAGCTTGTTCAATTGCAGTGACAACAATGGCGAATGCTGCTAGAAAAAAACCAAGCCTTAGTCGCATGATCATAGATGCAGAGGCAATGCATATAAACATTAACAGGGGTGCTGTGGAGGCTGAAAACTCTTGCGTGCTGGCAATTAGAGTGATGGAGGAAATGTCGAGGGCAAAGAATAAAAAAGTTACATCCTTTAAAGGTTGATCTTTGTCTGTGGTGGTGATGTATTGTACGAAGCTATAGACAATGACGATCCAGCAGTAAATAGCAAGGTTTCCAGTGTCTTGAATGCTTTCCCCAGAGTTCATGAATAGAGAGAATAAAGCGCTACTAGAGATGAATATCTTTAGGGCGATATAAATACGCAGAGCCAGCAACATATCTCTGGTCCAAGCGGTGGGAAAGAAATCTTTCTCAATAAAGGCGGGTTGTTTGAGTAGAGATGAGGTAGCTGTTGAGAGATTGAAATTCATGGTTTCTTTATATGGTCGCTGCGACTCTTTCTTATTAATATAAATAGTATCACGTTCGAGCGATGCACCAAATATCTACCTCTTTGGCACCAAAACGTTTTAAAGTTTTCGCTATTTCAGTGCTGGTAGCTCCAGTAGTGACTACATCGTCTATAAGTATTATATATTTGTTTTCTATAGAGTATTCCTGATTGCTTTGTATATTGAAACTGTTTTTTAGCTGAATTTCACGATCTTTTTTGCTAAGGCTCACTTGGTGGGGTGTTGTGTGAGTTTTGATGAGTAGATTCTTATGAGGGATGTTAGTTAAAGCGCTGATGCTAAGTGCTAGTATGAGTGATTGATTGTAGCCGCGCTCGAAAAAACGCTGTGGATGCATTGGGACGTGCGTGATAAGGCTGTTGTGTTTTATATGGTCGATTTCTTTGACGGTATTAATAATGGTGTGAGCAAAATATGTTTTCAGAGTTTGATTGTTTTGATATTTAAACTGATGAATTAATTGAGTAATCGGCTCTTCATAGCTAAATGGAGCGATACATCGTTGCCAATGACGCTCTTGTGAAACGCATGTCCCGCATAACTCAGTATTTGAATCGTGCTTTAAGGGTGTGCTGCACTTGCTGCAGTTGAGGTCAATTTTTGGGAGCGTTATTTCACAAAATGTGCAAATAAGCTTGTTGGCTTCATTGGGAGATATATCTCTAAAAGTGTGGCACGTTATGTGTGACAAGCACAGTTGACAGCGCAGAGGTATTAGCGCATTTAAGCCTTGCTGTAATAAATTCATTTGAACCTCCTTGTTCAAGTTGAGATGGTATTGATTTTCTGGGGTTTATCTTCGCATAGATTTCTTTTGGAGGAAGTTGATTTTATATATGATTATCTGATGAATGCTCTTGATGATATCAGGTTCCTATGATAGCGTTCGATGGCGGTTAAATTGCTTGGAGTTAATGTTAGGCGCTTCGTTTTAAATGAGGCAGATTTCAAACGTTTTTATCGTGCTAAACAAGAGATCAATAAAAACTAAATAGCTATTGCTGGAGAACCTTCCAATGGTCTTGAATTTTTTGAAAGTTTTTCAAATGAAAAAGTACCTTAGTAAAACGTTGCTTGCATTATCAGCGTTTGTTATGACTACAGTTGCTCAGGTTGCTAATGCGGCTTATGAGTACGATTTTCCAGAGCAAAAAACTCAAATCGGTCGAGAATTAACCGATTTGCATCACTTTGTATTCTATGTCTGTTTAGTGATTATGCTATTCGTGACGGTCTGGATGTTTGTGTCAATTTTTGCGCATCGTAAAAGCCGAGGTGTTGAGCCAGCAAAATTCAGTCATAGCACGTCACTTGAAATACTCTGGACCGCCGTGCCAGTGATTATTTTGGTTGTGATGGCGGTGCCAGCGACAAAAATGTTGATCAAAATGGAAGATACTACCAAGTCAGATATCACGATTAAAGTCACGGGTTATCAATGGAAATGGCAATATGAATACCTCGATGATAATGTCGATTTCTACAGCACAATTTCTACCCCTCGAAACCAAATTGATCAATACAATAATGAATCTCCAGTGGCTCAAGGTGAGAACTATCTGCAAGAGACTGATAATCATATGGTGATCCCTGCCGGTAAAAAAGTTCGCCTTTTACTAACGGCAAACGATGTCATTCATGCATGGTGGGTGCCAAAACTGGGTGGAAAGAAAGATGCAATCCCTGGGTATGTCAATGAAATGTGGATTCGTGCAGACGAAGATGCATTAGGCACATATCGAGGCCGTTGTGCTGAGTTGTGTGGCAAGGATCATGCATTCATGCCTATTGTCGTTGATGTTGTTTCTCCCGAAGAATATGCACAGTGGCTGTCAGCCAACGCGGGTGTGACTAGCGATGACATTAAAAGTGTCGCCGAAGCCAAATTGGCTCAACCTAAGCAAGCTGTTGCTTTAGCAAAATAATAAAGAACGAACGAGATAGAGGTTAAAAATGGCTCATACACCTACAGGATTTAAGCGTTGGTTCATGTCAACCAATCATAAAGATATTGGAACGTTATATCTTTTCTTTTCATTGGCAATGTTGTTTTTAGGCGGCGCATTTGCCTTGGTCATTCGTGCGGAACTATTCGAACCAGGCCTTCAATATGTAGATCCTCACTTTTTTAACCAAATGACCACAGTGCATGCGCTTGTTATGGTTTTTGGTGCTGTAATGCCTGGGTTTGTGGGTTTTGCAAACTGGATGATTCCATTGCAGGTGGGCGCGCCAGATATGGCCTTGCCACGGTTGAATAACTTCAGTTTTTGGATTTTGCCTTTTGCATTTACATTGCTGATTTTGAGCTTTTTTGTTCCAGGCGGTGCTCCTGCGGCCGGTTGGACCTTATATGCGCCACTCACCATTCAAGGTGGCATGTCAGTTGATATGGCAATTGTTGCTATTCATATCATGGGTGTATCGTCCATCATGGGCGCAATTAACGTTATCGTGACGGTATTGAATATGCGCGCTCCGGGCATGACTTTGATGAAGATGCCATTATTTGTTTGGACGTGGCTCATCACCGCATTTTTGCTGATTGCTGTAATGCCTGTGTTTGCCGGTGCAGTCACTATGTTATTAACTGATCGCCATTTTGGAACGGCATTTTTTGATCCAGCTGGTGGCGGTGACCCTGTTTTATATCAGCACATTTTCTGGTTCTTTGGGCATCCAGAAGTCTATATTATGATTTTGCCAGCGTTTGGCATTATTTCAGCCATTATTCCGACCTTTGCTCGTAAGCCATTATTTGGCTACAGCTCTATGGTGTTTGCGACAGCTGCTATTGCGTTCTTGTCATTCATTGTTTGGGCTCATCATATGTTTACCGTGGGGATGCCACTTCAGGGTGAGCTATTTTTCATGTATTCAACGATGCTGATTGCCGTGCCAACTGGGGTGAAAATCTTTAATTGGCTATCAACCATGTGGCGTGGCTCAATGACGTTTGAAACACCCATGTTGTATTCAATTGCGGTAGTTTTCTTGTTCACGATTGGTGGTTTGTCGGGCATCATGTTGGCAATTACTCCGGTTGATTTTCAATATCATGATACCTACTTCGTGGTTGCGCATTTCCATTATGTGCTTTTCTCTGGAGCCGTGATGGCCATGATGGGTGGTGCATATTACTGGCTGCCAAAGTGGACTGGCCATATGTATAACGAAACGTTGGGTAAAGTTCATTTTTGGTTAACAACGATCTTTTTCAATATCACATTCTTTCCGCAACATTTCCTAGGTCTTGCGGGAATGCCACGTCGCTATGCCGATTATCCGCTTCAGTTTACTGAGTTTAATCAGTGGTCATCAATCGGTGCGTTTGGTTTGGGCATTAGCCAATTATTGTTTGTGTATATTATTGTTCAAACAATTCGCGGTGGGGAAAAAGCAACCGATGAAGTGTGGGAAAACCCAGAAGGTTTGGAGTGGACTGTTCCATCTCCTGCCCCGTTCCATACATTTGAAGAGCCACCAGTGGTTAAGTAATTAGTACTCATTACATTGCTATAAATAAGATATGAACCCACAACACCGAAAAACTGCAATTAAATCGACGATGATTGCTGTGTTGATGTTTGGGTTTGGTTATGCGCTAGTGCCGTTATATGAGGTTTTTTGTGAAGTCACTGGGTTTGGCGGTAGAACTGATGTCGTTGCGACTGATGCGCAAGGTAATCAATCTGAGAGTTTTGAGATTGATGAAAATCGGTTAGTGCGGCTTCAGTTTACAGGTCACGCTGCCACGCCATTGCCATGGGATTTTAAAGCAGAGACATTCCAAGCGGAACTTAAGCCGGGACAGTTATATGAGTTCTACTATATTGCGAAAAATAACGGTTTAAGCGATATCACTGCCCAATCTACATTTAATGTGACGCCAGCCATAGCGGGCGGCTATGTAAAAAAATTAGAGTGTTTTTGTTTCACACAGCAAACATTGAAAGCGGGTGAAGAAAGGCGCATGCAGGTGAGATTGTTAGTTGACCCTGCTATACCAAAAAATATTAATGAGTTGAGCTTAGGCTATAGTTTTTTTCAGGCGAAAAACGTGGCTCAACGATAGACCGAAATTAAAAATTCAGAGGAATAAGAAATGTCCAGTCCTAATAAAGATAGCTATTTTCTCCCTAGTGAGAGTATTTTTCCATTCTGGGGTTCCATTACGCTTTTCTTAATTGCATTTGGTGCGGCAAACTTCTTGAACGAAAACCAATTTGTTTCTGGTTCAACGGTATTTGGCATGGGTATCGTGTCGATTATCTGTCTGTTTTTTATTTGGTTTCGCAAAGTCATTCAAGAAAGCCCAGAATATAATTTGCATGTCGATAAATCATTTCGCATGAGTATGGGGTGGTTTATTTTCTCTGAAGTGATGTTCTTTGCAGGCTTTTTCGGAGCGCTTTACTATGTTCGTCAACTTGCCGTTCCATGGTTGGCAGATACTGATCTATTGTGGGCAGGTTATGAAGGAGGCTGGCCAACCGCAGGTCCGACTGGGGCTGACCATATCGGTGTTGATGTTGCTGTGAATTCAGATGGGCAGTTTGCACATATTGGGCCTTGGGGTTTACCTTTGTTGAATACTGCATTGTTATTGACATCCAGTGTGACATGCACCATTGCTCACCATGCGGTGATTGCGGGTGAGCGAAGCAAGTTTAACTTTTGGCTTGGTTTGACATGGATTCTTGGTGTTATCTTTTTATATTATCAAGCACAAGAATATATTCATGCTTTCCATGAGTTAGGTTTAACTCTTGGTACTGGAGTATATGGTTCAACGTTCTTTTTGTTGACAGGTTTCCATGGTTTTCATGTGGCCATGGGCACGCTCATTTTATTTATCATTTGGTTGCGTAGCGTCATTAAAGGGCATTTCACACCGCAACGCCATTTCGCTTTTGAAGCAGGCGCATGGTACTGGCATTTTGTTGATGTAGTGTGGGTAGGCTTATTTATCTTTGTTTATATTTTGTAAACACTGTTTAGATCATAAAATAAAGAAATGAAAAAGGCGCTCCTCGAAAATGAGAGAGCGCCTTTTTTGCGATACAAAAATAAGTATGAATGATAATTACTGGTCACGCTGGTCCACTTCTTTTTGAAAGTTGCTAGGATTCATTGAGTTGCTCGGGTTTAACCAACCCATTTCTTTGCTCAAGATAATGAAGGCGAACAAAACGACCCAGATGCCGATTCTCCATGTGAGAGAGCGGGCTAATTTTTTCTGATTCTCAATGTTGTTACGAGGAGATTTGAGCATATGATAGAGTCCTTGAAAGAGTACAAAGATCATGATCAAAAAGAGGATAATGATAACAGTGGTGATGGACATGATTATTTTAGCGTTCGTGAATGTTGTATGATTATAAAGCATTAATAATGAAGCAAGATAATGAATAGAGCATCACTTCGAGTGGTTTTGTATGTTTCTGCGGCCTTGCTAGTCGTAGCGATGTTGAAGCTTGGTTTTTGGCAACTTTCGCGTGCTGATGAAAAGCAAGGCATTCAAGATTTTGTGTCGACTCAAAACAAAAAAGAAATTGATGTGGGTGTTGAGGCTATTTCTGTTGATAATTTGTATCAACGCGCTTTCGGCGTAGGAGGGTACATAGTTGAGCATAGTATTCTAATTGACAATCAGGTTCACGAAGGCCGTGTCGGTTATCATGTATTGACTCCCTTTCGTTTTGAAAAAAATAATCAGATCATTTTGGTCAATTCTGGTTGGGTGCCTGTTGGTGCTTCGCGAGAAATTAAACCAATAATTTCATTGCCAGAAGGACGCATAAACATTTCTGGACGATTGCAAAGACCTCATTCTCAGCCGCCGATCTGGAGAGATAATCATTTATTGGTGCAGGATAGAGCATGGCAATACCTTGCGCTGGATGAATTTGAGAAGCGCACACAACTAACCGTTGCGTCATTGATTTTAGAGCTTGATCCAAGTTTGGTTGGGGTGGGTGGATACGAGCGTAAATGGCGCGTGTATGACGATACGTGGATTAACCGACATAAAGCGTATGCTTTGCAGTGGTTTAGTCTGGCTGTAGCCTTTATATTGATGTGTTTAATGTTAGAATTCCGTTCGCGAAAATCGCTAAAGCAACTGGCTTCAACTCGAAATAGCAAAGATGCATAAGAATTATGTTTAAAGAAAAAAAGTGGTCAAATCGAATTCAATTAATTTTATTGTTTTTGATATTTTTTGCACCTCTATCTGGCGCTTATTATTGTATCTATTTCAGTGAATTCAATTGCCAAGGTGAAGCGACAAACATGGGTGAGCTGTATCTGCCAAAACCGTTAGATCTTGACGACGCAACTTTTATCGTTGCAGAAAGTGACGGTTCTCTTGAGGAAGTGAAATTTAATGAATTTGAAAGCCGCTGGTATTTGTTGGTCCTGGCAAATGACCAGTGCGATGTGAATTGCGAAAAAAACTTGGAAAAAATTGGTTATGTTAAAACCATTCTCGCTCGGTATGCAGGCAGAATAGAAAGCGCATTAGCGTATCATGGTTTAGAAGCTGAGCGAGTTCAAGAGTTGCAGAAAAAGTACTCATTAATTGCGATGAATGCGGCCGATAAACAAAGCTTTGAAAAATGGCTTAAACCATTTTACGAAGGGCGTCAAAAAGCTGAAATTGATATGGATCGTATTTATGTTATAGATCCCGTTAAGAAATTGATGATGTCATACCCATTGGATGCGCAACCCATTGATGATATCTATGAAGATATGAAACGATTATTAAAAACCTCGAGAGTAGGCTAATTGTCGTTTATATGAGCAATGATCTAATATGACTACAGATAACACAGCTAAGAAAACATCTAACCTTAACGATATGGTCAGGCGTTATTATGACTTAACCAAGCCAAAGGTTGTCATGTTAATTGTGTTCACCGCATTTGTAGGTATGTTGTTGGCAGTGCCTGGAATGCCTAACTGGATGTTAGTGTTTTGGTCATCGCTTGGCATTGGTTTGGCGGCTTCTTCTGGTGCGGCGATGAATCAAATTATTGATATGCGTGCGGATGCGGTCATGGCTCGAACTAAAGCCAGGCCATTGCCGCAAGGTAATATCAAGGTCTGGCAAGCGGTGAGTTTTGCGGTTTTTCTAGCGGCTACTTCTATGTTAATTTTAGTGACGTTTGTGAATGTGCTAACCGCTGTTTTAACCTTTGCCTCAATGATTGGTTATGGCGTTATCTACACGGTTTTCCTGAAGCCAGCGACACCGCTTAATATTGTGACAGGCGGAGCGGCTGGTGCTGCTCCACCCTTATTGGGTTGGGCGGCAATGACTAATGTGATTAGTCCAGAGGCCTGCTTGTTATTCTTGGTGATTTTCACATGGACGCCGCCTCATTTTTGGGCATTGGCACTATACCGTCGTGAAGAGTATGCCAAAGCGGATGTGCCAATGTTGCCGGTGACTCATGGAGAGCAATACACTTTATTGCAAATTGTGCTGTATACAATTGTGATGATTGTTGTCACGTTAATGCCATTCGGTATAGGAATGTTTGGAGTGATTTACTTGCTCGCCGCTATTATATTGAATACTATTTTTATGAAATATGTATGGCAGCTATATAAGAATTACAGCGACGAACTGTCTAAAAAAACATTTATTTATTCCATCCAGTATTTAAGCTACTTATTTGCGGCGATGTTGTTAGATCACTATATTTCTCCGTTGATCGGTATTTAATTTTAAAAAATTACTCCCGAAAGGAATCAACAATAAAATCGATAAAGCAACGAACCTTGGATGACATGTGTTTCTTGCTTGGGTAAATTAAGGACACATCAATAGTTTGGCGTAAGTATTCAGGGAATAACTCTATAAGCATCCCGTTAGTTATTTCATTGTTAAGATTGAATTCAGGCAGACGTGTAATCCCTTGTCCTGCTAGGCACAGCGCTAGCTCCATTTCTGGGCTATTGGTCGTCACTTGACTATTCACTTCAACTTGAGTTATTTGCCCTGAATGCTTTTTAAACGCCCATGTCTTGGGTTTTTGGAGATAACTATAACTAATGGTTTGGTGTTTCTTTAGCTCATCTGGATGTAAAGGTGTGCCTTGACGTTGTAAATACTCAGGTGAGGCTAGTACGATGAGGCTGGAGCGCATAAAGCGTCTGCTAATCAGGTTCGAATCTTCAAGGTGTGCTGAAGCTCGAATTAATACATCAAACCCTTCAGATATCATGTCTATTTTTCTATCATTTAAATCGAGTTCAATATTGACCTTAGGGTATCGAGCGGTAAATGTTGCTAAGATCGGTCGTAAGCGAGCTAGTCCAAAGCTGATAGGGCAACTAACTCTGAGACTGCCTCTAGGGTCGTGTTGCTCACCGCTAACAGCGTTTTCAGCTTGTTCTGCATCATGGATAATTTGTTGGCATTGGCGGTAATACAGTTCTCCTTCCGGAGTTAGGCGGAGTGAGCGTGTCGTTCGGTGTAATAAACGGATATTGAGTCGATCTTCAAGTTGACTCACTTGCTTGCTGATATAGGAGGTTGAATGGTTTAAATGTTGGGCGGCTAACGTAAAACTACCGCTATTGATGACTTCAACAAAAATGGCTATCCCATCGAGTAATTTTGAATCTGGCATAGGTGCAGTGCGTTATTTTATTAATGGCTGCCACTATACGGTTATTGCTGAAAATTAGTAGTTATATGGAAATAATGATTGAACTTTTAGCTGATTAATTATTTTCCGTGTTTAATTTATCATTGTTTTTATTGAGATGTGGTGAATGCAGTAATTCAGGTTTAACGCCGTCTCGTAACAATAACGAAGAAAATGATAGGTGACACAATGATAGATATTACAAAAGTAAATCATATTGGTTTACGGGTTAAAAATTTTGAAACTTCTCGAAATTTTTATGAGCAACTAGGTTTTAAGCATGTCGCGGGTCCTTTGAGCTCTGAGCCAGTGGCGATTGTTGAGCATCCTAGTGGTGTGAATATCAATTTCATTGTAAATGCTGACCAACATCATGAAATCAATCAGTTAATGGATGTGGCAGCAAAGTATTCAGGTTATACGCATGTTGCATTAGAAGTGAATAGTGCTGACGAGACCTTGTCTAAGCTTGGCGATTTAGGGATTTCTTTGAGTGGAGAGCCGATGCAACATCTGAATGGGGTATCATTTTTTATTCGTGACCCGGATAGAAATGTGATTGAGTTTATTGAGTATAAAAAGCGTGACAATTAAAAATTGACGAATAAAACCACATAGCAATTAAGAAATAAACCGAGGAAAGATATGAAAGTTTTAGCATTTGCAGCAAGTAATAGTCGTCATTCAATCAATAAGCAATTAGTTCAGTATGCAACGAGCTTAATGGACGGCGTTGAGGTGGAAATATTAGACTTGAATGACTACGAAATGCCAATATTTAGCGTTGATAGAGAAAATGCTGAAGGCATCCCTGATCTAGCACATCAACTCTTTAATAAAATTGGCAAGGCTGATGCACTCATCATTTCTTATGCGGAACATAATGGTTCTTATACGGCAGCTTATAAGAATATTTATGATTGGATGTCTAGAATTGATATGAAAGTGTTTCAAGGAAAGCCTATGACTCTATTAGCAACATCACCAGGCCCTGGTGGGGCATCAAATGTATTAAGTGCTGCTTCAACGTCAGCACCTTATTTTGGCGGTGAGTTGAAATCGAGTTTATCAGTGCCTAAGTTTTTTGATAATTTTGATGTAAGCAAAGGTTCATTATCTAACCTGGATATTCAACGTGAACTTATGGAGGTCTTGTCGACGCTTCAGGCGTCAGTTTGAAGAAGGCTAAGGTGAAGGGTAAGTATGTTGCGAATGAATGTCATTAATTGCTAAGACGTTTTCCTCACTAAGCAAGATATCTTTACTGCGAATGTTTTCTTTTAATTGAACCAAGGATGTTGCGCCGATAATATTACTCGTTAAAAATGATTGCTGATTCACAAAGGCAAGTGCCATTTGAGCGAGTGATAAATTGTGTTGTTGAGCAACAGCGGCGTATTTTTCAGTGGCTTGAAGAGATGAAGGCGTAAAGTATCGCTTATATTCTTTAAATAACGTGCAACGCGCATTCTTAGGTTGCGCGTTGTTGATGTATTTCCCAGTCAGTGAGCCAAAAGCAAGTGGTGAATAGGAGAGCAAGCTAATACCTTCTCGGTGAACGATTTCGGCCAATGCTAATTCTAAACTACGGTTGAGTAAGTTGTAAGGGTTTTGAATAGACACCATGCGAGGCAAATTCAGTTGTTCAGCAATATGTAAGAACTTCATCGCTCCCCACGCCGTTTCATTGGATAGGCCAACGGCGCGAATTTTTCCAGCGTTGACGAGATCTGAAAGCGCATCTAAGGTTTCTTCAATAGGCGTTTCGATAGCATTGTCATCATGCTTGTAAGATAAAGAGCCAAAAAAATTGGTGTTCCTGTCGGGCCAATGTAGTTGATAGAGGTCGATGTAGTCTGTCTTAAGTCGCTTTAAGCTGCCTTCAATTGCTTCAGTAATGTTAGTTTTGTTTAAACGTGCCTTGCCTTCCCTAATGTGCTTAATACGTGATGGTCCGGTGACTTTCGTGGCAAGAACGATGTCATGGCGATTGTTTATTTGTGTAAACCAATTCCCTATGATTTCTTCTGTGACGCCATACGTTTTTGGTGACGTTGGAATGGCATACATTTCGGCGGTATCAATGAAGTTGATACCTTGATCAACGGCATAATTCAGCTGTTCAAAAGCATCGCTTTCAGTATTTTGTCCACCAAAAGTCATGGTGCCTAGGCATAGCGCGCTGACGTTTATGTCGGTATTGCCAAGAGAGTTATAGCGCATGGACAGTGTTTAGTTGAATAGACTAACAGTGTTAAGTGAGTTTACTTAGCCCGCTCAGCGGCAAGTGCTTCGTTCAGGGAGTTATATTTGTTTGTTTTAGCTTTTAAGCCCGAAACAATCTCTCGAATCATTCCTGGGCCATGATAAATTAAGCCGGAGTAGATTTGTATGTAATCAGCGCCAGCGAGCATTTTTTGCCATGCATCATCGGCTGTTTCAATGCCACCCACACCAATGATTGGCACTTTCCCTTTGAGGTGCTGATAAAACTCAGCGATGATATCGGTAGATGCCTGTTTCAAAACGGAGCCACTCAAGCCGCCCATTTCTGCTTTGTCGCTACTTTGGAGTGAGTCGGGTCTTGCGACAGTCGTGTTTGTTGCAATTAATGCATCGAAGTTGTATGCAATAACAAGGTCTGAAATAACTTTGATTTCTGTTTTGTTTAAATCAGGTGCAATCTTTAGTGCAATAGGTTTGCGGATATTTTGTTCTATTGCCAGTTTGTCACGTTCCTCGCTCAAAGCTTTTAATAATTCTGTTAATGGCTCTTCGCCTTGAAGTTCACGTAATGATTCAGTGTTGGGTGAAGAAATATTGACTGTGACATAATCTGCCTTAGCATAAACAGCTCGTAGTGCTTTTAGATAGTCTTCGTTGGCATTGTCGTTAGAAGTAATCTTATTTTTTCCGATATTAATGCCAGCAATCGTGCGACCTTGCGGGTTGTGAGAGCTTGATTGGTGGGGTTGAAAGTTTAATAAGAAGTTTTGTAAGCCACCACTATTAAATCCCATGCGGTTAATAATGGCTCGATCTTGCTCAAGGCGAAACATGCGCGGTTTGGGGTTGCCAGGTTGTGGGAGTGGTGTCACCGTGCCCATTTCGACTGCGCTAAAACCTAAGGCGCTGAATGCTGGAAAAGCTCTGGCATCTTTGTCGAGGCCGGCCGCTAAACCCACGGGATGTCTGAAATTCAAGCCCATGACTGATATAGGCAGCTCTGGGATCTTGTTCCCATATAAATAGTTAAGAATTTTGTGTAACACCACATTCTTTGAGAATATTGAAAGAGTGCTCATCATCACATCATGAGCTTTTTCAGGAGAAAGTTTGAATAGAATAGGTTTGAGCAATGAATACATGCTAAAAATTATTGGTCGTTTTAATATTGGTTTGTAGTGGTGCTTTTAAGCAGAAAAACAGGCAATCAAATGGTTACTTTTTGTTGTGACTTTTGTCCCTGCTTCTCTTGCCATAAAGGCTCTCTCTGCGATTGGACTTATTATGCCTTGGTGAATCACTTTGGTTGGCGTGGGTTGCAGATTTTTTAGGTGATGAGTGAGAGGGGCTGTGTTCAAACTCTTCAGGAAGTACGACGCGCCATTCTCCTTCTTTGAGTTTTCCGAGGCGTACTTCTCCAATGCGCACACGTTTGAGTCCTGTAACATGTAAGCCGACTTCGTCACACATACGACGAATTTGTCGTTTTTTACCTTCTCGGAGAATAATTTGTAATTGTTCTGGGTTTATTTGTCTGACTTTTGCACGTTTCAGTGCTTTTCCGTCTAGCTTGATGCCAAATTGTAGTCGGTCAATCTTTTCTTGTTCGATGATTCCATCAACTCGGACGAGATACTCTTTTTCAAGGTTGTTGTTTTCACCAATTAATAACTTGGCGATTCGCCCATCTTGGGTGAGAATAAGTAATCCTTGAGAGTCAATATCAAGCCTGCCAGCTGGGGCTAAATCATGTGCTCGTGCTAATTCGTAATCACTGGTATGGATGCCTGTCTGATCAATCTCTGAGCGGTTTTCGTTTCTGACAAGGCGAACGGCAGGCGTGTATTCATCTTCGGCTTGCGATGAGACATAACCAACAGGTTTGTTGATCATGATGGTTAATCGGCTATTTTGTTGTGCTTGAGCCACGCTGCTTAATTCAATGCTGACGTCCGATGGATATTTGATGCCCAGCGTGTTAACGGTTTGCCCGTTAACACGTACTAGGCCCTGCTCAATGTATCTATCAGCTTCTCTGCGCGAGCAAAGCCCGCGCTGAGACATCAGTTTTGATAAGCGTTGTTCGTCAGCCATAAAGCGTAGTGATGAGTGAGGGTTTATTGGGCCGTTAACTCTTTGGCTAAGCCAATATAGCTGCCAGGAGTCATATCGCGTAAACGAGCTTTAACGTCGTCAGGGAGTTCTAAGGTGTCGACAAATGCTTGAAGCTCAGCTTGTCCGATGTTGTCTTTGCCGCGTGTCAGCGCTTTGAGCTTTTCATAAGGCTCTGGAATGTGATATCGACGCATCACGGTTTGAATTGCTTCACCTAAAATGGCCCAGTTATTATCGAGGTCCTTAGCAAGTGCATCAGTGTTGATGTCCAGTTTTCCAATGCCTTTTAAGCAAGCTTCCATAGCGAGTACGGTAAATCCAAAAGCGGTGCCGATGTTGCGCTGAACCGTCGAATCAGTTAAATCACGCTGCCAACGGCTCACCGGAAGCTTGGAAGCGAGGTGCTCAAGTAATGCATTGGCTAAGCCAATATTTCCTTCAGAGTTTTCAAAATCAATTGGGTTGACTTTATGAGGCATTGTTGAAGAACCGACTTCGCCAGCGACTGTTTTTTGTTTGAAATAGCCGATAGAAATATAGCTCCATATGTCGCGATTAAAATCTAAGATGATGGTGTTGAAACGGCTGATAGCGTGATATAGCTCTGCCATATAATCATGCGGTTCGATTTGTGTCGTTAATGGGTTCCAGGTGAGTCCTAGGCCAGTGACAAACTTCTCAGATAGTTGCGGCCAGTTGACTTCAGGGTACGCTTCAATATGCGCATTATAGTTTCCTGTTGCGCCATTGATCTTCCCCAGAATTTCTACTGACTTAATGGAGTTTAGTTGGCGTTCTAACCGAGCAACAACATTGCGCATTTCCTTGCCCATAGTAGTAGGAGATGCAGGCTGACCGTGTGTGCGAGCTAGCATCGGAATGTCTTTGTAGTCATTCGCAAGCGTGTCGATGGCAGTAATAATTCTGTCGAATTGTGGCACGATCACGTCATTGCGCGCATCATTGAGCATCAGTGCATAAGACAAGTTGTTGATATCTTCAGAGGTGCACGCAAAGTGAAAAAATTCACTGATAGCTGCAATCTCATCAATATTTTTCGATTGCTCTTTCAGGAAGTACTCCACTGCTTTCACATCATGGTTGGTCGTTGCTTCAATGTCTTTGACGCGTTGAGCGGAGTCTACTGAGAAATCCTCAATGATGCGGTCAAGTTGTTTGATGGTATCGTTTGACAGCGTGGGGACTTCATTGATGTTATTTTCTTGGGCGAGTGCTTTCAACCATTCGATTTCGACAAGGCTACGATAGCGAATCAAACCATACTCACTGAAAATTGGGCGAAGATTAGCAACTTTGCTTGCGTATCGACCGTCGAGTGATGTTAATGAAGTGATAGTGTTGTGGGGAAGATCATTCATGATGTTTATCTGTTTACTTTGTCTGCTTGAATAATGGCTATAACGATAGCGGCTAAAATATGATGGTTTGAACGAGAGCGGCTTCAGAGCCTTATCATGATGATAAGCGTGAAAACCTGATTCGAATTGAACCAATAAACTGGCGCGCAATGGTACCATAACGGCATTAAATTCCCCATAGGGGCTGTGAAGAATGGTGGTTGAATGATTGATTGGCAGCAATTTAGTAAAGCTGAGCTAAGGCAATTTGCGATAGAAACGTATCGAGAGGGTGGCGGTTCTCGCCCAGATGTGTTTTTGTTAGAAAAAAATGGTGAGCAGGCGGTGCTTAAAGATCATGATGGCATGGATAGGAAGTTTGCAATACTGGTGGGGCCACTGCTGGCATGGCGTGAATCTAAAGCGATGCGACGATTGCAGGGTGTTAGCGGAATTCCTCAGTTAATCTCTCAGCCTGATAAGCGATCATTGCTCATGGAGCATGTGTCTGCCAGACAGGTGGTTAACGTAGATCAATCGGAATATGACGCCCAAACATATCTACAAAGTTTGAAGAGATTAATTGAACAAATGCATAGCGTAGGTGTGGCTCATGGAGATCTCCGTAGCCCGACAAATGCGCTGATTGATGAGCAGGGAAATGCTGCATTAGTGGATTTTGTCGCCAGTTTAAGCCTTGGTTCTCGCTTTAATGTCGTGAATAGGTATTTGTTTCAAAAAATGTGCTTGGTTGATTTTTCGGCAATTACGAAGTTAAAAAAACGTATTGCACCTGAACTTTTAGATGAGACGGATGTAGAAGCGTCGCAAATCGCGGGCCGAAAAGGCATGGCTTTTCGTAAAGCTGGGCAATGGGTTCGCACAGTTTCTCGCCTATTATTTTCGGAAAAGTAGCGTTTTAGTAGATGCGGAGTCTTACAGGAAGTTGTCATGAGTTATATGTCTAGATTAACGCGTGAAATCTGGCTGATTGTTGTTTTTATAACTGTCATTTGGTGCGTTTTTTTCTTTGATCAATTGTTGCCATTAGAAATTTTTGGTCTGCGTCCACGCAATGTGTTTGGCTTGGTTGGCATACCTAGTATGACGTTTTTGCATGGTAGCTTATCGCATATTCTTTCTAATACATTTCCCTTAGCAACCTTATTATTGTTATTAGTGAGTTCCCGCGCGAACAGCATGTTAGTAGTGGTGTTGATCATATTGATTGGTGGTGCCATGTTGTGGTTGTTAGGGGACAGTCGGACGATCCATATCGGCGCAAGTTTGTTGGTTTTTGGTTTGGCGGGTTTTCTGTTAACCAATGGTTTTTTTATAGAACGAAAGCTGTTGACAGTGCTGATAAGTATCTTTGTATTATTTTCTTATGGAGGGGCCTTGCTGAGCGGTGTTGTGCCTTGGCAGAAAGGTATTTCATGGGATGGGCACTTATATGGTTTGATCGCGGGTGTGATCGTTGCTTTTTGCGTGGCAAAAAAGCGTTAGCTTCGCAAGATAGCAAGCCGCCGGTAATGGTTCACTGCTAATGGTTTGGTATTTTCAGGTTCTTCAGGTAATGTGTTGTTTGTGTATTTGCACGTCAATTAAGTCTAGCCTAAATAGATCCATGTAAGAGAATCGATATGAGTGAACATAAACATGCTTTGATGCAATTGTTAGATATTGACTTTCCGATGATAGTGGCTCCTATGTTTTTAGTTTCCAATCAATCGATGGTTGTGTCAGCACTAAACGCGGGCGTCACTGGTGCCATTCCCGCATTGAACTATCGAACGGTGGAAGAGCTTCGAGCCGCCATTCGTGAGATTAAAGCGGCGAGTAATAAGCCTTTTGGTATTAATCTGATTGTGAATAAATCCAATATTTTGTATCGAGATCAGTTGACGGTTTGTTGTGAAGAAAAAGTAGATTTTATTATTACATCGCTAGGTTCTCCTGCCGACACCATACGCCATGCGAAAGATGCCGGGATTTTAGTTTTTTGCGATGTCACCAATTTAGAGTATGCAAAGAAAGTAGAATCGCTAGGTGCGGATGCGGTCATTGCGGTGAATAAAGAGGCTGGGGGCCATGCTGGGAATGTTTCTTTTAATCAGCTGATTCCCATGCTCAAAGAAAGTTGCAATATTCCTGTTATTTCGGCCGGAGGGGTTGGTAACGGGCTTGAAGCCGGAAAAATGTTAGCGTTGGGTGCGGATGGCTTGTCTGTTGGCAGTATTTTTATCGCCTCAGAAGAATCGAGTGTATCAGACGAATATAAGCAAGCATGCGTGGATTATGGCGAAAAAGACATTGTGATGACAACGAAGTTGTCCGGAACGCCTTGCACGGTGATTAATACGCCCTATGTACAAAAAATCGGCACGCAGCAAAATTTCTTGGAAAAATTGTTAAGTCGCAACAAAGTGCTAAAAAAATGGATGAAGCTACTGACTTATGTGAAAGGCACTAAGCTTATTCAGCAGGCCGCTTTTGGTTCAACCTATAAAACCGTCTGGTGTGCGGGTCCCTCTATTGAGCATGTTAACGCGGTAAAGCCATTAGCGACCATCGTGGCGACATTAAGGCAAGAGTGTCAGGCGTACTTTTCTCAAAAGTCTTAGTTTTTGATGTTTTAAATGACTGCTTAAGTGGCGCTAACGATCGTGGCGCCCCCTAAGCAGATATTCTCTTCATACATCACCAGAGCTTGCCCGGGAGTCACTGCGCGTTGTGGTTCAATAAAGTTTACAGTGATTTCATCTCCATTGATTGCGGTGATTTCACAGGCTTGATCAGCTTGTCTGTAGCGAGTTTTAGCGCGATAGGTTTTGCCTATTTCAGGAGCGTGTCCAGACACCCAATCGCAGGTGTGTGCAATGAGTGTGGAGGACATTAGTGCCTTATGGTCATGTCCTTGAACAACAATTAGCGTATTGCTTTCTATATCTTTAGCTGCGGCATACCAGGCTTCACCGCTGTTGTTTGTTGCAGAGCTGCCGCCAATTCCAAGCCCTTTGCGTTGGCCTATCGTATGGTACATTAAGCCATCATGCTGCCCAATCAACTCCCCATCGATAGAACGAATGTCGCCAGGGTTTGGTTTTAAATATTGACTTAAAAAATCTTTGAATCGGCGTTCTCCAATAAAGCAAATCCCAGTGCTGTCTTTTTTGTCGTGTATAGGAAATCCGGCATTTAACGCTTTTTCTCTAACGAGATTTTTTTCAATATCTCCCAAAGGAAATAAACTTTTTGCCAGTTGCGTTTGATTGAGCGTGTATAAAAAATAACTTTGGTCTTTGTTTTGGTCGGCACCTTTGAGGAGTAGGTGTTGTCCTGCTTGCGTTTGGCCGTTGGCAACATAATGACCTGTTGCAATGTAATCTGCGCCTAAGCTTTCGGCTTGCAGTAAAAACTCTTTAAATTTGATTTCTTTGTTGCATAAAATGTCGGGATTGGGGGTTCTGCCTGCGGCATATTCTGCCAGAAAGTGTTCAAACACATTCTCCCAATATTCGTGGGCAAAGTTGACCTCATGAAAAGGAATGTCAATGATCTCGCAAACTTTTTTTGCGTCAGCCATGTCAGTGGCGGCGGCACAGTATTCCGCGGTGTCATCTTCTTCCCAGTTTTTCATGAACATGCCAGTGACTTGATAGCCTTGTTCTTTTAAGAGTAAGGCGGTGACGGATGAATCCACACCGCCAGACATGCCAACAACGACGTGAGTGTTTTTTGGCAACGTGGTAAAAAGAGGTTCTTTTAAAGCTTGATTGGTCATGTGCTGCGTTTTAACGCAGTGTGGTTAGAATATCAAGTGAAAAGCGTTTGCCAGCGAGATAATCTTCCAAGCATTTTTTTACCATGGAGCTGCGAGGGTTGGGTAAGTTGAATATTTCATCAGCTGTTAGCCAGTGTGCTGCTGTGATATCGGGGTCTATATCTAGAGTGGTCTTTTCGATGACATCACAGGTAAAACAGACTCTGCAGTAATGTCTCGATTGGCCTTGAACATCAACGATGTTTTGGTAAATTCCAACAATGCTTGTCGGTTTTATTGACCAGGACGTTTCTTCTAAAGTTTCTCTAACAACAGCGTCAATAATAGGTTCGTTTAATTCAACATGCCCAGCGGGCTGATTAAAAACTGTTTTCCCTGTTTTTTTTGATACTTCCTCAACGACTAGGAATTTTCCGTCTTTTTCGCAGATTGAGGCAACAGTCAAATGAAAATAATCATACATATTCATTTGACTGTTGTTATATAAATCCGATTAAACAGCTGTGATGTTGGATGCCTTAGGACCTTTTTCACCAGTCTCTAATTGATATTCAACTTCCTGCCCTTCATTCAAGGATTTATAGCCTTCCATCTGAATTTCTGAAAAGTGCGCGAATACATCATCGCCACCACCTTCAGGTTCAATAAAACCAAAACCTTTAGTTGAATTGAACCATTTAACCTTCCCTTTTTGAGTACTCATTGTTACACCTAAAAAAAATTTTTGGGGATAATCCAGATACTGCTTGGACATGCTAATTAATTTTGTATTTACCTCCATACAAAATGGCTTGTTTATTTAACCATATATTACATTAAGATTTAAACAAACATAGATCATTATTCTACACATTTGTTCCGAGTAAGAAATGCGTTATAAATGAAAAATCAGGATTATTATCATCATTAGGTGCCTTGATTTTCACAGACTTGTCGTTATATCTTTGAATTATGAATATACAGAATCAAATTTTGAGCACTAATGAGCCAGATCATTCGGAAGGCGCCTTAGTTGAGGTTGCTCAGCCTAAGTTAAAAAAACCACCGCTTTATAAAGTCATTTTACTGAATGATGACTACACTCCGATGGAGTTTGTGGTTGCAATCTTGCAAGATATTTTTCGCCTCAGTGAAGAAGAGTCTGTGCAAGTGATGTTGCATGTCCATCAGAAGGGTGTTGGCATTTGTGGAGTTTATACACGTGAAATTGCAGAAACTAAGGTAGAGTTAGTGATGCAGGCGGCAAATAATAATCAGCATCCATTGCAGTGTACGATGGAGCCAGATGCTGACGATGAGTCATAACCAGAGCGAGGAATAGATATGTTGTCACAAGATTTAGAAAACTCGATAGAAAACGCAGTTCGTCACGCACAAGAGTCTGGTCATGAATTTGTGACTATTGAGCATTTACTTTTGGCATTGTTGGATAATCACTTTGCGAATCAAGTATTGCATGCAACGGGTGCCGATATTCCGAAGCTAGCTGCTGATTTGCTTGAACACATCGATGAGCAAGTTCCGGTTATTCCAGAAGGGAGTGATATTCGCACCCAACCTAGCATTGGTTTTCAACGCGTCATTAAGCGTGCTGTCTTACATTGCCAGAACTCCGGTGGAAAAGTGGTTGAGGGTTCAAATGTGTTAATTTCAATTTTTTCTGAAACGGATAGCCATTCGGTGTATTTCATGAATGAACAGGGGGTGACACGTTTTGATGCGGTCAACTTTGTTGCTCATGGTATTTCTAAAACGGGGGCGAGCGTCAATCCTGAACAAGTGGGCGATGGTCAAGTTCAAGATATTGATGACAGTGCGAAACCTTTAGACGAATTCACCGTTAATCTGAATGAAAAAGCCTCGAATGAGCAGGTCGACCCATTAATTGGCCGAAGTGAAGAGTTAGAGCGTATGACTCAAATTTTATGCCGACGTCGTAAAAATAACCCTTTATTTGTGGGTGAGGCCGGCGTCGGGAAAACAGCCATAGCCGAAGGTTTGGCGAGAAATATTTATCTAGGAGAAGTCCCTGATGTATTAAAAGATGCGGTGATCTATTCACTCGATATTGGTGCTTTATTAGCAGGTACTAAGTACCGAGGTGAATTTGAAAAGCGCTTAAAGCAGGTGTTGACGGCGTTAGAAGAAGAACAGCATGCTATTTTATTTATTGATGAAATTCATACGATCATTGGTGCGGGTGCTACCTCAGGTGGCGCGCTTGATGCGTCCAATCTATTGAAACCTGCGCTGTCTTCTGGTGCATTGAAGTGTATTGGTTCGACAACCTATCAAGAGTATCGTGGGATATTTGATCGTGATCGTGCGCTCTCAAGGCGTTTTCAAAAGGTAGATGTTGAACCGGCAACAATTGAAGAAACCGTCGAAATTCTTCGTGGATTGAAGTCGCGTTATGAAGAGCATCATAATGTCACTTACACAAAAGAATCGTTAAGAACGGCTACGGAGCTCTCTGAGCGTTATATTACGGATCGCTTTTTGCCGGACAAAGCGGTTGATGTGGTGGATGAAGCGGGTGCTCGTGTGCGCGCATTTAAATCCGAAGGCGATGACACAACGCAAGAAATCGATAGTGATGACATGGAGTTAGTCATTGCTAAGATGGCCAGAATTCCATCGCAACGTGTTTCGAAATCTGATGTTGAATCATTGAGAAACCTTGAGCGTGATTTAAAAATGGTGGTGTTTGGTCAAGATGAGGCTATTCAGCATTTAACCTCGGCTATCAAAATGTCTCGCTCAGGTTTAGGCAAACCTGAAAAACCCATTGGATCATTTTTGTTTTCGGGGCCAACGGGCGTGGGTAAAACTGAGGTGACAAAACAATTAGCGCATACCCTCGGTGTGGAACTGATTCGTTTTGATATGTCCGAATATATGGAGCGCCATACAGTGTCACGCTTGATCGGAGCCCCTCCAGGCTATGTAGGGTATGATCAGGGTGGCTTGCTCACCGAGCAAGTGACGAAGCATCCTCATGCGGTTTTGTTGCTGGATGAAATCGAAAAAGCGCATCCCGATGTTTTTAATATCTTGTTGCAAGTCATGGATCATGGCACGTTGACTGATAATAATGGCCGAAAAGCAGATTTTCGCAACATCATCATTGTGATGACAACCAATGCGGGTGCCGAGCAAACGGCGAGAGCATCCGTTGGCTTCACGCATCAAGACCATAGTTCAGATGATCTTAAGGCTATTGAAAAGCTATTTACGCCTGAGTTTCGTAATCGTTTGGACTCTATTGTGCGCTTTAGCTCGCTCAGTAAGGAGGTCATTGGTAAAATTGTTGATAAAGAATTACTGCAAATTGAATCTCAATTATTGGATAAAAACGTCACTCTCAGAGTGGATAGCAAGGCCAAAGCGTGGTTGGCCGAGAACGGTTATGATGTGGCTATGGGAGCAAGGCCGTTAGGGCGTTTAATGCAAGAAGAAATCAAACGAGGCCTTGCAGACGAGCTATTATTCGGTGAACTGGTGAATGGTGGAGAGGTTGATATCTCCGTCAAAGAGAATAAATTAACGTTTTTGACAAAAGCACACCGTGACCGCTTAACCAATAAAGAGACAGAAGAGGTTTAATGTAGCTGTAATAATAAACAGCCTGACCTAATCTCAGCTACGAGGAGACCGGATCATAAGACTTAATGGTCATGATTCGGCTTCTCGACTTTCTTTTTTCGACCATTTTCAATGGAAAATATGGATGCTCATCGGTGACCCAGAAAATAAAACTCTTTTCAGGGTTGAGTTCTCGTTCTAGCACAATTTTTCTGGTTTCAAATTCACCGATAGAGGTTTTAAGCGTTTCCAGGGTTTCTGATTTGAACACATACGCTTTCAGGCGATTTTGTTTGCCATCCAGCACATAAGTTGTGTTTTGCTTTAAAAAGTCAATATCCGTAAAGGCCGCAGCAAATTGAAAGTTACAAGAATCAACGAGGTAGCCTTCTGGGACGGCTAAAACTGATTCATTGTTATAGTTAATAAATTTTGAATTCCAATCTATCTCCACTTTGCTGATGAATGATTTTCGGCCTAGTTTTTCAACTAAAGAGCTGCGAGTAATGATTTGTTTGTCTTGAACCGAAAAATTGCATTGTTGTTTCAGGTCGCCACCCATCACAAGAGATGCCGCGCCTTCTGCTTTGGTCACTGAGTTTAGCTCAAAGCGTTGTTGGTTTTTTTTGATGCTCGTATGAATTTCACCTAAATTAGTGCCATATATATTGACGTTATAACGAAGTTTAACTTCCCCGTCCGGAGTTGATTTATCCAGGGCTTGAGTTGAAAAACTGACGACGCTAAGGCTTGTTAAGCAAAGTAGAGTGCTTAAAAAACGATTGCCTAAGAGTGTCTTTGGTCTACGTTTTGCGTTCATGTCGTTAGTGCTATTCAGTTCGTTAAATGGTGACGAGTCTTTCAAGTGAGTGTGTTTCGATGACTTGCCCGTTTTGAATAATAACATCACCATTGGCGATCCATTTGACCGCTTGGGGATATATCTGATGTTCTATCACATGTATTTGCTGTTGTAATGATTCAGCGGTTGCGTCCTCTTTTATGGGTAGTTGCCCTTGAATAATGACGGGTCCATCATCTAGTTCAGGAGTGACAACATGTACGCTTGCCCCGTGAAAATCATCGCCAGCTTCAATGGCTCGTTGATGGGTGTTTAAGCCTTTATATTTCGGGAGTAATGATGGGTGAATATTGATAATTTTGTCTTTGAAGGCTGTGACGAAATCGGCACTGAGAATACGCATGAAGCCCGCTAAAATGATTAGGTCGGGCTGATATTTATGGATGTGGTTAGCCAGTGATGCATCAAAATCTTCTCTTGAAGCAAAATCCCCATGAGGTACGGCAATCGCAGGGATGTTTGCTGTTTTGGCTCTTTCAAGGCCATAAGCCTCAGCAATGTTGCTGATGACAGCCTTAATTGAAATATTCAGTTCAGATGATCGATCAATAAATGCTTGTAAATTACTTCCGCTACCAGAAATAAGGACAACCACGGATAATTTGCGAGTGTTCATGTATGAATAGCGCCTGTCTTTCCCTTATTGAATGACAACTGGGGCGTTACCTGAGCCTGCTTCAATGGATCCCATTTCGAAGGCAGCGATATCGTGCTTGGCGAGTGTTGCCAAAGTCTGCTCTTTGTCTTGAGCAGAAATGGCGACAATCATGCCAACACCGCAGTTAAAGGCACGGTACATTTCTTGTCGATCAATATTGGCTGTTTCGGACAATAAATCGAATAGTTCTGGCCATTTCCAGCTACTTTCATTAATTATCGCATGGCAGCCTTCGGGTAGTACGCGAACTAAGTTGCCAGGGATACCACCGCCTGTGATGTGTGCTAACGCGTGAACATCGACGGTTTTAATCAATTCTAAGCATGACTTCACGTAAATTTTTGTTGGCGCTAGCACTGCTTCTGACAGTGGCTTGCCATCTACGATGGTGTCTAATGACACGCCAAAATCATCGATGACTTTTCTGATCAAGGAATAGCCATTGGAATGAGCGCCTGAAGAGGGAAGTCCAATTAAAATATCACCAGCCGCCACTTTGCTGCCATCAATAATATCCTCTTTTTCGACCGCACCGACACAAAAGCCTGCCAAATCATATTCGCCAGCGTCATACATGCCTGGCATTTCAGCGGTTTCACCGCCAATTAATGCAGCATTAGACTGGCGACAGCCCTCAGCGATGCCGGAGACCACTTGTGCAGCGGTCTCGGTTGACAGTTTTCCGGAGGCAAAATAATCTAAGAAAAACAGCGGTTCCGCGCCTTGCACTAAAATGTCATTGACACACATGGCTACTAGATCAATGCCAATAGTGTCATGTTTTTCCATTTGAAACGCTAGTTTTAGTTTCGTGCCTACACCATCTGTACCAGACACTAATACCGGATTTTTATAACCTTCAGGTATTTGAAACATGGCGCCAAAACCACCCAATCCACTCATGCAGCCTTCTCGCTGTGTCGATTTAGCTAATGGTTTGATCACATCTATAAAAGCATCGCCAGCGTCAATATCTACACCAGCATCTTTATAACTCAGGCCTTTTTTACTCTCGCTCATCTTGAAAATATCTGTCTTTGCAACAGTCAAAATATATTAATTTAGGACGCGTATTGTAACGTTAAATATAGCTTGTGTTGCTACTTTATTTTTACCTAGAAAATCCTATTCTATCTAGCGATAATAGCGATATGATTTATGTTCCTAATTTTTTAACGTTGCTACGGATTGCATCAGTCCCTTTTATCATTATTTTGCTATTTAATCATAGTTATGAATTCGCGTTGTGGTTATTTGTTTTAGCGGGTTTGTCCGATGGTTTAGATGGGTTTATTGCTAAGCGTTATGGTTGTGTGACAAAACTGGGCACCATGTTAGACCCTTTAGCAGACAAGTGTTTGCTAGTGGCCGCTTTTGTGATGTTGTCCTACCAAGAGTATCTGCCTTTCTGGGTTGCTGTGGTTGTCGTTTTCCGTGACCTCATTATTATTGGTGGTGTGCTTTTCGTCACCTTGTTAGTAGGCAATGTTGCTTTGAAGCCATTAGTTATTTCAAAATTGAATACAGTGATGCAAATTTTCTTGGTGTTTATCACTTTGTTAAAATTAGCTTATCCGCATTTTCTGGAAGGCATTGACTGGTCTTTTTTATTCTTCTTAGTCGCAGGGACTAGTATCTTGAGTGGTTTAGCGTATATTTGGCAAGGTTTGCTTCTTACCATGCAAGGTGAGAAAAAGCAGCTTTGATCAATTGCTTATACGTTATATGTCATAAAGAAAGTTCATGAATTCAGGCCAACTTCCATTGTGGTCGCCACAGGCGAATCACTCTCGTTTTGATAATTTTCATGTTGAGGCAGGCTCAGCTAATGCGTTGTTAGTCAAAGACTTGCGCGCTTATTTACTCAATGCAGAAACCACGCCTTTTTATTTTTATGGAGAGTCTGGTGCAGGTAAGACACATTTACATATCGCTGCCTCTAATCTGTTTCGAGAACTCGGTAATTCTGACACCGTCTACATTGATTGTGCATCGGAAAGTGCACAGGCGAGCATGTTGACAGCATTTATAGACGCCAGTTGTTTTTGTCTGGATAATATTGATGCTTGGTCAGGAAGCTCGGAGGCAGAGCAAGCGATTTTTGCGGTCGTTGAAAAGGCTAAAAATTCATCGCAGCGTCTTATTGTGTCGGCGAAACAATCGCCAAAGAATAATGCATTTGATCTGGCAGACTTAGTGAGTCGCTTAGCCAGTGGCGTTGTCTATGAGCTTTTCAGCTTGAAAGATGCTGGAAAGCTCAAAGTGCTACAAAAAAGTCTCGAAGAGCGTGACTTGAAAGTGGATGAAAAAGTGATTCACTATTTGTTAACGCATTTCTCTCGCGATAATCACAGTCTTTTTGATGCCATTAAAAAGCTCGACCGTGCCTCATTGATCGAAAAGCGGAAACTCACCATCCCATTCGTTCAAAAAATATTAGCCGATTGAGGCGGAGTTCGGCGTGCTTGAAGGGTTAATTTTTACCTTGTTAGGTTTGTTTTTATCTCTGCTGGTGCCAGCAGTGTTGGTCTATTTTCAAACGCGTAACAATCGAAAGTTATACGGAGATTGGTATATCGCGTTTCAAGCTGCCTATTATGAAGATAATGAGTGGCACAAACAGAAAGTGACACTGAAATTTTCGCTATTAGGCGTGCGATTAGTCACCGCTTCGGAGCAAGGTAAATTGGATTGGGCAGCCTCATTAAGCATGACGGATGATAGTTTTTTATTAGGAAAATGGTGGTCTATACG
>JBOEGT010000038.1:28160-29069 GCA_050633585.1 Arenicella sp.
TGTTTTTCAAGAATGAAAAAATGAAATTTACATTATTTAGGCTGCTGATTATTACAATCACCGTTTCGGTAATTCATCACTATTATGGCGATAAGATAGTGAGTGCTTTGAGTTATGGTGATGAGCTTGTTAACACTATTCTCTTAAAGGAGAAGAAGGAGCTTCCTCTTGAAGAGATTGAAAGAAGTGTCAATGCGACGCTTCCCATATATTCTGACGATGGCAATGCTCGTTGGGATTCTTTTAAACTCAGCCCATATTTAGCGACTTATCACGTAGTGCTTACCAATGTGAATAAGGCGGACCTTGGCCAAGTCTATTTTGGCTTTCAAACACATCGCAAATTTATCTCCGAAATTTGCAAAATGGATGGTGTCGAGAAATTTGTTGAGAACGATATTGCGTTTAGGGTTTCTTTTTATGATCAAAGCGAAGAATTTATTGAGTCAATTAGCGCAGAGTCGACTGAGTGTCGACATCGCAGATATTAGGGTCTGAATTAATGTAGCCTAATGTTTCAGGCTAATATCTAATAGTATTCTGGGGATATTTTTTAAGAGTGGAGAGCTAGTATCTCGTGAAAATAGAAAGAAATAGCTGTTATCAACTATGCATCCTATTGATGCTTTTTTATCTTAATATATTCCCTTTTTAATTCGGCTTCAGTGACATGGCTAATATAAGGCGATAATTGCTTAGTGGTTTTCTTCGCTCGACTGATGTCTCTTTTTTTTGCTTTAGGCGCGATTTTTGATTGCGCAATTGCTACACAAGCAAGATTAAATAATGGATCGCTTCTTTTTTTGCTGTCTGGTCGAGTAAACTGTTCTGAATATTGAAGTATTCTTTTTTTAAATTCATATTCATCCAATGTTTGCCGTCTTAACCCTTCGCAAAAATTTGCATCAT
>JBOEGT010000039.1:0-5933 GCA_050633585.1 Arenicella sp.
AAGAGCTATCAAAAGCTACGGGCTGGTCAGTTTTTTCCATAGTGTAATGACGTGAGTTTTAAAAGTCCGTACTTAAACTAACTCTTGATGTGTTAGGCGCTTATGTTGATTTGAATGTTGAGTAATTGATTGTCATAGTCCTTCCTTTTGTCTCTGCTGAGACACCGTTTATCTATTGCTAGCGGTAATAGCTATGTAATTTTGTTAATGTAATCAGTCTGTTATTTGGTTTTTGCTGATGCAGTTGGCTTTATTAAGGGGGGTGTATGAATCCGTGTATGGCGATAGAAACAACGCGTGAACTATTTGATTTGCTGGTTGAATTCGGGGTAGATAGAACAACATTACAACTTGAATCGTGTATAGATGCTGAGCAGCTAATGAAGGCTGAAGGCCGTTTCCCTGTAAATCAGCATTTGAATTTATGGCGAGCAAGTGAAACTTTAATAGGTGAAAAAGGAATTGGTTTGCGCGTAGGTTCTTCATCTAACCCATACTTAAGAGGTATTGTCGGATTAATCTTTATGGGAAGCCTAAACCTTAGGGAAGCTATTCATAACAAAATCAAATATACGCATATTCTAGCGGATCATATATTTTTAGAACTTTCTGAATCCAATGATACATTCACGGTGACATACTCTATTTTGGAAGGTTATTTTGATTGTCACGAAATCGAAAGAGTATTTGCGGGTTTTTTAAACTGGGTGCGTATTTTTGTTGGGCGTAATGTGTTTCCAGTTAATGTTAGCTTTCAATATGACAACCCAGACTGCTATAGAGTTTATCAACAGTATTTGGGTGATAATTTGTTATTTGGTCAGCAATATAATTGTATTACTTTTAATGCAAAATTATTAGAAACGCAAAACCCTAAATTTAATGATTACCTCTACAGTATACTGAATGAACGTGCTGATAAGATGCTTCAAGAGCTCAGTGTGCATGTTGATTTTTTATCAAGCGTACGTAGCACAATTGCAGGCCGGCTATGCCATGGTAATTTTTCAGCCATAGATATTGCAAAAGCACATAATATTAGTATTAGAACCTTTCATAGAAAGCTGAAAGAGCATGGTTGCACGTATCAAAAAATTCTTGATGATGTTAGAAAGGAAATGGCAATTTCATATTTGACACATGATGATTGTCAGATGCAATTAGTACCATATTTAGTTGGCTATGCTGATAACCGAGCATTCCAAAGAGCATTTAAACGGTGGACAGGCTGTTCTCCCCGTCAATATTTAATTGCTTGTTAGTCACTCGTTTAATAAACGAGTGACACATTTTAAGGTGTTTTCTTTGTTGTTGAGGGTTGTAGGAATAGGAGTTGAGGTTCTTATTTAAAAAAGTAAATCCATCTCTTCGTTCAGGTATGGGCTGTTAATAGGAATGGCACAATGTGCCGCGTTAGTGGCATGATCTGCCCTATTTTACCTGGAAGGTGCATTATATTCTGGTAAGCCATATAACCCTTTATTTTTATAATTGTGGGTTGTAATTTCAATGCTGTGGGGGAAAGTGATGAATCAATTAAAGATAAGTGAGTTGATATTTCGTGCTGCTAGTGCTCTGTTGAGTTATTCTAGATGGAGTAATCAACAAAAATTATTGATCTCTTTATCTACTGTTTTCTTTATGAAGGCAACTGTAAGCTGGGCGGCGGTTTACCCTGAAAATAGAGACTATGGTTCTCAGGGGGACTTTTTAGTTAAGCGAGGCACTGAGTTTGGTCGAACGGCAGATCTAACTCCGATTGGTCCGGTGTTGATTAACTTACCTGAAGCGCCAGGCAGCTCGGAAATTGGTGTGAACTGGCGCTTTGAAACAACTGCTTGGGATTTGTCGGACTTGACCAACCCGCAATTAATCCGATCTTTGACCTGTCCTACTTGTTTTTCAGGCCAACCAATGAGTGCACATGGCACCATTATTCGATTGGATAAGGAGCGTAATGAGGCGCAACTATTTGCCGGCGACCCACAGTTTGTTGTCTATGACCCGGATGGTGTTGATTCTAATGCTCAAATTTTAGGGGTTGATCGTGTGCCAGATGGTCATGTTGGGGGTATGTTATCGCCTTATGCAGCAGCTGGGTTTTGGGAGTATGGCTTTCAACCAGGGCCTTTATGGATTCGAGACCCAAGAACTCCTTTCTCTGCTACTCCAGAGTTCCCATCTGATCGTGGCGCTCCATGGCTAGGTGCGTTTGTAACTGAGTGGGATCATTTGGGTTTAACATCAGTCACTGGATTTACCGCATTCCTTGGAGAGTTGTTGATTGTTGCTTCTGATCAGCAATCAACTGGTATTGCTATTTATAATCGAAGCGGCCTCAAAAATGGTGAAACCCCACGTTTAATTAGCCAATTTAGGCCGAACCTCACAGAGCCTGACGGATCTCCGATTAGTGTCGGTGGTTATTGGATGGAACCTTATGGCGCAAATAAAATCGTATGGGCTGCGAGACCAAGAGATAACGCGCCTGCTAGAGATTATCCAGCCATGTATGTTGTGGATTTTACAGATCCAGTTAATCCGCAGTTAACGTGTGAAATTTATTTTGATAGAGACCGGAATGATCCGAGTGATGGTGACGGGTCCAGCGACCCGATGTATGTGAATTTTCAAGACCAGTATGCTTTTGTAGATCACTTTAAAGTCGATATAGACGCGTGTGAACAAGCTTATGCAGCTGATCAAAACATTGATGCGTCAGAGTTTTCGCAGGTGGTATACAAGTTTGATGATATCGCTAACCATTGTGATGGTAGCCAGTATTTTCGACCATTAGGTCAGGTGGGAGTTTTCGGAGGTTATGACTGGTGGGTTACAGACTCCATCATTACTTATACCGGTGGCACAATGACGAATTGGCAGTGGCATACGAGGGATGATGGGGCAGGATTTAACCCTGTAGTGACGCTAGAAGAAGGAAGAGCGATGGTTTCTCCTGTCATTCGTAATGGTGAAACAGTGAGTGTTCAAGTCGGAGACGTATTTACCAATGGTGCTACAGAAGCGCAATATACGGTGACAAGTGTTGAACGCGATGAGAGGGTTAATGAGCAAGGCATGTGTTTTATGGTGACAAGCGATGTTGCAGATACTAGGCCACCATTTGTTTCAGGCCATCGCCCTTTGGCAAATCAAGTTGATGTGCCTGTCGATACGTATATTCATATACATATTCCAGAAACACTTCGTTCAGAAACATTAGTAAATGCTACCCGTGTCGTGAGGTTGGATGCGAATGGCAACGACATGGAAACGGTAACATTTGAATCTCAGTTTTCTCATACAGGGACATTATCTATATGGCCGAATGCTGATCTGGAAGTCGATACGAGTTATCGTGTTGAATTGACAGGCATAGAAGATTATATGGGAAATGCGATGGATGATTATTCGTTCGTTTTCTCTACGGGTGAGACAGTTATTGCTCCTCCTCCACCTGGCACGGCACCAGCACCTACGTATACAGGACCGACTTATTATCCAAATCAATCATCAGAGATGAGTTGTTTGGCTGAATCAGAAGAGAATAATGTGTGGGTGGTTAACCCTGATAATGATAGCGTCACGATTATTAATACGAATCATGATCCAGATACTTTCTTATTGAGTCATGAAGTCATTGATGAAGTAGATTTAGACTATAAAAAACCCACATCAGTGACACATATTGAGGGCGTTAATGGCGGTGCGGATGTCTACGCAATTACTTATCGAGGTGAAGATAAGGTCGCATTTCTTGATGTGAATGGAACAGAATTACTTTCGACTGATACCGGTTATGGGACACAACCCATTTCATCAGTATCGGATGGACAATTTTTATATGTCTCACTATACGGTAGCGGTGAAATTTTAAAGCTAGATATAACGAACGGTACCATTTTTTCGCGTTTGTCCGTAGGGCAGAAACCTAAAGCGATGGCTTTGAGGGATAGTCGATTGTTAGTTGCACGGTTTATATCTGCTTCAGATCACGGAGAAGTTTATGATATTAATACTGTGGGAGATATGTTCTTAACAAGAACAATAAGAGTGAATAAAGTGGGTGTGATAGATGACCTAGATCATGGTTCAGGTGTGCCTAATATGTTGTCTAGTATTGTTATTTCTCCTGATGGGGAAACGGCTTATATTTCCGCGACTAAGGCAAATGTTGATCGAGGTGTATTTCTGAGTGGCATTCCATTGGATGGAGATAATACGGTTAGGCCAATGCTGGTAGTTTTAGACTTGGTTGAACACCGTGATGCTAATGTTGATACGTCGACTAGAGAAGGCACGGTAGACTTTGATAATGCCGCTGACCCTAGTTTTACAACATATCTAGCAGATGGTGAGCATCAAGTTACTAGTTTTCGAGGTAATAATGTCGTTCTGGTTCAAAATGATTTATTAAATACAAGTATTCAGCTTCGAACAGGCTCGGCCCCGAGAAGTGCTTGCGCCACGCCACGTACTCTATATGTCAAAAACTTCACCGATCGCTCGATTAGTGCTATTGATGTAGCTCCGTATATGCATGATGGTTCTAGATTATCTAGAACGATTACTATTAACACGGTTGAAAATGAACGTTTGAGCGTTGAAGAGATGCAAGGTCTACGTATTTTTTACCATTCCAGTCAGCCAGAAATGGGGGATGAAGGTTACATTTCTTGTGCGAGTTGTCATGCCGATGGTGGTCATGATGGCATGACATGGGACCTCACTAGCCTCGGGGAAGGAATGCGGAATACGTTGTCACTGAATGGTACTAAAGGTACCCGATTTGGTAACTTGCATTGGAGTGGAAACTTTGACGAAGTGCAAGATTTTGAGTTACAAATAGAGCAATTGAATGAGGGGGAAGGTTTAATTGCTGGCCGTACCTTTATTGGTCAATCCCCGTTGGGTTTTATGAGTGCAGGTAGATCTGATGAACTTGATGCGTTGGCAGCTTATATAAACAGTTTGGGCAAAGATAGTTTGCAGCGCTCACCTTACCGAACGGATCAAGGAGAGCTGACAGATAGTGCTCTGAGAGGTCGTCAATTATTTCAAACGCAAGGTTGCGTTAACTGTCATCGTGGCGCAGCATTTAGGGATGGACAGCTGCATGATGTAGGGACAATGACCGAAGCGTCAGGCTCTAGATTGTCAAATATACTTACGGGCATTCGCACACCAACCTTGGTTGAGCTATGGGATAGTGCTCCTTATTTTCATGATGGAAGTGCAGCAACTCTGGGAGATGTTTTAGGTCGTGGTGTTCATCAAGTCACCATTGATGAATCAGAGCAAAGTGACTTAATTGAATTCTTACTTTCAATAGATGGGTCGATGTTTATAAGCGACGATGCTCAATGGCCGGATACCTCTATTGATATTGTGCCCCCAATAATCAGCATTGATGGCTACGAATCAGGTGCCACAATTAGCTTAACAGTGGGAGCGGCATTTACAGTACCAACGGCAACGGCATTAGATGATGTGGACGGTACGTTGAATGTTGAGATTGTCGATGATGTCGATGTTAATCAAATAGGGTCCTATACCATCAATTATTCAGCCGAAGATGCGGCAGGAAATATGGCAAGATCAATCTTGAGTGTGACTGTGCGTGCAGTGAATGCTCCGCTGGATGCCGTCGAAGATGTGGTGACGGGCGAGAGGATTGGTGGCAACCAAATTCGGATATTAGTTTCAGAACTATTGGCGAATGATTCGCCAGGTCAAGGCGGATTAACTGTTCCTTATTTGGATGACTGGATTAATGGTGTCGCGCAATTGAATCGTGCGGCGGGAGAGATTATTTTCACGCCAAGCGGGGCTGATAATGGACAATTTACTTATGCATTAACAGATTCATCTGGAGAAACGGATTGGGCAAGTGTCACGGTTCTGGTAACACCAGTACCGGTAGTGGATACGGT
>JBOEGT010000039.1:5938-8379 GCA_050633585.1 Arenicella sp.
CAGCATCTGCCCAATTGACCGTTACTATATCTGAAGCGCTTGTTGATATTGTGCCACCCGTCATTACTCTTGCTGGTTATGAGCCAGGTGATACCATTCATTTGCTTGTAGGAAATGAATTTACGGTTCCATCTGCAACAGCAATAGATGATATCGACGGAGCTGTGGCCGTTACAGTAACGGGTGCTGTAAATATTAATCAAACGGGTAGTTATAACATTGCTTACAGAGCTGTTGATTCAGCAAATAATGCATCAAACGTTAATTTAACAATACATATAAGAGATGCGGTTGATTTGCCTAATGCAGTGAATAGTGTGCGGCAATTTACGTTTAACCATTCTTTATGGCAACACAACTTCGATAGCAATGCGGTTACGGGGTATTGGGTTGGTGATTTCGCTAATGCAAGCAATACGACATATGCCTGGAACGGGCAATTTGGACAATTAGACTATCATGGTTTACCACCAAGCCCAAACTTGGGGTCGCTTAACTCTGAAGATTTATGGAATAACGAAGACCCTAGAGTCCCAATGTATAGAGAAACTTTTGAAGAAGTTGATTTGGATAACCTCATTATTATGCCTGATAATTTCAGTCAGGGAGGTGTGAGTGATGTTTCTCAATTTCATTTGGACAGTGCGTTAAGAGTGATAGATTATTTAGGCGCGGCTCAACCAGATAAGCCAATTATTATTTATGAGCATTGGCCTGAGGCTGTAGCGGATGTTTTGAATGACAGTCAATGGAATGCATACCATGCGCAAACAAGAGGTGTTTATCATCAATGGTTTCTAAACTACCAAAATGCGTTAAGTGCTCAACGCCCTAATCTCTCTGTACGTATGGTTCCAGTTGGGCCGATTATTGCGGATATTTTGAATAATCCTGCTTTATCAACGTCTAGTTTAGCCTGGACTGATCTTTATGAGGATAACGCGCCGCACGGTACGTCAAACCTCTATTTCTTAGCGGGTTTAGTGACGTATCAAGCGATGTTTGGTCAACCAGTGACAAGCGCTTATTCTGCACCTAACGAAATTGATGGTCGTATTGCGAGCGAATTCACAGCGTTGAATGATTATGTTTGGCAACGTTTGAACTTTTATCATGCTAACGGTGTTCGTGTGTGGGCTGAAGCCTCTAATCCTGTGACTACTCCTGTTATTCCAGTCACGCAGGTGTCTAATAGTGCTGAATTAAATGCTGCTATTAACAGCATGAATGACGGCGGTATAATTTCCTTGCAGCCAGGTATTTATAGCTGTATTCAATTTGAGGATCAACGTTTTACGGCGGAATCACCTTTAATATTGCAGGGCACAGAAGGAGATGCTTCTCGAGTGATGATTGAGGGGGTTGCTGCAAATGGTGGGCGATGTACTCATGCTGTAAACGTTGTTGGTTCAAGCTATATTGGTATTAGAGACATATCAGTACAGCGAGGCCTTTTTGGCTTAACTATTTCTAGCTCAGACCATATTGTCGTTGATAATGTTGATGTCTCGCAAACAGATCAATCAGGTATTCATATTAACCAAGGCTCATCTGATATTGATATCGTCAATAGCCGTGTATTTAATACGGGGCTTCAAAATCCACAATGGGGAGAATGTATTTATGTAGGGACTGGAGGGTCTAGTGGTTTTCCGGATCAGACAGTTCGTGTTTGGATTGAAAATAATGAGGTGTATAACTGTGGTTATGCTGAAGGAATTAATGTGAAGCCAGAAGTTTTCGATACAACGGTGATTAATAATTATGTTCATGACATTTCTCCAGGCCATCCAGACTATGTTCAATACAATAGTGCGGCGATCACCGTTGAAGGTGGGAGAGGTTCAAACCCAGATAATAATCACCGACCTAATGATGAGCGAAATGTTTGGGTTGAAAGTAACTTAATTGAAGGCGTTACTAAAAGCGTTTTAAACGATACTCGTGCAAACCCGGTTAGGGGTAGTGAAGGGATGCGTTCATTTGCATCGGGTATCATGGTAGGAGGTACGGGTGTTCATGTTGTTGCTAATACTATCAGTAGTTATGAAGAGCATGGTCTTTGGCTGAGTAGTTATGGGAATTTAGGGTTGCCAGTTTATGCTTTCGGTAATCAAATAAGCGTCCCGTCGATTGAAAGTCCAGACGACAATGTGCCTAATCAAGTTGTTTTTCAAAGACTTCCGAGTCAATTGATAAATACGTCGCAACAGCCTGCCAATACGCAACGTCCACAAGCATGGTTGTCTCAGTTTTAGCGTCGCCATTCTTAATAGAGAACATTACAGAAGCAAGGTGATATAGTAAGGAGTTGGGCGTTTACTCTTTGCTATATCTCTAGGAGATTTTGCGCCGAGGTTGTGCTTTTCTCGTGTGGTGCTTTAGAGAGTAGAAAGGTGCTTATGGAGCTAAATAAGAAAGTTGGCGCGCCCGGAGGGATT
>JBOEGT010000040.1:0-62876 GCA_050633585.1 Arenicella sp.
GAAAAGTATAAAATAGTCGGCTTGCTGTGAGTGGCTTGAACTGAAGCCCAAACGAGGTGAAGCCCGTTTATTATTAAGATAATGCCAATAAGGCTGATAAGTAAGTTGGGTGCAGGGTTTGTTTGGCTTAAAAAATGTGCGGTTTTGGCGGGGATAATTAAAAATATCAGCCCAAAAATAATGCAGCTGACAGCATTGGCTTTTAAAACATTTCTAAGTGTGATCATGGCTTCTCTATATTGTAAACATGGTTGACACATTATAATTTGAGGATATTTTTATGTCAACAAGGTTGACCAAAAATGATGTGCCAATGGTTGATAGTTGGACATTAAAATTAGTGCAAAATGCATCAAAACTTCATGATTTAACAACTAAGCGGTTGTGCTCAGAGTTAATGGAGAAAGGATATGTGATTACGCCAGCGAGCTTAAGCTTTTTAAGTACGCTCGAATGTGGTGTGAATTATGCGTCAGAAATTGCGAGGAAGCTTGGTGTGAGTCGACAAATGGTTGCGAAAACAGTGAAAGAGCTGTGTAGCAAAGGTTATTTGGAGCAAATTGAAGGTGTCGGTAAGCAGAAAGAAATTTTATTTACTAAATTGGGTGAGAGTTTGATATCTGATTCAAGGCAAATTCTTGCTGATATAGATGCTAAGCTTGTTAAGAAGTTGAAAAAAGGATCTATTGAAACCACCCTAAAAGCGATGGAGTTGGTTCAAAAAGAGTTGTCTTAATTTTTATTAGATGGATTTAAAGCCTAATAAGTCACGCTGCTACTGCGTGGCTTGTAAAATATTGAATTCAGTGTGTTACACGCAAAAGGGCTGTGTGTTACAGGATGACGAAAAGCCTCTTGGTTCTGGGTGAAACAAGGACCAATGCTCCGATATAAAGGCTGAGTCCACTTGGATAATTCTTGTTTTAAAGTGTGGGGAAAATGGTGGCCTACTTGGATATGAGCTAAGGACCAATGCTCCGATATAAAGAGCTGAGTCCACTTGGATAATTCTTGTTTTAGAGTGTGGGGAAAATGGTGGGCCTGCTTGGATATGAGCTAAGGACCAATGTTCCGATATAAAGAGCTGAGTCCACTTGGATAATTCTTGTTTTAGAGTGTGGGGAAAATGGTGGGCCTGCTTGGACTTGAATCAAGGACCAATGCTCCGATATAAAGAGCTGAGTCCACTTGGGTAATTCTTGTTTTAAAGTGTGGGGAAAATGGTGGGCCTACTTGGGCTTGAACTAAGGATCAATGCTCCGATATAAAGAGCTGAGTCCACTTGGATAATTCTTGTTTTAAAGTGTGGGGAAAATGGTGGGCCTACTTGGACTTGAACCAAGGACCAATGGATTATGAGTCCACTGCTCTAACCAACTGAGCTATAGGCCCGTTTTGAAAACGGTTAAGATTTTTGTATAAAAATCTAATGTTTAATATGTCGCGCCAGAGTTCCTCTTTGGCGCGACGAGATGATACCTAATTAATTTTGTTCTAGGAAGCTTTTTAAGTGATCAGATCGCGATGGATGGCGCAATTTTCTCAATGCTTTTGCTTCAATTTGGCGAATACGTTCGCGTGTCACATCAAATTGCTTGCCAACTTCCTCTAATGTGTGGTCTGTATTCATTCCAATGCCAAAGCGCATGCGCAAAACCTTAGCTTCACGTGGTGTGAGGCTATCAAGGATGTCTTGCGTAGCATTTGTTAGATCTAGCGTTGTTGCCGCATCTAGAGGTGCTTCCATGTTTTTATCTTCAATGAAGTCGCCTAGGTTTGAATCTTCGTCATCACCAATAGGTGTTTCCATAGAGATTGGCTCTTTGGCAATTTTTAAGACTTTACGGATTTTATCTTCTGGCATTTCCATTTTCTCAGCGAGTTCTTCTGGCAGTGCGTCACGGCCTTGCTCTTGAAGAATTTGACGAGAAATACGATTGAGTTTATTAATCGTTTCAATCATATGGACTGGAATACGAATTGTCCGAGCTTGGTCAGCAATCGAGCGTGTAATTGCTTGGCGAATCCACCAGGTTGCGTAAGTAGAGAATTTATAGCCACGGCGGTATTCAAACTTATCAACCGCTTTCATTAGGCCGATATTGCCTTCCTGAATTAAGTCTAAGAATTGCAATCCGCGGTTTGTGTATTTTTTAGCAATAGAGATGACGAGTCGAAGGTTGGCTTCGACCATTTCTTTTTTGGCTCTTCGTGCTTTTGCTTCGCCAATAGACATGCGGCGATTGATGTCTTTCACTTCTTCAATTGGAACACCTAATAATGTTTCAATCATTTGCAGTTTGCGCTGAGTTGAAAGAATGGCTTTTTTGTTCTCTTCAAGTAGTTCTTTGCCAGCAGGATTTGCTGCTTCGACTAATGAATTAAATAAATCAGTATCAGTTTCTTTGTTTAAGAAGATTTGGATGAAGTCTTTACGCGTAATTCCTGCTTCTTTGATTGAGAAGTCCATGATCTGCTTTTCATACATGCGGATCGTTTCAACGCGGATGCGAATAGAGTCCCATAATTTCTCAACAACTTTGGGAGTGAATTTGATTTCCATGATTTGAGGAATCATTTCTTCCTGAAGTGTGCGTGCTTCTGGCGCGCTATAAGAAGAGCTTTCAACAATGGATAAATACTTCTCATGGACGGCTTTAATAGCGCCCAATCGTTCCATTGCTTCATCAAAATCTGGGCCAGTATCAACCGGTGTTTCGTCTTCTTCTTCCTCGTCATCGTCATCAGTCTCTTTGCTGTTGCCAGCTTGAGGAGGGTTTTCATTGATCTCCTCATTTGGGTCGATGAAAGCGGATAATAAATCTGTGAGACGCATTTCTTCATTTTGAACTTTTTCAGCAAGGTCAAGAATGATATCAATGGCTGCTGGACAGGTAGCAACGGCTTCAGTTGTTTGTTTGATGCCGTCTTCAATGCGTTGAGCTAGACGGATTTCGTCTTGTCTGGTGAGTAAGTCAACGGTCCCCATTTCACGCATGTACATGCGCACAGGATCTGTTGTTCGACCGAATTCGTTTTCAACTGCCGTTTTGAGAGCTGCATCTGTTTCTTCGTCAGCTTCGTCTGTGGGGCCACTATCCGCTGTTTTGAGAAGGAGTGAATCTGCATCTGGTACGGCATCATAAACTTCAATACCCATCTCATTGATCATGTTGACGACCGCCTCAATTTGGTCGGTATCATTCATGTCTTCAGGTAAATGATCGTTAATTTCGCGATAGGTTAAAAAGCCTTGTTCGCGACCTTTGATGATAAGGCGTTTCAGTTCAGATTGTTTAGTGTTTGAATCCATCTTGAATTTGCTCAAATACGTAATGTGTGAATGCTAAAGGTAACGGCGGATTGTAATTGAAAAAAGGTAAAAAGAGCAATAAAACTCAATGTTTTAACGCTTTTTTGTTGAATTTAGAAGTATTTTTAATGTTTCTTTCTCTTCATTAGAGAGTCCAAAGTTTTCTTCTTTGTGAATCAGGTGATCTAACTCTAGCTCATTCAGGCTCTCATGCAGTTTTTCAATAGTCGCTTGATACTCGTTGGCACGTTGATTTTCATCTAAGTTATGAGGGTGTATAGCTAGTTTTTCAAGTGCTTTGACATGTTTATTTTCTCTAAATCTTTCTAATAGGCTTGCTGTATTAAGGCCTGAGTTTTGAGTGATTGTTTGGACGAGTTGGCCAAATAAGTTATAGCCGGGTTGGTTTGATTTGAGGAATCCTTCGATATCACCCGTTGTGCGGGCAAGCTTTGGGTTTTGTAATACTAAAGACATGGCTCGACTGACAAGGCTTAACTGTGGCGAGTTTCTGCCTTTATGTAGGGCGGGTCTCTGGTTGCTTGGAGTGTTGGCGCTGCTGTTTTGTGCGCTAACTTGTTGGTTGAGGGTTTCTGTCTGTATGTCTGTGATTTTGCTTAGTCGTTCCATTAGTAGCGCTTTGAGCACTCCGTCGGGAAGTTTTTGTATGTGGGGGCGGCAGGAGTTTGCCAGTTTGGCTCGCCCTTCGAGTGTATTTAAATCACATTCTTCTTTTAAGTGATCCAGTAGGAAATCGGTTAATGGGGTGGCTTCATTGACAAGGCGCATGAATTGATCTTGGCCATGTTGTCTGACCATGGAGTCTGGGTCCTCGCCTTGAGGGAGGAATAAAAAACGAATGCTGCGGCCATCTTCTAGCAAAGGTAGGCTGTTTTCCATTGCTCTCCATGCTGCTTGTCGGCCGGCGCGATCGCCATCAAAACAGATCACTATGTTTGGTGTTATTCGAAATAGACGTTGTAAGTGTGTGCTGGTTAGGGCTGTGCCTAGCGCGGCAACGGCAATGTTGATGTCGTATTGAGCGAGCGCGATAACATCCATATACCCTTCAACGGCAATTGCTAAATTCTTGTTCCTAATCTCTCCTCGTGCGGCATAAAACCCGTAAAGTTCAGCGCCTTTGTGGAAGATGGGGGTTTCTGGTGAGTTGAGGTATTTGGGTTCGCCGTTATCCATGACTCTGCCCCCAAAGCCTACTAATCGGCCGCGATAATCTTGGATGGGGAACATGATGCGGTTTCGGAATTTATCGTAAATGCGATTTTTATCATCGTTCTTGGTTAATAAGCCCGCCTGAAGCAATGCGTGCTGTTGTTTTTCGTTATTGCCAAATTGTTTGAAAACAGTGTCCCACGCATCGGGCACAAAACCGATGTGAAAGCGTTTGGCAATTTCACCCGTAAGGCCACGATTCTTGAGATATTGTTTGGCGGCCTCGGCTTCGGGGTGGTGTTTCAGTTGTTGTTCGTAGAAATCGCTGATTTGTTCAACGAGTTTGTAGAGGTCTATGCCATCCGGTGTTTTGTTTTGAGGCGGTTTTTGGTTGGGTGTTGCCTCTTCGGGAATTTCCATTCCGGCTTGTTGTGAGAGTGTTTCAATGGCCTCACGAAACTCTTGATGATTGTGTTCCATTAAGAATGTGATGGCTGTGCCGTTTGCTCCGCAGCCGAAGCAATGATAAAACTGTTTGTCTGGGCTGACAGTAAATGACGGTGTTTTCTCTCCGTGGAAAGGGCAGCAAGCTTTGTAATTTGCACCCGCTTTTTTTAGGGGAACAAAGCCATCGATTAAGTCGACGATGTCAACTCGGTCTAAAAGTTGGTCAATGAAGTATTGAGGGATTCTGCCAGCCATCAGATAAGTTTATCTGATCTGCTGAGCAATCGTAAGATTGGGGTTTGAAAAAATTGAGGATAAGTTTTTTTAGGTTTGGCAGAACGGTGGAAGCCCTGCTTCATTCGGCGCTTGTGATTTTAAGCAATGCTTAGCTAAGCATTGCTTTGATTTTTCCACTGACAGAACCCATGTCGGCGCGACCAGCCACTTTACCTTTGACGATGCCCATGACTTTTCCCATGTCCTTCATGCTTTGAGCGCCGCTAGATGCAACAGCCTCTTTTATAAGAGTGTCAAGCTCGGCTTCATCCATTTGTTCAGGCATATAGGCCATTAGATGATCAACGAGTACTTGTTCTTTTTCAGCTAAGTCAGGTCGATCGCCATCTGTGAATTGCTTGATGGCATCTTGAGATTGCTTAAGCATCTTCTGCACTACAGCAAGCACTTGATCTTCATTGAGCTCTGTTTGAGTGTCGACTTCTTGGCGTTGGATCGCAGCGCGGAGCATGCGAATAGACTCAAGGCGTGAAGAATCTTTTTCACGCATGCAAGTCTTCATATCGGCAAGTATTTGCTCTTTTAATGACATAATAGTGATTATGGCTGGGCTGAATGCAGCTCTGTGTGTGCTTAGCGGTGTATTGAGTGTCGTATTGTTAGCGACTGTCTAACAGTCGCTATGCAACACAAAATTAATACATGCGACGTGATTGAACACGTTGGCGTGCTGCTCTTTTCGCTTCACGCTTTTCTGCAGAAGCCGCTTTACGCTTGCGAGCAGCTGTTGGCTTTTCGTAGTGTTCACGACGACGCATTTCTGTGAAAAGACCTGCTTTTTCGCATGAGCGACGAAAGCGGCGAAGTACAACTTCAAATGGCTCGTCTTGACGTACTTTAACTTGTGGCATATCTAAACCTTTATTTGATCGCTATTGCTAGCATTCAATGATGATTGTTAATTTAAAATTCAGGGTGCGGGATTTTATAACTTGAAACACGCTTTGTATAGCGTTTAAAGCTTTTTTTTTCTGAATAGCAGTTATTTATGATCTAGACGAGTATTTTAATTGAACAACTTCATTGAATTGGCGACAATTGACCGTATATAGTGACAACGTAATAACGATTAAAAACAAAATAGTAAAGTGAGGCGAGCATGTTAGGTGGAATTTCAATTTGGCAGTTGTTGATTGTTTTAGTGATAGTAGCGCTTATTTTCGGTACAAAAAAGCTACGTGGCATTGGTGGTGATTTGGGTGGTGCTGTCAAAGGGTTCAAAAAAGCGATTGATGATGATTCTAAAAAAGAAGACGTGATCGACGAAGCCGTTGATGCGACTCAAGCAGAAACAGAAAAAGAAACAGCAGAAAAAAAGTAAGCCATATCTATGTTTGATATTGGTTTTTTTGAGTTAGCGCTGATTGGCGTTGTCTTGCTCATTGTTATGGGGCCTGAAAAGCTTCCGGAAGTGGCACGACAAGGCGCGTTTTTCGTGCGAAAAATACGAGGTTGGGTGACAGATATCAGGTCTGAAATGGACATGAAAGACGATGGTGGCTTGAGTTCCCTGCGTGAGGCGACTCGTGAAATAGCTGATTTAAAGGCAAGTTTGGCTCAAATGGGACAAGACGTCATGACGGAAGTAGATGATGTTAGTGGGAGTGTTAAGGATGCTGTTGCTGGTGTTGAAGATAATATGTCAGAGCTTGACCCAGAAAGTTACTTTCAGCAATTAATCAGTGATGATGTTGAGGTCAGCCCCATTGATGATGTAGTGGCGGGCAAACCAGAGGGTGATGTTGACAAGCCTACTCAAGATAAGCCTAAAAAAGTGGCAAAAAAAAGCGTTACTACTACGAAAGCGAAGGCGAAAACAGCTACCAAAAAAACGACTGCAAAAAAAGCGGCTACTAAAAAGAAGAGTCAGAAAACAACGGCTACCCGAAAAAAAGCAACGTCCAAAAAATCTCCTGCAGCAAAAAAAGCAAACAGCTAAACTATTTTTACTACTATGAGCGAGCAAACACAGGATCAGCCAGATCAAAGTTGGGTATCTCACCTGATTGAATTACGGAATCGCATTTTAAAAGTCGTGGTTGTGTTGTTAGTTGTGTTTGTGGGGTTTTCAATTTTTGCCAATAATATTTATACTTTTTTTGCGACACCATTAATGCAAGCGCTGCCTGAAGGCAGTTCAATGATCTCAACTGACCCCCATGGGCCATTTTTTGTGCCGTTTAAATTAGCGTTTTTTGCGGCATTGATGGTGACATTGCCTTTCTTGTTCTATCAGGTATGGGGGTTTATTGCGCCTGGTTTATATGCGCATGAAAAAAAGCTAGTTTACCCATTGGTCGCGTCGAGTACATTTTTATTCTATTGCGGTGTTTTATTCGCGTATTTTGTTGTTTTTCCGATTATTTTTTCGTTTTTTGCTAATTCCGCGCCTGACGGCGTCAGTGTAATGACAGATATTGGCTCTTATATGAGCTTTGCAATGAAACTCTTTTTTGCTTTTGGTGTTGCATTTGAAGTGCCAATTGCGACTATTATTTTTGCTAAGGCTGGGATAGTGTCTCCCGCTAAAATGGCAGAGAAACGTGCCTATGTTATCGTGGGCGCCTTTGTCGTTGGCATGTTGATGACTCCACCCGATATCTTTTCACAAACATTGCTAGCAATTCCGGTTTGGTTGTTGTTTGAATTAGGCTTATTCTTTGCAAGACGCATTGCTCCTGAGTCGGATGAAGATGCTGAGGGCCAAGAAAAGTTAGTCAACGGCGAATAACGTTTTTATGCGAATTTTAGGGATAGAAACATCTTGTGATGATACTGGAGTGGCCATTTATGATACTGAAAAGGGATTGCTCGCCAATTTACTGTTTTCACAGATTAAAACACATCAAGAATACGGTGGTGTTGTCCCTGAGTTAGCGGCTCGTGATCATCTACGTAAGTCAATGCCGCTGGTTGATGCGGCACTGCGAGAAGCCAATCTTCAAGGCCCCGACCTCGATGCAATTGCTTACACCAGAGGTCCAGGTTTAGCGGGTGCGTTATTGGCGGGGAGTGCGGTTGCTAAAGGTTTGGCCTATGGTTGGGGGATTCCAGGGATAGGGGTTCATCATATGGAAGGGCATTTACTTGCTCCGATGCTCGAAGACAATAAGCCTGATTTTCCTTTTGTCGCATTACTCGTCTCTGGAGGTCATACATTGCTTGCTGAAGTGAAAGGCATAGGGGAGTATGAAATTTTAGGTCAATCGATAGATGATGCCGTGGGTGAGGCTTTTGATAAAACCGCTAAAATGTTGGGTTTAGGTTATCCTGGCGGCCCTGTCATTCAAGAAATAGCAAAGTCAGGTGTTAGTGATAGATTTGTGTTCCCAAGACCCATGACGAACCGACCAGGGCTGGATTTTAGCTTTAGTGGTTTGAAAACTGCTGTGTTAACGGCGAAACAGCAATTGGAGTCATTGAAACAGATAGATGCGCAGGACGTTGCAGATCTAGCATGTGCTTTTCAAATAGCAGCTGTAGAGACCTTGAAAATTAAATGCCAACGAGCGCTTAAGCAAACGGGTAATAAGCGTTTAGTGATCGCTGGAGGAGTTAGCGCTAATCAATGCTTGCGTGAAAACCTTATCCAAATGATGGAGAGTATCGGTGGTGACGTGTTTTATCCGCGTTTAGAATTTTGCACTGATAATGGCGCGATGATTGCTTATGCGGGTGCAATGCGCTTTACACAGCAAGATGACGTGTTAGGGTTTACAGTTAAACCAAGATGGTCAATTGACGAGTTGTCAGCTATTTGATGAGACCGTCTTGTGAATTTAGCAGAGTGCTGCTTCAGGCAATCACGCTAAGTTTTACGATTTAACTTTTGTCGCCAATTTTACTTTCAGTGCCAGATCGAAGTCTTTCGATGTTATCTCGATGTTTCCAAAATAATAGTGCAACGATCGCAAAGGTTGCTCCAAGCAGTGGAATGCTAGGCATAAAAAAGCTGACGATAAGTGCAGAGCTGGCTGCGGTTAACGACGCTAAAGATGACATTTTGAATATTTTAGCGGTCACAAGCCATACAATGGCCATCACGATGAAAGCGTAAATGTTCAGAGCGAGAAAAACCCCGAATGCTGTTGCAACGCCTTTTCCACCTTTAAACTTGTAATAGAGAGGATATAAATGTCCCAAAAATGCGCCAATGGCTGTGATGGCAATGATCGCATTGCTTCCGCTTAATAGCATGGCTGCTGAAACGGGAAGGAAGCCTTTGAGCATGTCTCCTAGCAATGTTAGGGCGGCGGCTTTCTTGTTACCTGAGCGTAAAACATTGGTTGCGCCAGGGTTGCCGCTTCCGACTTCACGTGGGTCAGTGAGGCCAAAAATTTTTGACAAAATGATGGCGCTGGAAATGGACCCAATCAAATAGGCAATGAAACCAAAAATAACTGCAATCATTCGATGCTCTCACAATTTAACGAAAGCAAAATGGTATAGTAAACTTCGCCAAATAGGTAGCGTCAATTTAAGAAACTGTTTTTTGTTTTAACGCGTTAAATAGAAAATAAACGTTTAATCATCATTAATGAAAGAGGTTGTCAGTGGATAGTATTTTTTTGCATGGAATTGAAACGCAATGCGTGGTTGGCGTGTGGGAATGGGAAAAACAAATTACGCAAAAAATTGTGGTCGATTTAGATATGAAGGCGGATATCGCAAAATCGGCTGCTACCGATGAGTTGGAAGATACCTTAAATTATAAAGCGGTTGCCGAATCGGTGATTGAAATGCTGGAAGCCTCGCGGTTTCAGTTAATTGAAACCATGGCGGAAGAAGTGGCTAAGCTGGTGATGAGTTCTTTTTCGGTGTCATGGGTGAAGGTGCGTATTAATAAAGGCGGTGCGGTTAAGCATGTTCGCAATGTTGGTGTAGAGATTGAGCGGGGAGAGCGTTGATTGTCAACGCTTAATAACCAACCTTATCAAGGGGCATCATTGAAAAAATTACCAACAGCCTATATCAGTATTGGTGGCAATATTGATCCACAGCGTCATATCGATAGCGCTCTAGAGAGAATGCAGCAAGATTTTTCAAACATGGTGCAGTCAACGATATTTGAGAGTAAGGCGGTGGGTTTTGAGGGTGATAATTTTTTAAATTTAGTGGTCCGTTTTGATTCTCACATGGATGTCGGGGAGTTAAATGAGTATTTACATGCATTAGAAGATGATGAAGGCCGAGAACGTGTGAATGGAAAAGCCTGGGACTCGAGAACCTTGGATTTAGATATTCTTCTTTATGGAGATGAATGCGGTGTGATAGATGGTGTTGAATTACCGAGGGATGAAATTTTAGATCATGCGCATGTTCTTTTGCCGTTAGAAGAATTAGCGAAAGAGTTGATCCATCCTCTAACTGGTAAGACCTATTCACAATTATTGAGGGAAGTGGACTTTTTTGGCCAAGAAATTTGGCCTGTGAAACCTTGAAGTTTGATTCAATATAACTATTTGTTTTTAAAAAATTTTTTTAAAAATTTAAATTTCAAAAAGCCTTGGTAGGCAAGTGTGAACAAGTGTAAAAGCTAATGTGAACTAATTGTAATACTCTGATTTTAGGTCTATAGTCATATATATGAGTAGTTGGTTGTGCAATGTTTTTTCCAAAAGTAGTGCTTTAAATTCTGGTGCTCATGCATTTTTTAGGGTTATCAGTGGAGTTTTTATGAAAAAGATTTGCGCATTGCTTGCATTATTTCTATTTAGTTCAAACGCGATGGGAGCGGGTGAGTTGTCGCTAACGATTCTGCAAGAGAATATGAATGCAATATTTCTGACTCTTGCAGCCGCGTTAGTCTTGTTAATGCAATTAGGGTTTGCATTTTTGGAAGCAGGGATTTGTCGTTCAAAAAATGTGGTCAATATCATGATGAAGAATTTCGTTGATATTGGCTTGTCGGTCTTTGTCTTTTGGGCGGTGGGATATGCGCTCTTATATGGCAATAACTTTTCTGGATTTTTTGGGTCATCACACTTTTTCTTGTCTGGTGTCGAGGATTCTGACTATGCCTTCGTGTTGTATCAGATGATGTTTGCGGCGACAGCGGTGACGATTACTAGTGGCGCGATGGCAGAAAGAACACAATTTTATGGCTATTTGCTCAGCGCCGTGATTATTACGGGTTTGATCTATCCAGTTGCCGCTAGTTGGGTGTGGGGTGGAGCGAACGGTGGTCAAGGTTGGTTAGCCAAAATGGGGTTTATTGATTTCGCGGGAAGTTCGGTTGTTCACAGTGTTGGCGGTTGGGTTGCTCTGGCGGGTGTGCTGATCGTGGGTTCACGAACAGGCCGCTTTGATGAAAATGGCAACCCCATGGTGATCTTAGGGCACAACATTGCGTTTGTTGCATTTGGCGGCATCATATTATGGGTAGGCTGGTTCGGTTTTAATGGCGGAAGTGTTGTTGGTACGGACTTTAGTCTCGGACGGGCGGTGTTAGTGACGCATATGGGAGCTGCCGGTGGTTTGTGCGGGATTGTGTTATTGCAAAAATTACTCAAACAACCGGTTTTATTAGTTACCACGATTAATGGTGCGCTGGGAGGCTTGGTGTCTATTACAGCGGGTGCTGGGACCATGTCTCCTGTTTTTGCTTTGGTAGCAGGTTTTGTCGGTGGCTTTGTCGTGTATTTTGGCGAAAGGCTTTTATTGAAGTTTCAAGTTGATGATGTGATTGGCGCAATTCCAGTGCATGCATTTTGTGGTGTCTGGGGAACGATTGCAGCCGGTTTATTTTTCCATGGAGATTTGTTCTCAATCGATAGAGTCTTGGTGCAAATGACGGGAATTTTTGCCATTCTTTTATGGGCATTTCTCACGGCTCTCGCAGTCTACTATGTGATCAATGCGATATTTGGTTTGCGAGTAGAACGACGGGTTGAGCGACGTGGTTTAGATTTTTCAGAGCATTATGAAGTAGCTTATCCTGAGTTCACAGATGTTGTGACACACAGCAAGAAAGTTGCCGTGAAATAGATTTGCTTGTTGTTGTGGTGGTGATGTATGTCGGAGAAGTTAGATATGGTTAATTTAAAATTATTGGGTGTGTATTATACGTTTCAGAAGTTGCTTAAATATAACTTGGCCTGTCCAATGGCGAGAGATATAAAGCCCATTATTGCTATGGCGAATGGTGATTTTACGATCTTGAGTAAACGAGTGATGCCTCATTTGCACGATGGTGTGAATATAGAAAAGCTAAACGATGCTTTTTTATCATTATTTAGTAAAATTGACAGTGGTGCGATTAAGCCTGAGCGCTATTTAGGATATGAGTTTTCAGCCGATGAGACGATTGACCAATTGGAGATTCATGATAGTTTCATGGCTTTGTATGATGATTTCTTTGAGCATTTCAAGGATTCCAAGCCAACGATGTTGTCGATACAAGAAAAAACGATTTCCGATATTAAGCAGCTTAGCATTCATAAGAACGAATATTGGATGTTTAAGGAAATGTTACTTAAACAAGAGCAGCGATCTCCCATTACACTGGATATAGAAGAGTTGCGAGATGTGGTGGATATTATGTATGAAGCGGCTTGTAAATATCATGGCCCTGCGACAACCGATGCACTGTTGTCAGCATCCGTGAAAACGGCATCTGCCAGAGTGCCAAGCTTCAGTGCTGAAAACTTTTTATAAGGACAGATTTATAGGTTTATTGTTGGTGGTGTTGATTTCATTAGAAAGTGAAGTCAGGGCCAAGTATGATGTCTTCATGCTTGGCCCAATCTTATAACGCAATATAAAAGATACGGTATCTTGCCATTGACTGATGGTTAAGGCATTACCGAGCGTCCGCCATCCACCGAGATTATTTGCCCATTGATATAAGGCGCATCATTCAATAAGAACCGAATCGTTTTAGCAATGTCTTGAGGCTCACCGAGTGTGTTCATTGGAATGCGTGCTAGGATCGCTTGTTGAGGGTCTACTCCAGCATCATCTTCTGGCCATAGGATCGCGCCAGGAGCAACACCATTGACGCGCACTTCGCCGTTTAGGTCTCTTGCTAGTGATTTGGTGAGTGATTGAGTTCCCGCTTTGGCCGCACAATAAATAGGGTGATTAGCCAGAGGGCGATTTGCATAAATATCGATAATATTGATGATACTTCCTTTGGTTTTTTTCAGCCACGGGGTCGCATACTTGCTGAGAAAAATAGGGGCTTTTAAATTGCTGGTGAGTAAGTCTTGCCACTGTGCTTCTGTGACCTCTTCAATAGGGGTTGGGTAGAAACTTGACGCGTTGTTGATGAGTGCATCAAGCTGGCCATAAGTGTGGATAGTGTTTTGGATGATCTTTTCATAGGCATCGCTGTCAGCTAGGTCGGCTTGGAAGCTGTGACAGCTGTTGGGTCTAATGCCATTCAAGTCAGCGCATAATTGCTTCGCATCGTCCGACGAGTGCCGATAATGCACTAAGATGTTATAGCCGTCGTAGTGAAGTGTTTTTGCGATTTCAGCGCCAATGCGTCTGGCACCACCTGTGATTAAGGCGACCTTTGCGATGTTGTCTAATTTATTCATTTATATTTTGTTAGTGGTGATTTACGGTTGCAACCAAATAAAACAACGGTAGTATAGCCTGCACATGTCTTTTTAGCGCCAATTCTATGGAAACACTTCATGCCATTATTCTAGCGGTCGTTCAGGGTATTACTGAGTTTCTGCCTGTGTCGAGTTCGGCGCATTTAATCCTTGTGCCTAAGTTATTAGGTTGGCCGGATCAAGGCTTGGCTTTTGATGTGGCAGTGCATGTTGGAACATTGTTTGCCGTGATTATCTTTTTGCGGCATGAACTGAAAAAAATCATACCTGCGTGGTTGAATGGGTTTCAAGCTCGGAAGTGGGATGAATGGGGTAAGCTAGGCTGGTGGGTGATTTTGGCAACCATTCCAACTGGCTTGGTGGGTTTGTTCGGCAAGCCGTTTATCGAAGTATATTTGAGAGAACCCTGGGTGATTGCCACCTCAACATTGTTGTTTGGTGTGTTGCTGGGTTATGCCGATAAAGGTGCCGAGGAAAATCAACGAGGTCTCACCATGATGAACTTGTCTCATGCGTTAATTTTTATTGGTATTGCTCAGGCATTCGCACTGATTCCGGGCACGTCTCGATCAGGCGTGACAATGACCATGGCGTTGTTGCTAGGCTATCAACGCCATGCCGCTGCCAAGTTTTCGTTTTTACTGGCAGTGCCAACCATCAGCTTAGGGGGGATATTAGCGAGTAAAGACTTATTGGACAGTAGCCTGCCTTTCGATTGGGCACCGCTGTTGATAGGTGTGTTCGTTTCCGCTGTTTTTGCATTATTGTGTATGCAATGGTTTATGCGTTTATTAAATTCACTCGGTATGAAACCTTTTGTGTATTATCGCATCTTGCTAGCCATTGTCATTGTGCTGGTATTTTATTGGTAGACCAATGACTGCTTTTTTATTTTATTCATTTTAATCAGTTATCCATTTTAGTATGACAAAGACAGATCAGAGTTCGAGCGATTTTGCTCAACGTTTTTCTTTTGATGAATTAGACGCCCGCGGTTGCTATGTGTCATTACATGAATCAATTGCGGACATTCAATCCACGCATCACTATCCAGCAGCCTTAGCGAAACTGCTCAATGAATTTGCGGTTAGTGCGGTGTTATTACGCGATTCGGTCAAACTGAATGGAAGCCTTACTATTCAGTATCGAGCGGCTTCAGATTCGGCGAGTGGTGTCAGTATGATCATAGCTGATTGTTCACATCAATATGGTGTTCGCGCGGTGTGTGAGTTCGATTCAGAGAGATTTCCTGCGAATGTTGACGCATTGGATTTAAGGTCTATTGGGGTAAACCCTACCTTAACGATTACGATTTCACCGGAAGATGGGCAACGGTATCAAGGTATTGTCGCGATAGAGTCCGCTTCATTAGCCGATTGTTTACAGGATTACTTTTTGCGTTCAGAGCAGCTGCCCAGCCGTTTTGAAATTGTGTCAGAACCAAGCCGAGTGGTTGGTTTGTCTATTCACGCAATGCCAGAGCAAGATTCAGAAATTGTGGCAACGCTTCAAGATGATTGGCAGCGATTAAATTTCTTATTAGACACGTTAACGCCTGAGGAAATGTATGACTTGGATGCGCAAACATTATTAACAAGGTTGTTTCATGAAGAGCAGTGTCGTGTGCGTGAGCCAAAAACGGTTCAATTTGCGTGTGATTGCTCACGAGAACGCAGTGCTGGGGCAATTAAAAGCCTCGGTAATGATGAAATTTTGGCCTTAATTGCAGAACAAGGCGTTGTGACGATAGATTGTCATTTTTGCTTTCAGCGTTATGAATTTGACCAACAAGCGCTTGAAGCGTTGTTGGTCTAAGAATCATAGCGACGCGTTTTGGTTTTCGGGTTACTCTTTGTTTTTTAATAAGCCTTTGGAGTGATAGCTAGGCACTCGATACGCTTGTAGTATTGAGTCTCGACTACTTAATGCGAGTTCATGGTCTAACACCATGCGATACCCTGTTTTGTCTTTGATGACAACATACGGGTTCTGATTGCTATGGAGCGTTTGTACAAATTCTTGAAAATTGCGAATGGGTTTATCGTTGATGCTGTCGATAATCCATGAGCTCCAAGAATGGTAGCCAATATTGACTTCCGCGGGAAGTACTTGCAAGGCAACAACCATTTCTTGTCTGTCTGTGGTTGCTGGTTCGCTGCGGAACAATAAAAAATCTAATGGCGCTTTTTGTCGCCATTCAGCTCCCCAACGTTTAATGAGATTCATATTTAAAGGCACAAAAACGATGCCGCCATAAATGTAGTAATCGGGTAATTGGCTAAATGTTTCGTCTCGGGCTAATGTGGGGTTTTTGAGTTTGTTTTTGCCTGACACTTCTACAGAAAACTCTTTACCATCTCGTAAGAATGTAAATTTGGCGGGGTCATCATAAGCGTGCTGGTCTAAAGCATATTTAAAGTGTGTACGCTGTTTGTCGCGGAACATAATGGTCTTATCATCAGCAATGCTGAAATCATCCACTTTTAATAAGACGTCCCCGGGTTCTAAGATGCCATCAGATGTGCCTCCTTCAGACACTTGTGTGACTAAGACGCCTGTTTGACCTGCTTTCATGCCATGGAATGCTTTTAATGCAGGGTTTTCCATTGATTGAACTGAGACTTGCATTTCCAAAAAACCGTCGTAGCGATTATCTTTAATGTCGTCTAAAACATGATTGATGATGGAAGGAGGAATGAAGTAGCCTTGGTTTTCTGACGCTTTGCCAAAGTTACCTTGCATGACGACGCCAACAATTTTGCCGTTAACGATAATGGGGCCTCCACTATTGCCGGGATTGATGGCTGCATCGATTTGACCGGCAAGGAAAAAGCCATTGCTATGGGCGTAAGATTGGTGCTCTACTCGAGAAAGGACGCCTTTCGTGATGCTTAATGTTTTACCGCCTCGAGGAAAACCGTAAGCTTCAACTGTGGTTTGTGTTTCTGGTAACTTACCAATCTTGAGCGCTTTAGAGTTTTCAAAGAAAGCATCATCTTCAACCGTTAAAATCGCTAAATCAGTTTCGTTTGAGACAAATTCGACAAAAGCACGATATTTCTTTGATCCGCCCTGACGTTGTACTTGTATGTAGCTTGCGTTAGCGATGACATGTGCATTTGTCAAAATACGTTGGTTGGCAATAATCGAACCTGAACCGCCACTTTGGCCGCTACCTAACATTGACCAAGGGGTGAAATAATCAGCGGCACTGCTAGTCGTGTAAATTTTCACGACTGCCTGGCTCACTTTTTCAACTTTTGCGCTGTTGCTAGACGTGCTAGATTGCGCAAAAGCAGAGTGGTTTACATGAGTCATTGCAGTCATAAATAGCAAAATAGATATCAGGCTTTTTCGCATAGTGTTAACCATTTTTAAGTGATATTTTGAAACGTTGCGTCTGAAGCTTTGTATACTTCAGGCTCAACAAACTTTTGAATCCAATTGAGGTAATGAGTATGCCAGCTATTCGTGAAGTAATGATAAAAATAATGTCATTAATTATGTTAACAATTAGTATTAATGCTGTCGGTGCAGACGCAAAAAACGACGTAGTATTTGAAACGAATAAAGGAACAATTGTCGTCACGCTCAATGCCGAAAAGGCTCCTGGAACGGTTGCTAACTTCAAATCATATGTTGAATCGGGTTTTTATAATGACACAATTTTTCATCGCGTTATTCCTGGTTTTATGATTCAGGGCGGTGGTTTTGGGGCGGATATTAAGCGTAAACCGACACAAGCAGCCATTCAGAATGAAGCAAATAATGGTTTGAAAAACACAGTAGGGACTATTTCAATGGCCCGTACAGGTGACCCACATTCCGCAACAAGCCAATTTTTTATTAATGTGAATGACAATGTTAATTTAGATCATGTCAATACTTCCTTGCAAGGCTGGGGTTATGCTGTTTTCGGTCAGGTGGTTGAAGGTCTGGAGCTTGTCATTGAAGTTAGCCGTCAAGCGACTCAACCGCAACAAGGGCATCTCAATATGCCAGTTGATCCAGTTATTATTGAAAAAGCATTTTTGCGTTAAGCCATTAGGTTAAACTGTTTGGGTCATTAAAAAAGAAGCAGCAGATGGACGTTTTATTTTCAGTACTTGATGTTATCTTCAAAGGCGTTGGTTTAGTCGTTGCGGGTTTTATTGCACTTATTGTCTTTGCTGTTCTATTTGGTAAAAAAGTGGAAAGTCGCTATGACTTAGAAGCTGAATTTTTGGATGATGACGGAAAAGAAATTGCAGAATTTGATATCAAACTGTGGCGATATGCGAAAGAGGCTGGAAACTTTCAGTTGAAAGCCTCTTTTACGTGGAAGGATTCGCAGCTGTCAGTTGGAGATAAGGTGCAAGTGTTTTTGCAAGACTTGCTAGTCATGGAAGGCATCGTTGAAAAAGCAACGGTGATTAAACTGTTTAAACAGCATATTAAAAACACGCCTGACAATGCTAAGCAAGGCGATGAATGTCGAGTGTTGGTTAATGGTAATCAAAGGTTATGCCAAGCGATGATAAATGATTAACACCGTTAAGATGTTCATTGCTCGCTAAAGGGGCTAATACACAGTGCTTATTCAAATTTTGAAAGTGAGTTTTTATCTCAGCTTGTCGTTATTCATATTGCTTGCAGTCGCTTCTTTGTTTTTTTATCTCACGCAATCACCCTCAAATGATAGGCACTGGGAATTTGGGCAACAAGTTTTACAGCAAGTCGAGTTCGATGGGGATCAAATCACTATCAAAGACTTGCGTGACTATGATTGGGGCGCGGACGATCATCAGGCGCAATACCGTGATAAACAATTTGCATTAGACGATATTGAATCGATTGAAGTGGGAGTATCACATTTTTCTGTGCATGAAAGTATTGCACATGTGTTCATTGTTTTTGGTATCAAAGACCAAGAAGACATTGGTTTGTCAGTAGAAGCTAGGCGCTCTGTTGGCGAAGACTATACTATTTCAGGCGGTTTGCGTTTCTCGTTTGATTTAGCCTATTTTTTAACCAGCAAACAAGATTTATTATCGATTCGGCAGCAGCGCAACGAACGCGTATATCTGTTCAAAACCATCGCGACGCCTGATGTCGCTCAAGATTTATTTAAACGTTTAGCTGATCGCGTGAATCAGTTATATGCTACGCCAGAGTTCTATCATATTTTATTTAAAAATTGTGCCAGTTTAGTTGTGGCCGAAGTTGAAAAAATATCCGATGTTCACTTTCCTTTTTATGAAAAAACCTTTGCACCAGGCTTTTCTGGAAAAGCATTGTTTGAAATGGGGTTGCTGGATACTCAGCAGACAAGCTTTTCAGAAGTAAAGAGCGAGTCCTTGGTAACCTTTGAAAGTAAAGCATCAAAAATACACTAATTTTTTCACTTTTTTAGTCATTCGGAGTATTGGAGTCATGCAGTTATATCGCTATAAAATGTCAGTTAGGAATGCATTAAGTGCTTTGGTTATTGGCGCAGGGCTGGCAGTCTTTAGCATATACGCTATTGTTGAAGCATGGGGCATTTCAGTGAGAGGCGTTGCTTTACCGCCTGAGAAAGCGCAATACCTCTATATGGTGCTTGCGGGTATGGGGTGTGTAGTGTTGTTTTTATCGTGGATGTTAAAAAGGGTGGGTTTACGCAAAATAAGCATCGATGAACATTCGATGACGGTGCCAAAATCCGAGTTATCAAAAACAATGGTGACTATTCGTTTTTCTGATATTCAGGGTGTTGAAATGAGCAGTTATAACAATATTCACACTTTGGAGATAAGCCATGATAAAGGTAAAACGAAAGTCCGTAGCCCTCATTTTGAGTCTCTAGAGTCCTTTTATGAGTTCAGTGATCATATTGCGGATGCTGTCGAGAGTTAAACTCCGAGCTACAGCGAAAACGAGTCATTATTGACTATTCAATACGTGGATGAAATGACTTCAGAATGTTGAACGAAAGTCTTGGCGGACATTCCGTATGGCATAAATTCTTGATTTTCTGATAGCTTGTTTGATGGCTTCACCCGAATTGGCTGTTTTTGCAATGTCGGCGCTGTTGATTGAATTTGCGGCTTCTACAAGTTGTAGAAAATGCTGGCTTTGCGGGTAGTCACGATTTTCCAGGCCAGTGCGGCCTCGAGCATCCGCTTCACAAGCTTGTGTAAAATGAATGGCTCTTTCAGGGCTTCTTAAACTGCCAGTAGATTCAAGCATTTTGAGAACAGTCGCATCTTTGAGTTCATCGATTCTGTGCATGTTTAAATGATACTCACTCACAATCGCGGCTAATTCACGAAATTTACTCGGAACACGCAATCGTTGGCATAGCGATTTGATGACGGGTACGCCAAGCTTTTCATGGCCGTGATGCGTTGGCCATTTATCTTCAGGCGTTTTCGCTTTGCCAAGGTCATGCAGCAAGGCTGCGAAACGAACGATGGGTTCATTGGTTAGCTTAGCGGCTTGTTCTAATACCATTAACGTATGAATGCCAGTATCAATCTCAGGATGATATTCTTTACGCTGAGGGATGCCAAATAGCACATCAATTTCCGGGAGAATTTTAGCCAGTGCGCCACAATCCCTGAGTGTTTGAATAAAGCGTGCGGGGTGATTGGTCGATAAGGCTTTATGAAACTCTCCCCATACGCGTTCAGCGACTAAGGAGTCAACTTCACCATTGCTTACCATGGTTTGCATGAGTAACATGGTTTCGTCGGCGATGCGAAAGTTAAAGCGAGCCGCGAAGCGTGCGACGCGTAAAATGCGGACAGGGTCTTCAAGAAACGCATCAGATACATGACGAAGAACCCCTGACTTAAGATCAGCTTGGCCATTAAATGGGTCAATTAGCTCGCCTTTTGATGATTCAGCAATCGCATTAATCGTTAAATCACGGCGCGCTAAATCATCTTCTAGGGTGATGTCAGGAGAGGTGTTAAATGAAAAACCTTGATAGCCTTTGGCTGTTTTTCTTTCGGTGCGTGCAAGCGCATATTCTTCGCCGGATTGAGGTTTGATAAAGACAGGAAAGTCTTTGCCCACAGGTTTGTAACCTAGTTCAATCATTTGCTCCGGTGTTGTGCCAACGACCACCCAGTCGCGGTCAACCACGTCTAATTGAAGTAGTTTGTCTCTAACAGCGCCACCGACAAGATACGTTTTCATCACTATGTGTTAAATGCCGTACTGCTCACGATAGGCAAGCATCTTGGGTAGGTGTTTGGCATATTCAGTGTTATCAGCCGACTTTTCTTCTAAAAAATGGATTAAGTGTTCCATTTTTGCAATCGCGACGACGGGAATGCCATATTCTTTTTCGACTTGTTGAATGGCTGAAAAAGGTAATATTTCATCATTCTTTTGTCCGCGTTCTTGGCGGTCAAGTGCTAAAAATACGCATGAAGCCTTTGCATTAGCGTTAGCATCGACAGCACTAATTAAGTCGAAAGACTCACGTATGGCAGTACCTGCTGTGATGACGTCGTCGATGATAGCGATGTCACCTTTGAGGGGTGCGCCAACCGTGACACCGCCTTCACCGTGTGTTTTTTTCTCTTTGCGGTTATAAGCATAGGGTATGTCATCGCCTGTTAATTCTGAAAGCGCCATTGCCGTGCCACAAGACAGTGTAATGCCTTTATAAGCGGGCCCGAATAATACATCAAACTTAAGCCCTGAGGCTTCAATGCTCTTGGCAAAAAAACGACTCAAGTGCAGCATGGAAGCGCCTGAATTAAACAGCCCAGCATTAAAAAAATATGGGCTAACACGTCCAGATTTTAGCGTGAATTCTCCAAAACGGAGTACGCCAGTCTGAAGGCTGAAATCAATGAAATCACGTTGGTATTGTTGCATGATGTTTACGGTTAATACGGTGTTGAAATATTCTATTTTGTTCAATGGGGCTATGATACTCTCCATATGAAATTTGCGCATGTAAAATTTCTTTTGAAGTGAATGCCATTAGTTAGGTATAACATGCGATAAGCACCGCTTAGCTAAATGGCGGTAAGACAAATATGGCGATGAAACATGAAAATAATATCTATTAATGTCAATGGTATCCGAGCAGCAGCTCGCAAAGGAATGTTTGAATGGCTTGAGAAGGTCGATGCGGATGTGGTTTGTTTACAAGAGCTTAAGGCTCAACCAGATCAAATAGAGGGTGCGCCTTTTCACCCGAAGGGGTACCACACGTATTTTCATTCAGCTGAAAAGAAAGGGTATAGCGGCGTAGGAATTTATTGTAAGCAAGCGCCTAAAGCAGTGCATGTGGGTTTAGGAGAATTGAATCAGCAGCTAGGTTTGCCAGAACATGATTGGCAAGATGTCGATAGTGAAGGCCGTTATTTGCAAGTTGATTTTGAAAATGGTTTAAGCGTCGCTTCTTTGTACATGCCTTCAGGTTCAGCTAAAGAGGAACGTCAAGCCTATAAATATAGAATGATGGAGCGCTTTGAACCTGTATTGCAAGCGATGTTGAATAATGACAATGAGTTTGTTATTTGCGGAGATTGGAATATCGCGCACAAAAAAGCGGATATTAAGAATTGGCGAGGTAATCAGAAAAATTCAGGTTTTTTGCCTGAAGAGCGTCAGTGGTTTGATTGGGTGTTTTCAGAGTCTGAGAGTGAGATTGATGCTGAAATGCGGTCGGATCCATTAGGCTTTGTCGACGCATTTCGCCATGTGAACCAAGAGCCAGATGAATATTCTTGGTGGTCAAACCGAGGCCAAGCATGGGCAAATAATACCGGTTGGCGTATTGACTACCATGTGGTTACACCAGGGTTAAAAGATAAAATTATTGCAGGTTCAGAGCTTATTTATAAAGAAGAGCGCTTCTCAGACCATGCACCATTAATCATTGAATATGATACCTAGACGATAGCGAAAATGTATTCCGGTCTTTCAAAGGTTGATTGGCATTCCTTGCCTGTGAAAAATATGGCTAAGCTATTGTTGCTAGGCTTTTCTGCAGGTTTGCCTATCTTGCTTATTTTTTCGACATTGTCGTTGTGGCTGGGCGAGGCGGGTGTTAAAAAGTCGGCGGTGACTTATTTTAGTTGGGCAGCGCTTGGGTATTCATTTAAGTTTGTATGGGCGCCTATTGTTGATAAATTGCCAGTGCCCCTATTAAGCCATGCATTAGGACGGCGTCGTGGTTGGTTATTGTTATCTCAGCTGGCGGTGATTGCGGCGATTGTTTGGATGGGATCTATTGATCCTCTCTATGGTCTAAGCGGTATGGCCCTAGCGGCCGTTGCTCTGGGTTTTTCATCCGCTACCCAAGATATTATGATTGATGCTTATCGTATTGAGATTGATGAGGCACGCCAACAAGCATTGTTGTCATCGAGTTATATTGCTGGGTACCGTATTGGTATGGTGGTGGCAGGAGCAGGGTCTCTATACTTAGCAGAAACGCTTGGAAGTGTTGCTGGAAGCTACTCCTATACTGCATGGCAAACCACCTATTACATCATGGCTGCTGTGATGGCTATCGGTGTTTTGACGACTGTGTGTATTGCCGAACCTGAAGCGAATCAATCCAAAAAAGTCTATCCATATGCTGCTCATGAATATGTTCGCTTTTTTGTGTTGTTTTTATTATCTGTTGTTGCGCTTATTGTTGTCTTTAGAACCTTTCCCGAATTGAATTTTGGCTTTGAAGGTTATGCGGCAAAACTCGGATCATTTGGTGTTGGGTCGGTCAAAATGCTTTGTGCATTGTCGGCCGCAATCATTGTCGGCTTAGTGGGGGCGAATGTGGGGTTTGCCAACAAAGCTATGGTGGTTGACAGTTATGTTCATCCCGTAAAAGACTTTTTTGAGCGATATGGCAAATTAGCCTTATGGATATTACTGCTTGTTGGGTTTTATCGGGTATCTGATATTGTCATGGGTGTGATTGCCAATGTGTTTTATCAAGACCTTGGTTACAGCAAAATTCAAATAGCTGAAATAACCAAAGTGTTTGGGTTGTTAATGACTATTTTAGGCAGTTTTATCGGTGGTTTTTTAAGCCTGAAAATTGGTGTCATGCGGGTGTTGTTGTTGGGTGCTATTTTAGCTGCTGCGACAAATTTATTGTTCATGTGGTTGGCGAGTTCAGAGCCAACATTACGCGCGTTAACAATGGTGATTGCGGCAGATAATTTGGGCGCGGGATTGGCGGTTGCTGCTTTTGTTGCATGGTTGTCGAGTTTGACATCTGTGTCTTTTACAGCCACACAATACGCAATTTTTAGTTCAGTAATGACGTTGTTTCCAAAGCTGTTAGGCGGATATTCTGGCACGATGGTAGAGAGTGTTGGCTATGAACAGTTTTTCTTGTTGACTGCCATTTTGGGAGTGCCTGTCATTGTATTGATCTTATTCTTACAAAAACGTATACAATAAATCGACGATTCTAGGCACTTTTGTGTTTACAAGGAAATAATCACGGTTAATAATTTAGTTTTATCAACTGATGCCTAAGGAGTTTGTTTTGGCACAAATTACATATCGTCAGTCACAGGGAATAGTTGTGAGAGATTCAAATTTACTGCTTATTGATTGTTCAGATGCTTAGTTTTCTAAATCGTCTTTCTTATTCTGTGGTCGTCAATGCGATATCCGTTGCAGCCTTGTTTATCATTTTTTATTTTTTAGTGGGGTACTTTACCGCTAATGCATTGAGTAAAGTGTCTATCACAGGTGTTTTTCCTGAGTCAGGTTTGGTGAAAGTTTCCATTGGAAAACATACACATGATTACAGTGAAGCCTTATTTTTTGACGCAAAAATAATCGGTAGTAAAAAGGAGCAATCAATCTCGATTCCCTTGAATAACCGGGTTGTTCATAAACTTAAGTTTGATTTTAGGACTATTCAACAGTCTGTTGAACTAAGGCAAATTACCTTGAATAGCTATTTTCAATCAAAACCGACGACCATCCATTTAACGCATCAAACTCACCCCGTTGCAAAGCAAACAGGAGTGATCTTGACGTCTAGCGACTCAAGTTATGAAGTGACGTCACTGACAATAAATAAGCATTTCTTTGTACATATATTAGTGCCATTATGTTTAGCATTTGCTTGCTGGTTGCTATGCCAATCGTTTGATTGGCGAAGGTTCCCTGCGATTGAGGATGTTGTGAATAATCAGCAAGGCAGAAACGCTAATAACCTTCAGGCACTAGACGGTCTGCGCGGCATTGCCGCGTTCACGGTATTACTCGAGCATACCATGTACCAGTTTATAGGCTTGGGTAGAGCGGGCGTTTGGTTGTTTTTTGTATTAAGTGGCTTTTTATTAACGCGCTCTTTTGTTTTGAACCCTGAAAAAATGTTGACTATTGCGGGCCTTAAAACATATTTTGTTAAACGCATTAAACGTATTTTGCCGATGTTTTATGTGATGGTGACGGTTGTTTTTTTGTTGCTTGGTAAGGTGGATACCGCTATGCGACATTATTTACTTGTGCAAGGGGACGGGCATTATTGGACAATTTTGCATGAGCTCTATTTTTATATGTTCCTACCCATTATTGCATGTGCTTGTTACTTTCTTTTCAAACAACGCTATCTGTTTTCAATGTTGTTTTTAACTGCTTTAGCGGTAGCTTGGTATTATTTAGGGAGTTCAAACTTGATATCAATCTATGGTCTTGGGCGCCAGCACGTACCTTATTTTTATGTGTTTTTACTCGGTATGACGGCGGGTTATTTCTATTACGGTATGTATCGCCAATCTGAGGTTCTGCAGCAATTTTGCCAAAAATGGGGGCAAGTGCTAGGAATTATAGCCTTGGGCTTAATGTTTGTTTTTTTCTTCTATTCATCAAAATTAGAGATGGTGGATGAAGTGTTTTCTGTATTTGAATTTCCATTTGCGTCCGCGATGATCGTTTCTATGCTTGTTTTGGCCAGCGCGGTGCTCAGTCATTCATCCATTTATAATCGGGTTTTATCCTTATCCTTGTTTAGATTGATTGGAGTCATTGGTTATAGCTTTTATTTAGTTCACCCCTATGCGATTGCGATCTTTAAGGCAATTTTTGAGTTCATTTTTCTTGCGCCTCCTTCGAGTGTGATACCAGGATTTTTTATTATGTTAGGTTCTTTTCTCATCACAATGCCAATTGCGATGTTTACTTATTCCTATATTGAGAGGCCATTTTTACGAAGGCAGGCTTCATAGTGCTGGCCTGAGCTTTTCGCGATATGAATATCTTTTATTGATGCATGCTATGCCGGTACTCTAAGAAGTCTTGGTATTCTTGATAGTCCTTAAACCGCTGGTATTGGTCGGGGTTTGCCTTTTTAAACGCTTTCCAGTCCGCAAAAGAAAAATGTTCAATCGTATTATTTTGCCGAATATGTTGATGATGTTTACGTGTGTGGATTTCTTGTTGAGGTGCTTGTATTTGCGTTGTTAAGCCGGTTTCTTTTGATGCGATTTGCGCATTTATCGTATTGTGACGAACAAAGAATTTGGTCTCTGCTTGCTTCACTAAAACGCCATTCGCCACCCTTTGTGCCGAAGAAGAGAGCCAAATTTCTGGCGTATTAATCAAGCTTTCTGCATCATCAATATCGCTTACTGTTGTGTGTTCAAGAGAATAGTGTGATGCGTCGTCAAATGCATAAATCAGCTCCACAGGTTTCCATCTGATGATATTGCCACTCTCATCAACCGTATCCCAGTTTTCATAATATTGAGCCACCAGTGAACGCGTGCCTTGAGGAAGGGCAATAAGATAGTTTCCTTCTATTAAGCTAGGTGATTGGTATGGTTGTCCATTGATTGCGAGGATGTCGATGGTCGAGGGCACGCTTAAAGTGATGGATGACTGTTGATTTACCTTTTGAGGTGTTTCGGCAAGCGTTGTTGTGTTGATTATACAGGCGGCTAGCACCGCTGAAATGATCGTTTTAAACGTATTTTTTTGCATGAGATTTTTTTGGTTTTTGTCTGAATTTAAACCTATCATATAGTGAATTCATGTGATCTCCAAATGGGTTTTATTCCCCCCAAAGCCTTATTGTAAAAGGGTTTTTACGCACCCTTTTTTGTGAAGTGTTTTCTGTTTTTTATTGTTTTTCTTGTCTTTTAGCCTTTGGCACGGCACGTGCTAATCAAACTGTTATTACAGCTTTTTCATTCGTAATTGAGTTGTAACGAATATCGTTTTCACCGGTTAGTTCGTGAGGGCGTTTGAAAGTTAATGAATAAATAATAAATGAGGATTTTATGAATAAGCATATTTTAATGGTTGGCACTCTTGCTGCCATGTCAGTTTCAGGCGCTGCGCACGCCGACTACAAAGCAAAAGTGAGTGCTTATGGTTCAGTTCGAGTCATGATTGAAGATAACGATGTCAAAGAGAACATTTCGGGCGAGGATGCCTTGTCGCGTTTTGGCATTAAAGCCAGCCAAAAAATCTCATCAGATCTCACTGCTTTTGGTCAAATAGAGTTTGGTGTTGATGCAGATGATAATGGCGTGAATGCGGCAGAAGACACAGATAGAGATATTTTTCGTCGTTTGGGGAGAGCGGGGTTAAAAGGCAGTTGGGGGTCCATTTCATTTGGCGCTCAAACGCAGGTTTGGCACAAGTTTGTTCGCGGAGCAAAATTTAGTGATGGTGTTGATACCTTACGTTTGGGGACAATTCGTGACCAAGATTCATTGCAATATTTTGGCAAGTTTGGTGGTGTGAAGGTAGGTTTAAGTCGAAGCTTTGAAGGTAATGATAATGAGCATACCCAGATAGGTGCGGCGATCCCTTTTCCTCATGGAAAGTTGGGTGTTGCATATACGCTTGATGAAGAAGGTGGTTTGCTAGGTTTGCGCCCAGAAGTTAGATTTGGTGGAACATTAGTTTCACTGCTTTATTACAATGCGGATAGCGACTTCACAGCACACGGTGCAAACTTATGTAAAGATGGAGGCGATACCGTTTCTCAAGGTTTATATGCCAAGCAAAAATTAGGCAGCGGTTTTACACTGCATGGTCGCTACATGGAGTTAGATTGTGATGATGATGCGAAAGATGCGGATTCAACCAAAGTGGAATTGATTAAACAGTTCAACAAAAAGGCTCGTATCTGGTTTGCTTATGAAACGGGTGAGGGTGGAAATGTTAAGGATAAAGAAGCGCAAATTGGTATTCGTTTTGACTTCTGATAGGCCTATGATATTGACAAAATGAGCGATTAATGTGAATTAAATCATATCATCTTGTCTAGCCGATACCTCTGTATCAGGGGTATCGGTTCCTCTGATGAAAAGTTTACAAAGCGAGTTTATTTATTCTTGAAATCTTCTTTTTGAAGGTCATATTTTCGCATTTTTTCATACAACGTTTTTCTTGCTAAGCCTAATTCATCTCTCACTAAGTTGAGCTTGCCTTGATTGTCTAATAATGATTTACGGATGATCATGGCTTCATAGGTATTCATTTGAGTGTGAAGAGTGAGGCGCTCTTCATTGTCGCTATCATCGTCTTCATTTTTCCCAAAAATGCTTTTTGCACCGATTAACACATAAGATTCTGCCATATTTCTTAATTCTCTGACATTACCCGAGTATTGGCGAGATAGTAGTCGTTGCTTTTGATTGGCAGTTAACGGTTTAATTTCACGCGTTTTGAAGCGATTGGCAGCAATCCAAACGAAATGATCAAAGAGCATTAAAATATCTTCAGATCTTTCTCGTAAAGGCGGGATGTTGACTTCTAAGACATTGAGGCGGTAATAGAGATCGAGGCGGAATTCACCTTTTTCTGCTTTCTCTTTTAAATTCTCTTTCGTGGCCGCAATAATACGAATATCAAAGTCAATTTCTTTGTTTGAGCCAACGCGAGTGAGTTTCCTTTCTTCTAATACGCGAAGTAGGTTGATTTGTACTTCCATTGGCATGCTTTCAATTTCATCTAGAAATAAAGTGCCACCATTGGCATATTCAATTTTCCCTATGCGTTGTTTTTCGGCACCGGTAAATGAGCCTGCTTCATGACCAAATAACTCGCTATCCATTAAAGATTGAGCGATTGCACCACAATTAATGGCAACAAAGCGCCCTTCCTTTCGGTTGCTAGTTTGATGTAAATATCTAGCAACAAGCTCTTTGCCAGTACCTGTTTCTCCATGTACGAGGATATCCGTGTTGGCATTTTTGATTGTATTTAACAAGGAGCGCAACTCAATCATCTTGGGATGATCGCCTAAAATAGTAGGGCCTGGTCGTGAGTGCGATTCAACCTGCTCCCTCAAAATGCGGTTTTCTATGGTTAATCGGCGCTTTTCAATCGCTCGGGTAACTGTGTCAATGAGTTGCTCTGTTGAAAAGGGTTTTTCTAGAAAATCATACGCGCCTTGTTGCATGGCATTGACCACGTTGGGGACATTGCCAAATGCTGTAAGGATAATGACGGGGATTTCTTTATCAATGGTATGAATGGCTTGTAAAAATTCGATACCATCCATCTCAGGCATGTTGATATCAGAAATAATAATACCATTCCATGATTTTTCAATGAGTGGGAGCGCCGCTTGCGCTGAGTTTAAACTAATAGATTCATACTTTTCTATTGACAGGGTTTGTGACAATGACTTAGTCACCATCTCTTCATCATCAACGAGGAGTATCTGCTTGCTGCTGAAGCTGTTGAGTAAGGCGTTATTCATGGTGTTTCTGAGTGAGGTTGCAAGGTGATGGTGAATTCAATCTGGTCTGGCTGCAGTAATTTGGCGGTAATCATGCCGTCTTGTGCTTCAATGATGCGCTTGCAAAGCACTAGTCCCAGGCCTAAACCTTCTTTTTTGGTTGTGTAATAGGGGTTAAATAGTTTGGTGAGTTCTTTTTTTGTGACGGAAGAATAGTTATTTTTGACCACTAAGTTTACGGATTCATTTTCAATCACAACATGAAGCCAGATGTTGGCATTTGGTTTTTTTTGGACCGCATCGCATGCGTTGCTAATCAAGTTAACGAGCACTTGTTCTATTTGTTCAGGGATGCATCGAATCTTAATGTCTAGATTATGTTGCGGTTGATGAAAGTGCGCACCACTTTTTTCTATCAGGTGATTGACGATGGGCATCGACTGTTTGATCAGTTGGTCTACGGAGACATTGCGCATTTTGTCCGAGGATTGACGAGAGAAGTTTTTAATCGTGGTCATGATATTGGCCATCGATACGCAAATGCTGCGCATTTCAGTAAAATTTTGATGTACTGTTTCCATATCTCCACGTTCTAGGAGTTTTAAAGAATTTTCGGTATATGCTCGTAAAGCGAGAGCGGGTTGGCTTAATTCATGATTGAGGGTGGCAGATAGTTCACCCAGAGCGGCAAGTCGTGCAGATTGCAATAATTCATATTGAGTCTGTTCAAGCTTTTCTTGTGTCGTTTGGTAATGAGAGACCAAGCTTTTCAGCTCAATATTGGATTTCGTTAAGCCGCTAGTCAAAACATCTACACGGTCTTCTAACTCGATATTCAAGCTGGCTAGCTTCTTTTGTACCTCACTGCGTTTGCGAAGGTAGAGCCAGAACAAGAATAGTAGGCTACTGACGGTGAGGTAAAAAATAGCAGTCATCAGCATGCTAGCTAACAGTGTTGATGATTTTAAGCCTGAGAATAAAACCCAACTGGCGTTATTGACTGTTTTGTTCTCTATTAGGTATTTTAAAGGTGTTTTATGGATATTGATTTCTAGCTCTTGTTGCTCAAAAAAATCAGTTTTACTGCTGCTGCTAATAGGGTTCAGTGAGGACGATCCATAGCGCTTAGTTTTTTGGATGGCGTCTTTTAGTTTTATCGAAAAAGGAGAAATTGTTCGATAATCCATTTCGCTATCATTGCTGGCGAATATGACACCATCAAGCCCAACTAAAAAATTTAAGTTACCGCTGTTGTCATCTAACAGTGCGTAAATAGCCCTCAAGTCGTAAGACAGAGTGATAATGCCTATCACTTTTTGATTTGATTTTATTGGGAAGGCAAAGTGGTACATTTTTTTACTTAAAGTGTGGTTGGTTTCATAGTATTCGGCATTTAACTCAAGAGATGCTTGTTGAAAGTAAGGTTTATCAGCAATATTTATACCAATTGCTGTTTTAGAGTCGAATGAACTCAGAGGGATGTTTGGGAAACGATTGCCTTTTGCGATGATTTTTCCGGATAAATCGGCAATGAAAATGGCACTTGCTTTGGCAGCAATTGCGCGTTCTTTGAGTTCTATATTGGTTTGTTCTATGAGGTCGTTGTTAGGAAGCGTTAACACCTGTCTAAATAGATACAAGTCTTGAACTTTGGGGAGTTCCACTCGAATACGGTTTAATTCATTTGAGATAGAGAGTGCAAGAAGTGCATTTTGAGCACCGAGTTTTGAGGCAAATATTTCTCGATTTCGTTCTTCTGTCGTTGATACTAATAACCACCCAATACAAAGCCAGCAAAAGAAAATGCTGAAGAAGAAGTAAATTCTTTTTTTTTGATTGAGTTGATTTTTCAACATGAGATATATGGGTATTTTTATACCCGCTAAAAAGTATTTTTGGGTTTTTTTGTACCCATTGTTTTAAGGTATGTAGTTTTAAGCTCTTGTATTTAAATGACTTATTAGTATGGCACTAAAGTTGCTGAGCTGTTCTTACTATTTAACTTAAATGATACTTGTATTTCATTTCAAGTGTTTTTTTTCTGGAGGAGAGCTATGAAAACTTTTAATCAATTCGCAAAAATCGGAATAAACATTACGTTATTTTTTAGCCTGATATTTGCCGTGACCGTGGCTAAATCAGAGCCTATTAAGATACGCTTTTCTCATATCGTTGCTGAAGATACACCCAAAGGAAAAATGGCCATTCGATTTAAACAATTGGTCGCGCAACGCCTTGGCAATAATAAGGCCATAGTAGAGATTTATCCCAATACAACATTGTTTGGTGATAATGAAGTCGTTGATGAGTTATTGAAAAATACGGTTGAACTGGCAGCACCGTCGATGTCTAAAATGAAAAAGTATACGTCTCGATTGCAAGTACTAGACTTACCTTTTTTGTTTGTCACACCGGAGGCGGCTAATAATTTTCTGCTGGGGCCTTATGGAGATCGCTTGTTAAGGCTTGTAGAGTCTAAAGGCTTGTTGGGGCTTGGTTTTCTGAATAATGGTATGAAGCAGATGTCATTAAACTCTCCACTAAAAATGCCGCAAGATGCCAGTGGAAAGAAATTTCGAATCATGAATTCTGACGTGCTTGAAGCGCAATTTAATCAGCTAAAAGCTGAGCCTTTAAGAAAGCCATTTAAGCAAGTGTTTTCTTTGTTGGAAAGTAAACAAATTGACGGTCAGGAAAATACATGGTCGAACATTTATTCTAAAAAATTCTATGAACATCAACCGTATATGGTGGAGTCCAACCATGGGTATCTTGGGTATATGGTGATTACAAGCAAGAAATTCTGGCAAGCTATCCCCGGAGATATTCGTCTAGTGTTAGATAAAGCGTTAGAAGAGTCGATTGCCTATGGTAATGAGATTGCGCTAGAGAAAAGTATTACGGATAAAAATAAAATATTGGAAACTGGCAAGAGCGAAATACACACAATGACACTTGATGAGCGTAAAGCGTGGGTTGATGTGATGAAACCAGTCTGGGAGCAATATAAAGATGAGATTGGCAGTGAGCTGATTTTGGCGGCGGCGTCGGCACGATAAGTCATAATATTGTGTCAGGTGAAAGTTGTGGGTCGCATTGATGTGTCGTATTAGCTTTCTGAGTGCTGATAATCTCTTCAATGCTCTGATATGGGTCTCAGGTGTCTTGGCCATTGTTATGCTTCCTGTTTGCATAGCAATGGCTAAGCCTATTGAGATTCGTTTTTCTCATGTTGTTCCTGAGGATACTCCAAAAGGGGAAATGGCCAATCGCTTTCGAGCATTAGTGCAGCAACGTTTGGGAGATGACAAAGTGGTTGTCAGGGTGTTCCCAAATCGACAGCTTTATGGAGATAACGAAATCTTAGAGGCAGTGTTATTGGGAGATATTGAGTTGGCGGCACCCACGCTATCAAAATTTAAGAAATATACAAAAAAACTTCAATTGTTTGATTTGCCTTTTTTATTTAAAAGCGCTGATTCGGCAACTCGATTTATGAGTGGGCCTTATGGAAAAAGCTTGCTTAAATCACTAGATGCTGAAGGGTTTAAGGGGTTAGGTTATTTGAATAATGGTATGAAGCAATTGTCTTCAACGAGGAAAATGGTTGTGCCGAGTGACGCAACCGGTTTGAAATTTAGAATCATGGAGTCTGATGTCTTGCAAGCGCAGTTTGAAGCCTTATCAGCAACGCCGTTGAAAAAGGTGTATGAGGATGTGTTTGATTTGCTTCGGGTGAATGCTGTCGATGGTCAGGAGAATACATGGTCTAATATTTACGCGAAAAAATTCTATCAACACCAGCGATATATTATGGATTCCAATCATGGATATTTGGGGTATATGGTTGTCACGTCGGCAGAGTTTTGGAATAGTTTGCCAGATGATGTTCGGCCAACTGTTGAGCAATCATTAAATGAAGCGATTGCTTACGGCAATGAAGTGTCTCAAGAAAAAGCAATTTCGGATCGTCAGGCAGTGATTGATTCTGGTTTAACAGAGGTGTATCAAATTACCACGGAACAAAGACAACTGTGGGTTGATATTATGAAACCTGTATGGAAAAAATTTGAAGACCAAATAGGCGCAGAGTTGATTTATGCGGCTGCAAAACAACCTTAAACATTTCGGGTTACAAGTGATAAAAAAACAATAGTCGTTGACAATAACTCAACGGGTGAATACACTCTGTTCAAAATTTGAACACCAATGTTTTTTATACTGACTTGTCGTCTAATCAAGAAAAAGAAAACCGTTTGACCTTAGATCTTCTTGGCGCTATTGAGCAAAAAGGTGATGTGAGTCAACGTCATTTGGCCCAGCATATGGGCGTGGCGCTAGGTATGGCAAACTCGTATTTGAAACGTTGTGTGAAAAAAGGCTGGGTTAAAATAACAACGGCGCCAGCTAATCGGTATCTCTATTACTTAACCCCGAAAGGATTTGCTGAAAAATCTAGGCTTACTGGAGAATTTTTGACGACATCGCTAGCGTTGGTGCGTCAGTCGGGTGAGGCGTACACAGACTTTTTTGAAAGCTTGCAGAATAGAAATAAACCGATTGTTTTTGTTGGGTTGTCAGACCTGACTGAAATGGCTTATTTAAGAGCGCTTAAGTTACAACTGAATACCGTTGGTGTGTTTGTGCCAGCTATTGAAGATGTCGTGGAACCCTCGAGTGTGTTGCCAGATGAATGGTTTGGCATGCCGGTGATTGAATTGTTGCCCGAAGCGTGGGAGGAAGCCATTTTTGTGTTCACTAGCTTAGATAAGGGTTACCAGCTTGCCAAGTTTATGCAATTAAAGTATCCGCATTGTGAATTATTTATCCCTGAATTTTTATCGTTAATTCCCGCTGAACCAGATATGCCTGACTCTGATGCAGAGCAGGTAATTAAGCATTAATGACACATTTAACATTAAACCAAACTTATATTATTAAACGAGCATATGTCTAAAACAGTATTACTCACCGGAGGCGCAGGTTTTATCGGCTCAGCGCTAGTTCGTTACTTGATCGAATCAACTGATGTCACAGTCATTAATTTGGATAAATTGACTTATGCAGGCAGCCGCCTTTCGATTGGTGCCGCCGATAGTGATCCAAGGCATCACTTCTACCAAGCGGATATTTGTGATCTTGACGCCGTTAGGGCGTTGGTGGAAAAGTATCAACCAGATTACATTATGCATTTGGCGGCGGAATCGCATGTGGACCGTTCAATTGACGGGCCTGGTGAATTCATTCAAACGAATCTAGTGGGCACATATAATATGTTGCAGGCGGCGTTAGAGTATTGGCAAACTTTGTCAGGTGATCGTCAATCAGCCTTTCGTTTTCATCATATCTCAACCGATGAAGTCTACGGTTCATTAGGTGATACAGGTTTATTTACCGAAACCACACGCTACAAACCTAATTCTCCTTATTCGGCGAGCAAGGCTGGTTCTGATCACCTTGTGAGGGCTTGGAACAAAACATTTCATTTGCCTGTGATTACATCGAATTGTTCTAATAACTATGGGCCATATCAATTCCCGGAAAAATTGGTGCCTCTGATTGTTCAAAAAGCACTCGCGGGTGAAGCGCTGCCAATTTATGGTAAAGGCGATAATATTCGTGATTGGTTGTATGTTGATGATCACGTCAAGGCGTTGTGGAAAATTGTGACGGAAGGCGTTGTAGGTGAAAGTTATAATGTTGGCGGACATAACGAAAAAACGAATATCGATGTTGTTCATACGATGTGCGGGATTTTAGATGAGTTACGGCCTCGTCAAGATGGAAAGTCTTATGCGGAACAAATTACCTTTGTGGCTGATCGGCCTGGGCATGATCGTCGTTATGCGATTGATGCAACTAAGATTGATAAAGAGCTAGGTTGGACACCGGATGAAACCTTTGAAACAGGCTTTAAGCGTACTATTGAGTGGTACCTAGATAATGCGGAATGGGTGAAGAAAGTGTCTGAGGATTATAGCGGACAACGTTTGGGTGCCAAGAGTTAAGGCGCGTTGGCCGAACTTGACAGTAACGATTAGATCGATAAATGTAGGAAGAAAAATATGCGTGGAATTATTTTAGCTGGCGGCTCAGGCACTCGCCTTCACCCAGTGACTCAAGCGGTTTCAAAACAACTGCTACCTGTCTATGACAAACCCATGGTTTATTACCCTTTGGCATCACTGATGCAAGCGGGCATTACCGATGTGTTGATTATCTCTACACCGCAGGATACGCCGCGTTTTCAGCAGCTATTAGGGGATGGTTCGCAATGGGGGATGAACCTTTCTTATGCGATACAAGAATCTCCTGATGGACTCGCCCAAGCATTTATTATTGGTGCAGAGTTCATTGGCGGGGATAATTGCGCATTAGTGCTAGGTGATAATGTTTTTCATGGCCAAAATTTACGTAAATCATTGCAAAATGCGGGTTCACAAGAAAAAGGAGCCACTGTTTTCGCATATCCTGTACATGACCCTGAGCGTTATGGCGTCGTGGAGTTTGATGATCAATGGAACGCCTTGAGTTTGGAAGAAAAGCCAAATGAGCCTAAATCAAATTATGCGGTGACAGGCTTATACTTTTATGACAACCGTGTTGTAGATGTTGCTCGTAATGTGCAACCTTCGGATCGCGGTGAATTAGAAATCACAGATGTGAACAAGCAGTATCTTGAATGGGGCGCTTTGTCTGTTGAAGTGTTCGATCGCGGTGTTGCGTGGTTGGATATGGGAACTCATGAATCGTTATTACAAGCATCGTTGTTTATTGAAACGATTGAGAACCGTCAAGGCCTTAAAGTCGCTTGTTTAGAAGAAATTGCATTTCTGAATGGCTATATTGGCGAAGAAGCCTTAGAAGAGGCCGCAAGCCGCTATAGTAAAAGTGGCTATGGAAAATATTTGAAGCAAGTGCTCGATAATAAAGAGCAATTTTTATCCTTGTATCGATAAATTGGTTGATGCATAGAACGCTTGTGAAAGAATTGCTCCAAAACCGTGAACTCATTTTCCAGTTACTCAAACGTGATGTATTGGAGCGTTATCGAGGCTCCAATCTCGGTTTGTTATGGTCCTTCGCCTATCCAGTCTTCATGTTGTTGGTCTATATGTTTGTGTTTGGTATGGTCTTCAAAATGAAGTGGGGTGTTGCGCCTGGAGGGGAGCAAACCACCACAGTCCCGTTTGGCGTTATTATGTTCAGCGGTTTGGTGTTGCATGCGTTTTTGGGGGAGTGCTTGACGCGGGCTACTGGGCTCATTACCGGTAACCAGCAGTATGTCAAAAAGGTTGTTTTTCCGTTACCTATTTTATCTGTCGTATCGGTTGGAGCAGCGTTTTTTCATCTGCTAGCAGGCTTAGTCATTTTGATGATTTTTATGGTGGGTTCTGGAGCGGTGCCGAGTTGGACTATTCTTTATACACCGATTATTTTGTTGCCCTTTATTCTGTTGATGTTAGGCAGTTCATGGATCCTTTCTTCTTTGTGCGTTTTTATTCGTGATATTGCACAAATGATGGGGGTCTTGGTGACCGTGTTACTTTTTTTGGCACCGATTTTTTATCCATTATCGGCGGTGCCGGAAATATACCAACCGTGGATGTATGCTAATCCATTAACCCTTATTATTGAGCAATTTCGAGCCGTTGCTCTGTTTGGACAGCAACCAGATTGGGTTTTGTTGGCAGCCTACTATGCAGTGGCGATTGTTGTACTATGCGTAGGGTTTTGTTTTTTTAGGCGGACTAAAGGAGCATTTGCAGATGTCGTCTAAACCCGAAGCTTCTTTCAGAGACGCTCAATCCCCAGAACCTGTGATTGAGCTAAAAGGCTTAAGTAAATGTTATTGGTCCCATAAGCGCCCAATGAATCGTCTTTTGGCGGCACTGTTTCCTGACAAGCAGATAGGAACGCCTTTTTGGGCATTATCGGATGTGAGTTTCAATGTGATGCCTGGCGAAACGGTTGGGTTAGTTGGAAAAAATGGTGCCGGTAAGTCGACACTCTTACAGTTGATTACGGGTATCTTGCAGCCTACGAAAGGACGTTATTCAACACATGGCCGTGTGTCAGCATTGCTTGAGTTGGGCGCAGGGTTCAATCCCGAGTTCACGGGTTTAGAAAATGCACGCTTGAATGCTAGTCTGATGGGTTTGAGCAAAAAAGAATTTGAACAAGCGCTGCCGGATATCATTGAATTTAGTGGTTTGGGTGATTTTTTGCAGCGACCTGTTAAAACCTACTCTAGCGGGATGTTTGTTCGGTTAGCATTCGCGGTTGCGATTAACATGCGTCCTGATATATTGATTATTGATGAGGCGCTGGCGGTGGGAGATATACGTTTTCAGTCGAAATGCTTCCGTCGCTTGGATGCGCTAAAAGAAACAGGTGTGTCTATTTTGTTCGTCACACATTCGACGGAAAGTGTCATTAAATACTGTGATCGCGCAGTGCTCATTGATGAAGGTAAAGCGTTGATGGTTGGCGAGCCTAAAGCCGTTGTTCAGCGATACATGGAAATGATGTTTGACTCTGATGTTACACGCATCGATCGGCAGGTGACACATCAGCAGAATGGCACGAATGCGTTAGATCCAACGATTGACTACTGTAAGCAACAAGCGAGTTATAACGAAAATGAAGAGCGCTGGGGAGATTTACGAGCTAAAATTTTTCATTACGAATTATTGGTGAATGATAAAGCGGTTTATCAGGCGCTGCCCGGGCAACGCATTTGTGTGCGCTTTAATGTGGCAATCTTCGACGATTTAGAAGGGCTTATTTTTGGCATGACAGTGAAACTTCCTGGCGGAGAAACTGTCTATGGCACGAATACTCGCCTTCAAGAAAAAGACGTGCGTGTATACAAAGCCGGAGAGCAATTGCAGGTGATGTTTGAATTTGACGCCAATCTATTGCCCAATGATTATTTTATTTCGTTGGGCGTCGCCCAAGATCATCTCGATAAAGATAATATAGCGATTGATCGACGTTACGACATGGTTCACTTGCAGATAGAGAGCCTTGGTCAGGCGCATGCTTTTGGTTTGGCTGAGCTGAATGCTCGTATCGAACTTAACCATTGAACAGTTAATGCAACTATTTTAACAACACTTATTTCAGGACTTTTAGGTTAAACAGTGTCAGAGAAACTTATACAACTAAATCGCTTTTCTCAAGGTGAAAACCGAGTCTGGTTTGATGCAGAAAAAGGTGATGTCGATTTTGGATATTCAGATGGTCAAGAAATCGAACACCGCTTGCGTGAAATTTTAAGCAGTGCAACAGATTTGAGTCATACGTCGTATGAATTGAAAGCGCATATCACTGATTGGCCGACTGAATACCATTTGACGCCTGTGCGTTCGAACTTGATTCGAGCGTTGGATTTGACCGATGTTAAGCGCGTCTTAGAACTAGGGTGTGGTTGTGGGTCTATCACACGTTATTTGGGTGACTATCGGCATGCGGATGGCTCCACCTTAACCGTTGATTCTGTCGAAGGGAGTCCTGTGAGAGCAGAATTGGCCGCACTAAGGTGCCGTGATTTAGACCATGTTGATGTTTCAACGGCGAATTTTAATGAAATTGATTTCCCTGAAAATTATTATGATCTCGTTTTATATGTAGGTGTCACTGAGTACGCGGGACGGTTTTCAGAGAGGGAGACGGATGAAGCCGCACTGCAGGACTTATTGGCTTTAGCGAAGAATGCGGCTACCAGTGATGGTGTCGTTATGGTGGCGATAGAAAATCGTACAGGCATGAAATATGTAGAAGGCGCTAATGAAGATCATTATGCGAAACCTTTTATTGGCATACACAACTATGCGCAGCCCGCAGGCATACGCACATACACAAAAAAGGAATGGCAAGCGCAAATTAAGGAAGCAGGATTTGCAGAGCGAGAATTTATTTATCCATTCCCTGACTATAAGGTCCCCACGATTTTCTTGGGAGAGCAATACGTTGATGAGAACCCATATAGCCATAATCATTTAGAAATGTGCCGTTCTCGTGACTATGTCAAAGATTTTCATTATGCCTCCAAAGAGGCGTTGTTCTGGGAGTCTACAGCAGCCTCTAAAACGATGGGAGATTATGCGAACTCTTTCATGATTTTGATGAGCAACTCAGCTCAATCAATTGCGGCAATGAGTCAAAATGATTTCCTGCATTTGCCTAGCTATCAACGTAAATTAGAGTTTTGTATGTCAATTGCAAAGCCTAAAGATCAATCTTATATTGTTCGCGACTATATTCACGACGATAGGGATGCGCGTAATAAGGTTGCAAAAGAAGTCGTACACCGACGAATTGAAAAAGAACCTTTTTTTCTCGGGCCTATGCTATCGGTCGAGTGGTCTCGTAGTTTGATTTCTTACCCCAATTTGGGCGTATTTGAAAATTATCTGCGCGATTATTATGCGTTTTTGCAGCAATGTCAGTTAGAAGGGAAGCTGACTATTGATTTGTTGCCAAACAATATCATTTTGACGAATGACGGCAAAAATTATCATGTCGTCGATGAAGAGTGGCAAATTGAAAGTGCGTTAAGCGCAGATTATATTTATTTTCGAGCGATTTTATTTTTCTATATGGCATATCCCGATTTCGTGGAAGAGAAGGCTATTCCTGAGCGTTATCGACAAACCTATACATTAGAAGACTGGCTGAGGTATGGCTTTCAAGTGATTGGGCAAAACTTGTCGCTTGAGAATTTACTTGCGTTTGCCAATGATAATGAAGTGTTTCAAAATCATATTTCGTGGGCGCCATTTAAGGTCAATTTCAGCACGTTGTTAGATAAATCGACTCATATGATGGCGTTGAGTTGGGACACCTCATTAGAAGATAATGAGGGAAGTGTACAAAACAGCGTTGCTATTGCTGGAAAGGGTTTTAATGCAAGAGAGACATTACATTATGTGCTGCCGGCTTCCGTTAGGTCATTGTCGGCATTAACATTTTTCCCTTGTGGAGAAGGAGTCGTGCATGACTATTCATTTTTTAGGGTTTATCACGTTAGCCTGGTCGCTGTGAGTGCGAAAGGGGTCGATAGAACGCTGTGGGAGCTAGATAGTGAATCAACAGTGAGTCGCCATGCTATTTTAAAAGACATGGTTTTTGAGCGAGGCGATCTTGGGGAAGGTTTTTACTCTCACCAGTATTACCCGCGTTTGCAGTGGTCATGCGAAAACACGGCATTTGATTTGCAAGCAGATGAAAGTTTAGCGGTGCGTATTGATGTTAGATTTCCTATTACAGGCACTGCACAGGTCTTGCTTGAGCGAAGCAAACACGTATTGCCTTTGGAGTTTAAGTTAACGGAACTTGACCAAATTAAGGCCTCTAAATCTTACGCTTTAGCGCTGAAAATTTCTAAAGTTGTTGGCTATTTAAGGTCTGTTAAGACGGCGTTAAAAGGTAAAAAAAAAGACCTGACTAATCGCTTGAGGGCGCAATGGTGTTCAACAGCCGCGCAAATACCTATTGAGCAACCACTCGTTAGCATTATCATTCCATTTCGTGATGAGCCAGCGCTTTTAGATACCTGTATCCGGACGATTGTTGAGAAAACGCGCTACCGGCATTATGAAATCATAGCCGTTTCAAATGATAGTGTTCTTGCTGAAACAGAGCGGGTTAGGCAGCAATTGTTGCTGGACTGCCCTCAATGCACGTTTATAGATTTTAATATTCCATTTAATTTTTCCGCGCTGGTGAATAAGGGTGTGGAGGCGGCTGGTGGCGATTATGTCGTTTTGTTAAATAACGATGTTGAAATTTCATCGCCTGATTGGTTGGACAGTTTATTGCGTCAATCATTGTTGGAAGATGTGGGTGTTGTTGGCGGGCATCTCAGCTTTCCTGATGGCAGAATTCAACACTTAGGGTTGCATATTGGTCAAGGTGATTTGCCTGAGCATAGTCATAAAGAACGATGGCCTTATGAGTTTGGGTTAGGGAGCTATTTGCGTAAGCCTCGTTATGTGACCGCTGTCACTGGTGCAATGCTCATGACTTCCAAGAAGTTATGGAATCAACTCAATGGTTTTGATGAACATAACTTTGCTATTGCCTTTAATGATGTTGATTTTTGTTTGCGCGCCATTGAGGCGGGTAAGCAGAATGTCATAGACCCCCGAGTCAAGGCGGTTCATCATGAGTCCGTTTCAAGAGGTTATGAAACAACCGTCAATAAGATGAGACGGTTTGAAAATGAGCAAACTGCTTTTGTTCAAAGGCATCATGATTTTGTGCATCGGGGCGACCCTTATTATGTGACATGATGAGACGATTTCAGGCATATCATTCAACAGAAAACGAGATATCATAAGCTATGCGATTTTTACCAAGTTCCATCAAAACAGCATTGGCACGTTTGAAGCGCGACATCAAAGATGTGCGCTTGACGGCGTTCAATCAAGCAAAGTTTGATGCGGCAGTTGCTTGGATGCTAAGAACTCGCGCCGGCGTTGTATTGTTAAACGTGGCGGCTATTGAAGTGCTTTTTGTTGTGAAAGTACTCAAAAAAATCAAGTTATGGACAGCAGCTTTGCTGCGAACTCAGCGACATCAGGTCGTTGTTCAAGAACCATATGATTTGATGTCGGCATTAACTCTGCTACCTGAAGCACAAGAAAAACCACGGGTATTATTGATTGTAGAAGCAAGCATTCCGCAATGTTTACATTACCGTGTGAAGCAAAAAGTAGAGCAGTTAGAGCAAAATAATTGTTATGTTGAATGGCATGATTGGTCAGATATTCCAGCATTGAAGCAAGCGTTACATCATGTCGATATCGTTCTTTTTTATCGCGTGCCCGGCTATGAGCCCATTTTGGAGTTAATGCGATTAGCGAAATCGCTCAGGAAGTTAGTGGTTTACGATATTGATGATTTAATTTTTGATAGACAAGCATTGAGTGAGGCATTTCAACAAACGACTGATCAACTGAATGATAAGGATTTGCAAGGTATTCTAATCGGGGCTGACTTATACCAGCTTGCTATTGAAGAATCTCAATATGGCATTGCATCGACACCGGTGTTGCAAGCGCAGTTAGCCAAAATCGTGCAGCAAAAAGCGTGTTTTTTGCTGCCAAATGGTTTAGATAGCTTTATTGAGTCACTTAACGTTCGACCTGTAATTAAGTCGAAACCCGATAGAGTTCGTATTTTCTATGGCAGCGGCACTAAAACCCATGATGCGGACTTTGCTGTCATTGCCAATGCATTAGGTCGGTTGATGTCTAAGAATGAAGCCGTAGACCTAGTGATAGCTGGACACCTAGGTTTGCCAGAATCCTTATTGCAATACGCTTCTCGGATACAGCGTTTGCCATTGATGGATTTCGCTTCATTCTTGTATTGTTTAAAGCATGCCGATATAGCTATCGCGCCGCTTCAAACCGGTATTTTTGCCGATTGTAAAAGTGAAATAAAATGGTTGGAAGCTGCCTGTTTTGGAGTGCCTGCTGTTGTGAGTCAGACTGAACGATATGCACAAGTTATTGAGCAAGGAGTGACAGGATTTCTAGCACAATCAAGTGATGAATGGTTCGAAGGATTGAATACTCTGGTGCAAAGCGTGGCTGTTCGAGAGCGAGTGGGTAAGGCTGCTCAAGCGTATGCGCTTGAGCATTACGGTAGTCAGGCGATGGCATTGGAAATGAATGCGTTGCTAGCTGGCTTGCAGGAACATGCAATATCTTCGAGTTTGATGCGAAGCGCCTCCCAGAAAAAACGATTATTGTTCGTGAATGTGCTTTACCCTCCCCAGGCTATTGGCGGTGCGACGACAGTGATGGTTCAGTCGATTCAAGGTTTGTTGAAAGCCTATGCGAATGAGTTTGATATCGAAGTGTTGAGCACTGAGATGAGTGACTCTGAGCCTTATACGCTCAGAGAATATGAGCATGAAGGAATTAAAGTGACATTAATTCGTACACCCCTGCATGCACAGCTTGAGAGTCGCGAGCGCGATGAGGAAATTTTTAAAATCTGTCAACAGTGGCTGCCACAGAATCGCCCTGATGTTATTCATTTTCATAGCATGCAGCGTTTAACAGCAAGTCCTCTGGAAGCCGCCAAACTGCTTGGTATTCCTTATGTTGTGAGCTTGCATGATGCATGGTGGTTGTCAGAACATCAGTTCTTGTTAGACAGCAATGATGCGCTGGTTAATCTGTGTCAATCCGATCCTATTGAGGCGGCAGTGACTTCAAAAAATGCTGGCAACGCTATTCAGAGAGCCAACTATTTGGCGGATCAGCTGCGTGGTGCAAAAACGTTATTGAGCGTGTCAGGTTACCAAGCAGCACTCTATCAATCGAATGGGTTTACAACAGAAGTACTGCGCAATGGTGTGTCGCAGAAACAGATCAGTCTGACCGATCAGTCTGATCATGTGTCTGAAGTCAGCAATGATAAGTTAGTGATAGGTTATCTTGGGGGTGTTTCCGCCCATAAAGGGTATTATTTTTTACGTGATATAGTCACTTCTGGGTCTTTTGATCGACTGTCTTTCAAGGTTGTGGATTTGTTTAAACCTCAGGCCTATGATGATCTGCAGCAATGGGGGGATTCACCGGTTCAAGTCGTTGGGAAACAACTGGCTCATCAAATTGATGATTTTTATGAATCAATTGATGTGCTGATTGCGCCTTCTATTTGGCCTGAAAGTTTTGGATTAGTCACTCGAGAGGCTGCATTGCAGGGAGTTTGGGTGGTTGCTGCTGATGCAGGGGGGATGGCAGAAGATGTCGTGGATGGCGAAACGGGTTTTGTATTTCCAATGGGAGATGCCGAAGAATGTACAAAAATCTTGAAAAACTTAAATAAAGACGCAGCACATTACATGTCAGCCAAACCTAATGTTGAAAAAAGTCAGGAGCGAATTTTTTCACATGAGCAGCATATTGATGATTTAGTGCTGCATTACAACGCTTTACTCCGTGAATAATTAGAGGAGTAAAGCGTTTATATTTCTTTGTAATAGGTAGATTTTCTAAGCCTTGTTAATCCTTGCATCAATTGGCTCGCAGAGTGAATTGATTTTTTCTGCAAACGGGTCATTATTGTCTTTTCGCCATTTGCTGGAGTGTGGATGACAATGTAAGTTAAAAGGCATTGATAGAGGCTCAGTTCTGTAAGCCACTTTCTGTCCTTGTGACACGTTACCAATCAGCATTTTTGCTGTTTGGCGTTGATGAATAAGGTCCTCATGGGCAAGGCCTTGGCCAGCGATGATAATACGGATGCCTTCCGACTCGACATCATGAAATTGGTGGATATGCCCGGCTAGTAAGGTATACATGTTGGCGGCTTTCAATGATTTCACAAACCAGTCTTTTTCAAAAACATTGCCAAGGTCATGATCTTCGCCTGGGCGAGGATCATAAAATGATCTGTGTGTAAAAACGACTGAATCATCATAGTTATGCGAATCTTTGATGAGTGCTTTAGTCATTTGAGCGCGTTTGCCACCTGATACAGGAAGGAAACTAGCGGCAGTATCAATGTTTACAAACCGTGTGTTACCAACGTTAAATGTATTGTTGAGTGGACCAAGGTCATCGAGGAACTTCTCAACGATTAAGCCGTTGTCATGAAAGTCATGATTTCCTATGGTGATATAGCAAGGAAGAGGGGCATTGCGGAATTTTTGCACAGCTGAATCATAATCGCTGTCTTGATAATTAAAATCACCCAAGTGAATGAAAAATTTGGCGTTCAGCTCCGCGGCTCGATGAATGCACCATTCGAGTTCTTCGGCACCACCGGTGTCGCCAATGGCAGCAAACTCAAATGAAGAATATTCTGGAAGAGTCCAGTTTAATACGATTTCTTCTTGTGTCGCAGGAATTGAGATGATGCGATTGATGCCGTCAATTTTTTCTTTAATGGTTGAGTTATTTTGAATGGTTAACTTCGCTTCTGCCGAAATATTATTCAGGTGTAAAGTGCGTGCCTGAGCGCTTTGTTGGATAATAATAGAGGGTTCAGGTGCAAAAGCTCTCAGGAAGATAGTGTTGTTTGAATTTTCATTGTTTGGGTGGTGCTTGTCATTTTGAGTGACAAAGCAATCGACAAATTTAAGGTCGGTTTTTTCGAATGAATAGGAATCTTTTAATGGGGGAGTTTCTAGGCTGAGTCGTGGGTAACGAACGCCTCTCCAAAGGCTATATGGAATTCCAACTAGCGCAGTAATTCCTGCAAGTGCTTTGATAACTGTTCTTCGCTTCATAGTGATTCTTTATGTTGGTCTATCTGTGGTGAATAGTTAATGAATTTGGCGAGATATCTTGAAGTAGCGACGATCTAAGCGTTTAGAAGATTGCCCATCACGCAGATCGAAAATAAATAACGTTCTATTGTTGTCGAACTGTTTTTCAAATGCTGGCTTTGTATTTAAACTCTTAGATAGAAATTCTCGCGTTTTATCGGTGTTTTTTGTCACAGTGATAGCGGCGAAATTAAAATCAAAGATACGCTTAGACGCTAACATGTGATCAAGCTCTCTCCAGTTGTAGCGAAGATTTAAATGAGCTGGCGTTCTGCCTGAATAGTGCAATATAAGTGCATCATTGCTATAAATGGAGCTTGACTGGTCTGTTTTGGTCGCTAACCATTTACCGGCTTCTTTAATTTCTAGCTTATTTGTTTTTAAATCTAAACCGTCAATGCTAAGCAAGGCAAACAAAAATAGTAGGGTAGGGAACCACCATCGAATTCTGGAACCTGTATTGCGGTGCGACTGCGTTGAACTTTGTTTGTGGTTGCGCCATTTCAGGTAGAAGTACTCGATGCTAAATGGCGCAAGTATTAATATCGTGAGAGTTAGAGCCATGGTATGTCGGCTCACCAAAAACATATTAATCAGTGTGAAGAGTGACAGTAAGATGAGTTGGATTAAGCATAAGACATAAAATAAATGTCGGGTAGGTTGGTCTTGTAGTACCAGTCTATTCTTAAGTGCATGCCAGCTGAAAAAAGCGAAAATATATGCCAGTCTTCGCAATGGTTCATAAATAACAATGGTGAGTACAGTGATGATGAGCACTGCGGGAGCTACTTTCCATGAGAACTCATTTAATAACTGTAAGCGAATGACTTTGAGTTTGTGATCAAGGCTGCTGGAGAGTTGTTCCATTGAGCCTTGAATTAACCCAAGAAGGCCGGGTTGTGTTGCTTGTGCGTGTTCTCCGAATAACCATAGCGTGATGCCAAAAAAAAGCGTGGCACTGCCCACTAATGTAATGGCTAACCATAAACAACGCATGTTCTTGCTGCGTGTTCTCGCATACAGTAAATAAGCTGGGACAATGGTTAACAGAGCAATTGCCTCGATGCGAAATAGCATGGCTACTCCCATGAGAAAAAAGGCCAGTGCATAACGAAGTATTCGTTCTGTTTTAACGGCAAAAAATAAGTGATAAAGCGACCATAGATAAAAGGCAAGAAAGCCCGCATCACGAATAATAAAAGAGCGATATTTGTTAAAACTTGGGAAGCATAAAATCAGTATAGCCGCGATCAATAGAGTGCGTTTACTTCCGCCAAGAACATGTACGCAAGCCAAGAAACCAAGCATTGCAAACGCATGCATGACGGCATTGATGGTATACGCAGCATTTTGCGAAGAAATGCCAAATATTGACTGAGTGATTGAAATAGTAAATGAATAAAATGGCCATTTATAGAGCTCGAAAGCATTTCGAAAGTTGCCATGGCTAAATTCTTCGGCGGCAGATAAGTACAATAACGCGTCAGGGTTGATAATTGGGTCAACAAAAACCGCCCAAAAGCTTAGCAATATACTAAGCATTGCTGTTATGCCAAGTAGTAGGTAGTTATTTCGCAAAAAAATCATAGCGTCGATTTTATTCTAAAATTTGTAATGCTGACTCTAGCGCTTATAAGCCATGTCGGCTAGGGTTATCAATAGCAACGAAATAGTTTGGATCTTCGACGATATTCACCTCAATCATGTCTTGCGCTGGTTGCAATAAGCGTTGGCAATCTGCGCTGAGGTGTAATAAGTGTAACGTTTTTCCATTACGGCTGTAACGCCTTGCTAGAGAGTCAATGGCTTTTAGTGCCGAATGGTCACAAACACGAGATTCTTTAAAGTCGATAATCACATTAGCATTATCCGAGCTGGGTGTGAATTGATCGAGAAAATTTTGTACAGAGCCAAAAAATAAAGGCCCTTTTACGCTGTAGTAATCTGATCCATGCTGGTCGTTTTCTTTAACCACGTGGATTTCTTTAGCATGCTTCCAAGCAAAAATAAGCGCTGTCATGATGACGCCAACGATCACGGCAATTGCCAAGTCGGTGAAGACAGTCACAGCGGATACTGTAACCAACACTAACGCCTCTTCTCGCGGGATGCGTTTCATGATGCGGAAACTACTCCATTCAAAGGTTCCAATCACCACAATGAACATCACACCCACGAGCGCGGCCAAAGGAATTTTTTCAATCAGTCCTGATGCAAATAGAATAAAAGATAGCAAAGCGAGCGCTGCAATAATGCCAGAGAGTCGCCCTCGGCCTCCCGAGTTGATGTTGATCATGCTTTGGCCAATCATGGCACAACCACCCATGCCGCCAAAAAAACCAGTCACGGTGTTGGCTAAACCTTGGCCAATGCATTCTTGGTTGCCTTTGCCGCGAGTTTCGGTCATTTCATCAATAAGTTGCAGGGTGAGTAAGCTTTCTATTAAGCCGATGGCTGCCAAGATTATAGAATAAGGTAAGATAATTCCGAGTGTTTCTAAATTTAAAGGGACGCTTGGAAAGTGAAAGCTTGGAAAGCTGCCTGCAATCGAAGCAACATCTCCGACAACTTTTGTATCTAAGCCGAGCGCAATGACTAAGCCTGAAACGATGATGATAGCGGCAAGTGACGAAGGTATGGCTTTAGTTAATCTAGGTAGGAAGTGAATAATAGCCATGGTCAATGCGACTAAGCCAAGCATCATATAAAGTGCTGATCCAGTCATCCATCCAACATCGATTACGGAGCCTTCAAATGCCGTCCCAGTCAGCCATCCAGCCGTATCTTTGTCTCCAAATTGCCCAAGTTGAGCCAGAAAAATCACGATCGCTAAACCATTAACAAAGCCGAGCATCACGGAACGAGGCACCATTCTAATGAATTTCCCAAGCCTAAAAATGCCCGCTAAAATTTGAAGAATACCCATGAGAACGACAGTGGCGAATAGGTATTCGACGCCATGATCTTTGACTAGGCTCACCATCACCACGGCCAAAGCACCTGTTGCGCCTGAGATCATGCCTGGTCGACCGCCCGTACAAGAAGCGATCAAGCCGACTAAAAAAGCAGCATACAGTCCGACTAACGGGTCAACACCCGCAACAAACGCAAAAGCGACGGCTTCAGGTACGAGAGCAAGGGCGACAGTGAGCCCTGACAATATTTCATTTTTGAGGCTTTGCGTGGGCGATTTCTTTGAAAATATTTTAAAAATCATGTTTTTAGTCGCGCCAGTTTTTGCGCTTGTGTGATAAATCTGGAAAAGGCCAGTATTATAGCAACCTCGGAGGGTTATGAATCAGTTATTAGGACGGTTTTTTGTTATTAAATATAGGTCTAAAAATTGAGTGTAAACAGCTCCAAGATATTGCGTGTTTTTGGGTGGTAATGAATTGTCAACAGATCGAGTCGTTTGGGGTTATAATGCGCGCACTATTTTTTGTAAACACAGTACATTAACCTGCTTAGATTGGGATTTTGATGGATATTTCAGTTGTCATACCATTTTTGAACGAAGAACCGAATTTGCAACCACTTTGCGAAGAACTTCGAGATGCTTTAGCGCCGACCGATAAAACGTACGAGCTTGTATTTGTTGATGATGGAAGCACTGATAACGGAGTGGAATTACTCGAGAAACTTCGACAGGATATTCCTCAAATTCGTATTGTGTCATTGAGGCGAAATTTTGGTCAAACAGCTGCAATGGCAGCAGGTTTAGATTTTGCTTCGGGTGATGTCGTTGTCACTATTGATGCCGATAGGCAGAATGACCCTGCCGATATCCCTGCCATGGTGGCTAAGTTGGACGAAGGGTATGATTTGATTTGTGGTTGGCGCCACAAACGTCAAGATGCCGCCATTATGCGTAAACTGCCGTCAAAAATTGCGAATTGGTTAATTGCAAAAACAACGGGTGTTGTGCTTCATGACTATGGTTGTACCTTAAAAGCAATGACAAGTACTATTGCTAAAAAAATCACTTTATATGGAGAAATGCATCGCTTTATCCCAGCCGTTGCTAGTGCCATTGGTGTCAAAATTGCCGAAGTTAAAGTGAATCATCGTGCGCGTGTTGCAGGAGAGTCTAAGTATGGCATTTCTCGGACTTTTAGAGTGATTCTAGACTTGGTGACAGTCAAATTCTTACTAAGATATTCTTCGCGACCTATTCACTTTTTTGGTATGCCCGGTCTGGTGTTGACCAGTGTTGGCGGTTTAGGTTTATCTTATTTAGTGTTAGGGAAGCTATTGTTTGGTATGTCGATCGCCGATCGGCCGTTACTGATGCTATCGATTTTATTGTTGATTCTAGGCGTTCAATTTGTTTTGTTTGGCTTGATTGGAGAGATGCAAACTCGGATTTATCATGAAAGCCAGGATAAGCCTGTGTATTATGTTCGGGAAACGATGGGGTGGTCTGACACGGAATTGCCGAAAAGTGAATCTAACAGCGACACTAAGGTTTAATACGATACAGGGTGAATGAATTGTTGAGGTTCAAAATACTTCAAGTGAGTTCACTCATAAAGGGCAGAAGAGAGCCCCAGCTAAATGGGACGCAACTGTGACGCAGGACTTGCTACCAACAAAGGGTGTCATGGCTGATGAGGCTCGTGGTGACGAGACGATTGCGGCGATTGTTGTCACGTATCAGCCGAACTTAAAGGCGTTGCAGGCAAATATTGAAGCGATTATTCATCAAGTTGACTACCTTGTTGTCGTTGATAATGGCTCTAATAACCAAGCGCATATGGTGGGTTTGTTAAAGCGGTTGTCGTTCCCTCGTTTAATGCTACGTTGCTTAAAGGAAAACCAAGGGATAGGTGCTGCGCATAACCATGGCATTGCATTGGCGAAAGAGCATCATTGTGATTATGTGTTGCTGCTAGACCAAGATAGTCAAGCAAGTGAAACAATGGTCAATAGCTTGTATAGCGCCGTACAGCAGTTGAAAAGTTCAGGAGAATTTGATTCCTTAGCGGCAGTAGGGCCGCGCTATACTGGTGAGGGGATGAGTGAGTCTTTTTTTGTGAAATTTGGTTGGATGAAGTTCCAGCGTCATTACTGTCATGACTGTGATCATGGAATTGTAGCGGCGGATTTCTTGATTTCATCAGGGTCTTTGATGCCGATGCAGGCGATCGAAAAAAACGGTGATATGGATGCTGGCTTATTTATTGATCATGTAGACACAGAGTGGTTTTTAAGAGCTAAATCAAATGGCTTGCAAGCCTATGGGGTGTGTCAGGCAGTGATGTCTCATGGCTTGGGGGAGCAATCACGCACAGTGAAGTTTTTGGGTTTTGGCAGACAACGACATGTGCCTCAGCATAAACCGTTTCGTTATTATTATATGTTTCGTAATAGTGTGACGCTTTACCGACGGAATTATGTTTCAAGGCGATGGTTATGGAATGATCTACAACGATTATTTCAAATCTTTGTGTTCTATGGCATTTGTTATGGGCCTCGAATACAAAACCTTCGCATGATGTGGAAAGGTATCAGAGACGGCTTTGCTAGAAAAAATGGTCAATTAGCGGGGTGATCGTATGTCAGTTGCGGTAATCGTTGTTAATTACAATGCAGGCCAATGGCTGCAAAAAAGCGTGATCAGTGCACTAAAAGCGACTCAAGTCTCACAGGTGTATGTCGTTGATAATGCCTCAACAGATAATAGTATTGCTGAACTCAAAGAGTTTTTAGGCACTCAACCCGCCTTCACTGAGAAAATACACTGGATATTGAATGTTGAAAATCTTGGTTTTGGTCGTGCCAATAATCAGGCCTTAGAAAAAATTGCTGATAGCCCATCAGGAAACCTAGAGTTTGTGCTTTTATTGAATCCTGATTGTGAGTTAAGTGAAGATGTATTGCCGACGATGCTCCCTTATTTTGGTCAATACCCTCAGTTAGGTATGGCAAGTTGTGTCATTCATAATGCGGATGGTTCAATCCAATCGACTTGTCGACGAAAATTTCCAACGCCATGGACTGCTTTTTTGCGCATGTCACAGTTGCAGCGATTGGGTTTTGCCAAACGATATAATTTCGATCTAGGTGCTCAGCCTTTGCCGAAAGAGTTTGATGTCGTTGAGGCGATTTCTGGGGCTTTTATGTTGGTTCGTCTCAAGGCGATTAAAGAAGTAGGTGTTTTTGATGAGGCCTATTTCATGCATTGTGAGGATTTGGATTGGTGTAAACGTTTTTCGCAAAGCAACTGGTTAGTGGGCTTTGTGCCAGAAGTGTCTGTGTTGCATGAAAAAGGGGTGAGTAGTCAGTCGAGGCCTGTCGGGGTTTTATGGAATTTACATCAAGGGATGCTACGTTTTTTCGATAAGTTTTATCGCCATCAATATCCGCTTTTTTTCAGAATGATTGTTAAAGTTGGGATATATGTGAGCTTTTTCGCGCGTGCCATGCTGAGTGTCTTGAAGGCCGTTTTTGGGAAGATGTCATGAAAAAGCGTGTGTTGGTTTCTGGCGTATCAAGTGTTATTGGTCAATCGTTGGTGCAGCGCTTGCAAGCGGCGGGCTATTCGGTGGTTCAGTTGTCTCGAAAAACTAGTGATGATACGGATCATTGTCAATGGGATTTTTCGACACAAGGTCTGGCTGATACAAGTTTGCCGAAAAATATACTAACGCATGGTGCAATCGATGCCTTGGTGCATTGCGCGCCGATATGGTTGTTGCCGGATCACTTGTTGGCGTTGGGCCGTCTTGGTGTGCATCGTGTGATTGCCTTTAGCTCAACAAGTATTGACGGAAAATCTAGGTCAAATAACCCACACGATCAAGAGATTGTTCAGTTATTACAAAAGGCTGAAAGCGATGCGTGGCGGCAGGTGAAAAATGCCAGAATAAACCTGAGTATATTTCGACCAACGATGATTTATGGGTATGGACAGGGAGCAAATTTAGCCTTCATTGCCAATGTCATTCAGCGGTTTGGCTTTTTTCCAATTGTGACTGGCGCCATAGGTTTGAGAAAGCCTGTGCATGCGGACGATTTGGCAAATGCAGTGTGTTTAGCCATATTTAATCAAGACAGCTATGGGAAAACCTATAATTTATCTGGTTCCGAAGAGCTCAGTTATGAGCAAATGGTTCAGCGTTTATTTCAAGTGCTTGGCAAAAAACCAAAACTGGTGAAGTTGCCGTTGCCTATTTATCGAGGAGTCATTGCATTGATTGTGAGAGTAACGAAAATGTCAGTCAACCCATCAATGGCTGACAGAATGCGAGAAGACTTAAATTTTGACAGTACGGCCGCAGAGAACGATTTTGCCTATGATCCCGGCGAATTTTTACCCAATGGCGCTCAAGATATTATGCGAGATAAATAATGGATCTATTTTTTGGTTTGTCATTACTGAATGTGATTGCTGCGTTTTTAGTGATCATGATATCCAGTGCTTTGGCGGTGCTTTTTTTGATTAAGCGATATCAAAAAAATGGCCGGATAGATGTTCCTAATGAGAGGAGCATGCATACTCGGGCTATTCCAACTGGAGCGGGCATCGTGATTGTTGCCTCGCTGGCGATTGCCACTTTAGTGCTAGCGTTACATTCCTATAGTATTCAGTTATTAGCCATGTTTATTGTGGTAATGGTCTTAGGGTTTATCGGATGGAGTGATGATAAGAATCATTTGTCGGTTTCATCACGACTGTTGAGTTTCGTGTTATTGGCAGTGTTGTTAGTTTTGGGTTTAGGCGTGGTGGATGAGGTGAAGTTTGGTCAAGGCACTGTTTTTGCCCTTCCATATTATGTTGCCGCTGTGTTCACCCTGCTGGGTTTTATTTGGTTTGTGAACTTGTATAACTTTATGGATGGCATGGATGGTTTAGCGGGGGTTCAAACGGTGATTGCTGCCACTGCCTTTTCGCTATTATTTGCCAAGGTTGTATTGGTTGACGATGCATTGTTTGATGCGTTGTTTTTTGGAAGAAATTTGACCATTCTTTGTTTGGTTTTAATCGCAGCAACACTTGGTTTTTTGCTATGGAACTGGTCGCCAGCAAAAATTTTCTTGGGTGATGTTGGTAGCTTACCTATTGGTGGTTTTTTTGCAATGGTGACTGTGATCGCCGTGCAACAACTGAGTCTCTCCGTGTTAACGTGTGTATTAATATTGGGTGTTTTTGTGTTTGATGCGACTTACACCTTATGTGCGAGAGCATTGCGTGGAGAGAAGTTGATCGAGGCGCATAGTTCACATATTTATCAACGTTTGTCGCGCACAGGGTTGGCGCATCAAACCATTGTTTTGATATATGCGGGTGTCATGGTATTTTTTTCGGGGACTGCCATTTTATGGGAATGGCAGCTAATAAGTGGCCTTGTAACTAGCGTATTAACGCTTATCGGTGTAATATTCATCCAATTATGGGTGAGGTTATTCGAAAGCAAACGTTTCTAAAACGTTTTTTTAATTTCAAAGACTTACTCCAAACTGTTTACCTAAATCAGCGCGTTTAAGGCGCGTTTCAGCAGATAGGTGTTTAGCATTGTCTAACAGCTTTAAAAATCAGTTTATTACCGCATTATTGCGCTGGCGTGTTGTACTTCATGACATGTGCTGGATTCCTGTAGCTTGGTTAGCTGCTTATTGGCTGCGCTATAACCTAGATTCAGTGCCAGAAGTGTTTCTAGATAGTTGCATCACTCTTCTTCCCTATGTTTTTGTTGTTCAAACGGTGGTTAATTTTGCTGTGGGCATGCACAAGGGTGAATGGCGCTTTGCATCATTGCCAGATTTAGTTCAAATAATTAAAGCCGTGATGTTTGGAACCGCTTCTGTCGCATTCGTGGCATTTGTTGTGACACGGCTAAATTTTGTGCCACGCTCAGTTTTCATCTTGTATGCCATGCTGTTGCTCACTAGTATGGCTGGTTCTCGACTAGCCTATCGGTATTTTAAAGATCGCCACTTTTCTAAAACAAAAGGTCGTAAGGTGGTTATTTTAGGCGCTGGAGCCGCTGGAGAGCAATTAGTGCGTGATTTACGCCGACATTATTCAAACCTCTACAACATTGTTGCTTTTTTAGACGACGATGAGAAAAAAATTGGCCGTCAAATTCAAGGCATACCTGTGTCAGCCTCGTGCGATGTTGTTGGAGATACTGTTGAAAAATGGGGAGTAGAACTGGCATTGATCGCTGTCCCAAGTGCATCTGATGAACAAATGCAGCGCTTAGTGTCTATGTGTCGTCATGCGGAAATCGAATATAAGACATTGCCTGGGGTGCATGAGTTGCTCAGCGGTAAAGTCAGTCTTACGGATCTGCGGAAAGTGAAAATTGAAGACTTACTAGGGCGTGAGCCCGTGAGTTTAGATTGGCATCGAATCAAATCTTCATTGGCTGAATCGGTTATTTTGATTACTGGTGCAGGCGGGTCTATTGGTTCTGAGCTTTCTCGGCAACTCAGTAGTGTCAAACCGAAGCAGCTGATACTATTTGATCAGTCGGAATATAATTTATATGCCATTGATTCCGAGTTAAGAGAACGTTTTCCTCACATTGATATCAAGCCAATTTTAGGCGATATCGTTGACGAGGTTTCAGTGAGAAATGTGTTTGAAACATTCAAGCCTGAACTGGTTTTTCATGCCGCGGCCTATAAACATGTGCCGTTATTAGAAGGGCAAGTCCGTGAGGCCGTGAAGAATAACGTGGTCGGCACTAAGAATGTGGCGGATATGGCGCTTGAATTTAAGTGCAAAAAATTTGTATTAATTTCTACCGATAAAGCGGTTAACCCTTCTAGTCTGATGGGAGCTTGCAAGCGTACGGGTGAAATTTATTGCCAAATGTTGGCTTCACAATCCAAGGGCAAGTTTATTACGGTCCGCTTTGGTAATGTGCTGGGTTCTGCCGGTAGTGTGGTTCCTCGTTTTCAACAACAAATCCTTGCGGGTGGACCAGTCACAGTGACACACCCGGATATGACGCGCTACTTTATGACGATTACTGAAGCGAGTCAGTTAATTCTTGAAGCAAGTGTTGTTGGGCATGATGGCCATATTTATGTGTTGGATATGGGTGAGCCCATTCGTATTCTTGAGCTAGCTGAACAGATGATTAAGTTGTCTGGAAAAGCAGTAGATCAAGATATTGAGATTGAATTTACGGGTTTACGCCCCGGCGAAAAGCTGGAAGAAGAACTCTTTCACAGCGATGAAAATGTGACTGATACAAAACACGATAAGCTACTGCTGGCACATACGCGTGTCGTAGAAGAAGATGTTGTTCAATCATCAATGGAGTTATTGATTGATGGCGTGGATACCAATAAGGTTGGGCAAATGGATTGTGGTTTGAGTGCTCTAGTACCCGAATACTCCGGGGATTGCATAACGGCAGAGCAGAAAAAACAAAAAAATCTCATTGCCTAAAGTCACCAGTAGGCCTAAGTTACCTCTTTTCCTTTATTTCTTTTTTATCACAAAATACAAGCAGACTAATGACGATTGCAATTATTGGTGGCTCCGGTTTTACGGAACTTAACTCCTTTGAGCTTAAGCAAAAGCATAGCATTGACACGCCTTATGGCGAGACCTCAGCGGATATCTTGGAAGGGAGTTTTTTAGCGCAAGAAACGCCTATTTTTTTCTTGGCTCGTCATGGAGAAAATCACGCAATAGCGCCACATAACATTAACTATCGAGCCAATATTTACGCACTAAAGCAATTAGGCGTTAAGAATATTGTTTCATTGGCCGCAGTTGGTGGCATTGATGTGCCGTGTGAACCTGGAATGATTATTGTCCCACATCAAATCCTTGATTATACCTATGGCAGGGAAATGACGTTTTATGATGAGGTTGGGGCGGTAGCCCACGCCGAGTTTACTGAGCCGTATTCAACGCAGATGCGTAGCATCTTTATTGAAGCGGCGAGTCGTGCGAGTGTCAAAATAGTGAATCGCGGTATTTATGCCGTGACGCAAGGGCCTCGATTTGAAACGGCCGCTGAAATTCAGCGCTATCAACGCGATGGAGCAACGATTGTCGGTATGACAGCGATGCCAGAAGCCGTTTTGGCGAGAGAGTTAGGCATAGCCTATATGACCGCTGCATTGTCCGTGAATTATGCGGCAGGAATTGAGCCAGGAGTTATCGAACACGACGATATACATGCGGCATACTCACAGGCTGCTCGGAAGCTGTACTGTATCTTAGACGAGTGTCTATTTGAGTTGAGTTCAGTGGAAGTTGATATTCCGGGTTTAATTAAACCTTGAATTTTTTGTCAGACTGCTAGGTATTGCAAAGCCTCAGGTATTGCTTAAAGCCGACTGACTCGCATCAACACGCCAAACCCATTGTTATCAAAATAATGCACTTCATTGAGTTTTAAGCGCCTTCGTTCTGACAAGGTGTGACCTTCAAAGCTTAGCTTGACATCAGTGATGAGTAATTGTTTGGCGAATACTTTGATATAACCGGATAGCCCATTTGCAGTGAGCCTTTTTGCAGCACTACTGTTATAAGAGGCTGATTTTTGACCCCAAGCAGTATGCGTTAAAATTTGATATTTTCCTGAGCGACGCATTTTATTTGCGTGGGTATTTAGGTAGACATTTTTACTTTGCCATGTGCTGGAAAAGCTAGGCACGTCGGAAAAGCTGGGTGGGCGATTCCCGGGTGAACTTCCGAGTTGTTTGAAAACGATCACTTCAACATGGTAATTACCCTTAGCGAATGCGGCAGGAGCTGCTGCGAGCATCGCGAATAATATGAATGCCGTGAAAAGTCGACGCAGTGTGATAAGCGCGTGAATGAATAGGGTTGACTGCAGGGTCATAACGTTTTTTCAGTATGTGAAACGGGCAAATTTTAAGTCTTGAGTAATCAGTTTTGGGTCTTTGTTTTCCTGTGCTAATGGTATCATCGTCAGAGAAAATAGTGTTGTTAAATCTTGATCAACAGGTCTGAATTTTAATCAGCATGCAATGATTAACGTAGAAATGAACATGGTTTAGAGTGTATTTATGTCTGTGAGAGAAGTATTAAAGTACGGTGATCCGAGATTGTTAGAACGATCAAAGGAAGTTGAGTCTTTTGATACAGCAGCATTGCATCGCTTGATTGCGGATATGGAAGATACAATGGCGGCCTTGGATGGCGCAGGGCTTGCGGCGCCGCAAATTGCAGAGCTGCAGCGTGTGGTCATTTTTGGCAGTCAAGATGACGATGCTAACTCACGCTACCCAGATGCTGACTTCGTCCCATATACGGTGTTGATTAACCCTCAAATCACGATATTAGGGAGTGAGCACGATGGGATGTGGGAAGGTTGTTTAAGTGTGCCGGGAATGCGTGGTTACATTGAAAGACCTAACCACATTCAGTATTCAGGCTTTGATCAGTTTGGCCGTCTCATAGAGCGTGAAGTCACCGGTTTTCATGCGGTGGTTGTGCAGCATGAATGTGATCACTTGGATGGTATTTTATATCCTATGAAACTCAAAGATATGCAATTATTTGGTTTCAGTGACGAAATTGCTGACATGCTCAGTAATCATCAAAAAAAGGAGTCTTGAATGTTATTTCGTAAAAGTCGGCGTGCTGCATTGGTTGCGAGTTGCTTGTTATGCCTTGTTCATGGCGCCGCCAACGCAACAAGTCTTGATGAGTCTAGGTCCTTTTCGCCTTTTTTTGTCACCAATAATTTACCGGTTTCTATTGGTCTTGGTTTGCCGAAAACACTGTCATCCTCACCGGTTGCTGTTGGTGAAACCGCGTTTGATATCAATGTTGGTATCAAATCCAATGCCAATGATGCGGGTAGCGACACAGAAACTTTACTATTAGACGGAGAGACGCAATCACTCGATTTAGGCGTGAGCTATGGCCTCACTGAACGCCTGTTAGTCGATGCTCAACTGAGTTATATCAAACATTCGAGTGGTAACCTCGACGGCTTAATTCAAAATTGGCATGACCTGTTTGGTTTGGATGAGGGTGATAGACCTTTGTTTGAACGTGATAGCTTTTTGTATGCATATAGCCAAAATGATCAAGACTATGCCTTGGCCGAACCGTCAAGTGGAATCAGCGATTTACGCATAGGTCTGGGCTACGCAGTCAATCAGCATTGGGTAGACAATATGATGATGCGTTTAGGCCTGAGTTTACCAACGGGCGATAAGGAAAAATTAACAGGCTCGGACAAAATAGACATTGATCTTGGTGTCTATATGAGTGGCCGTGGTCTGCAGCATTGGCGACGCTTAGGTTGGCATGCGAATATATCGTATTTATGGATTGGTGATGATGAGTCACTCGGTATCCGCACTAAAAAGGGTACCTGGTTTAATTCATTCGGGGCGTACTGGGCGATTAATTCGCGATGGACCGCAAAAAGCCAGATTGATTCACATGGTGCGATGTTTGAATCTGCTATTAGCGAGTTGAATCGTAGTGCCTCTGAGTTGACGTTTGGTTTGGCATACCAATCAACAAAAGTGGGCTTGATTGAGGTGTATTTTTCTGAAGATATTACGGTAAATCGTAGTGCTGATTTTTCGTTTGGGATCAGCAGTAAAGTGAATTTCTAAGTCAATTGATGCTAACCATCACTGTTTGTATCAATTGTTATTTTGGCTTTTGGAGATGCTGTAGGGTGATGCTTTGGGAGGAGATAGCCTCAGTGAAAACCTCTATTTTCACGTCTTATAAGAATAAGAAAAAAGCGTGGTTACGAAAGTGAACCACGCTTTTTATTCATATCAAAACTTACTCTGCTTCAGCGTCAGCTTCTTCAGTGGCTTCTGTTTCCGCTTCTGGCTCTGGCTCAGGTTTTGGTTCCGGAGCTTTCACCAATTTTTCAGCAATTAAAATAGCCACTTTGTCGTCGCCATTGATCATTTTACCGTTTTTTGATTTCACAGCATGGCGTCCATCACGACGTTCTAATACGCTGTACTCGGCTGTTTTTTTGATAAGTTTCATAATGCCTTTCCTAAATTAAGTTGTTTGGTTTTCTAGCCCGCGATATCTCGGGGCGTGGAGAATGTACTGCAGTGCTTTTAGGAGTGCAAGTTTTTATTGTTTTAGCATGACGCACTAGAATAAGATATAGCATCATGTCACCTGAGCTAACGTTTGCTGAGACTTTGTCTCAAATACATACTGATTAACCTTATACTCAAGCAATGAAAGAAAACACCCAAAATAGCCTGCGTCATTTACATATTGGCGGCAAGCAAAAGCGCCCTGGCTGGGAAATTTTTGATGCGATGGAGAGAGAAGAGGTCGACCATGTTGGCGATGCGGCTGATTTATCGCGATTCGCTGATGGGACGTTTCACCGATTATATGCATCGCACGTATTGGAGCACTTCCCGTATTTGAGGCAACTTGTTCCCACATTGACCGAATGGCAACGAGTGTTGTCGCCTGATGGACAAATGCTCATTAGCGTGCCCGATATGGATATCCTATGCCGTTTGTTTTTAGACAAGGAAAACTTGAGCAGTGATGAGCGTTACCATGTGATGCGGATCATGTTTGGCGGTCAGTCTAATCGCTATGACTTTCATTACGCCGGATTGAATATGGAAATACTAGCAAAGTGTGCGCAAGAAGCAGGTTTGACAGTGGTGAAACGCGTACAGAGCTTCGGCTTATTTGCAGACCATAGTCACTATCGCTTTGCTGGAGAATTAATTAGTTTGAATGTGGTGTTGCAGAAAAAATAAGCCTTAGAAATATTCTATAGTGTTGCATTTCCAATAATGATTTATCCTAAAAGGCGCAAACTGCGCCTTTTTTATTGCTTGTTTGTGCAATGAATCATTATAGGTTTTATTGCGTTGTTACTTTAACCTTAAAATAGGTTTAAGTAACAATGATTAAGTAATGGGTTTCGTGAATACTATTTGTACTGATTTTGGTGCAAATTTAGCGTGTTACGGAAACACTCGTTTAGGTAACAGTGAAAATAGGCTACGCGAAAGTATCAACTAACGATCAGTCATTAGACTTGCAAATTGACGCATTGAAAAGTGATGGAATTTCTGAAACGAAGATTTACCATGATTACATGTCAGGCTCAGGTCGTGAATGTCCTGACTCTGAGTCTTTCTTGAAGTCATTGTGCGAGGGAGATACTTTAGTGATTTATTCGTTAGACCGAATGGGGCGATCAACGAAAGACCTGATCTCAATTTTAACTGAGCTTAAAGGTCGTAATGTTCATGAAAGAATATTAGACGGCATTGCTGCTGGTATTGATACCAGTACTCCAATGGGAGAAGTTTTTTATACGATAGCCGTTGCTTTGGCTCAATATGAGCGCGCGACGTTAATTCAGCGCACCAAGGCTGGACTTGAGTCTGCAAGGGCGCGTGGTAGAGTAGGTGGCGCAAACCAAAACTATCACGGTCACAGGTTTTACGTGCACAAGCTGCTATGAAAGATAAAGCAACAATTGTTGCTGATTTGGCAGAAGAGTTAGATGTATCACCTAAAGGTGAATTCCGAGAACTAGGGAACAATGTTTTAGAAAAATGAAAATTGATATTGAATATTTAAAGTTAATTTTAAGTGAATTGGAATCGATTGAAACACCATATATCCCAGTAGCATTATTGGCTAAAAAATTAGGAGGTATCTACGAACCAAATAATACTGATGAAGAAATAGAGGTTGGTTATGATGAGTATTCCTTGTCTGAGAAATTTGTATCACACTTATTACATTTACAAGATTTGAACGCATTTCAAAACGTAGACGGTTATTTTGATTGGGGTTATAAAGTTGTTAAAGAAAATGATAATGGCAAATATCGAATTGAAGAATCCATGAATAATGATGTGTTTGCAGTTGATCATTGTTATGAATCTAAAAAATATGATTCTGTGATTAGAATTACCGCCGAAGGTAGAAGTTTATTGCAAATAATTGACTCCGAAAGTTTAGTTCATGAATTAAAGGAGCAAATAGTTTCTGGTTCATTAAGTGGTTTGAAAGAAGGTGCTAAACAGTTGACCAAATTAGGGTTCAACACAATTATAAATAAGCTTACAGACCAATAATGCTTCAGAATATCCACCATGGAAATTACATAGAGAGGGAGTATGAAGAAATATTATAAGTTCAATAATAATAAACCTGATGAGTTTTTCTTGAATAGATTATTTGGTAAGTATATGGGAGAGAGGCCAGAAAGTAATGTTGGATGTCCGATCATTAGGCATCAAGTTTCTTGGATAAATATTAGGAGGTCAGAAGCAAAATTTCTTGCTTTTGTATTTTTCTGTTTCTTGTTTGCTTTTATTGTTTTTACTTCAATCTTAATGACTGGTTATTCTGAATTTTTAAAACAGTTTTGGAAAGGAAATATACTATGGGGTATTGGCAGTATGTTTGTGATGTTTTCAGTTCTTCATGGGCGTTTTTATGATATTGAATCCAATGCAAGAAAACTTGAAATAAATGGAGCAACGAAAGTTCTTAGAGAAGATAAAAAGAGTTTTGCGTTGGTAGCTGAACACTTTTTTAAGCATGTTTGGATAGTTGGCTTTTTATTAGTTGGTACATCTCGATGGGTGATTGTATGAAATTTTTGCAACAAAGTAGCCACATAAGAATTAGTTTTAATTTTTAAGCTTGCAGCAGATACTGGTTTTCCTTTAGCCATGCATGTTGTTTTTGATAGTCTGGGCAATGTAAATAGACGAGATCCCAAAATTTTTTCGAATGATTGAAGTGTGTGATGTGCGCCAGTTCATGCACGATGACGCTGTCAATGACGGGTGCAGGAGCCATAAAAATACGCCAGTTGAAGGAGAGATTCGCACTTGCTGAACAGCTCCCCCAGCGCGCTTTATAGTCTCGGATGTTGATGCTCTGGTATTGAACATTCATGGCTTCAGCAAGTGTCGGCAACGTGGTGTTTAAGTACTCTGTGGCGATTTCTTTGTACCACGTTTCCACTTTTTTCTTGATGAATTGTTGAGTGTTCCTAACGCGTGATCCTACGGTAATTCGGAGTTCTTGTGTTTCTGCGATGAATTGTGTGCTGGAGGTGTGAGCAGAATCTATCTTTAAGGTGATGTGTTGACCAAATAAAAGCCATGTTTCACCATTGATATATTCTCGTTTATGCTGTGGCG
>JBOEGT010000041.1:0-3430 GCA_050633585.1 Arenicella sp.
CCCGTTTTTCCATGCTGAATAACATCAATAGGACCAGCGACAGGATAGGCGGCTACAGGCGTTCCACAAGCCATCGCCTCCAGCATAACCAAACCAAACGTATCCGTACGTGAAGGAAAAACAAACACATCAGCTCGTTGAAATTGTTCAACGAGCGCTTTGCCGAATTTATAACCAACAAATTCAACATCAGGATACTTTTTCTCTAGCTCATGACGTTGCGGACCATCCCCTACCAACACTTTCTGACCTGCCACATTAAGGTCTAGAAATGCGCTTAGGTTTTTCTCAGGAGCCAAACGCCCCACATACATTAACAACGGATTTTCTTTATCACACTCACGAGCAGGATTAGGGTAGAAAAATTCACAATCAACCCCTCGCCCCCACACACGAAGGCTTTCAGCATGCAAACCATTTTCTACTAGCTCGTCGCGCATCGATTCCGTCGTGACCATCACGGCAGCAGCCTTTCCATGAAACCATTGCATCAAACGATAACCCCAACTTAATTTCATGAACGGTAAACGCTCCTTCACATATTCTGGAAACTTGGTATGCAGCGAGGTGGTATACCGATTACCTGCTTTATCAAAGAGTTTTTTAGCCGCTATTCCAAGCGGCCCTTCAGTAGCAATATGAACATGGTCAGGCGCATAATCAGACACAATTTTCTTAAGACGGCGCTTAGGCAGCATTGCAATTCTAATTTCGGGGTATGATGGCAACGGCAGAGTTCTAAATAATCCAGGCTGCACTACCTTCACGTCAAAACCTTCTTGCTCCAACACACCTAAAACAGTCTTTAATGTTGTCACCACACCATTGGTTTGCGGACTCCATGCATCCGTCACCAATAGAAATTTTTTCTTACTGTTTTCTTCATTCATATTAGTGACTGTAATCCATTACTATGACAACCTAGCGTCAGTCCGTTTGCATGGTTATTTCATTATTTTAACGTTTCTGTTTCAAACAGCCCACTTACGCATTTTATTTTAGAAGCTATTTAGGCCGGCGCCCTTTAGTACTTTCAGGTAATAACTCAGAAGGTTCTAGCTCATAAGGTAAGATAATTTGATGCGTTTTTTCAACAAAGGCCAGATGAACTTCTTTAGGCTCTTGATCAAATGGAAGCTTTATTTCCCCATTAAATGCCCAGGGTGTCGATCCATCTTTCGGTTTCAATAACTCACCTTTTGCATTAAAAACACTCACAGGAGATCGAGATAAAAAGAAACCAGCGCCTCCAGCAAGAACAGAAAGGTCACCTTTGACAATGACCGTATTCTGATCTATTTCGACCGAAACTCCACGCTGACTGTTGGTTTTTCCTGTCAACTTCTCTACCGATAGCGATATGGGATACGTGATACTTACCTGACCTGTTACTTTATTAAATGATAGAGGCTTTTCACGATTTTGTGGGTCAGAAAACCGAATCGCTTTGCTAAAGTATTGACTATCATACAAACCACGAATCACTTCATGCTTAACCTCCTCTCCTTTCTCATTCACCATGCTTGCATGCTGGAAGCTAATTTCAGCAAACTCACTATTCTCACTCTTTGGCAAATTCAAAACTACTGAAGGTGCATTAAACTCAATATAGGCATAGATCCGACCAGATTCAATTGATAAAGACCTTTCTAACTCTTCTACCGAGAATTCGTCAAACTGATAACTAGTCACATTCTCTTTAACTAATCTATTAGGCTCCTTAACCACTCCTTGAACAACCTGTTTAGCATGAGAATCCAATTGCGCTGGAGTGCTATCACTGACATCCTCAGAACAACCCTGCAACAAAACACTCGCAACAATCAACAATATATACTTCTTCACTATGACTCCTTTTAAACAATATTTGATGACATTAATGGCTGTGCATTTTATATGAATACTGTGCGCAACAAAATGCACCGCTTAACTGTCATATTCCCTAGAAAGGCTCGAATAGCATATATCCATTTCATGCGAATAGCCTTGAATAAAACGACAACCTGACAGGGTCGATAAACATCTATACTGCACCCAAAAAAACACATTTTCAAACAACAGCGACACCAATTCATCACGTCCTACATCATTCACTAGGAAGCATAGACAAATATAGAAATATGTATACTATATTAGCTACAGACACATTCTAAGCCCTAGTAAAACTACAACAGGTTACCAATATGAATAAATACCCAACACTCGCAGATATGGACATTTCTCGCTTTGATGAAATTCGTGAATATTCCCTCTATTCGGAAGGCGACAATGATGTCCTAAAGATTTATTACAAACGTAAAGAAGGATCACTACTGCCTCGAAGAAAAGTATTCAAATTCCCTAAACGTTCTAGGCCTTTCGCTGACACTATTGACAATCAACAGGCGCAACAACTCAGAGAGCCTTCTCCCGCATTAGTCAAAGCAGTCGAAGAGCTACATGAGTTATTAAAAGGCAAGAAAGATGCGGTGAACCAAAAAGAGCAAATACTAAGGCGCCTAGAGCAATTAGAAACCGAAGTAAAATCTAATGTCACTGAAATTCGTTCCTTGCTTGAGAAACTATAAACGCTAGCGATTATCAACACTAGACACTGAACAAACGCCAGAATGCATTTCCATTCTGGCTACTTCAAGCCATCAATCTCCTAAAGATTTCATAGATGAAACATCAACACCTTGTAAAGGAATACCTAATCGCATGAAAAAGTATCAGAGTTTCGCAGAATTTTACCCGTTCTACCTAGGCGAGCATCAAAACATCATCTGTCGCCGGCTACATTTCATTGGCTCGTCATTATCACTACTCATAGCTACCTACACAGTATTCACACAACAATGGATTCTACTCATCTTAGTGCCAGTCGCAGGATATGCTTTTGCGTGGATTGGGCACTATTTTTTCGAAAAAAACACACCCGCTACGTTCACCTACCCTATCTATAGCTTTATGGGCGATTGGGTCATGTTCAAAGATATCTTAATAGGCCGAATAAAAATTTTTTAAGCTCTTTGTTGCAACTTATCTCACGACTTTATCCTATTGACACAATCACATCGATTATCAATTAAAATCGACAAGCTGCCGCTAAATACTCATTCTCTAATGAGGTTTTATTCTCACCAATTGCTTTCATTGAAGCCGGAGGTGCTGAATTACCGCACACCCAAGAAAATGGGCTTGCTGGAGACCCTTTGACCACAATAGGCCGAATAGTTAAGACCTGATCTACCAAATTAATATGCGCTTTATTGCCTAACTTAATATGAAAGGCTCCTTCTTCCAATACAATTTCTTGAACAAAATTACCTTGCAATAAATTAGGGGCAGGAATGCCAGCACTGGCATTATTCTTTGGAAAAAAGCCTTTGTATTTGTAATGCTCCGTAACCGTTTGCTTGAGTTCATCAACAATAGTCATCGCTTCTGC
>JBOEGT010000042.1:0-651 GCA_050633585.1 Arenicella sp.
CTTGGTAAGGAAGAGGTCACCGGTTCAATTCCGGTTGTGGGCACCATTGATGGCTTGTTTAACAACATGACATTACTCAAGGAGTTTGATGCATTAAAAAGGGAATTAAATAAGGAAGTTTCAGGCCTTGAATTAATAAAATTACTTTCACGTGTTTAAGTTTTTGTTAAAGCAGAAAATCTCTTAAAATCCATTAGAAATGGTTGTATTTGTCCCTCAAATGAGTATTATGCACCTCTATTTTCGACTGCTGCGCTGTGATTAGTATTATCTGAGCACATGAGTACAGTCAAAAACCATTTTTAAAGATAATCAACTATTTGACCGCTTTGAGGTTAATCTTATGTCTAAAGAAAAATTTGAACGTAGTAAGCCGCACGTAAACGTGGGCACAATTGGTCACGTAGACCATGGTAAAACAACATTGACTGCAGCAATGACAAAAGTATTGTCAGAAACATACGGCGGTGAAGCAGTTGATTTCGCAAACATTGATAATGCGCCAGAAGAAAGAGAGCGTGGAATCACGATTTCAACAGCGCACGTTGAATATGAAACAGAAGCACGTCACTACGCGCACGTAGACTGCCCAGGACACGCAGATTACGTTAAGAACATGATCACGGGTGCTGCACAGATGGATGGCGCGAT
>JBOEGT010000043.1:0-5334 GCA_050633585.1 Arenicella sp.
AAATCTATTTTTCACTGGCCAAAAAATATTTATATCACAACCCTTATCTCCCTCTCTAACGACCTTACTGAACGAGTTTAATGAGTAAAACAGCAGCGAGTAATGCCAAAGAAGAGAGTTCGACAGACACAAAAAACCCCCACCTGCGAACAGATGGGGGTTTTTATAAATAAGAGTCTGGCGGTGACCTACTTTCACATGGGAAACCCACACTATCATCGGCGCTAAGCGTTTTCACTTCTGAGTTCGAGAAGGGATCAGGTGGTACCCGCTCGCTATTGCCACCAGACAAACTGGTCTATCTAAGTGATTGATTTGCTAAAGTGATTCAAGTCACGATAACAAATACTTCCAATCAAGAAGATATAAATCGGTAGTTGTTAAGGAGTGTGTCGTATATTTACACACGCCTGATTCAATCTCTATTAAGTGTTTTCACACTATCAATTAATTGTTTTGAATTTCATTCTGCTTAGTCATATAAACCCACCAAACTGCTTGGGTGTTATATGGTCAAGCCTCACGGGCAATTAGTACAGGTTAGCTTAACGCCTTACAACGCTTCCACACCCTGCCTATCAACGTCGTAGTCTTCGACGACCCTTTAGGAATATCAAGTATTCAGTGAGACCTTATCTTGGGAGGGGCTTCCCGCTTAGATGCTTTCAGCGGTTATCCCGTCCGTACATAGCTACCCTACAATGCCTCTGGCGAGACAATAGGAACACCAGGGGTACGTCCACTCCGGTCCTCTCGTACTAGGAGCAGCTTCCCTCAAGTCTCAGGCGCCCACGGCAGATAGGGACCAAACTGTCTCACGACGTTCTAAACCCAGCTCGCGTACCTCTTTAAATGGCGAACAGCCATACCCTTGGGACCGGCTACAGCCCCAGGATGAGATGAGCCGACATCGAGGTGCCAAACACCCCCGTCGATGTGAACTCTTGGGGGGTATCAGCCTGTTATCCCCGGCGTACCTTTTATCCGTTGAGCGATGGCCCTTCCATACAGAACCACCGGATCACTAAGACCTACTTTCGTACCTGCTCGACGTGTCAGTCTCGCAGTCAAGCACCCTTATGCCTTTATACTAACCGTACGATTTCCGACCGTACTTAGGGTACCTTCGCACTCCTCCGTTACTCTTTGGGAGGAGACCGCCCCAGTCAAACTACCCACCATACATTGTCCCTGATCCAGTTAATGGACCTAGGTTAGGACTCTAAACATACCAGGGTGGTATTTCAAGGATGGCTCCACAAGAACTAGCGTTCTCGCTTCAAAGCCTCCCACCTATCCTACACAAATAGGTTCAAAGTCCAATGCAAAGCTGTAGTAAAGGTGCACGGGGTCTTTCCGTCTAGCCGCGGGTACACTGCATCTTCACAGCAAATTCAATTTCACTGAGTCTCGGGTGGAGACAGTGTGGCCATCGTTACGCCATTCGTGCAGGTCGGAACTTACCCGACAAGGAATTTCGCTACCTTAGGACCGTTATAGTTACGGCCGCCGTTTACCGGGGCTTCAGTTAAGAGCTTCGCTTACGCTAACCCCCTTCCTTAACCTTCCGGCACCGGGCAGGTGTCAGACCCTATACTTTGCCTTTCAGCTTCGCAGAGTCCTGTGTTTTTGCTAAACAGTCGCCTGGGCCTCTTCACTGCGGCTGAGTTTTACCTCAGCGACGCTTCTCCCGAAGTTACGCGCCCATTTTGCCTAGTTCCTTAGCCATGATTCTCTCGTGCACCTTAGGATACTCTCCTCGACTACCTGTGTCGGTTTACGGTACGGGTTCCTATAATCTATAGTTTAGCAGCTTTTCTTGGAAGTATGACTAATGGTATTATCTATCCGCTCCATAGAGTTTCTAGTACTATCGAGATTCCTGTGGTGTGCGTACTTCACTACACACCCTACGTCCTCTCTTTAACGAGCTATTCCATCAGCTCGCAACCAACCGCCTGCTCCGTCCCTGCTTCACAATTATAGCAAGTACTGGAATATTAACCAGTTTGCCATCGACTCTCCCTCGCGGGTTCGCCTTAGGTCCCGACTAACCCAACTCTGTTTTGCATAGAATTGGAATCCTTAGTCTTTCGGTGAACAGGACTTTCACCTGTTTTATCGTTACTCATGCCTACATTTTCTTTTCTAAACGCTCCATCTAGCCTCACAGCTAAACTTCTCCGCCTTTAGAATGCTCCCCTACCATCTCTCGATCCACAGCTTCGGTGATATACTTGATGCCCGCGTATTTTCCGCGCAGAGTCACTCGACTAGTGAGCTGTTACGCACTCTTTAAATGAATGGCTGCTTCCAAGCCAACATCCTAGCTGTCATAGCAACTCCACCTCGTTCATTCAACTTAGTATATACTTCGGGACCTTAGCTGGTGGTCTGGGTTGTTTCCCTCTTGGCTATGGACCTTAGCACCCATAGCCTCACTGCTGGTTCTTTGTATCGGCATTCGGAGTTCGTCAGGGGTTGGTAGGATTTGACTCCCCCTAGCCCTATCGGTAGCTCTACCTCCGACACAAATTAACTCCAACGCTGCACCTAAATGCATTTCGGGGAGTACGAGCTATCTCCAGGTTTGATTGGCCTTTCACCCCTACCCACAAGTCATCCAAACACTTTTCAACGTATATTGGTGCGGTCCTCCATTGTGTGTTACCACAACTTCAACCTGCTCATGGGTAGATCACCTGGTTTCGCGTCTACCTCCACTAACTATTTCGCCCTATTCAGACTCGGTTTCCCTGCGGTTCCAGTACTCTATACCTTAACCTTGCTAGTGAAGTGTAACTCGTAGGCTCATTATGCAAAAGGCACGCCGTCACTTATCGCTCCGACCGCTTGTAAGCGCATGGTTTCAGGTTCTTTTCACTCTGCTCCTAGCAGTTCTTTTCACCTTTCCCTCACGGTACTTGTGCGCTATCGGTCTCTCAGGAGTATTTAGCCTTACCAGATGGTACTGGCAAATTCACACAAAATTCCTCTGGTTTCGTGCTACTCAGGATACTACCACTTTCAACTAGATACATGTACGGGGCTATCACCCGCTCTGGCCCGGCTTCCCATCCGGTTCTATTTCTCTGTTAAATAGCTTCTGTAGTCCTTCAACCCCATATCAATTACTCAATATGGTTTGGGCTCTTCCGCGTTCGCTCGCCACTACTTACGGAATCATTTTCTTATTTTCTCCTCCTCCAGGTACTTAGATGTTTCAGTTCCCCGGGTTTTACCTCTTTCGAGTATCTAGACTTCATCTAGATGAGTTGCCTCATTCGGACATCTACGACTATAACGGTTATTTGCACCTCATCGTAGCTTTTCGCAGCTTATCACGTCCTTCGTCTTCTCTGAGAGCCTAGGCATTCCCCATACGCTCTTATTCGCTTTCTTACATAATAAAGCTTTAATCAAATATCATATCTCGCGATACAATACTCAACCAAATATTCTACCTTGTTTATCTCTAAACAAAGTCTGCTTTCTTCATACCACACGATATCGTGATACAAAGCGCACTTTAAATCTTTATCTATTTGCTTTTGTTTATTCTCCAGTATGTCAATTAACTTGTTCTTTGTACCCTAATCTTTATTAGGATATTTTTGGTGGAGGATATCGGAGTCGAACCGATGACCTCCTGCGTGCAAGGCAGGCGCTCTAGCCAGCTGAGCTAATCCCCCAAAATAATAGGCAAAAAAAAGTAGTCCCAGGCAGACTTGAACTGCCGACCTCTACATTATCAGTGTAGCGCTCTAACCAGCTGAGCTATGGGACTGTCAGTGCTCAGATAGAGCACACTTTATACCTTTATAATATAAAACATGCAGAATAATTAGATAGCAGCAAGCCTAACTTCGAATCGTTTCCAGATTCTTCAAGGCGCTCTTTAAAGGAGGTATTCCAGCCGCACCTTCCGGTACGGCTACCTTGTTACGACTTAGCCCTAGTTACCAGTTTTACCCTAGATAGCTCCTTATAAGGTCACCATCTTCAGGCACCCCCGACTCCCATGGCTTGACGGGCGGTGTGTACAAGGTCCGGGAACGTATTCACCGCGCCATGGCTGATGCGCGATTACTAGCGATTCCAACTTCATGAAGTCGAGTTGCAGACTTCAATCCGAACTGGGATAGGCTTTCTGAGATTCGCTCCACTTCGCAGTATTGCTCCCCTCTGTACCTACCATTGTAGCACGTGTGTAGCCCTGGGCATAAAGGCCATGATGATTTGACGTCGTCCCTTCCTTCCTCACTCCTTACGGAGGCAGTCTCCCTAGAGTCCCCACCATTACGTGTTGGCAACTAAGGATAGGGGTTGCGCTCGTTGCGGGACTTAACCCAACACCTCACGGCACGAGCTGACGACAACCATGCAGCACCTTGCACCTTGTCCCGAAGGAAAACTCACTTTCATGAGCGGTCAAGGGCATTCTAGTCCAGGTAAGGTTCCTCGCGTATCATCGAATTAAACCACATGCTCCACCGCTTGTGCGGGCCCCCGTCAATTCCTTTGAGTTTCATTCTTGCGAACGTACTCCCCAGGTGGGATACTTATCACTTTCGCTTGGCCGCCGAGACCGAAGTCCCGACAGCTAGTATCCATCGTTTACGGCGTGGACTACCGGGGTATCTAATCCCGTTCGCTACCCACGCTTTCGTCCATCAGCGTCAGTATATAGTTAGTCACCTGCCTTCGCAATCGGTGTTCTATGTGATATCTATGCATTTCACCGCTACACCACATGTTCCGGCAACTTCACTATAACTCAAGACATACAGTATCAAAGGCAATTTTACGGTTGAGCCGCAAACTTTCACCCCTGACTTATATGCCCGCCTACGGACCCTTTAAACCCAATGATTCCGGATAACGCTTGCACCCTCCGTATTACCGCGGCTGCTGGCACGGAGTTAGCCGGTGCTTATTCTTACAGTACCGTCAAGCACCTACACGTAGATGTGTTTCTTCCTGTATAAAAGCAGTTTACAACCCATAGGGCAGTCTTCCTGCACGCGGCATGGCTGGGTCAGAGTTGCCTCCATTGCCCAATATTCCTCACTGCTGCCTCCCGTAGGAGTCTGGTCCGTGTCTCAGTACCAGTGTGGGGGATCTCCCTCTCAGGACCCCTACCTATCGTTGCCATGGTAAGCCGTTACCTTACCATCTAGCTAATAGGACGCATAGCCATCTTTTACCGATAAATCTTTAATTAAGTCTTGATGCCAAATCTCAATACTATGAGGTATTAATCTTCATTTCTAAAGGCTATCCCTCTGTAAAAGGTAAGTTCTATACGCGTTACGCACCCGTGCGCCGGTCGTC
>JBOEGT010000044.1:0-10962 GCA_050633585.1 Arenicella sp.
ATCTACACGCGTAAGATCGTCGGCAGCGTCAGATGTGTATAAGAGACAGACGTATTATTCTCACAGGCGGAAATGTATTTGAAAAAATTGGCATTTCAGCTGAATCCATTTATATCCGTCGTAAACTCATTGCGATGGGAATCCCCAAAGAAGCCATCATTGTCGAATCAAACAGTCGAACCACTCGGGAAAATGCGACTGAAACTGAAAAAATATTGAAAAAAATCAACGCAAAATCAGCCCTACTTGTCACATCAGCGATTCATATGCCGCGTTCAATTCAGCTGTTTTCAGTATTAAGTGCGAATGTTATCCCTGTGCCTAGCGACATCATTGTCACGAGAGATTACGCACCAACTAGTTTGCAACTCATTCCCAATGTGAATGCGATGGCACTAACGACGAAGGCACTCCATGAATACTACGGCATTTGGACAGAATCAATTAATCGACTTATTAATGGCTTTTGACTTCAATACAGTTTAGAAAAAATTTTAGTTAAAGAACTGCTACATATTCATTCAGGCTAGTAAATCTTACTCTGATCTCAATTAATTATTAACAATTAATTCAAATAGGACATTATTAGCTTGATGGATATGAATGCATATGATTTAGTCGATTTTGGAGTCCGGTGTGACTCAGCTATTGCGACAGGCAACGCCGAGCAATTACACCATATGATCAACATTTTGGATTCTGCTGACATTAGAAAGCTGGAGCCCATTGCAGTTATCAATATCCAGTATATGTTAGGGAATTTGTATACCGCCCTGTCATCAGCGTCAAATGAGAAGCTTTCTACTTGGCGTACTGGCCAATTCCCTGAACATCGGGTGTCGTCGATCAACTTGTACAGAAAAGCTATTCAAACTGCTCACACTGTCAATCACCCTCTAATCGCAGAAATTAGCACTAATTTAGCGAACAGTATTTCAGAGCAAGGCAGGGTTGTTGAAGCCTTAGCCATTTGGGATTGTGACTTTTCTAAAACTGGTGACGCTTCTTTTGTTTCCGCTCTAGCTAAAGTTCGCACTATGTTGTGGATGTCTCACTATATTAATGATCTAGGTCATGCGGACTGTTACCGAGTAGAAGCTTATAAGCTTCTCTCAGTTCTGGATAAAAATATTTCCAAAAATGACCACCCTAGTGTTTACGTTACCGTGAAAGAGGATGCTGAAATGTTATCGTTCTTAGAATATGGACAAGAAAACTTTCAAAATACATTAGATTGGGATAATTCTTTACCAGCTAAATCCTATGGAAACCCTGAAAAACGTTATCGTCTATGGTGTCTAAAGCTCGGTCTATTTTGCAATGACTTGAATGATTTGACTCCGACATGGATTGCAGATCGTGACATCCTGCAATTTCCAAATTATAGAGTCAAAATTGGTAATGGGCCTTTTTTAGCTGCCGCATTTTCTGCCATTAAGAGAGAATATTGTTTCGCCCGATTTCTCGCCTATGAAGGCGTCAATGGCATACATCCGAAATATGAAAATAATCATTTGTTTGTCACCGATAGTTATGATGGAGTGGAATTTGATGGCAGCATCGAGAAACTGAAGACCGCATTTCGAGTTTCCTTTAGTGCGCTTGATAGTATTGCTAATTTACTCAATCAGTACTTCAAATGCGGTGCGAACAAAGCACAATTTTCATCCCTTTGGATTAAAAATAACCTTCATTCAAATGATAATCCATTCATTGATGCTCTTTACTGGTTGGCTTGTGATATTCAAGACCTCTCATCAAAATCAATGAAAAATTGGAAAGCTCCTAATCCAGATAGCGCCGAGCTTAGACGTCTCAGAAACTCAATTGAGCATGGATGGCTGAGAGTTGTGAGTTATGAATCCGAGCGCTCTGAAGAAAATGATGACTACGCCCATATCGTATCGTCCGATAATATGTGCCGCATGACGATTGATACTCTACGACTCACTCGAGCAGCGATGCAATATGTTTGTTTTGCTGTGAAGTATGAAGAAGATAGGAGAACACAAAATGAAACAGATAGCCTTTGCATACCGTTAGCCGTGCCTCTATGGAAACCTAGATAACTGAAATGAACAGCTCACAGTCTCTTAGCTACGAATAATGCTCTAGACATGATCAGTGGTGTCAAAATTAAAAGCCTATTAAGGGCAAATTCAGCCACTCATTCCGACACCTCAAGGTGACTAAGCAAACTCAGGAAAATTGCAACTGACTTAACGCTCTAAACGAAAAGCTTTGAGTGTTTTAGGCTCGACCCCTTCAGAAAAAACGCAAGCAATAAACTTGTCGTCATCGCAAATCTCAGTGTTTTCTAGCCTATTTTCTTGGGCAATAACAAACTGCTGCCCCAACCATTTTCCATCTGGGCTTTGAAACGAGTTTTGAGACAAGTCTTCGCACAATGTGTGCTCCCTTAAAGGATAGTTCAAACCTGTTCCCATCGCTTTGCCATAGGCTTCTTTTCTTGTCCAACATCGCAGGAAAGCATCGTTGCTTTCATTGGCAATATATTGTTCTTCAGGAGAAAAACGCCGTTTAATAATTGCCGAATAGTTTCCAGACCTATTGATATTTTCAACATCAACTCCCAACTCACTAGACGATGAAAAAGCGAACAAACCGAAGCCACAAGTATCCGTAAAATTAAAATGCACACGGCATGAATCACTCTTTAACGATGGCTTGCCTTGCTTTCCAAAGCATAATTCGCTTGATGCATTGTCAGGCAAATAATGTGTCAACAGTTGTGTTAAATAACCTCGACCAGCAATATAAAAGCGCCGTTTCTGTTCATCAGGGAATCGACGTGCTTTTTCTTTTTGATGATCTGACAGTCGTTTTTCAAACGCTTTTAATTGCGCATTTTCAATAGTTAACGAAACCCACCATAAATGTATCTGCCCAGTACGCAGCGGTTCACTGTTAATTGACTCCGTATTTTGAAAAGCCAGTATTTCAGACATACACTCAATCGCTAACTCAAAAACAATTGATAAGCTGGATTATCCGTTTCTTCGAAATACACATAACCCAAATCATCTAACACTTGTGAGAACTGCTCTCTGGAGGCACTCGGCACCTGTAAACCACAGAGCACTCTTCCAAAATCAGAGCCATGATTTCGATAATGGAAAAGGCTGATATTCCAGTGATGTCCAAGCGTTTGCAAAAAAAGCATTAACGCGCCAGGGGCTTCCGGAAACCTGAAACGATATACCACTTCGTTTTCTACATGCTGTCCTCGACCACCGACCATATGGCGAAGGTGCAACTTGGCCATCTCATTATCGGTTAGATCCAAAGTTTCATACCCTGCCAGGGTCAGAGATTCGACCAAAGAATCTAACTGCTTAGCGTCACGAATCTCAACACCCACATAAATCACTGCCTCTTGGGAGTCAGCATAACGATAATTGAATTCAGTAATATTTAAGCCACCTATCGCCTGACAAAATTGCTTAAAACTACCTGGTTTCTCAGGTATTTTTACTGCCAAAATACCTTCTCGACGCTCAGCAAACTCTGTTCGCTCAGACACATGACGCAATCGATCAAAATTCATATTGGCGCCCGATGCCGTCACTGCCAGCGTTTTACCTTGCCACTCTTGTTCTCGGCAATATTTTTTTAATCCGGCTAAACCTACCGCTCCAGCAGGCTCCAACACTGAGCGAGTATCTTCAAAAACATCTTTAATCGCGGCACAAATTTCATCCGTACTGACAACCACCATATCATCCACATATTGCTGCGCCAGTCTAAAAGTTTCAGCTCCAACTTGTTTTACCGCAACACCATCAGCAAAAATTCCGACGTTGTCTAACGTCACCAATTCACCCGCGTCGATAGACTGTGTCATTGCATCAGAATCATTAGGCTCGACCCCAATGATTTTAATATCAGGATTCACTGATTTTATGTACGTGGCTATCCCCGCCAACAACCCCCCCCCGCCGACACACACAAAAATGGCATCCACATTGGGCAGTTCATCTAAAATTTCTTTACCGACAGTGCCTTGCCCCGCGATGACATCAGGATTATCAAATGGATGAATATAACTCAACCCCATTTCCTCAACCAAAACGGCGGCTTTTTCAGCCGCATCAGAATAACTGGTGCCATGTAAAACGGGCACACCTCCCATCGCAATCACGGCATCCACTTTAATGCGAGGTGTCGTCTCAGGCATAACAATCGTTGCGGGAATACCAAGCTTCTGGGCCGAATAGGCTACGCCTTGGGCATGATTGCCTGCTGATGCACAAATAACCCCTTTGCTACGCACATCTTCCGGCAAGTTCGCAATACAATTATAAGCACCGCGAATTTTAAATGAAAACACTGGCTGTAAATCTTCACGCTTTAACCAAATAGCATTTCCAACCCTATCTGATATTTTAGGTGCATGTTCTAATGGTGTTTTTTTTGCAACATCATAAACGTTAGCTGTTTTGATCTTTTTCAGATAATCTGTACTCATAAAAATATTGCCGCAAGGGAATCGGTAGTGGTGAGGTCCTATAGTAAGTGAGCAGTAAGAATGCAATAAAACATAACCTTAATTAGCCCCAAAATTATATGTCTAAAAAAATAACTTTAATCGCGATTCTAGCAAGTTTAATCGGCGCTTTTTTCTATTTCGGCTTGCATGAAGTCTTTAATTTACAATATCTACAAGAAAAACGGGGAAGCTTCATCGCCCAATACAATGCTAACCCCATTTTAATAGCCGGTGGATTCTTTCTAGTCTATGTTACATTCACGGCATTATCACTCCCTGCGGCGGCCATTTTGACGCTAGGCGCAGGCGCTGTTTTTGGTTTTTGGACAGGATTAATACTGGTTTCTTTTGCCAGCACAATTGGCGCCACATTAGCTTTTTTAATCGCACGCTATGTTTTTCGCGACAGCATGGAGAAAAAATTTGGCAAACAACTCGTCAAGATCAATCAAGGCGTTGCAAAAGATGGCTGGCTTTACTGCTTTAGCGCACGACTCATTCCTGCATTTCCGTTTTTTGTTGTGAACTGCGTCATGGCACTCACACAGCTCAAAACAACAACATACTATTGGAGCAGCCAGTTAGGCATGCTTGCTGGCACGGCTGTATTTGTTAATGCTGGCACACAAATCAGCACCATTGAAAAAGTCGGTGACATTGCATCACCAAAAATCATTGGTTCTTTTTTACTATTAGCCATATTCCCTTTTATTGCTAAATTCATCATGTCAAAAATAAGAACAACTCCTAACGAAGCATAGGAATACTGAGGACGTTATTATGAGTAAAAAATATGAAGTGAACCTTGTCGTTATTGGCGGCGGTTCAGCAGGATTAGTGAGCGCCTATATTGCCGCAGCCGTTAAAGCAAAAGTCGTGTTAATCGAACGACATAAAATGGGGGGCGACTGCCTTAACACTGGCTGCGTTCCCAGCAAAGCGATTTTACGTTCCGCTAAAATGGCAACTTATATGAAACGTGCTGAAGAATTTGGGTTTAAAGCTGTTAAACCTGTGCCGGTTTTCAAAAATATCATGTCTCGCGTCCATAAAGTGATTGCTGATATCGAACCACATGACTCCATTGAACGCTACACGTCCCTAGGCGTTGAATGCGTCACAGGCGAGGCAACCATTTTGTCGCCACATGAAGTGAAAGTGGGTGACCGAACAATCACCACGAAGAACATCATTATTGCGAGTGGCGCACGGCCATTTGTGCCGCCAATTGAAGGCTTAGACAAAATCGACTATCTCACTTCAGACAATATCTGGGACTTACAACACCAGCCCAAGCGATTAATCGTGCTCGGCGGCGGACCTATAGGCTGCGAATTAAGTCAAGCATTTGGCAAACTAGGAAGCGAGGTGACTCAGGTTGAAATGATGCCAACCATCATGGGCCGTGAAGACGATGACGCAAAAGAGATTATCGCTGAGCAATTTCAAAAAGATGGCATCAACGTCCTTACTTCTCATCGCGCTATGCGCGTTGAAACCACGGGTGACACGAAAGTATTAGTCTGTGACCATGATGGCTCTGAAGTTCGCATCGAATTTGACGACATCCTTGTTGCTGTAGGCCGTCGCGCCAACACTGAAGGCATGGGGTTAGACGCATTAGGCATTCAATTACGTAAAAATGGCACCGTAGAAACAGACGATTATTTACGCACTGCCGTACCCAATATTTTTGCCTGCGGCGACGTCACAGGCCCCTATCAGTTTACTCACACCGCCGCGCATCAAGCGTGGTATGCGGTTGTAAACTCTTTATTTGGCTTTATCAAAAAATTCAAAGTGGATTACCGAGTTATCCCATGGGCGACTTTTACCATGCCTGAAGTTGCTCGAGTCGGACTCAATGAAACCGATGCAAAAGCACAAAACATTGATTATCAAGTCACAAAATATGGCATTGATGACTTAGACAGAGCCATTGCTGATGGTGAAGCGCATGGCTTTGTCAAAGTGCTCACCAAACCCGGCAGTGACAAAATTTTAGGCGTGACAATTGTCGGCCACCATGCAGGTGATCTCATTTCCGAGTATGTACTTGCGATGAAACACAACTTAGGCATGAATAAAATCTTAGGCACCATTCATTTATATCCGAGCTTAGCGGAAGCCAACAAATATGCGGCTGGCCAATGGAAACAAGCGAATAAGCCAGAAGGTCTACTGCGTTTTGCCGAAAAACTACATAACTGGATGCGTTAAAAATTCCCATGAAAAAAACTGTTTTCACTTACGTTTTATTATTAATCATCAGCTGTGCTTCGCACTTAAGCTTTGCCGCTCCGAAAGCCAACATACTGCCCCAATGGCAAGCCAGCAACGACGCAAATGACAACCAGATAGACCATGGTCAATGGCAAGTCCTATTAGAAGCGTACCTCATACAAGATGATAGTGGCATCAATCGCATTGACTATGCTTCACTGAAAAAAAATGATTCCAATGCTTTAAATCAATATCTTGATGATTTACAAGATATAGACCCTCGCGACTACAGCAAGAAACAACAATTTGCCTATTGGGTGAACTTATACAATGCGGCGACGGTTTCACTCATCATTGAAAATTATCCGGTTAAATCCATCACTAAAATCAAAGATGGCTTACTTTCTTTTGGGCCTTGGGATAGAGAATGGCTAGAAATAGGTGAAGAGTTACTGAGTTTAAATGACATAGAACACCGAATCTTAAGACCTATATGGAAAGATAATCGCATTCATTATGCCGTGAACTGCGCCAGCTTAAGCTGCCCAAATTTATCTTTACAAGCCTTTACAGCGGAAAACACCGATCAATTACTCGACAAACTTGCCACTGAATACATCAATCACCCACGTGGAGTTACTGTTGAAAAAGGAAAATTAATAGTATCGAGTATTTATCATTGGTATGCCGAAGATTTCAACACACAAGAATCCAACTTAATGTCACACCTTTCTCGTTATGCAAAGCCTGAGCTTAAAGCAAAATTACAGTCACTAAAGAAAGATTCATATGATCATGATTACGATTGGCGCTTAAATGATTCCAACCTTAAGCTTGCTCAACGTTAACCATCATCAACGCAAAACTCACTCAACATTCAATAAAATGTGTGAAAATGATGCACCGGTCCAGAACCTTCGCCAACAGTTAGGTCATTTGCCGATTCAATAGATGCGTGAATATACGCTTTTGCTAACGAGGCTGCTGTTAGCAAGCTTTCACCTTTTGCTAAAAAAGCGGCCAACGCAGAAGATAGCGTACACCCTGTTCCATGCGTGTTTTGTGTATTGATTCGCTCAGATAACAACCAATGTTCTTCTCCTGCACCATCCAGCAATAAATCGCCGCTTTGGTGACCATCTAAATGCCCGCCTTTTAACAGCACAGCTTTTGCACCTAACTTAGCCAGCTCTTGAGCGGTACTCTGCATGTCTTTTTGAGTTCTCGCTACAGGAGATCCGGACAATATAGCTGCTTCATGTAGATTGGGTGTCACGACACATACCTTCGGAATCAGCGTTGTTTTTAACACTTCCACCGATTCATCTAATAATAACTTATCGCCACTGGTTGCGACCATCACAGGGTCTAAAACAACATGTCGACACTCATATTCGTCAATTTTTTCAGCCACTAATCGAATCACTTCCGACCGGCTCAACATACCAATTTTAATGGCCGCAATATTTAGATCTGACATAACCGCATCAATTTGCGCTGCAATCATATCAATGGGCACATCATGCACAGCCGTCACACCTTGCGTGTTTTGTGCGGTGATTGCCGTTAATGCGCTAGCGGCAAATGCACCATTGGCTGATATAGCTTTGATATCTGCTTGAATGCCTGCACCTCCGCCAGAGTCAGAGCCCGCGATGGTGAGCACATTAGGGATAGCAGAGTTAAGTTTCTTGTTGCTTGTCGTCATATTCAATAATTATATCGGCTATAATTCCGAACAGCTAACCAAGATGCTGAATTTTAAACGTATTATTTAATACTCACTTCAACGAAAACCTTCTCGTAAAATTATGTCAGAGCAGAAAAAACAATTAGTCGCACAAGCCGCCATTGAATACATTGAATGGGACTGGATTATTGGTGTAGGAACAGGTTCAACCGCTAATTGCTTTATTGACGAACTGGCCAAAATAAAAAACAAAATTGACGGTGCTGTTGCCAGCTCTGAAGCAAGCGCACAGCGTCTTACAGAACATGGCATCAAGGTGCTTGAACTCAATCAGGTGGGCGAACTGCCCATTTATGTTGATGGCGCAGACGAAGCTACCAAGCACTTGCACCTTATCAAAGGCGGTGGCGCTGCACTCACACGCGAAAAAATTGTTGCCGCTGCCAGTGAAAAATTCATCTGTATCGCGGATGACTCTAAATTGGTTGGAACTCTCGGTGCCTTCCCTCTACCCGTGGAAGTCATTCCAATGGCGCAATCCTACATTGGCAGAGAAATTGTCAAGCTTGGCGGTCAACCAAAATTGCGAGATGGCGTCATCACAGACAACGGCAACGTTATCATTGACGTTCACAACTTGAACATAGAAAACCCCATTGATCTTGAAAAGCAGCTCAATGCTCTGGCAGGTGTGGTCACTAACGGCATTTTTGCAGAACGCCCAGCCGATGTATTGTTATTAAGTTCTGACAACGAAGTCAAAACTTATACATCATAAATCACGATACAACATCAACCGCTATGCATCTTGTTGTTCTGTATAAGCATCGAAGTTCGCTATATAGTCATCAAGGTGCTCATCTAGCATTTCTTTATATTGATTAACGAAGTAATCAAGAGCACCCGCTTTTGCAAACTTCATCTCTTCTTGCTTCTCAAATCCTGACGCGACCACCCAAGCATTAAACCGGCATACCGCATACATAAAAGATGTGTTGGTTGGGATTTGTCCTGACTGATTTAATTGTTCATTGGCGATGCGAATAAACGCATCTGCTCGATCATAAAATTCTTTATCCGTTGCTTGCATGTCAATCATTGCTCATGTAATTATTAAATGACATTATAGGCACTTATAGATCAGTTTAACCCTCAAAAAAACGAATTCCTTAATTGGTTTAGATGCCATTATTGTCAACAATTAATATTGACTTTATCGATAAATACGCTTAGATTGCCAAAATAACACTTAAATTGTAAACAATTTAGTGTTTCAATGTATTTATCGCTACTCGCAAAATAATTATTAAACATCCATGATAAACACTAAATTCCGCAAACCCCTCCCAGGTTTTGACATCGATTTTTTTGACACTCGTGCAGCCGTTGATGCCATTAAACCCGGCGCTTACGACCAACTGCCCTACACATCTCGAGTCTTAGCAGAAAATTTAGTTCGCCGATGTGACCCCGCGTTACTGACGGCATCATTGAATCAAATTATTGAACGCAAACGAGAACAAGACTTTCCATGGTTTCCTGCACGTGTCGTCTGTCATGATATTTTAGGGCAAACCGCATTAGTTGATTTAGCGGGCTTGCGAGACGCTATTGCTGAAAAAGGGGGAGACCCTTCAAAAGTAAACCCTGTGGTTCCAACTCAGTTAATTGTTGACCACTCCCTAGCCGTCGAACATGCCGGTTTTGAAAAAGATGCTTTTGAAAAAAATCGAGCGATTGAAGACCGACGCAATGAAGATCGATTTGATTTCATCAATTGGACAAAAAAAGCATTTAAAAATGTTGATGTCATTCAACCTGGCAACGGCATCATGCACCAAATTAACTTAGAAAAAATGTCGCCAGTCATACACAACCGTGACGGCGTTGCATTTCCAGACACTTTGGTCGGCACTGACAGCCATACTCCTCATGTTGATGCCCTAGGTGTCATTGCGATAGGCGTAGGAGGCTTGGAGGCTGAAAGTGTTATGCTCGGTCGAGCATCTTATATGCGCTTGCCGGACATTGTGGGCGTCGAACTCAAAGGCCAACGCCAACCTGGCATCACCGCAACTGATATCGTTTTGGCATTGACTGAATTCTTGCGCCAAGAACGCGTGGTGTCTGCTTATCTGGAATTCTATGGAGAAGGCGCTGAAAACTTAACCCTTGGTGATCGTGCGACTATCTCAAATATGACCCCTGAATTTGGTGCTACTGCTGCAATGTTTTATATCGATCAAAATACCATTGATTACTTAAAACTCACTGGTCGCGATGATGAGCAAGTTAAATTGGTTGAAACCTATGCCAAAGAAACTGGCCTTTGGGCTGACAGTCTTAAAAAAGCAGAATATGAACGTACATTGACCTTTGATTTATCCTCGGTGGTACGCAATATCGCAGGTCCATCGAACCCACATCGCCGCGTAGCTACAACTGATTTGGCCGAAGTTGGCATCAGCGGAGAAGTCGAAAACATTGATGGCGAAATGCCTGATGGCGCAATCATCATTGCGGCCATTACAAGCTGCAC
>JBOEGT010000045.1:0-55106 GCA_050633585.1 Arenicella sp.
AAAGTATCAATTGAACTCACTGTTGTCGCAAAATCAGTTACATCTAAACGCTTCTCTAAATCAGCATCCAGCTGAATATCTTTAAAATCAACAACAACTTCGCCATCTTTCTGACCAACATTCACCGCAGTTTGAGGATCGCTTAAATTAACTATTACCCTACCACCTGCACTATTTGTGCGACGGAAGTCGATTTTATTAATTTTTTTACCACTTGGTAACTCAGGTCTTTTAGCAAAAGGTTTATATTCAGCTTTCTGCTCATGCACTGATGCGACTTTACTCACCTTATTATCAACTAAAATAATATACTGACCATTCTCTTGAGAAACTTTATAAGCAACTGGCGAGTTCAAGTTCATGACTAGCCGGGTACGATCAGCCACTTCAACCACTTTCAAGGTATCTACTGCACCTGTACCGATTCGAAAATCAGTCTCTTTCAAATTAGATTTTACACCATAAAAATCAAAAACAACTCGTGCCGGATCTTTTGTACTAAATATCTTTGGCTCTGGAAACGTACCATCATTCGTTGTCAAATTAATCTGCACTTTATCCGATGGTAATTTGCTATATAAAACCTTTTCCAGGTTTGCAGCAATTAGTAAATCAGAAGACAACAAACTCCAAGTGATTGCTAACGCTAATAAAGCTTTCTTTTTAATAGAAAAATTTTTCATTACAAAACGTGTCGTTTTTGTATATATAACTTCATTTTTTTTCATAATCTTTTCTACCCTCTTAATTGGCAGATTCTCCTGATTCACCTGTCATTTTTACTATTCTTTTTACCCAATTACCAGAAACACCTCTGACTAATTCTTCGATTTCAATAACCTGTTCATCGCTATTAATCGAGAGAATTACGCCATTATTTTGTCCAATATAATTCCCAACAAAAACAGGCACCGCGTCGCCATCAGGGGATTTAATAATAGCGGACAACTTGCCTTTAAACTCTAAAACGCCATCCAGCCTCAAGCCATCTAACGGAAATGCTTCCAAAGGCTCCCTGCGCCGATTTTCATCAAGGCCATTACCTTCAGTATCATTAGCATTTCCCGAAAGCACGTTATTGCGTGAGAAAGGGTCTGGCAACTCATCAGCTGAATAAATAAACTCTTCATAAGGTGCAATTGGCGGCAGTGGTTCAATTTCAGGCTTCTCATCTCGGTAAGTCTCATTTACAAACTTAACCAAATCCGACTTATCGACATCACCGCAAGCTGCCACCAGCAGAAGCATAAGACTACTAAAAAGGATTTTGTGTTTAACAAACATCATTCACCTTCCTCATAGTAATAAGTTTTAATCAATGCATTCATCTTTAACGGGCTATTTTCTGTCTCAGCGACAGAAAAATCTTTAATGTTGGGATTTTTTCTAACTATCTCAAAATCATTCACATTGACAATACGAGGCAATGCAGCAATATCGCTCACAAAATTGGCTAGCTCGTGATAAGTGCCACTCACAATAATTTTGACTGGTTTTTCTTTATAAAAGCCTTTTCCGACTTCATTTCTTGGTTCAAACTGCTCAAAAACTAACCCTCGAGATAGCCCAAGCTGGGTCACATCGACAAGAAGGTCTGGAATTTCTGTCTCACTAGGCAATTGCTCTTTCAGCACTGAAAACATAGTCTCCGCTTCAACCTTTTGCGCTTTATATGCCTCAAGGTTAATGGCCAACGCTTTTTTCTCTTCGAACTCTTTTTTTAATTGTTCCTCTTTAAGCGTCGCAGTAGCAAGCTCTTTCCTCTGATCAATCACTTTAAAATGATATGCCGCATAAATAATTCCCACACCAATTACTATAGCCCCAAAAATTTTAAATGTAGTAGGCCAAGAACTAGGGTCGGCAATATCTATCTCATTCCAACCTGCAAATATATCGTTCATTATCTAGCCTCCTTTGACGCTCGCTCTTCAGAGACTTGCAAATTAAACTGACTTAACGCTAAACCAGATTTGTTTGCATTTTTTACAATTTGCAATTTAGGACCTTTAAACCAAGTTGAAGCATCTAAGTTTCTCATCAGTGAAGATACTCTTGCATTTGCTTGTGCTAGACCTTGCATTTTGATGTTACTGCCTTTTTTATTGATCTTATTCAAAAATACACCCTCGGGCATTTTTTGTACTAAATCATCGAATACATGCACAATTTGCGCACGATCGGATTGAAGCTCTTGAATAACCTCCATACGATCAACTATCGCATTCCGTTTTTCTTTTAGATCTTCAATTTCTTTAATCGTTTTTGTTAATTTAGCAATTTCTGACTCCATGTAGCGATTACGGCTATCTTGAGAATCAATTCGGTGATCCCAAAACGCAACCATTAAGTACGCCAACCCTCCAGCCACAACCCAACCAAAAAGGATCGCGTTAAGCAATTGCTTTTTGCGCTTTTGTTTTAATTCCTCACGCCAAGGAAGCAAATTAATATTAGTTGTGCTCATATCACTTCAGTAATTCTTTTGATTAACTATCGAGGCCACGTAAAGCCAGGCCAGTGGCTACGGATAAACGCCCCATTTTACTTACTAAGGCACCGCGATTTCCTTGCACCGAGAATTGAGAAAAATCAACTAGATCTTGTGCAGCGACATTCATTGCTTGACCCATAGCCTCAGAAAACCTTGGTAATCCAGATACGCCGCCAGTAAATAATAATTGCGACACATCTTCGTGCTTACTTGAAGAATAAAAGAATTGCAAAGCACGATTAAATTCGTTGGCAGCCATTGACATAAATGGCTGATAAACATTTTCTACGATATCTGAAGGGGGACTTTCAGACTCGAGAATAGACAGCGCTTCGGATACACCTAGGCCATATTCTTGTCGAACCAAATTAATTAATTGAGAACCACCAAATTTTTGCTGTCTGCTAAAAATAATTTCATCACCTTCAAAAACAACCACTTTGGTTGAATTAACTCCGACATCAAACGCAGCAACTGCTTGGCTGTTTTTTCCAGAAATATTGGGTACTCGTTGATTTGAAAATAAACGCTGTAAAGCAAAAGTATCAATATCAACAACGGTAGGTTGCAACCCAACTTCTTGAATCACACTCACATAATCATCAACAATGTCTGTACGACAAGCAGCGATTAGAACATCTTGTTCGTTATCAGGATTGCTTTTTGAAGGCCCAAGCGCTTGAAAATCCAGATTCACATCTTCAATTGCGTAAGGCACAAAATGCGATGCTTCCATTTCGACCTGATCTTCAATATCACTTTCCGTCATGTCTATAGGCATAGCGATAACCTTAGTGATCGCATGAGACGAACTAATTGCAACCGCAACATTTTTGGTTTTGATTCGGCAACGATTCAACAAAGAATCCAATGATGCAATCACACTATCTTGTTGCACGATCGCTCCTTCTTCTATTGTGCCAGCCTCGATAGGCTCTACGCCCCAAGCCTTAACTTTTGGAGAGTTTGCAGAACCCACTAACTCAACGCATTTCACTGCGCTAGAGCCAATATCAACCCCTAAAAATGATCCAGATTTACGTGAAAGAAAACTCAAAACACCCTCAAAAACACTTATTTAACTTATTATCCTATTAAATTAAATGAAGAGTATAGCGTTAGTCAAGCAATTCCTTTGTTATTCGTTAAAAAATATGTCTAAATTTTAACACTAGTCCGTTGAGGACTATCGATACAGCACATATAATTAGTTACCACTAAGAATATCGACCTATTTTGACTGAAAACAACCCAACAACGCCTAAAGCAATCAAGCAAAATCGATTTAACAAGTCGTCATTCTGTTTCCACCTTTTTTTATGGGCATGTAAATTCGCATTTATCGGCGCAACGATTGTTAGTTTTGTGTTTTTAAGTCTGCAGCGAGAACTCCCATCAACAGCAAGCATCACGTCAACTCAACTAAAAACACCTCTTCGCGTATTTAGTGCCGAAGGACTATTAATTGCTGAATTTGGCGATGAACGCCGAAAACCCATGGATTTAGAGTCCGCACCAAAACAGCTTATTAACGCTATCCTCGCTAGCGAAGATAGCAATTTTTATTCCCATTTTGGCATTGACCTAAAAGGCATTCTCAGAGCAATTATTAACAATTATCAAACAGGATCTCGCCAAGGCGCCAGCACGATAACGCAACAAGTTGCTCGCAATTATTTCTTAAGCTCAGAGCAAACGTATTCCAGAAAAATTCGTGAAATAATGCTAGCGCTCAAGCTTGAATCAACGCTGAGTAAAAATGACATTTTAAATTTATACTTCAATAAAATTTTCCTTGGTCATCGTTCATATGGATTTGCTGCTGCAGCGGATGTTTATTATGGAAAAACTCTTGAACAGCTTACAATCGCCGAACAAGCCATGCTGGCAGGCTTACCAAAAGCCCCTTCGCGAAACAACCCAATCAGCAATCCTGAACGCGCCAAAATTAGGCGCGACTATGTTTTAGAAAGGCTCTTAAAAAACAACTGGATCACACAAGAACAACACCAAACAGCCATTAACTCACCACTGACCGCTGAGCGTCAACGTAAAAAAACTCTCATCAATGCTCCCTATGTTGCTGAAATGGTGCGTCAAAATGTATTAAAAACCTATGGTAATGAAGCGTATTGGCAAGGCCTAGATGTCTACACCAATATTCAAAAAAACTCACAAGCAGCCGCTAATTCAGCACTGAGAAAAAGTCTTTTAAACTACGATAAGCGCCACGGCTTCCGTGGCCCATTAAAATCCGTCAAAGACTTACCTAAGTCCAATTGGGCAATTGAACTACAAAACATCCAACCTAGCGGCAGCATCATCCCAGCAGTGATAGACGATGTAAAAAAAGAAGTCGCTTCTTTGCTCACTCGTGATAATGAAAAAGTGTCTATCACCCTGAAAAATAGTAGCTGGGCAAAAAAATACATTAGCTCTGATATCGTAGGAAGCACACCGCAAAACCTGACGAAAATACTGAAAGTTGGCGATATTGTCTACATAGAACCCGACACCGAAGAACAAAACACATGGAAGTTATCACAACTTCCTCAAGCTCAAGGAGCTCTTGTTTCTACCGAAATTAAATCTGGAAAAATAATTGCGCTGGCGGGGGGCTTTGATTTTTACTTCAACAACTATAACCGCGTTACACAAGCAAAAAGACAGCCTGGTTCAAGCTTAAAACCTTTTATATACGCAGCAGCGCTAGATAAAGGATATACGCCCTCATCAAAAATAAGCGGTGCTCCAATCGTCATTGAAGACGTATCGCAAGGTACCGTATGGCGGCCACAAAACTATAGCCAAAAAATATACCCCCCCACACCTTTGCGCGTTGCTTTAGCGAAATCAATGAATTTAGTCTCAGTAAGACTATTACGCGCTATAGGCGTTGATTATGGTAGAGATTACCTTGCTAAATTTGGCTTTCAAAAAGATCGGCTAGCTAAATCCTTATCCTTAGCATTAGGCTCAGGTAGTGCAACACCACTTGAAGTCAATAGAGCCTATGCAACCATTGCAAATAGCGGCTATTTAATCACTCCCCGAATCATCGATAGAATTGAGTCACGTAATGGCACAATTTTATTCAAGCAAGGCCAACAAAAATTTTGCGACAACTGCAACGAAAGCTCTGAAAAAATTGCACCAAGAGTCATGCCAAAAACGACTAACTTCATCATCAATGACATGTTGAAAGATGTCGTAAGATACGGCACCGCCAAAAAAGCTCAGACACTCAATCGAGGCGATCTTGGGGGAAAAACAGGCACTACTAATGACTATGTTGACGCTTGGTTTAACGGCTTTGGTGGAGGACTTGTCACAACATCATGGATAGGTTTTGATACACCGCAAACATTAGGCTATGCCGAGTCAGGCGGGCGCACAGCACTACCTATGTGGATCGATTTCATGAAAGTTGCTTTGGCAGATCGACCTGAGTACCAACTCGACAAACCTTATGGAATGGCAGAACTGAAAAAAACACCCGCTAATGACTTCCAAACCAACCCGCAAAATCAATCCGAAAGAGGCGAATACTCACAGCCTCCTCAAACAAAAAAACCGAACAACGTACCAGTGATCGAAGGTTTATTCTAACACGCTAAAGAATACCTAAAAACTAGAGCATACCAGTAGCTAACATACCCCATTCAGGAAAGCGCACGCTGCAATGAATGCATGAATAAGCTTTCTCTGTGTTTTAACATTAAAAATAGACTCACTTCTTCTTTTTAGTATTTTTTTCAACCCACTTTCCATCACGATAATGCGCCTGCCAACCCGTTGCTTTTGAGTCTTTTTCTGTCATTAAATATTGCTCTTTCTCTTTTCGGCTAAAACGAATTTGACTGGCATTACCGTCATCGTCTGTTACAGGACCTGAGAACAAAAAGGTATACTTCGGGTCAATTTGATCCTTATAGGGTAAAATTTCAGCCAACAATGGCGGCCTAGTTTCACGATTTTTAGGGAATTGGCTTGCCGCTAAAAACATACCTGCAGCTCCATCTCGCAACACATAATGATCTTCTACTTTGATACATTTCAAATCAGGCATCTGAACTGGATCCATTTTCGGTGGAGCAGCTTCACCACTACGCAATAGTTTACGGGTATTTTTACACTCTTCGTTCGTACACCCAAAATATTTACCAAAGCGCCCAGACTTCAACTGCATGTCAGAGCCACATTTATCACATTCCAGTACAGGCCCTTCATAGCCTTTAATCTTAAAACTTCCTTTTTCGATTTCATAGCCAGAGCAATCTGGATTATTACCACAAACATGAAGTTTATGCCCTTTATCTATTAAATAACTATTCATCGCCATTGAACACACTGGGCAACGACGCTTCTCAAGCAATAATAGCGATTCAGCCTCACCATCAACATCATCTTCTGCATGAGCAACTTCGTCTCCAGAAACTAAATTAATAGTCGCTTTACAACGCTCTTTAGGAGGCAAACTATAGCCAGAACAACCTAAAAATACACCGGTACTTGCTGTACGAATTTGCATAGGCCTAGAACACTTATTACAGGCAAAGTCTATTTCAGTCACAGAGTTAGCGCGCATTGCACCATCACCATCACCACCAGCCACCTCTACCTTCTCTGAAAAAGTTTCATAAAAATCATTCAACAAATCTTTCCAATTTTTATCCCCTCTAGCCACTTCATCTAACGATTTCTCCATATTGGCCGTAAAGTCATAGTCCATTAAATCATCAAAATTTTCACTCAAGCGCCCCGTAACTATTTCGCCCATTTTTTCTGCATAAAAACGCTTACTCTCCAACCTCACGTAACCACGATCCTGAATCGTAGAAATAATTGACGCATACGTTGAGGGACGGCCAATACCTCGCTTTTCAAGCTCCTTAACCAAACTTGCCTCAGTATATCTTGGCGCAGGTTTAGTAAAGTGCTGAGTTGGAGTTAACATATGCAAAGATAGTTGCTCACCAACAGCAATATCAGGCAATATTTGCACTTCTTTGTTTTTATCAACAGCTGTGGGTTGAACGCGTTGAAATCCATCAAACTCCATCACTCGCCCCGTTGCGCGCAATTCAAAATCACCTGCTTGTACTACGAGCCTAGAACTCTTAAACCTTGCCGGCACCATTTGACATGCAACAAACTGCCGCCAAATCAATTCATATAATCGCTGCTGATCACGGTCTAATTTCGTTAAATGTGATGATAATATACTAACATCTGAAGGACGAATAGCCTCATGCGCTTCTTGAGCATTTTGCTTACTACCATAGACATTTGGCGTATCAGGCAAGTACTTTTTACCATACGTCTCTTCAATAAAATTTCTTGAACTATTAACCGCATCTTGACTAAGGTTAGTAGAGTCTGTTCGCATATAAGTGATGTATCCCGCTTCATATAAACGTTGCGCCAACATCATCGTCTTCTTAACTGAAAAACCTAAGCGTCGGCTTCCTGCTTGTTGCAAGGTAGAAGTAATATAAGGCGCGCTTGGTCTACTTGAGGTCGGCTTATCACTCCGTTCACTCACTACATATTGCTCTTTATTAAGCAATGCTAACGCTGCATCAGTTTCATCCTTAGATCTTGGCCTAAACTCTTTGTTGTTTTGCTTTTTAACATCGAGATTCAATTTAATGTCTTCTGATGTCACCTCGGCCTGCACATCCCAATACTCTTCTGGAACAAAAACTTGAATTTCTCGCTCTCGTTCAACTAATAACTTTACCGCCACAGATTGAACACGACCAGCGGATAAACCTCTAGCAATTTTTGACCACAATAACGGGGATAACATAAAACCAACAACACGATCCAAGAACCGCCTAGCTTGCTGTGCATTAACACGACTCATGTCCAGTTGAGCCGGCTGAGAAAATGCATCTTGGATAGCCGATTTCGTTATTTCATTAAAAATAACCCGCTGAAAACGATTGTCATCACCGCCAATTAACTCTCTCAAATGCCAAGCAATTGCTTCCCCTTCTCTATCCAAATCCGTCGCTAAATATATTTGATCCGCATTCTTGGCTAGTTTTTTCAGCTCTTTAACAACTTTCTCTTTGCCAGGAAGAACATGATAATCTGCCACCCAATCCTTTTCAGGGTTAACCCCCATACGTCTTATCAGCTGCTCTTTCGCTTTTTTTGCCTTATGCTTGAGCTTTGCCGCCGGAGACATTTTTCGTGTTTTTGCCGCTTCTGCAGCGCGTTTTTTAGCATCAACTGGCTTTTTAGCGCCGCCACTGGTTGGCAAATCTCGCACATGACCAACACTGGATTTAACAACAAAGTCTTTACCCAAATATTTATTGATCGTTTTTGCTTTAGACGGTGACTCGACAATTACAAGAGATTTACCCATAGATACTGATATTCCAAACGGTGAATGCTAATTAGATAGCAGAAGGATGCAATGACTATATAATGTTTGATATCGCTCAGGTCAAGTTTTTCGACAAAAACGATATAGATAAGTGCAAATATAAAGCAAAAAACAATCTAGTGAATATGTAAAACATTCTCACTAACTAGCGTTTCTGCCCATTCAAGCTCCTGAGGAAAATCAGTCTGATTACATAAAACCATCATAATCACCCATTTCGCATCATCCATATCAACCACATCAAACTCCAATGCCATTAAGCGATCAATCACTAATTCACGAGTCGCTAAGTCAAAAATCCCCGCCTGCTCTAGGCGAAGTATCAGCGATTGCACAGCAACTGGAATTTGTGTTTTTTCCTCCTGACTAAACACTCGAAAACTAGAAATAGGTTGATAGCCATGTAAAGATTTATCAAGACCGGCAATTAACTCATCTAACCAAACAAAAGCTTGATCAATTTCTTGCCTATCAAATCCCACCTCTAGCAACTCACCTGTTAATCTTTGGTTATCCAGATCAACAGCTCCATCTACTTGATCTGCCAAGTAATGCTCGAAAAGATAGATCAATATATCGATGAGATTTTCTTTCATTATTTACCCCTTAATCTAAAAAAACTTACTCTGTAAAGACAGCGACTAGGTTATTCGAAAGTAGTCTCCATTATGTGCCCGTGCTATCAATCCATCAAGCTCTAATTCAATTAATCTCTGAGTTAGTTGCTGAATATCCATAGAACTACTAGCAATAACCTCCTCTATTCGGGTTGATTCATAAGCAATAGATTGCAAAACTTCACATTCAAGATCACCTTTTTCTAACGGAGATTTTTGGCTCATCAATTCGCGAGTAATAGGCAACCGTAATTCCAATAACACGTCCTCCACACTTTGCGCTAGCACTGCACCTTGTTGAATTAAATGATGACACCCTGCTGATTGAGAAGACAAAATTGAACCTGGTATAGCAAACACTTCTTTGCCTTGCTCTGCTGCCAACCTTGCCGTAATTAAAGAGCCACTTCTTTGAGCTGCCTCAATCACTACAACACCTAAAGCTATTGCCGCAATAATACGATTCCTAGCAGGAAAATGTTCTTTTTTAGGAGGGACTCCAATCGGATACTCTGAAATTATACATCCCTGCTTTTGAACATTGTGCGCCAAAGCACGATTCTCCCGCGGATAGATAATATCGAGTCCACAGCCAGCAACTGCGATAGTTTGCCCACCTGCATCACAACACGCCTGATGAGCACTTGCATCAATTCCTTTAGCTAAACCACTGATGACTCCCAAACCTGATTGAACTAAACCCTGAGAAAATTGCCTAGCAATTTTTCGTCCCAGAGGTGTTTGCCGGCGACTACCCACAATTGCCACTTGGAGGGTTTGCAGCGCTGCCAAATCTCCGCCCACAAACAAGCCAACAGGTGCATCATATAAGGTCAATAATTCTTTTGGATAATGCGAGTCCGTCATTGCAATAAAATGATTACCGCTCCGCTTCAACCACTGTAAATCTAAATCAATATTGCAATCTGATACTAACGTTTTAGAACTCAGTTTACGCGTCGTTAAGCTCTCCCAGTCAGATCTTGTAAGCTTTGCTGCAGCCAAGCAGCTTCCTAACTGAATAACCGCTTCTTTCTTCTGGTGTTGATTGACGCCATGCCATCGATTTAACTGCAGGCAAGCAAGAACTTCATCTCTTATAGTATTCATCGTAATCCTCCTTGATCACGTATTCAATTGTCAAAGCATCAGCGCCATAATAGCACTGATGCCGTTAAAACTTTTAATCCAATGAATTAAACTTCGGATGCACGATCAAGTCTCCAGGAGATAGTGGCCGCTCTGTATTCGTTACAATCGCATAACTCACTTTTTCAAACACCCTAATGATCATAATCAAACCAATATCTTCAGATGGAATGGTAAATTTTTCATCTTTTTTACGAAAAATCTTAAAACCTTTTTCAGTTTTTAAAGGGTCAAGTTTTGTCACAGGCTGGGATAACACTTTAAATACTTGACCAGCTTCTACGCCTTCACGCTCCCCCAGTGTAACTGTAACAATACTATCCAAGCGACCAATTTCAGGGGTCTTCCTCTCAGATTCTAAAATATAACCCTTTATATCAACATCAGAATTCGTCGAAGGAAAGAAAAAAGGTAATGCTCCCGTATCATTTATAGGCCGCAAACGATCCAAAATGACAACATCTTCTTTACTCGACTTAATCAAGACACGAGCAGGATCCCCCGGTTTTGCTAACTCGGCTATACCGACATCAACTGCTTCAAGACCAAGATCCTCCTTAGTCACTGGGTGGACAAGCACGCGTCCTGGACGAAAAATTTGAAAATCCGTCTTGCTCGTTTCTTTTATACCCCGAGCATACATTTGCTCACTTTTACCACCAATCAATCGGTTATTAAACCCATCAACAATATAAGCCGCAGAATCTACTTCTTCCTCAGTTGTCACCAATGGTGCCAACAAATAAGGCTTAATCGCCTTTGGAGAAATAGGTGGTATCGCATTATTAATATCTTGAACACGAATCGTAGGCTTTAATGTAACCGTTTCACGCTTTAGCGCTCTTAAAACTGGTTGACCGTCAATAAAGGTCAGAACCAGAACATCGCCCGGAAAAATTAAATCTGGATTTTTAATATATTCATTCGCTTTCCACAGCTCAGGCCAGCGCCATGGTTCATTTAAGTATTTGCCTGAAATATCCCACAAGGTATCGCCTTTAGTGACAGTATATCTTTCAGGATAACTATCCTTTAAAATTCCTGCAGCGTGACCTACAGAGCTTATCGCACTCGTCAAAATAGTTATTAGGCCAATAAAACAGACCTTTTTTGACACTTTCGCAAGACAACTCATTATAATTTGCTCCGTTATATTCTTAGTATTCGTCTATTTTGCAATAAATTAGCAGAAAATTCATCTGACTAATAGCGTTATTGCAGATAAAATAATCGAAGTAGCGCTTAAACCGTTGAATTTACTGATTTGGCACTACATTATATCTATCATATTAAAAAAATCATGGCCTTACGAACAGTATTAGTTTTTCCAGACAGCCGGTTACGCAATATAGCCGAACCAGTGAACTCTTTTGATAGCACACTTGAAGTTCTCGCAAATGACATGGCTGAAACGATGTATGCAGAAAATGGGATTGGTTTAGCGGCAATACAAATCAATGAAAAACACAGAGTGATCACTGTCGATGTCTCTGAAGATCAATCAGAGCTTATGACATTCGTTAATCCAGAAATAATAGCGACTGATGGCGAGCAAATTTGCCAAGAAGGCTGCCTATCTGTTCCAGAAATTTATGCCGATGTCACACGTGCTGAAAAAATCACTGTTACCGCACAAGACATCAAAGGTGAAAGCTTTACCATTGAAGCTAGCGGTTTATTAGCCGTTTGCATCCAACATGAAATTGACCACCTCGATGGTAAAGTCTTTGTTGATTACTTATCTCCCGCAAAACGCCAACGCATTCAAAAGAAAATGCTTAAGCGCAAATAACCCTGATATCCAAAAGTTTACTTATGCGTATTGTCTTTGCTGGCACACCTGATTTTGCTGCTCAAACATTAACCGCTTTACTGGCGGCTAACTATGATGTTGTTTGCGTCTATACACAACCCGATAGAAAAACTGGCCGAGGCCAGAAACTGAGTGCTCCTCCTGTAAAAAAAATAGCACTTGAACATGATATCGAAGTTCGACAACCGCTATCGCTGAAGGACGATGACAGCGCTAAAGCGTTAAAAGAATTAAAGCCTGATGTAATGATCGTGGTTGCCTATAGCATGCTACTATCCCAACGCATACTCGACATTCCGACCATTGCATGTTTAAACATTCATGCCTCTTTATTGCCAAGATGGCGAGGCGCCGCACCGATTCAACGCGCAATTGAAGCTGGAGACACACAAACCGGTGTGTGTATCATGCAAATGGAAGCTGGACTCGATACTGGACCCGTATTATTAGAGTCTAGACTCGACATTCAACACAATGACACCAGTGCAAGCTTGCATGACAGCTTAGCAATATTAGGAGCAAAATCCCTAATGGAGTGCCTAAAATCACTTCCGGAAAAACTGGAAAAGGCTCAGAAGCAGAATCATGAGAATGCCTGTTATGCGCACAAAATAACAAAAAATGAAGCAAATATTGATTGGTCTGAAAGCGCCAAACAAGTTGACCAAAAAATTCGCGCGTTCAATCCATGGCCTATTTGCCAAAGCAACTGTCAACATCAACGACTACGGATTTGGCAAGCAGAGCCGATCCAATCTTTACACACTTCCAAGCCAGGCACCGTATTAAGTATTGATAAAGGCGGCATGCAAGTTGCATGTGGTAACAATGCACTCAATATTACTCTGATTCAACGTGATGGTAGTAAGCCCGTATCGATCAAAGATTTTATAAATAGCACAAACATACAATCTGGCGATATATTCGAAACATGATGCTCAGCGCTACAAAAATAAAAAATCGATAACGTCATGAGTCGCTCTATTAATACCTTACACCCTCGAAGCTTATCTGCGCTTATCTGTGATCAAGTCATTAATCACGGTGTATCTCTCGGTGAAGCAATAGATCACACACTTGCAGGAAAAGAGATTCAACCACAAGACAGAGGCTTTATCCAGACACTGAGTTTTGGCTTATTACGATGGTACTGGCAGCTAGATGTTGAACTAAAGCCACTACTGAATAAGCCGATTAAAAGTAAAGAACGCTTAATTAAATACGTGTTGCTACTGGGTTTATTTCAACTACGACACTTAAAAACACCCGCGCATGCAGCGGTATCGGACACCGTTAAATGCTGCCAACAACTCGGCAAACCTTGGGCAAAAAATTTAGTCAATGCTTGCTTAAGAAATTACTTAAGAGGACTAGAATCTCAATCGCCAAAAAAGCAGTTTGACCAACACTATTCTCATCCTGAATGGATGATTGATGCCATAACTAAATCATGGCCAAGTCATGCAAAAAATATATTCACCAGCAATAACAAGCAAGCTCCACTTTGCTTAAGGGTGAATCAAAAAAAAATTTCTAGAGAACATTATTTAGCGCTATTGCAACAAAATAATATTGAGGCAAAACAAGACCCTCATAGCGAAATAGGCATTCGTGTCACCAATAGCCTACCCGTTCATCTATTACCCCATTTCAATGAGGGTTGGGTCTCTGTACAAGACACAGCGTCTCAAATAATCGCTCAACTTCTCCCTATCACAGCTGGCCAACGCGTATTGGATGCCTGTGCGGCACCGGGAGGAAAAACTGGCTTACTCATGGAAAGCTCTCCAAGTGATATTGAAATGCATGCCATTGATATCGGCGGTTCACGAAATAAAAAAATGCTAGATACTTTCACTCGTTTGAAGTTAGATGCTCACGTTATCGCTGGCGATGCTAGCCAACCAGAACAATGGTGGGATCAAAAACCTTACGATTGCATTTTAGTCGATGCTCCCTGCAGTGGCCTAGGAGTCATTAGGCGACACCCTGATATCAAACACCTTAGGCACGCTTCAGACATTCAAGAATTACAAAATACTCAAGCAGCTATTTTAGATGCCTGTTGGAACTTATTAACTGAAAATGGCTTGCTACTTTACACAACATGCTCAATCTTACCGGAAGAAAATGAGCAACAAATCGAAGCATTTATTCATAGGACAACACACGTACAAATTGAAAAGATTCAACACCCAACCGCAATTCCACTTTCATTAGGAATGCAATCACTCCCAGGAACATCTGATATGGATGGATTCTACTATTGCCTTCTGCGTAAACAAGCTCAATAATCAACGCATGTATCAAACGGGCTTCATAAAAAAAATACTCACCCTATGTCTTCTGATTGCCTTTTTTGTCGTCGCTAACTTATTTCTGAGCAGTTCAAACAGTCTCGCTGAAGAAGCAACGCGCTTTTCAGTGACAAGCGTGACTGCATCCGCAAAAAATAATGGCACAGACACATTAAGCCGCTTTGAATTATCACTCTCATCCACCGCCTTTGACGCCATTAATCATGGTGTTCCGATTGACATCGTTTTGAGTTATGCCGAACCTCAAAAGCGCTTTTGGGGTTCCAACTTCAAGCCAATTGACCGGACGGTATTTAGCTTATCACGTCATGCACTGTCAAATAGTTATCAATTACACAATTCAACAACATTTAGAACACATCAATTCATTACGATTGACGACGCCCTAAAGCATATCTCTCTATTCCAAATTAAACGCCTAGAAAGAATCATGCTAGAAAAGCTAGCTGTACGAGTACATCTAGACTTATTTACGTTGCCCGCTCAAATTCGAGCAAACGCTTTTTTTTCCAAACGTTGGAAACACGATAGTCAATGGACGATTTGGAGCGTTTCATAATGCGAATAGCGAAACTTTTAAAAACTATTTCTCGACCATTTGCACTATTAAGCATTGCAGGTTGCCTCGTTATTTTTCTCTCCTTTAGGATCGCTAACTCTTTTCAAAATAACGTTTCAGGGCAAGAACATTATTGGATTATTGTATCCACTGTCGTTGGCATTAGTATTTTATTATTACTCGTTCTGATTAATTTTGGTGTACTTTTTCGTCAATATCGTCGAGGAGAAATTGGATCAAAACTTTCCTTACGACTTATTAGCGTCTTCCTATTCCTCAATTTATTACCTTTATTCATGGTTTACTTCTTTGCCGTGCAGTTTCTCAATAAAGGTATAGATAGTTGGTTCGATGTTCGTGTTGAGCAGGCAATTGATGATGCAGTCTTGCTGGGAGAAACGTCATTGGAAGCGATTAAACAAGACATGATTCAAGAAATGAATCGGCATAGCATCACTGTTTCAGAAGTATTCTCTTCATCTGAAATGGCCAGAAGATTAAACGAAATTGCTGAAAAATCAGATTACTCTCAAGTAAAACTGCTCTCTAATAATGGTCAGATTTTAGCGTCTAGTTTCAGTACAGATAATAGTTTACTCAACGATGCTCCCAACTTCATTGCATTGGCTCAAATTAGAAATGGTGAAAGTTTTTCAGCGATTGAATCTATCAGTGAATTTTCTCAACAGCTTAAAGTCATTACACCTGTTTATAGTAACAATATAGGCATCCCGCCTCGCGCTTTACAAGCTGTTAAGCCTCTACCATTACGTTATGCCAAACTCGCTAAGACCGTCGAATCTGCGAAAACGCAATATAACCAAATGCAATTTGCACGCGAACCTTTACGCTTAAGTTTGATTTTGACGTTAACACTTATTTCACTAGCCTCTTTATTACTCTCTAATTTAGCCTCATTTTTCATCTCTAGACGCATTGCCAAGCCGTTAAGTGTACTTGCATCAGGGACAAAAGAAGTTGCCGCAGGTAACTTAGACACTCAATTACCTGTTCCGAGTAATGATGAAATAGGTATTTTAGTGAGTTCTTTTAATGATATGACCCAACAATTGAGCCATGCACGGCAATTAGCGCATCAAAGTCAATCTGAAACGGAATCTCAACGAGAATACCTTGAAACCGTTTTAGCTAACCTCTCTTCAGGAGTCATTTCCATCAATGAAGAACTACGCCTTGAAAGCTGTAATGCTAGAGCAAGCAAGATTTTAAACATCAACTTGTCCAATAACATTAATGATGAAATTTCATCACTACGATATAAATATGAAAATCTGACACCTTTTTTTGAAGCCGTTTACCATGCTTCTAGCAAAGCGATGTCTAACTGGAAAGACGAGAGAGCCATCATGGGAACTAAAGGGAAACAATTCCTTATTATCCAAGGCACGCAGCTACCTCACCAACAAAAGTCTACCATCGTAGTATTTGATGATGTCACTAACTTAATCCACGCTCAAAAAGAAGCTGCTTGGGGAGAAGTTGCCCGTCGACTCGCCCATGAAATCAAGAACCCTCTCACGCCTATTCAGTTATCCGCAGAACGCATTAAAAACAAATTTTTTGATCAGGTAAAACCCGCAGATCAAGCTATTTTAGAAAAGACAACACGCACCATTGTCCAACAAGTCGAAACACTAAAAAATATGGTTACAGCGTTTTCTGACTATGCCCAAGCAATTAACATTGAACAAAAACCAGTCAATGTAAACTTACTCTTAGAAGATATTACTGAACTACATGTAGACAGCTTACATAACTGCCAATTTGAATTATTACTCGACAAAAATTTACCCAATATTCAAAGTGATGCCGACGCCCTACGGCAAGTATTTAACAATTTGATGTTAAATGCGATACAAGCCATGCAAGACCAAGAAAAGTCCGCGTTAACGATCACTAGTGAATACCTTTCTGAGTCATCAGGACAATTTCTTTGCATCAAAATCATCGATACTGGTCCTGGTATCAAACCTGAACTAAGAGAGACGCTTTTCGAGCCTTATATTAGCTCTAAGAAAAAAGGTTCAGGCCTAGGACTTGCGATCGTCAAGCGTTTAACTGAAAATTTAGGTGGTGTTGTTTGGGCGGAAGAAAACCCTCCTCAAGGCACTCAATTTATTGTTCGTATTCCCGTAGATGAAGAAAATGATAACGCTCTCTAGTGTTTGTTAACGTCTCGTTTTAAAGGTGGATATGTTATAAGACAATTATGACTCAAGAAAAAATCTTAATCATTGATGATGAGCCCGACATCCGTTCCATTATTTCGGATATTCTAGAAGACGAAGGCTTTTCTATTGAAACGGCTGAAAACGCAAGCGAAGGGCATGTTAAATTCACAGCCTTCCAGCCTGATATAGTACTGCTTGACATCTGGATGCCAACCTCTGATGGCAGTGGCGACGAGGGAAATGAAGGACTCAAGTTACTCGAAAAATGGAAAAAGGCTGAACTACTGAAACAACCTGTCATCATGATATCAGGTCACGGTAATGTAGAAACTGCGGTTGAAGCGGTAAAAAACGGCGCATATGACTTCCTAGAAAAACCATTATCCACCGAATCTTTAATGCTCACTATCAGCAGAGCATTAGAGACCGAAAGGCTCAGAAAAGAAAATGAACGCTTACGTCTTGAATCTGGGCAACAACAAGAGCTTATTGGAAACAGCCCAATTATTAAGGAAGTACGACGTCAAATCCAATTAATTGGCTCTACAAATAGTTGGGTTTTACTCACTGGTGAAGTAGGTACTGGGAAAAATATTGCTGCTCATAGTCTCCATACTGCAAGTGATCGACAAGGTTCTTTCGTTCAGCTAAATTTAGCCGCAATTCCGGCAGAAAATATTGCCACACGATTATTTGGAGTCGAGTATGATGGTCAACAACAAGTAGGATGCTTTGAAGAAGCTCACTTGGGCACTTTATTTATCAATGAAGTGCTTGATATAGACATAGAAACTCAAGGTAAGTTATTGAGTGCATTGCAGGATCAACGCTTTCTTCGAGTAGGTGGAAAACAATATATTGATTTTGATGTCCGAATTGTAGCTGCCACAAACGGTGATATTGAAGATGCCGTCAGTAAAGGCTTATTTCGGGAAGACCTATATTTTCGATTAAACGTCATTCCGATCAGAATTCCATCGCTACGCGAACGCAAGGGCGATATTGAAGAAATAGCTTTATTTCATATTGCCCGTCTAGCAAAACAAAATAATTTGAGCCCACGCCATATTGACTTAGAAGCATTACAAGCAATGTGTGAATATAGTTGGCCTGGGAATGTTAGGCAGCTTATTAATGTCGTTAATCGGTTGCAACTTCTCAACCCTCATGCCGTTATTTCAAAAGAAGAGTTTTGTGCATCCGTTGACAAAGAAGCTGGCACACCTCATAGCGGTGAATCATTGACCATACCTAATTATTTTGAGTTATCTATGCGTGAAGCAAGAGACAGCTTCGAATCACTCTATTTGCAATACCAACTGAATAAGGTCGAGAATAACGTTTCTCAATTAGCTAAAAACATTGGAATGGAAAGGACACACTTATATCGAAAATTAAAATCTCTAGGGATAGATACTAAAAAATAGTAGAAGCTTCCTTTCTTTTACTCAGTATTTAGTACAAAAGCTGGTTCACTTGAATAGTGAAACCAGCTTAATTTACCCCATGTTATTTATACACTGACTCTTTACTAAAGTGCTTAGCTAGCATGTAATAAACTACCGCACGATACTTGCTAGGGTTTGACTTCCCATACGTCGTTAAAACTGACTGAATAGCATCATCTAAGCTTGAGCTGTCTGCAAGCCCTAGTTTTTTGATTAAGAAGTTTTTCTTTACTGTTTCACACTCTTTTGGATCTGAACCTGACACGGTTGATGCATCACGGTTATAAATCGAAGGACCGCACCCGATAGTCACTTTTGTGAGCAAATCCATGTCCGGGGTCACACCACATTTGTTTTTTAAGTCGTCAGCATATTTTGCGATCAAATCATCACGTTTGCTCATTATTATCTCCTAGTTTTTTATGTTTGATGAACGTGGAAACACTATACAAGCTCAATACTGCAAGGCCAAGGCAGATAAACTCTCAGTAATAAATTTTAACAATTGTCTACATTAAAGAATCAGCATCGTTCAGAAGAGCTATGCTACTAGCCGAAAAACTAACATTACTTATAAAATGGTGCTTCACCTTCAGGCCTTGTTTTAAAACGTTTATGAGCCCACAAGTATTGTTCGGGAAACTCCTTGATCAAATTTTCAACTGTTTGGTTTTGGAGTAATGTGTCATTCATGTCATCACCGGTTGGAAAATCTTTTAATGGTGGATATAAGCGTATTTTAATGCCTTTGCCACGTTGCTGAATTTCCACAGAACAAGGAATTACAATTGCTTTAGACAATTTAGCCATCTTCCCTAACATATCAAACGAGCTGGCTTGTACACCAAAAAATGGGACAAATAGGCCTTTACGGCCCGCATCTTGATCAGGTAAGTAGTACAACGGGATTTTTTGTTTCAATAATTTCAGCATCCTCCTCAAAGGCTCTTTACGCTCCACTAAATAGCCATTAAACCTCGCTCTTTTAGTCACTACATGGTGGTGGACTAAGGCATTTTTAGCATACTGGTACATTGTCATATAAGGTCTATCAATAGACATAAATACACCTGCTGCCTCAAGCCCCACAAAATGCGGTGTTAATACAATCACGTTCTTACCTGACGAAGTGTGCTCATCTAACAATTTTGAATCAAACTCGACAAGTGACTTATAACGCTTTTCTGATGCCCACCATGCGACACCCGTAAAAAACATCGCTTGAGTCGCTAACTGAAAAGAGCGTTTGGCCGTTATTTGGACTTTTTCTTTTGTCCACTCAGGGAAACAGGTTGAGATATTTTTCTCAGCTATCTCACGACGACTTTTGTAACCATGATAAATCAGAAAGCCTATTCCATCTGACACCCACGCAACCACTCTCCATGGCAAACTGGAAATTAAGCGCAATAGCAACAAACCCAACCAAGTAGGCCAATATTTTGGTAAAAAATAGGAGGCTTTCAAAACAATTTATACAATACTTTCTACTTAAAATGATGAGACGAGCCTAACATGGCGATATACGACGATCATATCTTTAAAATAGTTAATATTAAACGGCAATAACACTCATCCAATTATCATTTTGGAGTAAAGTAACACCCACTAACAACAACATTCATTCGAGCGAACCGTCAAATGAAAAAATACGCAAGTTTTATCAATCGATTTCGTTATGTAGTTATCTTATTAACCTTTGGATTAGCGTTTATCTTCGCAAATGGTGCTGGCAAACTATTTTCAAATCCAGACAATGATTATCGCACTTTTTTTAGTGATGATAACCCTGAGTTACTTGCCTATGATTTCATCCAAAATACTTATACGAAATCTGACAATGCTTTATTTGTTATATCACCCAAAAATGGCGACGTTTTCAATAATAACACGTTAGATGCCATTCAATGGATAACCGATCAGGCCTGGCAATTAACTCACAGCACACGAGTTGATTCGATTGCTAACTATCAACACACAGAGGCTGAAGGTGATGACCTGATTGTTGCTGAGTTATATGAAGAGGCTAATACTCTGGGCTCACTTGACCAACAGAAAATTCAAAACATTGTCCTGAATGAGCAATTGCTGATTAAACGCCTTATCGCCAGTGACGGTAAAGCAGCTGGTATCAACGTTACCTTTACACTACCAGATGAAGCAGACCAAACCATTGAGTTCAAAACCATCGCTGATGAAATTTATAGCATCCGTGAAAATTTTCTAGAGAAATACCCTGAACATGATATGTATTTAACAGGGATTGTCATGATGAATCAAGCATTTGGTGAAGCGGGAGAAAACGACGCGAAAACATTAATGCCCATTATGTACTTAGTGGTGCTAATCATTTTGATTATCATGCTTCGTTCGACAGTGCCTGTGATTGGCACCATGTTTTTAATTATTTTTTCAATTATATGGGCATATGGCTTTGCTGGGTTTATCGGCATAAAACTCACATCACCGATGTTCTCGGTCATGAACATTGTGTTAACACTTGCCATTGCCGATGGTGTGCATTTACTAATGACATTTGTTCAAGGTATGCGCAATGGCTTAGATAAAGTCACTGCAATGGATGAGAGCTTGCGCATCAATTCTTGGCCTATCTTTCTAACCAGTGTGACCACCGCCATTGGATTCCTCACATTAAACTTTTCTGAAACACCGCCTTTTAATGACCTTGGTAATGCATCAGCATTTGGTGTGATGGCAGCTTGGTTTATGTCCATGACATTTCTGCCGGCAATGATTTACGCATTACCTGTATGGATAAAAAAGCGCCACATCGAAGGAAGCCCTTTTATGCTTCGATTTGCTGACTTTGTTATTGCTCGAAAAGGAATGATTTTAATGACATTCATTCCATTATCTATGGCAGTGCTCTATGGTGCTTCGCAAAACGAATTAAATGATGATTTCGTCAAATACTTTGATGAACGCATTGAGTTTCGGACGGATACTGACAGCGCCTATGAAAAACTCACGGGTATTAACAATATCCAATATTCCTTACCCGCGAAAGAAAGTAATGGCATCACTGATCCAGAATACCTCGCTGTTTTAGAGAAATTTGTTGAGTGGCATAGACAACAAGATAATGTCATGAATGTTGACAGTATCAATGATGTATTTAAGCGCTTAAATAAAAATATGCACGGTGATGACCCCAGTTGGTACAAAATCCCAGACAGCAAAGAATTAGCTGCACAATATTTGCTACTCTATGAATTGTCCTTGCCATATGGGCTCGACCTTAATAATCAAATCGATGTGGATAAAGCCTCCTCACGCGTCATCATTACGACTGAAAATGTCACCAATAATGAGATTATGAAAATTGCCAATGACGGTAAACAATGGCTCAAAGAAAATGCACCAGAATACATGCATTCCATTGGAGCCAGCCCAACCGTGATGTTTGCCAATGTTGCAAAGCGAAATATCAACACCATGCTTTTTGGCACATTAATCGCACTCGTGATTATTTCTGGCATTCTTATTTTCGCTTTGCAATCGTTTAAGATCGGTTTTCTTAGCCTAGTACCTAACTTATTACCTATCGGTTTAGCCTTTGGATTCTGGGGGTACTTTGTTGGGCAGATTGGTCTTGCATCCTCTATTGTTGCCGCTATTTGTATGGGAATTGTCGTTGATGACACCGTCCATTTCCTAAGCAAGTATCTTCGCGCTCGGCGCGAGAAAGGTTTAAGCCCTGAAGATTCTATTCGTTATGCATTTTCAACGGTCGGCATTGCTTTATGGGTGACGTCACTTGTCTTAGTACTTGGCTTTTTAGTCCTTGCGTATTCAGCATTTTTAATCAATTCGCAACTTGGACAATTAGTGTTCTTAACTATTTCACTCGCATTGATCACCGATTTCTTTTTATTACCGCCTCTCCTACTTTGGTTAGACAAAGATAAAAGCAATAAATAAGCGTTTAACACGGTCATATCACTAACGATGATTAAAATAAGAATATGCCGTTTTCATCAACTAGTGAAACGGCATATTTTTAAAGCATGATTTTGGAATGACTATGAATAGAAGAAATTTACTCAAAATGGTACCTGCTTCTTTATTAGCGGTAGGTGGCTTTATAGGTGTTAACAAATTATTTGCAGGACAAAAACAACAAGAAGCTGTCAATGCAAATCCTTCTGCGGAGACTATTGTACGAAAAATGATCACTATTGAAGAGTTAAACGCACTGGAACGACACCCCGAAAAAATCACGCCAATTGAGATGAAAAAAAGTGATTGGAGCGAAGTACTGAACCCAAATCAATACGCTGTTTTACGTGAAGAAGCCACTGAACGCCCTGGCAGTAGCCCTTTGGATAACGAAAAACGTGAAGGTCAATTTATCTGTGCTGGTTGTGGCTTGGCATTATTCGATTCTAAAACAAAATTTGATAGCGGGACTGGCTGGCCTAGTTTTTTTAATTTTATCGACGGGCATATCGCAACCAAAACCGACTGGAAAATCGGCTATCCAAGAACAGAATATCATTGTGCTCGCTGTGGTGGGCATCAGGGTCATGTATTTAAAGATGGTCCAAAACCAACAGGCCTACGTTATTGTAATAATGGTTTAGCGATAAAGTTTATTCCAAAAGACCCGATTAGCTAAACCTTAACACTTAGAGAATGACCGTCACCTTTTTCCATAAGTTTTGCTTGATTGCGGTGATTGCCTTTTTCTTATCTAGTAATATAGCCTATAGCACAAACTCAGAGCCACAGCCTAACTCTGGTTATAAGACACATGACATTCTTGGCTGGCAAGTCATGGTTTCAAATGCAGTATCGCAAGACAAAATACTGAATCAAAAAATTCTATTACAAGTCACCCAAGATTTAACGTCTATCGTTAATACTGTGCCTCAATGGTCTCTAGAATACTTACGAGAAACACCTCTGTGGTTTGAAAAAAGCATGCCCCCACCGTTTGGTAATAATTTATTTTTCAATGGCTCAAAAAAAGGAAGTGCAAAGCATGGAATTCAACATCTATATGGTGGCGTAGTTGCAGGAAGCACCGAAGCGTACCTAGCGGTGTCAGGCATACACCCCTGGCAATTATTACACGAGCTCACACATGCCTATCATCAATTTGTCACTAAGCATTCTTACCGCCCTATTTTACAAGCCTATCAAAACGCGATAGATAAAGACTTGCATACATCCGGCAATCAATATGCCAGAAAAAATCATAAAGAATATTTCTCAACGCTCACGGAAGCCTACTTCGGTCATGACGCTAACTACCCACACAATATCACTGAACTCGCCAAACACGACCCCATAGGGTATTGCGCGGTTGTTAAAGCATGGGGATTAGTAGGAGAACAAGCCAGCTCTGCTCCACTCAGTTGCCAGTAAGTAGCAACTTCTTATCAACTATAAAAACTGTTTTAAACTCGACATTTCCTGACTCGCGTTTAGCAAGTCATCATAGTGGTCAATATCGGATAATTGCTCCAAAAATGTAAATTTAATCTTTTCTTGCTCTGCATTGGCCACACTGTCATTCAACACAGAGCTTTCCCCCCAATTTTTATTCTCGAATAATGCCAATTCCGCTTGTTGCAGACCTAACAAGTAATAGCCGCCATCTCGGGTGGGGCCAAGAGTGTTTTCACCTCGACATAATGCATCGTATGCTTTTTGTAAAACAACGGGTTCGCAATGGGGCACATCACACCCCATCACTGCGCAAGGAAAGCCACACTGTTGCATCGCGGAAAGCATTTTTACACCTAAACTCCCTTGAACTTGCACTAAATGATCAACCTGAAAAACACTGAGTTGTGTTTGAATGAAACTATTTTTCGCATCAGGCCAAACGGCTAAAACCACCTTTCCTGGCCATGCTTTAGTCGCTAACTTCAATGACTCTTCCAGTAGATGTTTCGCTACTTCTGAAGCCTGTTCATAACTTAAGTCAGGCGTTAAACGTGTTTTTACTTTCCCAGCAACTGGGGCTTTTGCAAATAGAATAAGAGGAATATCCATCACCATGTTACACCAAACATTTAACGAACATTCTGATACTGTTTAGCCAGCTTCTCTGGATTTACCCCAAGAAAATATGCCAATCTAAAAAGCCACATAAGCATGACTGTTCTTATGACACCATTGTTTAACCATCTTCGAGCGCTGGTACTCACCAATAAGCGGCTGCAATACGGTAAATCGAACTGTTTCATTCGTTTACAAAACTCGACATCTTCCATTAAAGGAATAGTTGGAAAGCCTCCGACAGACTGAAATTCTGCTTGTCGAACGAATAAGGCTTGATCACCTGTAGCAACACCGCTGAGGCGTGATCGCCAATTCATAAACCAAGCAACAATATTCATGCGCCAATCTTTCTCAATGAACGTCACATCAAACCTCCCCCAGCTACTTTGACGCAAACCTTTATTAATTTCTGCGACTGCCAATGTAGGCAATAAGGTGTCAGCATGTAAAAATAGTAAATGTGATGTGATGCTCATTGCAGCACCTGCATTCATTTGCTTAGCTCGACCTTTTTCAGACACGATGAAAGTGTTCGTTTTACCGTCTACATTCTGTTCAAGCCATTCTTTACAACCATCTGAACTGCCTCCATCAACCCAAATCACTTGCTCAAACGAAAACTGCCCGAGTTGTTGATACAACTCGGGCAGTTTCTGAATTTCATTATAAAGAGGCACGATAACACTCACAGAATGGTGTTTATCGAATGCCATCATAACAACAGAATTATTTCCTTTTTGCTAACGTCCGTAACCGCAATGCATTAAGCTTAATAAAGCCTTCGGCATCTGCTTGATTATAGGCACCACCATCATCTTCAAACGTCGCAATCGCTTCATCAAACAATGAATCATGTTCAGATTGCCTGCCTGCAATACTCACATTACCTTTGTATAGTTTTACACGAACCTTACCATTCACATTTTCCTGTGAAAGATCGATCATTGCTTGAAGCATTTCTCTCTCAGGGCTCCACCAATAACCGTTGTAAACCAATTTGGCATAACGTGGCATTAATTCGTCTTTTAAGTGTGTCGCTTCACGATCCAAGGTCAAAGATTCCATCGCACGATGAGCTCGTAACATGATGGTACCTGCAGGCGTTTCATAACAACCACGAGACTTCATGCCAACATAGCGATTTTCAACGATGTCATCACGGCCAATGCCGTGCTCTCCACCCACTTTATTCAAATGTTCCATGACTGTCGCTGGCGACATACTTTCACCATCAATAGCAACAATATCGCCTTTCACGAATTCAAGCTCTATGTATTGGGCTTGATCAGGCGCTTTCTCCGGCGAGACTGTCCATTTCCACATTGATTCCTCAGCCTCTGCCCATGGATCTTCTAAAATGCCACCTTCATAAGAAATATGAAGTAAATTCGCATCCATTGAGTACAAAGACTTTCCATCTGCTTTTTTCTCAACTGAAATATTATGCTGATCAGCGTATGCAAGCAAACGATCACGAGAATTTAAGTCCCACTCTCTCCAAGGTGCAATAATTTGTATGTCAGGCCTTAGGGCATAAGCTCCCAATTCGAATCTCACCTGATCATTTCCTTTTCCTGTCGCGCCATGTGAGATAGCATCACCATTTTCAATGTTCGCAATCTCAATTAAACGCTTGGCGATTAAAGGCCGTGCAATAGATGTTCCTAAGCGATACTCGCCTTCATATATGGCATTAGCACGCATCATTGGATATACAAAGTCACGAGCAAACTCTTCACGCAAATCATCAATATAAATAGCTGCCGCACCCATTGCCTCCGCTTTCGCTCGAGCGGGTTCAACCTCTTCACCTTGCCCAATATCAGCGGTGAACGTGACGACTTCACATTGATATTCATTTTGTAGCCATTTCAGAATAATAGAAGTATCCAAACCTCCAGAATAAGCTAAAACAACTTTATTAACATTTGCCATGTAGTGCACCTTTGTTTGATAGGTTCTTCATCAGTGAACGGTAGTGTATTCGTTCCTTAGTATAGGTCAAGTCTTACACCTCTTTAACCTTATAAAACTGAGTTTTTTTTGAAAGCATAATTAGAAAATACAGTTCTTATACAATTCTTATACGTTTGCGTATACGGCGTAGAGTAAATTGACACACTTGATTTCTTACTCTAACGCTAGGCAAAGCCTAATACTGTAAAAGCTCATGGGCATATTTATTTTTCTTATATTTGTCGTATCAAGTATTTATATCCATCATCGTGGAAAAGTACGCCACTCATTTAGACGACAACTGACGAGCCATACAAATTTAACAGCGCCCTACAATGTTTTCACATACCTTTTTTCAAAGGTTCCGGACACGCCATATATCGATAAGAGCCAATTCAACAGTGCTAAAGTATTCGATGAACACTGGGAAACCATTCGTGAAGAAGCAATAGCGCTTTATACTGCAGAACAAATTACACAATCTGATAGCCTTGATGATTTAGCGTTTAATTCTTTTTTTAGAACAGGTTGGGGGCGTTTTTATTTAAAATGGTATGATGACTTCTTGCCATCGGCATTAGAGCATTGCCCTAAAACAATTGAATTAATTAAAAGCATGCCAGACATTAATGCTGCAATGTTTGCGTCACTCCCTCCTAGTGCAAAGCTTGTACCTCATCGAGACCCATTTGCCGGCTCCTTGCGTTATCACCTAGGCTTAATGACACCCAACTCAGAAGATTGCTATATCAACGTTGATGGGGAAAGTTATTACTGGAAAGATGGTGAAAGCGTGATGTTTGATGAAACGTATATTCATACGGCTGAAAACAAAACAGATCAACCACGAGTCATACTGTTTTGTGACATCAATCGTCCACTTCGTTATCAGTGGGCGAATACAATTAATCGGTTTGTTTGTAAAACAATTGTTAAAGCAAGTTCCTCAAAAAATGAAGTCGGTGAAAAAGTCGGCGCTTTAAACGTGTTTTTTGGCCAACTGTATAAAATCAGAACACTTGGCAGGTGGTTAAAAAAATGGAATAGAAAATTCTATTATTTTGTTAAATATACCGTGTACTTTGGAATTATCTATTTGATTTTCTTTTAGCTAAATAGCAGATACTTATGCCTATACGAGTAGTATCTTAGATAATTGAATTCCACAGGGCTTTCACTAAAGGGCTTTGCAAGCGCTTATTTCGTGCGCAAAACCCCACAGCAATTGACTGGAATTGTGGCTGACCAGATATCAATTGCACTTGGTTCGCTAATGGACTGTTTTCAACAACGATTAAGGGTACCCAGGCAATCCCGAAACCTAGACTCACCATGCTAACAATTGCTTCGTTACCACCAATTTGAGCGTAAATATTCGGCGAGAAACTTTCTTTATTTAACCAGTGATCAATTTGTTCACGGAAAACTCCTTTCTCAGGCAATATCATCGGAACCTTTTCCCAAAAGTTTTTATCTGTTTTATCTATTGTTGGGAATTTTTTTTGAAAATCAGCATCTTTCGGCGCAATCAACACCAGTGGAGTTTCCCCTAATGTTTCAAAAGCTAAACCTGCTGGCATTCTTCTTGGCTTGGCCGCAATGGCGATATCTTCCTGGTTATTCAATACGCGATCAATTGCGTCTTCGGTATCACCTGTATGTAACACTATTTCAATGCCTGGAAAATCAAACCGGAACTTCTGTAAGACCTCATGCAAGAAACTGTAACTTGCCGTCACAGAACAATATAAACTGATAATACCCCGTAACTCTTGCCTACCGAGCGATAACGACTCTCTTAATTGCTCCCATTGTTGAATACTATCGCGTGCATATTGTAGAAACAGGATGCCGTCTGCCGTTAATTCAACAGTACGATTATCTCGCAAAAATAAATGGCATTGCAGCTGACTTTCTAATTGACGAATACTTCTCGAAAGCGTTGAAGGACTCACATGCAATATCTGACTCGCTTTACTAAAGTGCAAAGTTTCGCTAAGCGTTAAAAAATATCGAAGTGTTTTGTTGTCTAACATGTCAGGTTTAATATCAAGCAGTTATTGCATTTCTTGCAACACTATATTGCAAATATATCATTTTACGCAACATGATTAAATCGCTAGAATGCCCCTCTGTTTATAAAACACTCAACATACCCTTTGTTTGAAAGCATTTTTAAACAAAACTATTTTTACTGTCAAAATTAAGAGAAAAGCTATGCAAGTTTATTACGATAAAGACTGTGATCTATCGATCATTCAAGGCAAAAAAGTTGCTATCCTAGGCTACGGATCACAAGGTCATGCACACGCATGTAATCTAAAAGATTCTGGCGTTGATGTTGTCGTTGGTTTACGTCCAAACTCCGGCTCAATTAAAAAAGCGGAAGCACATGGCTTGAAAGTTGACACAGTGCCTAACGCAGTAGCAAGCGCTGACGTCGTTATGGTGTTAACTCCTGATGAGTTCCAATCCGTTTTATATAAAGAAGAAATTGAACCAAATATCAAGCAAGGAGCAATTTTAGCTTTTGCTCATGGCTTTGCTATTCACTACAATCAAGTGGTGCCTCGTGCTGACTTAGACGTCATCATGATCGCTCCAAAAGCGCCAGGTCATACCGTTCGCAATGAGTTTGTTAATGGCGGGGGCATTCCTGATTTAGTCGCTATCTTCCAAGACGTTTCTGGCTCTGCAAAAGATGTGGCTCTTTCTTACGCTTCTGGTGTTGGCGGTGGTCGCTCTGGAATTATTGAAACAACATTCAAAGATGAAACCGAGACTGATCTTTTTGGTGAACAAGCTGTACTTTGTGGCGGTGCTGTTGAACTTGTCAAGATGGGTTTTGAAACGTTAACCGAAGCGGGTTACGCGCCTGAAATGGCCTACTTCGAATGCCTACACGAGCTAAAGCTAATTGTTGATTTAATGTATGAAGGCGGCATCGCTAACATGAACTATTCCATTTCAAACAATGCGGAATTCGGTGAGTATGTCACTGGCCCTAAGGTGATTAATGAAGAGTCACGTCAAGCAATGCGTCAAGCATTAAAAGATATCCAAGACGGCGAATATGCAAAACAATTCGTTGCTGAAGGTCAATTAAATTACCCTTCAATGACCGCTCGTCGTCGTAATAATGCAGCTCATCCTATCGAAACAGTCGGTGCAAAACTTCGTGCAATGATGCCGTGGATTCAAGCCAACAAGATTATTGATCAAGAAAAGAACTAATCTTTTTCTAAAATAATCATAAGTTTGGCGTATTTACCATGAAAATGACGTTTCTGCTCAGCTTAACAGCTTTGTAAATTGCGGCATTTTCGGTAAACTACTATGCCAACAGTGAGAAGCGCCCAAGTTGGGCGCTTTTTTCGTTGTATGCTGTTGCAAAAATTAGGGTCAGTTGAAAATTCATGGTTAACAGCAATGCAAAACCCCGTGAGGAAAGACATTAGTTTATACACCCCTAATAATCCCAATTTTAATTAATGGCTGTCAAAGATTCATCGCTCGAGACATGTTAAAAAAACTACTGAAACGTTTTAAACGCAAGAATAACAAAACTGAGTCATCTCATCTAATGATGACATACAACCGCTTACCTGTTCATTTTGAACGAGGTGACGGGATGTTTTTATGGGACCAAGACAACAAGGAATATATTGATGCACTGGGTGGAATTGCCGTCAATATTCTTGGCCATCAACATACTGAGTTTACCAATGCTATAAAATCAGCTGCCGACAATGTCCTACATGTCAGCAATTTATATCAAATTCCCGCCCAAGAAATGCTGGGCAAAAAGCTCTGTGAAATCACACACATGGATCGTGCTTTTTTATGCAATTCTGGCACCGAAGCAAATGAAGCGGCTTTAAAAATTGCACGCAAATACGGCAATGATCAAAATATAGACAACCCTGTTGTCATTACTGCCACAAACTCCTTTCATGGACGAACCATGGCAGCATTAGCCGCAACAGGAAATGAAGCCGTTAAAGTAGGCTTTGAACCGATGCTATCTGGCTTTATACACGTTCCTTATGATGACCCAGTCGCTATTCAAGACTTGGGAGACAATAAAAATGTCGTTGCTGTTATGCTTGAACCTATTCAAGGGGAAGCGGGTGTTATCATACCTCAAGACACTTATTTTGAACGTGTTCGAGAAATTTGTAATGCCAACAATTGGTTATTAATAGCCGATGAAATTCAATCTGGCATGGGAAGAACTGGCAATTGGTGTGCACATCAGCAAAACAATATCTCTGCTGACGTCATCACATTTGCAAAAGCACTGGGAAATGGCATCCCAATTGGTGCTTGCTTAGCTCGCGGTAAAGCCGCTAAAGTGTTGCAACCAGGAAATCATGGCACGACTTTCGGCGGCAACCCTTTTGCTAGCAGCGTAGCATTAAGCGTAATCAATATTTTAGAAACAGGCCAACTGCTCAAACATGCTGAAAAAATGGGAAAATATCTCGTTGATTCCATGCGTTTACACCTGGATAACTCATCCGCCGTTGTAGATATTCGCGGCAAAGGATTAATGCTAGCCGTTGAACTAAAAGAAGCATACCCCAATTTAGCCCAAACTTTTTTAGACCATGGCTTGATTATCAACATTACTGGCGAAGGTAAAATCATTCGACTTTTGCCCGCTGCCGTTATTCAAGAAAAAGATGCCGATAATATTGCCAAAATTATTGCCAACGTTGTCAGCATTGTATCCTCTTCCTAAAGTTCGTTCTTACCGTTCCTAATTATTATTGATTCAAAAATACTCACCATGTCTACGTCGCACTTTCTTACTCTTTTTGACATTCCTTCTGACGAACTACATCAGCTGATAGATCGTGCCATTGAAATAAAAACGTGGTTAAAAGCCGGAAAGTCTCATACGCCTTTACAAGGAAAAACACTTGCCATGATTTTTGAAAAATCATCGACACGCACACGTGTTTCATTTGAAGTTGGCATGTCCCAACTCGGCGGCTCTAGCTTATTTTTATCCCCTAATGATACGCAAATAGGCCGCGGCGAACCCATTGAAGATACAGCAAAAGTGATTTCAAGCATGGTCGACGGAGTGATGATTAGAACCCATGAGCACAAAAAAATTCAAACATTTGCTGAGCATTCGTCTGTGCCCGTTATTAATGGGTTGACGGATGATTATCATCCATGTCAATTATTAGCCGACATGCAAACTTATCAAGAAATGCGCGGCAGTATCAAAGGTGCAACAGTTGTATGGGTTGGAGACGGCAATAATATGTGTCACTCCTTCATGAATGCTGCTGAAATTTTTGATTTCACACTCCATATAGCATGTCCAAAGAATTTTCAGCCCGATGCTAGCTTACTCAAAGCAAGAGCTAAACATATTAAGCTGTTCTCAACCCCTGAAGAAGCAATTCAGGGTACCGACTTAGTGGTCACTGACACTTGGGCAAGCATGGGACAAGAAGAAGAAAAAGAAGCAAGGGAAAAAGCTTTTTCAGGCTACTGTGTAGACGATAGAATGATGGCACTCGCTGACAAAGATGCCATTTTTATGCACTGCTTACCAGCTTATCGAGGCCATGAAATGACTTCTTCAGTGATTGATGGCCCCCAAAGCGCCGTATGGCAAGAAGCTGAAAACAGATTGCACGCCCAAAAAGCTTTGCTCGAAAGATACCTGTCATAATCACAAAACATCTAATGCATTCAATGGTCGATTCACAGCGTGAAACCAGTCAATCGACCATACCGTTTTAGGCTGCCTATTAATGCCTAAAGTGACGCATACCAGTAAAAATCATCGCCATTCCGGCTTCATTAGCGGCAGCGATCACTTCATCATCACGTATAGAGCCGCCGGGTTGAATAACCGCTTTAATGCCAACCGCAGCGGCATTATCAATACCATCTCTAAAAGGGAAAAAAGCATCAGATGCCATCACAGAACCGTCAACCTTCAATCCCGCTTGTTCAGCTTTAATAGCGGCAATACGTGCTGAATTGACACGACTCATTTGACCTGCTCCAACTCCGATCGTTTGATTTTTATTTGCATAAACAATGGCGTTTGATTTGACAAATTTTGCGACTTTCCATGCAAATAAACAATCAGACATTTGCTCTGAAGTCGGCTGCAAATCCGTCACAATTTTTAAGTCATCATAAATCGCAATATCCGCATCCTGAACAAGCAAACCGCCTGCCACTCGCTTATATTCAGTTTGCTCATAATGTTCGTTCCATTGGCCCGTTGCTAACAATCGGACATTCTTCTTTGCCGCTACAATTTCTGCTGCTGCTGGCTCAACTGATGGAGCAATAATCACTTCCACAAATTGTTGGTCTACGATAGCTTCTGCTGTCGCAACATCTAACGTTTGATTAAATGCAATAATACCGCCAAAAGCAGACTCTTTATCTGTTTCAAAAGCCGATTGGTAAGCATCTAAAATATTTTCAGAAACAGCAACGCCACAGGGATTTGCATGTTTGACGATAACACACGCAGGTTCTTTGAATTGCTTCACACATTCTAATGCCGCATCTGTATCAGCAATATTATTATAAGAAAGCGCTTTCCCTTGTAGTTGCTTAGCACTAGAAATAGTTCCTTGAGGGGCATTCTGTTCAACATAAAACGCGGCTTTTTGATGAGGATTTTCGCCATAGCGCATGACTTGAGTTCGTTTAAATTGCAAATTATATGTATTTGGAAACTCTATCTCAGAACCATCTTCTTGAATTTTTCCCAAATAATTGGCTATCGCACCATCATATTGGGATGTATGTTCAAACGCTCGACATGCCAATTGAAAGCGAGTCTCTAGAGTCGTTCCACCTGCTTGGCACTCAGCAATAACGGTATCGTAGTCAGAAGCATTCACAACAATAGTGACATCTTTATGATTTTTAGCGGCTGACCTCACCATCGCAGGTCCTCCAATATCAATATTCTCAATGGCCATTGGAAAATCACAATCATCTCGAGCAATAGTGGCTTGAAATGGATACAAATTCACAACCACCATATCAATCGGCGCGATATCATGCTCTTGCATCACACGGTCATCAACACCACGGCGCCCTAAAATACCACCATGAATTTTAGGATGTAGCGTTTTTACTCGACCAGCCATCATTTCAGGAAATAGCGTGTGCTCTGACACTTCTTTAACTGGCACATCATTGTCGGCTAATAGTTTAGCAGTGCCTCCAGTCGATAAAATTTCTACGCCTAAAGCATGTAATTGTTGGGCAAATTCTAGAATTCCAGTTTTATCAGAAACACTAATTAAAGCTCTTCGTGGGCTGATTTTTGACATTATTTAAACTCGGTAAAGGGGTAAGGGAAATAAGAAGAAAGTATTTTTAGTCACTGATAAAACTAAACGCTTTTAGTAGATATCAATTCCATATAAATTCATTTTTTTTCTAAGTGTATTACGGTTCATGCCTAACATTTCAGCAGCATGAGACTTGTTGTTCCGACACTTCCGCAAAACAACTCGGATCAAGGGAGGCTCAACTTGAGATAGGAACAACGTGTACAAGTCCTGTGGCACTTGATCTTGCATATCTTCAAAATATTGTTCTATTGACTCTTTAACCGCTTGCTGTAGTGATAATTTTTTCTTCTTTTTAGCCATGACTAATCAACTTTCAATAATATTAGATTATGCTGCAGGTTGTTGAGCAATCAACTGATTAACAGACCTAGCAGAAAGAAACTGGTTAAGGGCACTATCTAGTAATTGATATTGCTTTTGAATGGTTAACTGTCGATTAATTTCAGCGCGTTCAACAGAGAGATCCACAGGTAAATAATTTAAATACCATGCAATATGTTTGCGGGCTAATTTTACACCTAAACGCTCCCCATAAAAGGCATGAATTGCAGCAACATGCTCCAAAATGATCGTGACCTTCTCTTGGTCGCTCGGCTCCATTTGCCGCTTCCCTGTTTCCAAGAAAGTCACTACCTGACCAAACAGCCAAGGGCGCCCTTGCGCGGCTCGACCAATCATGACTGCATCAGCACGGGTCGAACGCAGCACAGTCAATGCTTTTTCAGGTGAATCAATATCACCGTTTGCGATCACAGGAATAGAAATAGCCTCTTTCACTTCGCTAATTGTGTCATATTCAACCTCACCAACAAATCGGCATTGCCGAGTTCTTCCATGAATCGTTAAAGCTTGTATACCGGAATCTTCAGCAATATGAGCAATATTAATTGCATTACGCACATCAGGAGTCAAGCCAGTTCGAATTTTCAGCGTCACAGGAACATCCACCGAGCTGACAACTGCCGCTAGGATTTCTGCGACTAAAGCCTCATCTCCCAACAGAGCTGAACCGGCTAATTTTTTGCACACTTTTTTAGCTGGGCAACCCATATTAATATCAATAATATCAGCGCCATTATCAACGTTAAAACGAGCAGCATCAGCCAACAATTGCGGTTCAGTCCCGACTAACTGAACGGAAACCGGAGGCTCCTCCTCATGAATATCCATTCGATAGCGTGTTTTGGTCGTACTGCGTAAATGAGGCTGTGCTGTTAACATTTCAGACACCGCCATTGACGCCCCCATCTTGCGGGCTAACGCGCGATACGGCCGATCAGACACTCCGGCCATCGGTGCCGCTATTACTGCGTTATTTAATAAAAGATTACCAATACGCATCTTAATCAATACACGTAGGTTTTCTAAAACTTTGAGCAAACAAAATTTTAGAAAATTGAATTAAAACGGACATTTTAGCTACTTTGTTGAACGACTTTAATTTGGTATCCAACCGCACCAACTGGCAAAGATTTCAAATTTAAGAGTACAATTTTTGCTTCACGAGACTCTAATAAACCCAAATGACCTTTTTCCAAATATAAGCTTGGCAAGACAATTCTACGAGCAATAGTATCGCCTTTTGCATCTGTAAATTCTAATTGAAAATCTGGATACGCTTGATTCGAATAAGAACGATTCACTAATTGTAATGTGATCACCCTTGCTTGAGAATCATCTGGACTCACTTCCATTCGTGTTGAAGCTAAATGAATAGCAGATAAATTAGTCTGGGTTTTTTCAAGCTTAGATAAGTATGGTGCTCTGCTTAATAAACCATCATATTTATTCTGAGGAATCCACTCATAAGTCCCTCTTGTGTGTAATTGCAAAGAAAATAATGCAACAAAACCTACAGCAATGATTAAACAGGCTGCTGTTGCAAAAAATCTGCCTACATTAAATGATGAATTGTCTAACTCTTGACTAACTGTTTCTTCATCATTCAAGGTGGTTGTCGTGGCTTCAAGCTCTTCTTCTAAAATCGTTTTCTCAGAATATTCAGGTTGAATCACTATTTCTTCTTCAGAAAACTCAGAATTAAGCTCAGAGTACCTGCGTGAAACTTGTACCTTTCGCGATTCAGGCTCTTCTTCATCAATCAATTCAGGGTGAAAAATATCATCGCCAAACGCATCAAAAATATCTTCAAAATCATCATCTTCACTCACTTCATCTGGCAAGATAATCGTTTTCTCAGAAAATTCTGACTCACCATGAACATTTTCGCTGAGTTGCTTTCTGGCATAATCAATCGGAATATCTTCTAATAACTCTTCTTCACCCTCAATTTGAACATACTCATCATCAACAACTTGCATCGAATTCGCCAAATCATCTTTTGATACAGAACCGGCTCCTGCCATTTCCATTGATTTGTCCATCATATTATTCGAGACCGTTAGGCTTATCTCTTCAGTCTCAACTGCATGGCTTGACGCTTTGAATTTTCTATCACAATCACCACATTGCACCCAGCCACTTGAAGCGCTTAGGTCTACACCTTCAAGTTCATATAGGGTTGAACACTTTGGACAACGGGTAAATTCAATCATTGTAAAATCTTAGCATTTTATACAAATGCGCATTAAATATCTTTTTCAACTACTATTAACAACCAGCCTTCATGCTCTTTGGCTGAAAATATACAGTTCGCTACCTGGCTAAACGCTGCCTCAATGCTCTCGCGTTGCGACACTAATATACCAGATAATAGCAATTGTCCATTATTGTGGGTTGCATCTAACAATAATTTAGCATTTTCAATCAACACTTCTGCAAGAATATTCGCTATCACCAAAGAATATTGCTGTTCACAGTATTCACTCTCTGCAAAGGCCTTATTATTCATTGATACAAATTGATTGCAAACATCATTGCGTTCAGCGTTTTCTCGAGCCGCTGTCACCGCCAATGGATCAATATCTATAGCCACAGCATTTGTTGCGCCTTGCAATAAACTAGCAATCGCTAAAATACCTGAACCTGCACCGTAATCTAACACTCTCTTATCTGATAGATCTTGCCCAGCCATCCATTCTAAACAAAGAAATGTGGTGGCATGCGTCCCTGTTCCAAATGCAAGACCTGGATCAATGCGGAGGTTTTTTGCTGTTGGTTTCGGTGGCTCAAGCCAACTGGGCACTACCCAAAAATCATATGCTACATGTATGGGTTGGTATTGATCCAACCAAACACGCTCCCAGTCTTGATCTTGCAATCTTTCAACAATAGCAGGCACTGGATTGCGACTAAATAATGTCGAATTAACAAAATCAATGATTGCTTGAGAGTCTACAGTGTCATGAAATAATGCACTGACTCGAATTTTTTTCCATGTAGGCTTGCCGGGAAAGGCAACCTCAAAAAACTCATCATCTCCATCGTTTTCAATAGAAACGGACAAGGCTAAGCAAGCCTCAAGCAGGCTTGCTAGCTCATCAAAATAGCTAGCATCGACGCGAAACTGCAGCCGTAGCCAACCTGCTTCCACTAAGACACATCCTTGACCAAATGATTTTCCAAATAGTGGATAGTAAAATTCCCACTTGCAAAACCTGGGTCTTGCATAATTTTTTGATGCAAAGCGGTATTAGTGCGAATGCCATCAACAACAATTTCAGTTAACGCGCTTTTCATCCTAGCCAATGCTTCATCACGGGTATTACCATGAGCAATCACTTTGGAGATCATTGAATCATAATATGGTGGCACGGTATAACCTCCATAAACATGTGAGTCGACACGAATTCCTGGGCCACCTGGTGCATGATAACGATTAATTTTCCCGGGAGAAGGCAAGAAAGTTTCAGGGTCTTCTGCATTAATTCGACATTCAATGGCTGAACCTCTGAACTTAATATCATCTTGAGCATAAGCAAGCTTTTCACCAGAAGCTACTTTCAATTGCTGTTTAACAATATCAACGCCTGTGATCATTTCAGTCACCGGATGCTCAACTTGGACACGAGTATTCATCTCAATGAAATAAAATTGTCCATCTTGATATAGAAACTCAAACGTACCCGCACCTCGATAACCAATATCACGGCATGCTTGCGCACATCTTTCGCCAATTTGTGTTCGAAGTTCATCAGGAATGCCTGGCGCCGGCGCTTCTTCAACAACTTTTTGATGACGCCTTTGCATTGAACAGTCACGATCTCCCAAATGAATGGCATTGCCATGCTCATCGGCAAGCACTTGAATTTCAACATGCCGAGGGCGTTGCAAGAACTTCTCCATGTAAACCATATCGTTACCGAATGAAGCACCCGCCTCAGCTCTAGTCAGTTCAATGGCATTAACGAGTTCATCAGCAGAATGCACAACGCGCATTCCTTTTCCGCCACCACCGCCTGCCGCTTTAATAATCACTGGGTAGCCAATTTGCTCACCTAGCTTCAAATTAAGCGCTGAATCGTTACCTAAAGCGCCATCAGAACCCGGAACACATGGCACGCCTGCAGCCTGCATTGCGCGAATAGCGGAAACTTTGTCGCCCATTGTTCGAATTGTCTCGGCTTTAGGCCCAACAAAAACGAAACCACTCTCTTCAACGCTTTCAGCAAAATCAGCATTTTCCGCTAAAAACCCATAACCAGGATGAATAGCAGTTGCCTCCGTAACTTCTGCAGCGGCAATCACCGCTGGAATATTCAAGTAACTCAAGTTCGCTTGAGCCGGCCCAATACAAACAGCTTCATCCGCTAGGCGAACATACTTTGCTTCTTTATCCGCTTCGGAATATAACGCTACGGTTTTAACACCTAATTCACGACAAGCGCGCTGGATTCGAAGTGCGATTTCACCGCGGTTCGCTATGACTAATTTTTCTATCATGGTATTTATTTCAAATCGTTATGGGTTAACCATCTATTAAAGCAATTTGGCTTATCCGCAGATAGGCTTACTCAATAATGAACAATGGCTCACCATACTCGACTGGGTCACCACTTTCTTTCATGATCGCGACGATTTTACCCGCACGATCCGCTTCAATTTGATTGAAAATTTTCATCGCTTCAACAATGCAAAGTACATCTCCCGCTGCAACCGTATCACCAACCTTAACAAAAGCAGGGTCACCGGGTTTCGGAGAAATATAAAAAGTACCTACCATTGGTGAAGTGAGTGCATTTTCAAGGTCTGGCCCATTACTCTCAGTTTCGGCTGCTGGTGCTGGTGCAACAACGGCTGTTGGAGCTGCTGGCATTTGCATTTGCGGCATTGCAACAGGTGCAGCCACTCCACCGCTTCGGCTTAAACGAATTGACTCTTCGCCTTCTTGAATTTCCATCTCTTGAAGATTGGACTCTTCAAGAAGTTCAATAAGTTTTTTGATTTTTCTTAAATCCATAATGGCCTCTACAATAAATTTTTGTATATAGGTTTTTTGTTCAATGGAAGCGCTATAAAGCACATGCGCTTCTCATAATAAATAAGTCTGATAAATCTTTAATCGACGCGCAGCATAACATAAATTCAATAAAATTCGACGAAAACACCATTAAAATCATCAAATATCTGAAAAAAAGCGTACAACACTCAAATTAAATCAAAAAATACAAAACAATTCTTTGAAAACTTAATAATTCTATTTTATCGAAATTTAGCTACATATAAGCAGATTTTGACTTAATTTAAAGATAATTATCAATCCATTCCTGCAATTCATCGCCATGCAAAGTCCCTAATCTTTGCTTTAAAACAACGCCTTTTTCATCAATTAAAAAAGAATATGGCATTAAATTTTTGGGATTCCCTGTTTTCCCTAACAAATCCCAGCCTTCATGTTCTGCCATTAAAATTGGATAAGCGATACTCAATTGCTGAATAAATTTCGCGGTGTTTTCTGGGTTATCAATCGTCAGCCCCAGCACAGAAAAACCTTTTGCCTCATTTTTCTGAAAAATAGCATTAAACATCGGCATCTCTTCACGACAAGGTGCACACCAAGTAGCCCAGAAATTAACCAACGTCAACTTACCTAATTTTTCAGAAATCAAGAAAGGATTACCTTCGGTATCCAACAACGTCATTGGAAGCAAAAAAGAGACATCCTTCAACTCTGAAGCAGAAGGCAAAGAAATCTGCTTCAATGCAACTGCTTCCTCAGGGCTCATAGTGCCATTCTTTGCATGTTGCACCCCAAACCAAACCCCTATTAACAGCGCAACAATAGCCAACAAGCCTACCAAAGATTTTGTAACTAGCGCTTTATTTTCCTTCTGATTCATTATTCACCACGCCATAAACTGTCTTTACCTGTTGAGCACTACTAATCATGTCAATAAATGCTTTTGTTTTTATTAACCCAAAACGACGCAATTCAGCCAACTCAACTCCTTCAGAATTTATAAACAACGTCGCTGGCGGAGCAATAATTTTGAATAGCTGTTTTGCTGACTGAGTATTATCATTAGGCACAGTCACATCAACCTTTAGCAAACGCCACCCTTGAAGCGCCTTTTCAACAGCAACACTTCTATAGGTTGTTTTTTCCATAATGACGCAATATGTACACCAATCCGCATAATAATCTATCAAAACTGGTTGTTTAGCTGCTTTAGCTTCAGATAAAGCTTGGTTAAGTTGCGCAGCAGAAGTGACCGTTTGAAACGGTAATTCAATTTGTGGTTTTCCAGCATTAACAACTCTTTCCAAAGGTCGCAAAAGTTCATCACCACCATAAAATGCACCTAAACCACTTGCACCACCCCAAAGCAATGCAGCAATAGATAGCGCCTTCATGATTCTAATAATTGGCAACTGAAAATCTTTAGATGAACGCCACATCCAAATACCAAAAAACACCAGCCAAATTGCCCACAACAGCAAACTTGGTACTGTTTTCAATGAAGAAGCCACCAAAATCGCTGTTGCGATCACCGCAAAACCAAAGAATTCTTTGACACGGTCCATCCATACACCTGCTCTTGGCAATAACCATTGAGCACCCAAGGCAAACAAAACGAGAGGAATGCCCATCCCTAACGCCATGAAAAACATCATTAACCCACCGATAGCCGGACTCCCTTCACGCATAGCCGCCCCCAATACCAGAATGAGTAAAGGTGAAACACAGGTGCTCACAATAAGAGCTGACATCAATCCGACAACGACGGTCATCAAAAAACTACCTGTTGACACAGAGTTTGCCTTGCTCGTGACAACGCTTTGAACACGAGCAGGCATCCGCAGTTCATACAGGCCAAACATGGATGCAGACAACATTCCCAACACCAGCACCATCACTGCAATCACCGCTGGGTGCTGGAAATATGCTTGCAAATGAACCCCCGCTGCACCGGCAGCTATCCCCATCGCAGTATAAGTCATTGCTGTTCCTAAAATATAAGCGGATGACAACCAGACCGCTTTCGCACGACTAGTATTTTGCTGTCCAACTATCAAGCCCGACAAAATCGGTATCATAGGCAAAACGCAAGGCGTAAAAACCAACAACATACCCACACCGAATGCGACAACAATATTAACTAGCGTAGAAGAATTTGAGGGTTGTTGTACATCATTAGCCACTGAGGGGGCACTGAAGGCAACATTGGCACGTTGATTCGCAATAGGCGATAAACCATCAATATTGACTTCAAGCGTATATTGCTGAGGTGGATAACAAACACCCACAGGCTTATTACAACCTTGAGCATAGGCTTTAAATTGATAAACCCCTTTAATCGCTGAATTCTTTTCTTCAACGGCACTCAACGGCACTCGCATTTCAACTGGGTCAAAATACACTTCAACATCACCAAAGAGTGGGTCTGCCTCAATTTTTCCTTGGGGGAGTTGGGCAGCACCAACACGAATCGACGCGTCTAAACTTTCGACTTTAAAATTTTTGCGATAAAAATAATAATCATTAGCACTCTGCCATTGAACAACTAACTCATTACCTTCGACATAGGATTCAACCACTTGAAAAGCTTCTTCAGCCGCCAGCAGCTCCTGTTGTTGTGAACCACCCCCAAAACGATTAAAAAAATCAGTTTGGGCCAATATCGGCAAGCTCGTGAGAAGCAAGCAAAAAAAGCAAAGAGTTCGCCAATAAATCGATAAACGGTGAGTGTGCATATTCAGCGGTGAATTAATTAGTATAGTTACCCAGACCTGTTTTAAAACAGATCAATTGCATTAATTCTATCATCCTCAATGCTGCAGCACCCAAAAAGAGCGCTAACTGCGCTCTTTTCAACGACAAAAGGCAGCAACAGTAAAATAGCAATTAGTGGCTGCTTTAAATTAACTCAAAGCTATGTGTAACATCAGCCGTTTTACCTAACATAATTGATGCCGAACAATATTTATCCGCCGACAACTCTACAGCTCTCGCAACTGACTTCTCAGTGATTCCTTCTCCAGACACTTTGAAATGCAAGTGAATTTTAGTAAAAACCTTTGGCTCTTCATCCGCACGTTCCGCTTCAATTTCACACACACAATCACTGACATCGAGACGGCGCTTTCGTAATATATGCACTACATCAAAAGACGCACAACCACCCATCCCTAACAGCAACATCTCCATTGGCCTCGGGCCATTGTTTTCCCCACCATGGTCTGGAGGCCCATCCATCATCACGGAGTTACCACTACCAGCAGTTCCTTTAAAACAAACGTTTTGTTGGAGCTCTATTAACGCCTTCATTGTTATACCCTCTCAAGTTTATCTATTCAGCCAAAAAGCTCATTCAACTTTTCACCAGGTTCCGGCACTCGCATAAATGCTTCGCCTACCAAAAATGTATTCACGTTATTTTCTCGCATAAAAGTTACATCAGCAGCGGTATGAATGCCACTCTCAGTCACCACCAACACATCTTCAGGAACACCTTCCAACAAATCAATTGTCGTATTAAGCGAGGTTGAAAAATCCCGCAAGTTACGATTATTAATGCCTACCATCGGCATATTCAGCGCAAGACCTCGCTCAAGCTCTTCCGCATTATGTACCTCTACAAGCACATCCATCCCCAGCTCAACGGCTCTACCCGCTAAATCTTGCATTAAACTATCTTCAAGTGCAGCCACAATCAATAGAATACAATCGGCCCCATTCGCTCTAGCTTCAAAAACCTGATAATCATCTAGCATGAAATCCTTGCGTAAAATTGGCAAATCACACGCATCACGCGCTTCATGCAAATACGTCATATGCCCTTTAAAAAACTCTTCATCCGTCAATACGGACAAGCACGCTGCACCATGTTTGGCATAACTTTCAGCAATTTGAGCCGGTATAAAATTCTCTCGAATAACACCCTTGCTGGGAGACGCTTTTTTAATTTCAGCAATCACCCCTGACTGACCATTTGATACTTTTGCTTTTAATGCATGAACAAAGCCGCGACAATCACCCTGATCTTGAGAGATCGCTTTTACTTCCGCTAAAGCAAGACGACTCTGCGCATAAGCCACTTCTTCAGCCTTATGTTGCATAATTTTATTGAGTACATCAGAGTGCGTTTTCATGACGGCATGCATAGGTAAAACTCTTGTTGAATATTAATAGTGATTGATTTTTTCGCTAAGCCACTTGCTGAGTTGCATCAACATAAGCCTGCATTTTTGCAGATGCTTGGCCATTATCAAGCACTGCTAAAGCATGCTCAACGCCGGCCTGAAAAGTATCTACGAGACCTGACACATAAATACCCGCACCCGCATTTAACGCGAGGGCATCTCTTGCCGCGCATTTTTCTCCGGCAAAAACCTTCTGAATCAGCGCCAAAGACTCGGCTGAATTCGCCACAACCAGCTCATCAATAGAACCTGTCGTTAAACCAAAGTCTTCAGGCTGAATTTTATATGTCTCAATACGGCCATTTTTCATTTCAGAAATCGTTGTTGGCGCCGAAATACTCACCTCATCCATACCATCATCCGAATGAACAACTAACGTATGCTCACTGCCTAGCTCTGCAAACACATTCGCTAAAACTGTCGTTAAGTCTTTAGCAAATACCCCGACTACTTGGCGTTTAACGCCGGCAGGGTTAGTCAACGGTCCAAGTACATTAAAAATTGTCCTCACCGCCATTTCTTTGCGAGGACCAATCGCATGCTTCATAGCGCTATGGTGCATAGGCGCAAACATGAACCCCACACCCGCCTGCTCAACCACCTTGGCAACTTGTTGCCCATTCAAGTTCAATTCTGCCCCCGCTTTCTCTAGTAAATCAGCACTCCCAGACTTAGAAGACACGGAACGGTTCCCATGTTTGGCGACATTAGCTCCCGCGGCGGCTGCAACAAATGAACTGGCTGTCGATATATTAAACGTGCTGATACCATCACCCCCCGTACCCACGATATCAATCAAATGAGGTACATTCACCGTCACTGGATCGGCCAGAGATGCCATCACTTGTGCCGCTGCGGTAATTTCCTGAATGGTTTCACCTTTCATGCGTAATGCAATCAATAACCCGCCAACTTGAGCTGGAGTACATTCACCTGTCATAATTTGCTGCATCACAGATTGCATCTGCCCATGATTTAAATCATTGGACTCAATAACTGTTTTAATTGCTTCTTGAATTTGCATAATTTTCTGTGCTCCTAGACTCACATTTCCACGTTATTATTGGCACTCATGATACTTTTAAAAAATTATCCAATAACGCATGACCATGATCGGTCAAAATCGACTCTGGGTGAAACTGTACCCCTTCAACTAATAGCTCTTTATGACGCACACCCATAATTTCTCCATCATCAGTCCAAGCAGTCACTTCAAGACAATCTGGCAAGCTTTGACGCTCGATAACCAAAGAGTGATAACGCGTGACCTGATAAGGGCTAGGTAAACCGTGAAATACGCCTTCGCTTTCATGTGAAACCATCGACGTTTTACCATGCATAATATGCTTGGCATGCACAACCTTGCCACCAAACGCTTGACCAATAGATTGATGCCCCAAACACACACCCATCACTGGCAATTGACCGGCAAAATGAGAAATGACGTCTAGCGAAATACCCGCTTCATTAGGTGTGCATGGCCCAGGCGACAGCATGATGCGATCTGGGTTTAACGCTTCAATACCATCAATTGAAATAGCATCATTGCGAAACGTTTTAACCTCTTCGCCTAACTCTCCTAAATACTGCACTAAGTTATAAGTAAAGGAATCATAATTATCAATCATCACTAGCATGAGGCACTCTCCTGCAGATCTTCATCTTGAATTGAATTAGTCGTCACTTCATCAGACGCACGCAGGCCTTTTGTAGCCATCTCAACAGCCGCTAGCAATGCTCGGGCTTTACTCATTGTCTCATTCCACTCGAAACGAGGAACAGAATCAGCCACGATGCCAGCTCCCGCTTGAACAAACAAGCGGCCGTCTTTAATAATAGCCGTTCGAATCGCAATCGCCGTATCCATATTCCCCTGCCATCCAATATAGCCAATGGCACCTGAATAAACACCTCGCTTATAAGGTTCCAACTCAGCTATGATTTCCATAGCTCGTATCTTAGGTGCACCACTCACTGTCCCTGCCGGAAAAGTAGCGGCAAGTACATCCATAGCATCTAAATCTGGCAACAATTCACCATCAACATTAGACACAATATGCATCACATGAGAATAACGTTCAATTAGCATTTTTTCGGTTAATTCAACACTTCCCGTTTTTGCTATACGGCCAACGTCATTTCGCCCTAAATCAATCAGCATCAGATGTTCAGCAAGTTCCTTAGGGTCGGCTAATAACTCTTCTTCTAAACGTTGATCATCATCAGGTGTTTTCCCACGTTTTCTAGTGCCTGCTATTGGCCTGACGGTCACTTTCTTTTTTTGCGACTCTGGATCATGAGTTAGACTGACTAAAATTTCTGGTGACGACCCGACAATCTGATATTCACCTAAATCAAGAAAGTACATATATGGTGAAGGGTTAATGGTCCGCAACGCACGATAAATATCAAACGATGATTGCTGATAAGAAGTAGACAACCGTTGAGACAAAACCACCTGCATAATGTCTCCTTCACGAATATATTCACGGCATCGTTCAACGGCAGTTTCAAAATCCTCTTGAGGAAAGTGCACGTCATATTCGTTCGGCTTCTCAATAACAGACTTTGCCGTCCCACTATCATCGATCAACTGGCTGCGCAGTGCTATCGCAATATCACTTAAACGCTTTTCTGCACGCTCAAGTCCATCGCTATATTTTGTTTGGGCCAATGTAATTAAAGAGATCCTTCCTGAAACATTATCAAACACGAGGACATCCGTTGATTCCATCAACAAAATATCTGGCGCACCAATCGGATCATCCTTCTCTACTTTGGCCAATCGCGGTTCAACATACTTGACCGTCTCATAACCAAAATGCCCGACTAGGCCACCATGCATGGGAGGCAAACCATCAACAACAGCGACTCGGTATTGGTTCTGTAAATGTCTAACACTATCTAAAGGGTCATCAACAATTGCTTCACTCAGTACATGACCATCCTTGATAGTTCTAAATTGCTTACCTCGACATTCAAAGACTTTTTGACAGGGCAAACCAATGATCGAATAACGCCCCCAACGATCGCCACCTTGAACTGATTCAAACACATAGCTAAACGGTTGATTTGCTAACTTTAAGAACGTACTAACAGGCGTGTCTAAATCTGCCAAAATTTCACGAACAATAGGGACATGCGTAAAGCCTTGGTCAGCAAAGGCCAAAAAGTCAGAATGAGAGATTGATTGAGATGAAAACATAGTGAACCCTAGGAATAAATAAAACGAGAATGCGCAACTAACTAATGATTAAAATTAGCTTTGCCAATACCAAGTTTTGTATTTCCAGAGTTTCATATGCTTTAATGTAAATTATGAGAGTGAATTGATAACACGTTCGTTGTTGGAACTAATTCTACTATTTTAAGCAATTTACTCAAGTCATTTGTGCAAAATCAATGACTACAGATACATTCACACAACATTATAGGTAATCCTTATGAAAATTACTGGCGGTTGTCACTGCGGCAACATTCACTATTCAGCTGAAATTGATCCAAACAAAGTCATCCTGTGTCACTGTACCGATTGTCAAAAAATGAGTGGTTCCCCATACCGCGGAGTCGTCATCGCGACTGACGAAACCTTTCAAATGACTGGCCAGATCAAAGACTACATCAAAGAAACAGCCAACAGCGGCAACCCACGCGCCCAATCGTTCTGCCCTGACTGTGGCACACATATTTATGCGACATCAACTGGGGAAATGCCGGAGGGCACACCACGGGTTTACAATATTCGCCTGGGCACAACGCAACAACGCGATGAACTCACACCGACAATTGAAATTTGGGCAAACTCTCGCCAACCTTGGATTGATGCTGTTGAAGGCGCAGCTCAAATACCTGAACAACCTTAGATCAAAATAAGTTGTGCTTATCCTTCAACACCAAAAAATGAGATCAAAAACTACCTCTTTATGCTAAAGTACTAAGAATAGAGGGATAAAAAAGCAAAAAATGAGAATAAAATTTTCAAAAATTAATTTTTTTGGATAAAATTTCTTGTTTACAACATTAATTTTGATTTTTCAAAGTAGCAATCCCGTGCTCATTTGATTAAAGCCTTTACACGCGAAAATGTAAGGGCTTGCATTAAATGACACTATTTAGCAAAAACGTGAGGAGAGAATATGAAGATCGGTGTTCCGACTGAGACAGCCGCAGGCGAAATGCGTGTTGCGATGACACCTAGTTCAGCTGCGCAAATTCAGAAATTAGGGCATACATGCCTGATTCAAGCTGGTGCTGGAAAAAATGCCCAGTTTTCTGATGCAGACTATGAAGCCGCTGGTGTCACAATCATTAAAACAGCGGCAGAACTCTGGAAACAAGCAGATGTTATCGCTAAGGTTAGACCCCCTTCTGATACAGAAGCCAAAAGGTTAAATAAAGATAAAACGCTTATCTCATTCGCGTATCCTGGCCAAAATCAAGAACTACTAGATTTAGGCAAAAGCAAAGGCGCCAGCATTGTGGCTATGGACATGGTCCCACGCATCAGTCGTGCACAAAAAATGGACGCTTTATCATCGATGGCCAACATTGCAGGTTATCGATCTGTTATTGAAGCAGGCAACCACTTTGGCCGTTTTTTTACTGGCCAAATTACCGCCGCTGGAAAAGTGCCCCCCGCAAAGGTATTAGTCATCGGCGCAGGCGTCGCAGGTCTTGCTGCCATTGGTACCGCACAATCTTTAGGCGCCATTGTGAGAGCGTTCGATGTACGCCCTGAAGTATCTGAACAAATCGAATCTATGGGCGCCGAATTCTTATTTTTAGATTTTGATGATGCAACTGATGGCGCTGAAACGGGTGGATACGCCGCGCCTTCAAGCCCTGAGTTCCGTGAAAAACAACTCGAATGCTTTCAAGCACAAGCACCAGAAATTGACATCGTCATTACTACCGCATTGATTCCAGGCCGTGATGCACCCAAGCTATGGCTCAAAGAAATGGTTGAAGCCATGAAACCGGGCTCAGTGGTCGTTGATTTAGCAGCAGAACGAGGTGGCAACTGTGACTTGACAGTCATGGATGAAAAAATCGTTTCAAGCAATGGCGTCACAATTATTGGCTACACGGATTTTCCAAGCCGGATGGCGGCCCAATCATCAGAGTTATATTCAACCAATATCCGCCATCTTTTAACTGATTTAACACCCGAGAAAGACGGCACTATTGATCACGATATGGAAGATGATGTGATTCGTGGCGCCACGATCACTCATGCGGGCGAAATCACATTTCCACCGCCGCCGCCTAAAGTTCAAGCGATTGCAGCGCAAAAGCCTAAAGAGCCCGAAAAAACAGCCGAAGAGATTGCGGCTGAAGAAGCGGCTGCAATGAAAAAATCTGGTCAACAACAAATTGGCTTACTTGCTATTGGTGGCTTAATCATGTTGCTAATCGGGCATTATGCTCCGGCCTCTTTCATGCAGCACTTTATTGTCTTTGTCCTGTCTTGCTTTGTGGGTTTTCAAGTCATTTGGAATGTCAGCCACGCATTGCACACACCTTTAATGGCCGTGACTAACGCCATTTCAGGCATCATCATTTTAGGTGCTTTGCTACAAATCGACTCGGGTGGTTTTATAGTGACGTTATTAGCGACCATCTCCGTTTTGATTGCAACCATTAACATTGTCGGTGGCTTTATGGTCACACGCCGTATGTTGCAAATGTTTCAGAAATCTTAGGCTGAGGAGAAAATTATGTCATTCGGACTTCAGACAGCAGCCTATATCGCTGCAGCAGTATTATTTATTTTATCCCTAGGCGGTCTATCCAACCATGAAAGCGCAAAACGTGCTGTTTGGTTTGGTATTGTAGGTATGGCAATTGCCGTTATCGCCACGATTTTTGGCCCACAAGTTAATATTGGCCCGTTATTGATCATCACCTTGATCATCGGAGCAGTGATTGGCTCTACAGTCGCCAAAAAAGTAGAAATGACCGGCATGCCGCAATTAGTCGCCGCTCTGCATTGCTTTGTCGGTTTAGCCGCCGTCTTCATTGGGATCAACTCAGACTTAACTGTGCAAGATTTAGCACCAGCCGAAGCGGTTATTCATGAAATTGAAGTATTCTTGGGCGTTTTCATTGGCGCTATCACCTTTACTGGCTCAATTGTTGCCTATGGAAAGTTAGCCGGAAAAATTGATGGCAAAGCATTGATCCTTCCTGGCCGGCACACGCTTAACCTGGCAATGGTTGCTGTGTCGTTTATCTTGTTGATCATGTACATGAACCATGCTGGCTCTTGGACATTGTATTTAATGACATTGATCGCTTTTGTCATTGGCGCACACCTTGTGCTAGCCATTGGTGGAGCCGATATGCCAGTTGTCGTTTCAATGCTCAACAGCTATTCAGGCTGGGCTGCAGCAGCAACTGGGTTCTTGTTAGGCAATGATCTACTAATCGTTACAGGCGCTTTAGTAGGTTCATCAGGCGCGATCTTGTCTTACATCATGTGCAAAGCTATGAACCGTCAATTTTTATCGGTGATACTCGGTGGTTTCGGCAATACCTCAGGGCCAGCAATGGAAATTGAAGGTGAACAAATCGCCATTGATGCTGATGGTGTCGTCGCGGCGCTAAATGATGCACAAGACATTATGATCGTTCCAGGCTACGGAATGGCCGTTGCTCAGGCGCAGCAATCTGTTTCTGAACTCACTAGACGTTTAATTGCGAAAGACAAAAAAGTGCGTTTTGCCATTCATCCCGTGGCTGGTCGTTTACCAGGTCATATGAATGTTTTATTAGCTGAAGCAAAAGTGCCATACGATATCGTATTCGAAATGGATGAAATCAATGATGATTTTCCTGAAGTTGATGTGGTTATCGTGATTGGCTCTAACGACATCGTTAACCCAGCGGCACAAGAAGATCCAAACAGCCCAATTGCAGGCATGCCAGTGCTTGAAGTATGGAAAGCCAAGCAGGTATTTGTGTCAAAGCGTGGACAAGGAACCGGTTATTCAGGCATCGAAAACCCTCTATTCTTCAAAGAAAATACTCGCATGTTCTATGGTGATGCAAAAGCCTCACTAGATCAGTTATTACAACAGATTAGCTAGCGAAAGCTTTCAACTAAAACCATAAAAGGGCATGCAAGGCATGCCCTTTTTACTTTTTTCTACAGAACTAGCCATAATCAGGCCGAACTTTTTCGATAAGCAATTCGAGTACTCAGAAAAACTTACGCCTGCTCAAAGCCCAAGAAAAGAGGTTAGCTCTTGCAAGTCCGAAGTAATCTTGCTCGCACCAAGCTCCATTAAATCAACTCCTTGAGCATAACCATAATCAACGGCTACGCTATCACAACCCGCCGCTTTGGCTGCTTTAATATCACTGCTTGAATCGCCCACCATCAACACAGATTCACGCATCATGCTTGAATCAATACCTAATTGCTCGCAAGCAAATAACAACGGTTCTGGAGATGGCTTTAATTGCGGCAAAGAATTACCGCCTACCACAACAGGAAAAAAGCGCTCCAAGTCAAATGCAGTCAGTACAGGATGTGTAAACTCTATTGGTTTATTGGTGACACAAGCCATTTTTATTCCAGCCATTTGCAATGAGCTCAGCGCGGGAAGCACACCATCATAAATGCCACTCAAGACATTTAAATTCTCACCATAATGCTTAAAAAATAATGGTAACGCACTCTCTAATTCAGCCGACTCAGGCTCTCCATTCACATCTCCCGTCAAGGCTCTTTTTAATAACTTCTTTGAACCATTTCCAACCCATTGGATCACTTGATTTAAAGGGTATTCTGAGCGACCCAACTCCAACATAGTTGCATTAACTGCTGCCGCTAAATCAGGCGCACTGTTAATCAAAGTCCCATCCAAATCGAATAGCACTGCTTGAACATTTTTTAACATATTTAAAGTATTGAGAACCGTGTCATAAAAACAGGTGTTTAGAACTTACTCAACTCATTCTAGCAAACCAACTCAACAGCCAGGAATAAATTTCGAATCATTTAAACCTTATAGCAAACAAAAAATCATTGAATGCCATCAAACAACTCAAAAAGCATTTTGTAAAAAATGAATAAATACAAAATCATAGCTTTGTTGTTCAGCAATCCTTTTGCTATGGTTCTATAGAAAGCTTTCTAAAATACAATAATCGCGATGATAATCAAGATGCAACCTATAGCATTTAGCCTAGCACTGACACTGTGGGCTATGCATGCCGATGCTAATGAAGCGAGTACACAACTCGATACGACTGCACACTTTGGGCTCCGTGCTGGCAGCTCTCAAATTGAAGGGTATGTCGATTTTATTATCCCAATCTGGAAACAAGACAACCACCATTTGTTTTTTAATCCACGTTTCTTGCTTGCTGACGAAGGTAATAATCAAATCAATGTCGGCATTGGCTTTAGACATTTATTTGATAAGCGTGGCATTTTAGGTGCAAACCTATTTCTTGATTCACGTGAAAGCAACCTCAGTAATCGGTACCAACAAATCGGTGCTGGTCTTGAATGGCTAAGTAATCACGTTGATGCGCGCATCAATCTATATGAATCGTTAGATGATGTCGAGCTAGTCAATCGTTTTGAAACATCCGAAACGCAAACTAACCAGCAAGTCAGCGCAACTCGATCAAGCGATATCCAAACCAGCCGCACTGGAATCACAAGACCAACCGCTTCTGGCAACACGGTGAGTCAACGCGTTCAGACAAATACGACAACAACCACAACAACCAATCGAACAACTACAACTCGGCGAATCACAACCAATCGAACTTTTGAGCAGTTCGAAGGCACACTAGACGGGTGGGATGCAGAAGTTGGCTTTAAACTACCGCTTCAAAAGGGTCCAGAAATTCGTTTATTTGGCGGTTACTATTCTTATGATAACCCATTTAATTCAGACAATATCAGCGGTGCAAAAGCACGTATAGAGGTGCGTTCTGGCCCCTATTTATCCTTTGATGCTGAATTTTTTGAAGATAGCTTTGATCAAAATGAGTCAGGCAATGACTATTTCATCGGTGCGCGTTTAGAAGTGCCGCTAAATGGCGAAACGAGTTGGAAACAAATTTTTGGCAATTTATTCGGCAATCCTAATCGCTCATTAAAAAATCGACTACACAGGCAAATGGTGATGCGCGATGTTCGCATTCATACACAAATCAGTGATCCACAAGAAGATGAAAGCCTACGCTCGCAAACCATCGTTGAGTCTACTCAAACGAAAACACAAGTAAAAACCGAAACTGAAAGTTCAATCGAAAATGAAGCCATTGCAGAAAATGTGTTTTTCGTTGATGCCGACAATGCTGGCACAGAAACAGGCTCTGTGGAATCACCTTTTGATACTATTGCAGAGGCAGTTGCCGCTGCACCCGCCAATGCCACTGTGTTTGTCTGCGAATCAGGTGGTGGTGTTTGCGATCTCAATGGCGGAGGAGGCACCTATAACGAAACAACGGGCGTTACATTACAATCTGGTCAAACGCTGACATCAACAATCGCAGGTGTTGGCGGCTCTAATAGTTTTACAACTCAAAACCGGCCCAATATTACCAATTCCGCCCAAGCAACAAATACTGGTGTTATCAATACTTCCATGACAGGCGGCAATACTATCAATCGCCTTGCCATCACTGCCCGAAATGCCAACAATCGTCATGGGGTTTTTAACAATCAATCTGGCACTGTGAGAGTCATCGACAGCAACATTTCTGCGACTGGCAACAATGGAAATGCCATATTAAATTCTAATTCGAGTGGGCCAATAACCATTAGCAGCAACACCTTAACAACCAGTGGCAACAACGGTGATGGCGTTGAAAACAATGCAACCACTGGCAATATCTTAGTCACAAACAATACATTTACTGGCAATGGGAGCAACACACGTGGTGTATTTAATTTGAATACTGTTGGCACTGTAACAGTGAGTAATAATAATGTATCAACCAATGGTAATAATGCCGAAGGCATCCAAAATAATAATGCGCAAGGCGCTGTATTGATAACAAATAATACAATCAATACGACAGGTAGTAACGGCACCGCAATTCTGACCAATAACAGCTCATCTGGCAGTATTACGGCAAGAGGCAATACAATTGTCACTGTCGATGGAGATGGAATCGTCAGTTCTGGCAGTTCTGGCGCCATAACAACAGAAAACAACACTGTGACAACTTCAGGCAATAACCGCGAAGGTATCCTGAATAGTAATACGACAAACAATATCATTATTGCAGGCAATACTGTCACCACCAATGGCAGCAACTCTGAAGCCATTCAAAACAATAATAGCACTGGCAACATTTCTGTCACTGGCAATACTGTTATGACTAACGGAACCGATGCAGAAGGTATTTTTAATAACAATAATGCGGCGACACCTGCTGCTGGAACAAGCACAACAGTATCCAACAATACGATTACAACAAATAACACTGGAGCCGATGGCATCGTTAATCAACGCCGAGTTGACGTGACAGTCAGTAACAATGCTGTGACAACTAACAACGACAACGCCGAAGGCATTCGAAGCAATCTAAATGCTGGAGAAATAATTTCTGAAAATACAGTCTCTACCTCGGGTACTGGTGCGGAAGGTATCTTGAGCACAAATATCACTGGCCCAAACTCAACCATTACTAATAATACGATAAGTACCAATGGCAATAATTCAGATGGTATTGAGACAAATGCAGGGGCCACCAACATGCCAACAGTATCAATTTCAGGAAATACTGTCGTCACCCAAGGCAATAATGCTCATGCGCTCAATACCGTGAATATTGCTAATGTCGCTACGATTAGTACAAATACTCTAAATACAAATCAAACCAATGCCTTCGGTTCACGCAATCGCACCAATGCTGGCGGCGCTATTAATGTCAATGGCAACGTAATTTGCGTGCCAGCTGGTGGCCAACATACAAATAATGGCGGCGCTGGAACAGTCAATGTAGGTACTAATACCGAACTCAGTCAAGCCAATTGCCCGTGAATGACAAGTAATACTTTTCCTGTGTTCGTTTAGTGTTTGACAATCATTAAACGCGACGCTACCCAGCCTAGCTTGGATGAGTACGATAAATAAATACGTAAATTGATTTAACGTTGGAAGTCAGCGATATTTTTCCGCATCGCATCAATCACTTGCTTGTAGTCATCCGCACCAAAAATTGCAGAACCCGCAACAAATGTATCTGCTCCTAAAG
>JBOEGT010000046.1:0-26376 GCA_050633585.1 Arenicella sp.
ACTGAAATCTACACTCATGTATTACACAAAGGAGTTTTAGGAGTTCGCAGTCCTGTTGACCGATAAAATTAAATAGTCAAAATAAAAAGCCCAAGCAATGCTTGGGCTTTTCTTTGAGAAAGGTCTAAGTACTTACACCTTTTGATACACCTCAGCGCCTTTTTCCAAGAATTCTTTCGATTTCTCTTCCATGCCTTTGGCAAGTGCTTCGGCTTCATCCAATTCTTTTTTAGCCGCGTAGTCACGCACGTCTTGTGTGATTTTCATCGAACAAAAATGTGGGCCACACATTGAACAAAAGTGAGCCACTTTGGCAGACTCTTTTGGCAATGTTTCATCGTGGAATTCACGCGCTCTTTCAGGGTCTAGGCCCAGATTGAACTGATCTTCCCAACGGAATTCGAAACGAGCTTTTGACAACGCATTGTCGCGCAATTGCGCACCTGGATGACCTTTTGCCAAATCAGCCGCATGTGCTGAAATTTTGTAAGCGATGATGCCATCACGCACGTCTTCTTTGTTTGGCAAACCAAGATGCTCTTTTGGTGTGACATAGCACAGCATCGCGGTACCATACCAACCGATTTGCGCTGCGCCAATCGCGGATGTGATGTGGTCGTAGGCCGGAGCAATGTCAGTCGTCAATGGACCAAGCGTGTAAAAAGGCGCTTCAAAACAGTCTTCAATTTGCTTGTCCATGTTCTCTTTGATCATTTGCATTGGCACGTGGCCAGGACCTTCGATCATCACTTGGACATCATGCTCCCAAGCGATTTTGGTGAGTTCACCGAGTGTTTCCAATTCACCGAATTGCGCTTCATCATTGGCATCGGCCAAACAACCTGGGCGCAAACCATCACCTAATGAGAACGTGACGTCGTAAGCTTTCATGATCTCGCAGATTTCAGCGAAGTGCGTATAAAGGAAGTTTTCACGGTGATGCGACAAACACCATTTTGCCATGATTGAACCACCACGAGACACGATACCTGTGACACGTTTTGCGGTGAGGGGTACATATTTCAAACGCACACCCGCATGGATGGTGAAATAGTCCACACCTTGTTCTGCTTGTTCAATCAGTGTGTCGCGGAATAATTCCCATGTGAGATCTTCCGATTTGCCATTCACTTTTTCAAGCGCTTGGTAAATAGGCACTGTGCCGATCGGCACAGGTGAATTACGAATAATCCACTCACGTGTTTCATGAATGTTTTTACCCGTGGATAAATCCATCAATGTGTCACCACCCCAACGCGATGACCACACCAGCTTTTCAACTTCTTCATAAATAGAAGAGGTGACTGCGGAGTTACCGATGTTAGTGTTAATTTTCACCAAGAAGTTACGGCCAATGATCATTGGCTCCAGTTCTGGGTGATTGATGTTAGCCGTGATGACCGCACGGCCACGAGCAACTTCATCACGCACAAATTCAGGTGTGATTTCATCCGGAATGCTCGCGCCAAAGTTTTGACCTTTATGTTGACGCAGCAATTGCTCATAGTTTGGATCTTTGCGCAGTTCTTGCAAACGAATGTCTTCTCGAATGGCAATAAATTCCATTTCAGGTGTGATGATACCTTGCTTTGCATAATGCATTTGCGTGACATTTTTGCCCGGCTTTGCACGTAAAGGCTTACGAATATGATCGAAACGCAGGTGGTCAAGCTTTTCGTCGTTTAAACGCTCCTGCCCAAAATCAGATGTTGGACCTTCTAATTGTTCGGTATCATTTCGTTCTGAAATCCAGTTTTCACGCAATGGTGCCAACCCTTTCATCAAGTCGATTTCAACATCGGGGTCTGTGTACGCACCGGATGTGTCATACACCGTGATAGGCATATTTTTTTCAACGCCTTGATCGGTCGTTGTGTCCGTCACTTCAATTTCACGCATCGGAACGCGAATATCAGGACGTGAGCCTTCTACATAGATTTTTTTAGAGCCAGAAATAGGCTGAGTAATTTGCTCAGAAAGTGCGCCCGTCTGGGTCGCCATATCTGCCGCGGTCAATTCATTTTGTTTGATATTCATTTTCACACCTTAGCGTTATGCCGTTGTCTCATAATTTGTATAACTACGATTCAAAATATATCAGCGAAAGATGACAAGTTTCCCTAGGACAGAGAAGAAATGCTTTCCTACGCTGCTCGCATCCACGTGTGTTAACTACGAGGATGCTCATCAGATCAGGTTCAAAGGGTTATTCTCAGCTCATTATGTTTAATGTTACTATTGCTCGGTAACATTAAGCGCGTCAGCACCCCTAGCTGACCGCATTATAGCAAATTTTACAGCGTTGTGCGTGAAAGCTTTAATTTCAGGCAATTTTGATACTTTTAGACTCATTTTTTAGTTATTTTACCTATGAAAATTCAAATATTTCTCACTGGTGGCACTATTGATAAACATTATGTTCAGGCGAATGGAAAAATGGACTTCGCTGATTCTCATATTGCTGATATTTTAGAACAAGGCAGAAACCGAAGTGACATTGATATCGACACGGTTGTCTTTAAAGATAGTTTGCAAATGGATGACACCGATCGTGAATTAATTGCACGCCAATGCAATGAAGCCACTGCCGAGAAAATCGTCATCACACATGGCACCGACACAATGGCACAAACAGCTGCGCATGTGGCAAAAAGTTACCCTGACATCGTCACAGAAAAAACGATTGTATTCGTTGGCGCCATGATTCCACATGAAATTTCATATTCTGATGCCACGTTTAACATGGGGTTTGCACTGGGCGCGGTTAACTGCCTGCCTTCTGGGATATTCATCACCATGAATGGTCGGATTTTTGATTGGGATAAGGTACAAAAAAACCTCGCATTAGGCGAATTCGAAACAGTTTAGCGACGGGCGGTCAAAAGAGCCTCGACTCGATCAAGAGCCCCTTTATGCTGTTCAATTAAGGCTAAGCCATTACGTCCCATTTGATCTCGTTGATTAGGGTGCTGAATCAATTGTGAGATGTGATCTTGCAATTGATACTCATTTTGAACACAGATGCCTGCTTTAGCATCAATCGTTAGTTGGCTAATTTCTTCAAAGTTGAACATGTTCGGCCCGAATAGCACTGGAATGCCCAACGCGCAGGGCTCAAGGATATTTTGACCACCAAAGGGCACTAAACTGCCACCCACAAAAGCAATATCAGAGGCAGCATATAATAAGCCTAGCTCACCCATGGTGTTCCCCAAATACACATCCACGCTTTCATCAAGTTCCACAGGGTTTTCTGTCCGCTTAACGACGTTCAAACCAAAACCTTCACATTGACGAGCAACACTATCAAATCGCTCAGGATGCCGAGGCACAAGCACTAACAATAAATCTGAATGCGTTTTTTTCAGCGCTTTATAGCTTTGAATAAGTTGTCCTTCTTCGCCATCTCTGGTGCTCCCACAAATCCAAACAGTACGATGATTTGCCAATAAGTCTCGCAATGCGTGAGCAGACTCTTTCAAACTCGCTGGCATATTTACATCGAACTTCAAACTGCCTGTGATAACAATTTTCGTTTTATCCACGCCCAATTTAATAAGTCGATTTGCATCCGCCGCGCCTTGGGCGGCAATCACATCGATGGTATTGAAAATATCCTGGCTGAGTGATTGAACTTTCAGGTAACTTCGAAATGAGCGTTCAGATAATCGAACATTGATATACGTCAACGGAATATTCAAGCGCTTGGTATTCTTAACAAGGTTGGGCCACACTTCAGTTTCAACTACCACAGCTTGTTTAGGCCTTGCAGATCTTAAAAAACGACGAACACAAAACCCGATGTCATACGGCAAATAAGAAATATCAACACTGTTGCCCAACAAGGATTCGGCTGTTTTTCGGCCTGTCGGCGTCGTCACGGTTAATAGGATTCTTCCTTCTTCTTGCATGCTATTGGCCAAGCGTTGCAAGAGTGGCACCACCGCCCTCACTTCGCCGACTGAAACAGCATGCATCCACATCTCATAAGGTGCATCAGGAAACTCTTGAAACCCAAATCGTTCTCCCCAATGAGACCAATAAGCCTTATTACGCCAACCTTTAAGGACTTGCATCAACAAGATCACGGGCAAAAGCAAATAAATTAGCACTCTATATACGTAAAAAAGCATGATATTTAACAGTCAAAAGTAAGCTATTTCGTATAGGCTCGATATCACACCGACTTATACCCAGTCTTGAGGTTTCAGATACATGGTGAGTAGCTTTTCTTCATCAGAACCTTCAACTATTTTGCGTTGATACTCCCATTTTACAAGCGGTGGCAAAGACATCAAAATAGATTCTGTGCGCCCACCCGATTGCAAACCAAATAACGTGCCACGATCAAAAACCAAGTTAAATTCCACATATCGACCACGTCGATACAATTGCCAATCTCGATGACCTTCATTAAAGGGTAACTGTTGTCGCTTCTCGATAATGGGTATGTATGCCGGAACAAAATGGTCCCCGACACTTTGCATCAATGCAAAACTGTGCTCAAAAGAAAGTTCATTCAAATCATCAAAAAACAAACCACCAATTCCCCGCTGCTCATCACGATGTTTTAAATAGAAATATTCATCACACCAACGTTTATAGTCTGCATAAACGTCTGGGCCAAAGGGTTCACACGCTTTTTTTGCCGTTTGATGCCAATGAATAGCGTCTTCTTGAAAACCGTAATAAGGTGTTAAGTCAAAGCCACCGCCAAACCACCATACTGGCTTTTCAGTATCGGCTCCTGCAATGAAAAATCGCACATTCATATGCGATGTTGGCGCCATCGGATTATTAGGATGTATCACCAATGAAACACCCATTGCTTCAAACGCTTTGCCCGCTAACTCTGGGCGCTTACTCGATGCTGAGGGTGGCAAGCTTGAACCTTTCACATGGGAAAAATTAACACCACCTTTTTCTATCACCGCGCTATCGGCAATAACGCGTGTGCGCCCATCACCACTGTGTATCAGTGCAGATCCTTGATGCTGCCAGGCATCTTCAACAAACGGCTGTCCATCAATAGCGCTCAATGATGTGCAAATATGGTCTTGTAAACTCAATAAATAGTTTCGAACCGCAGCGGTATCAATCATCTTATTATTTTATGCGCCTATAGGTATTAATCATGCGTTTATTGTCTCAGGATTTGACCCGTCAAACCATCTCGAATTGTCGAGGGTTTCACATCGTCTCCAATCGACCCTTCGACGATATGTATTTTTTCACCAAAAGCCTCTTTCACAGAGTCGGCCGTCAACAAAGCGGGTTGTCCAGCAAGGTTTGCGCTGGTAGACACAATGGCGCCTCCAAAAGACTCACAAATTGCGTTGGCAATAGGGTGAGCAGTGACTCGTATCGCCAGCAAAGGAAACGCCCCCCTGAGCCCGTCAATGACTGAAGGTTTAGGCGGCAATAGCCATGTATTCGGGCCAGGCCATGACGCATGAATATCTTTAACCATAGGCGACACATTGATATCAACATAATGACTAGCCTGCTCAACCGATGAGGCAACAAGAATTAACCCTTTATTAGCTGAGCGGGCTTTTAGCTGGATGATTGCCTCAACAGAAGCGGCTTTCATAGGATCACAACCTAAGCCAAAACACGATTCCGTCGGGTAAGCGATGACGCCGCCCGAGCGCAGTACCTCACTGGCTGCTTGTATTGTATTTGTTTGCCCTTTCATACCGGACATAATGATAACGCAGATCGTTTGCGTCATTCGTTTGTCGAGACACTTCAGAGAAGTTATCAAGATAATCAGGGAAAAATGCATCCGCTTCAGGCGCATCATCCACTAATGTCAATTCTAAGGCATTCGCGACGGATAAAAACAAACCGTATATTTCGCCACCACCGATGACAAACACATTATCAACGTGTTCCTGCTTCGCACAGTCAATCGCATCACTGACAGAAGATACCACTGAAGCGCCATCAATCTGTAATGATTCATCTCGGCTGATGACGATATTGAGTCGCCCCGGCAATGGCTTGCCAATCGAGTCAAAGGTTTTTCTGCCCATGATGATCGGGGAGCCCATTGTCATATCTTTAAAACGTGGCAAATCGCCTGGCAGCTTCCACAGCAACTGGTTGTCTAAACCTAGTTGTCTTTGCTCACCAATCGCTGCCACCAGAATAATATTCATATCATTACCCTAACGCTTATAACTGTTTGGCTAACCATGCAAACACTGCCTCGTCTGCAGGTAAGGTGTTGGCAATTGCGTGTAAAGAAGCGGCCGATGGATTCAATAAATTGATATGACCTAATTTTCGCCCCGCTCGCACCTCTTTTTGGTACCAATATAATTTCGCGCCCTCAACATTCAACCATCGGTGATCGTAGGGTGTACCGACTAAATTGATCATAACGGTGACGCCATGGTAACTCGGTTGACCTAGAGGCAAATCGACCATCGCGCGGACATGTGATTCGAATTGACTAATACTGCTACCCACTTGAGTCCAATGACCCGAATTATGCACTCGTGGGGCTAATTCATTCACTAACAAATGCTGGTCACCAGAATCGTTTTCAACAACAAAACATTCCATTGCCATCACACCAACGTAATCGAAGCGCTCAAGCACTTTTTTGAGCATGGACTCTGCTTCGCCCTGCAAATGGCGGAAAGCTGAACCTCCGCCAATGGTTGCTTTTAAAATGCCGTTGACATGATGATTTTGAGAAACGGGATAAAAGCGCATTTCACCTGAACTGGAACGCACTCCAATCACGGAAATTTCATCCGTGAATGCAATGGCTTGTTCGGCAATCGATTGTTCTCTAAATTCAGCAGGAATTTTTGCATCACTCGTTTTCAGCCAATGCTGGCCACGTCCATCGTAGCCACCTCGTCGACGTTTTAATAACACCTTTTCGCCAAGAGAACTGTAAATATCCTGTTCACTACACTGCGCTGTCACCGCTTGCCATGGTGCCGTAGCAACACCAATATCATCTAACGTTTGCTTCTGGGTTAAACGATCCGCAATAATAGGAAAAACTTCGCGATTCACAAACCGAGAATGGCCCGCTAAGCGATTTGATGTGTCTGACTCAACCCACGACTCAATTTCTGGTGTCACAACATCGGAAGCCGATAATTCAGCTAAAACGTCAACATTCTCTTGTGCATCAATTGGCCTAACGTCCACACCAATCGGCGTGCCTGCTTGACGCAACATAGCCCCTAATTGCCCTGCACCTAATACCCAAACCTTAGACATAAACACTCGTCAACATTTTGAATAAACACTAGCCTCTTGGATCTGGGTTGTCCAAAACCAACTTGGTTTGATTAGCACGAAAATCATCTAATCGAGACGCTAAGCCTTCATCAGATACTGCTAAAATTTGAGCCGCCATCAATCCAGCATTGAACGCTCCTGCACCACCGATAGCCAAAGTGCTAACGGCTATCCCGCGTGGCATTTGCACGATCGATAATAAGCTATCCATACCATCTAAAGCTTTACTTTGCACTGGAACGCCTAATACGGGTAACCGTGTTTTTGAAGCAACCATGCCTGGTAAATGGGCTGCGCCACCAGCGCCTGCGATAATCACATCATAGCCATTTTCAACGGCGCTTTCTGAAAAACTCATTAGCTTATCTGGCGTGCGATGCGCAGACACCACTTCAACATGGTATTCGACAGATAATTGGTCTAGTACATTGGTCGCTTCTTGCATTGTCGGCCAATCACTTTTTGAACCCATTATCACAGCAACTTTTTTGCTCATACTCTTTTCTCGGACACTGCGCTGAGCTTGCACCTAACACTAGATAAAATGCTCATGGCAGCTGATTTAATAATAAACGCGAGATTTTACACTAAAGTTGAAAACGGATTCCATTTTATTCATTTGAGCCCTTTTTTATCAAAAAAATGTGATAATGGTATTACCAATTTCAAATAAACCACATCATGCCAACTAATAAAAACAAACTGTGGGCCAACAGCCATATAGAACAAACGCAATTATTTGACTTCCAAACCATCATCTCTAAAAAAGAGAATGTTGAGTTTGACCACTATCGTGACTTACATCAGTGGTCTATCAAAAATCCAGCTACCTTCTGGAAACATGTCGCTCAATTCTGCAAGATCAAGTTTAGCCAACCATCTGAAATTGTCATGCATCCGGCTCAACAGTTTCATCAAACTCAATGGTTTGTTGGTGCAACAGTCAACTACGCTGAAAACCTATTACAACGTCGTGACCAACACATTGCTATTGTCAGCTGCTTAGAGAACAAGCATAAAACAACATTAAGTTATGCTGAACTCTATTCACAGGTGAGTAAAATTGCACAACATCTCAAATCGCTCGGCGTTAGCAAAGGAGATCGAGTCGCAGGAATCGTGCCGAATACTTCAGAAGCAATTATCGCCATGCTTGCAACCACAAGCCTTGGAGCTATCTGGTCATCTTGCTCCCCCGACTTTGGTGTAAATGCGGCGTTAGACCGTTTTAGCCAAATTGAACCCAGCGTTTTGATTGGAGTTGATGGATACCTCTATGGCGGAAAAGTCATCAATTGCCAAGAAAAGCTCTCGCAATTAAATGCGTCCCTAAAACCTTTACAGACTATATCCATCCCTTTATTGGCAAGGCAAGGCCTAATCGAAAGCACTCACTCCAATCAAAATTGGGATGACTTGCTAAGCCAATACGATTATCAAGACATTGCGTTTGAACAACTACCATTTGACCACCCACTCTTCATTGTTTATTCATCTGGCACAACGGGGAAACCGAAATGTATTGTGCACAGTGTGGGTGGAACATTAATACAACACCGAAAAGAGCACGCATTACATACTGATTTAAGTGATCAAGATGTATTTTTCTATTTCACTACCTGTGGCTGGATGATGTGGAATTGGCTGGTTACTGGGCTCGCTAGCGGTGCAACACTCGTTCTTTTTGATGGCAATCCATTAAAAGAAACACACACTCTCTTAGATTTAATAGACCAAGAGAAAATCAGCGTGTTCGGCACCAGCGCCAAGTACTTAGATGCACTCCAAAAAAATGGCTCTATTCCTAGAAAATCCCATCAATTATCCTCATTGCGCTCCATTTTATCTACGGGCTCCCCACTGGTAAGTGAGCGCTTTGATTATGTCTATCAAAACATTAAACACGATATCTTATTATCATCAATTTCTGGAGGCACCGATATTGTGTCATGCTTTATTTTGGGCAACCCCACATTACCCGTGTATAGAGGACAACTTCAATGCGCCGGATTAGGAATGGACGTTCAAATTTTTGACGATGATGGCAAACAAATTGAAGCCGGGAAAGGGATTCAAGGCGAGCTAGTGTGCTGCACCCCTTTCCCATGCTGCCCCATTGGCTTTTGGAATGATCATGACAACAGTAAATTTATGGATGCGTATTTCAATCGTTTTGAAGGCGTTTGGGCGCATGGTGACTTTGCTGAACAAACGGCAGAGGGTGGCTATATTATTCACGGCCGTTCAGATACTGTTTTAAATCCTGGAGGTGTTCGAATTGGTACGGCTGAAATCTACCGGCAAGTCGAGAAAGTTGAAGTCGTTGAAGAAAGCCTAGTGGTTGGTCAACACTGGGATGATGATGTGCGTGTTGTGTTATTCGTAGCACTCAAGCAAGGAACAGAATTAACCGATACTCTGATTACTGAAATACGCCAAACCGTTCGAACCAATACGACACCAAGACACATGCCCTCCAAAGTATTACAGGTATCCGCCATTCCCAAAACACGCAGTGGCAAAATCACTGAAAAACTTGTGAATCAATTGGTTAATAAACGCATCACTGAATTGACTAGCGACAACACTGACGCACTACAAAACCCTGAAGTGCTTTCAGAATATATGAACAGAACTGAGCTCGAGGCCTAAATATGTCATCGAAAAAAAACTCAAAAGTTGCCATTGTCACTGGCGGAGCCAATGGTATTGGTGCCGCAATTTCTCAATCACTACACAAAGAGGGCATGCGTGTCGTTGTTGCCGATAGAGATGCCGAAAAAGGCCTCGCATTTGCAACATCAATAAACGCTGCCTTTTTTAACATTGACTTAACCGATGCCGATGCTTGCCAAGAATTAGTGACCTCAACCATGAGTCAATTTGGCCAGATCGACATTTTAGTCAACAATGCTGGCTTTCAACACGTATGCCCATTGTCAGAGTTTCCAGAAGATATTTGGAATGCCATGATTGAAGTGATGCTAAACGCACCTTTCAGACTCACTAAATATGTATGGCCTTATATGCAAAAACAACAATGGGGCAGGATAATTAATATGGCCTCTATTCACTCGCAAGTCGCCTCGCTGAATAAATCCGCCTATATCGCTGCAAAACATGGACTAATAGGGCTAACCAAAACAGCAGCACTGGAAGGCGGCGCCGATGGAATCACCGTTAATGCAATTTCTCCCGCTTATGTCCGTTCGGCGCTAGTAGAAGGGCAAATTGCTGATCAAGCAACGTCAAACAACATTAGCAAAGAAGATGTAATGGATAAAATTTTACTAAAGAATGCATCCATTAAACGCTTAATTGAACCGCAAGAAGTCGCCGATTTAGTCCTGATGCTATGCTCTGAAAACGCTCAATCTATCACAGGATCTAATCTCACTATTGACGGTGGTTGGACAGCCCAATAATTAGACCTGTTTTGACTACCTACTTTTCTGCGATGAAAATATATTGAAAGGTACGAAAGTCATAATCACTGTAGGGAATGCCATTTTCTTGACAAAGGGTCTCTAATGACTGAAGCATCTGAGTTCTTTTAGCGGCATGCTTCATAAAACCCGGTGTATTTTCATAGCTGATTCGCTGCATCGCAGATATCGTCAAACCTAAGCCTTCTAACAGAGCAATAAAAGACTTCCGCGTAAAAAAACGTAGATGTGTTCTATCTAAAATGCCTTGATCAGCATAAGTCCAATTACCTCCTAATACATGTTTCATGACTGACCAATGCTGAACATTAGGAATGCACACGACCAGTTTTCCGCCTTTTTTCAGCAGTTTTAAGTGCGCGGGCAATGACTCTTCAGGCGCGATTAAGTGCTCAATGACATCGCCGTACACGAGAGCGTCATAAAGCGATTCTTTCATCGTTTTATTCGCCTTCAATTGGTTCGCATTTAAACACCATGCCGCATCAAGCAAGGTTTTTGCATGTTCAACAGCTGGCTTATGAATATCAACTCCATGCCAAACAACGTCAGGATTAGCTTGTTTATATTTCTGGCCTAAAACACCGCCTGAACAGCCAAACTCTAATACTCTCGTCATCTTTGCTGGCACATTTTCCAGCAAACGAGTATTACAATTGAGGTAATAACTTTTTAAGTTTTCGTCGCTCATATCACTCTTTCAACACGCCTTCTCTATACATCAACGTTTATCATCTTCGCCATGTCAGTAAAACGCTTTGATTTATGGCTTTGTTCTGGAATAGCTTCATACGCTTTTGCGATCAACTCGAAACCTCGTTTTACCAGACTCTTATCATCAGTATCTGAATTGATAGTTACTAGCAATGTTGTCACCATTTTATATTCTCGACTTAGCAATAAAGCCTCAGCAATAGATAACTTCATTTCTGCGTTTTTTGGTTCAAAGTCTTTCACAATACCTTTAAACGTTTTATAACTCTGCGCCAAGCTGGGTCTATCATCGTTGGAAAGCAGTTTTTCAAAATAACGATCAGCAAATTGCTTAATGGCTGACACATTTTTTGTTTCTGTGACAAGATTAAAGTATTTCTTCCAACGCAAATTATTGGATGTATCAACCTTCAATAGCTGAAAGTATTTTTCTGTGGCTTGTTGGTATTGACCATCTTTTAAGAGCAGCTCTACCTCCATTTCCGCTAGCTTATCATCTGGCCGAGTTTTGACTACGTCATCATCTTTTTCCTGAACATAGAAGTCCAACTCATAACTATTCTGATAGACCATATAGCCCATTACATGAAAAATAATAATCGTGTAATAACTGGAAACAACGGTTCCTAAGAAGATAAACAATAACGGGTTTTCGGTGACAATTAATGAACTCACAAAATTCATTGAGCCAGACAGCACCATAATAAACAACAACATCAGTAGGTACGAAGAGCCACAGGCGGTGATGATCTGAATAATCCGGCCAACATTCAACGCACTGATCATACTGCGTTCTATCGCCAACACCATTAAAATCGCTGGAATAGCAATCACAAACAATATAGTGATTAAGATACCTAGCCCCACACCAAACGCTCCAAAGGCAAATCCAATGACCGTCGCCGCAACCAAGTAAATGCCTATTAACCCTAAAATCAAGCCTGCACCCCCGTTCATCACTTCTAAAAAGCTCGGGGGTTCCAAGTTGCCTATGGTCGTTTCACTCAAACAAGAGAAACAGTACATCAATAATACAACCATCGAAAACAAGATAAATAACGGTCCTAATACAACCGTCATCAGCATCGCTAACGAGGTAAAAATAATCGCCGCTATTCCACTCACATTAAACGGATAGCGATGTATTTCTGGCATTCTCCGCCAAAAAGGGTCAATCAAGTCTTCAGGGTTCAACCTTTCTAATGCACTATTACAAACAAAGCATCGATATTCACTATTTTGGCGATACGATGAGGGCTCCAAACTACATTGAGGGCAAAGATCGGCCGCGCAATAATCACAATATCTCTGTGCCGGTACTAATGGGTGATATTTACAATGTGTCATCTTATCCTCAGCCTACTTCCATTAGTTGACGGCCATGTTTCATGTACTTCTCACTTCGTTCGTGTTGCCCTAAATTTTTATAAAACACACCTAATCCGCACGCTAACTCCGATAGTTTTGGTGCGTTGTTCTCAGCATTGCTCTCATCCATGACAAGATCCTTGTAAATAGATCTTGCGATAGGGTCTTGATCAAAGTTTAACGCTGAAACCGCGAGGTTAACCTTTTGATCAATAGTCAGCGTTTGTTTCTCTTCAGCGGTGAGTTTTGCCCATAACATTAATTGTGATTCGACGACTTTCGGCAAGTTTTTCTTACGCTTTAAACGCAAGAGTAAAAACTTTTTGAAAGAGCTTTTACTCAGACCCTTCAATAAATTCAAACGCAACTCTTCTATCTCAGGGCGATTACCGTATTGCTTAGATAAAGCCTCATTGTGCTGATAGGCACTCTTGAAGCGAAACGCGGCAATATCTTTATAAACTCTATCCAACCCTTTCAGGTAAGGATCCACTTCAACTTCATCAGCTAAATATTGCTCGTCAATACCTTCTTGAACAAAGACTTGGGTCAACATCACCAACATTGCTCCCGTAATAAAACCGCCAACATGGGCCATGTAGGCAACATTCGAACCTTCTACAAGATTTAATTGTAAGATTTCATACGCAATATACACTGGCAACAACAGAATAGCAGGTGCACGAAAGTAACCTACTAATACAAAGACCCAATAAAAGAATTCAATACGCTTTAGCCGATACAATGAAACATACATTGCCATCACAGCCGAAATTGAACCAGACGCCCCCACAAGCGGTATCGTCAAGTTGCCGCCGCTGAGTGAGGTATATAATGCAAACAATCCACCCGCACCCAAACCACCAATAATGTAGTACAGCAAAAATCTGGCAGAGCCTAAAGCCGCCTCAACCGCGAAACCAAACAGTAATAAAAACACCATATTACCAACAAGGTGCATCACACCACCATGCAAAAATTGATGCGTGAAATAGGTGACTATTTTATTATCTGAAGGCTTTAAACCATATGCCATGGAACTCACAGACTGAACCAAAGACTCTAGCGTTTCACGATTTTTTTGCCATTCATCAATTTTGCCGACAGGAACATAGCGACGGCGTTTTTTTTCTAAGAATGTGAAGAATTTCTCATCAAAAATAAGTTGCTGATACACCCATTCATCAACGTCTTTATAACTTTCAGGCAACTCTTCGTCATTTTCATCTTGATAAAATTCTCGATATGCCGGCCATTCTATATCGATGAGTTTCGAATCCACATAGTGGTCAACCGCTTGGTTAACCCGAGCACCATCTCCGGTTTGATAAAAGATAAACACCAAAATATTCAACAATAAAATGGCTAACAATGCGATCGGTGGAGATTGCCAATCAAGTCTTTTTTCAGTTGGGACTACTATCATTCCTTGTCTCTCAGAGTATTGTATGGATGCATCGCACACCCACATGTGTTGATAAAAATATATCCAGGTGCGTTACCCAAGACTATACCGCAACAGTCGCCTTAATCGGTGGGTAAGGATGATAATCTTCTAAGGTAAAGTCATCGAACGTGAAGTCAAAAATACTCTTCACGTCAGGATTCAATCTCATTTTAGGTAAAGCAACAGGCTCTCTTGCTAGTTGCTCATTCATTTGCTCAACATGATTGTTGTAAATATGACAATCACCAAAAGTATGCACAAAATCACCTAGGTCTAAATCGCACACCTGAGCGACCATCATTGCTAGAAGCGCATAACTTGCGATGTTAAACGGCACCCCTAAAAATAGGTCTGCGCTTCGCTGATATAACTGGCAGCTGAGTTTATTATCTCGAGACACATAAAACTGAAACAGTGTATGGCATGGCGGCAAGCCTGCTTTGGCCATTTCTTCAATTTCCGCAGGATTCCACGCCGAAACAATCAAACGCCTAGACGTTGGATTCGTCTTAATTTCATTCAAAACCCAAGCGAGTTGGTCAACACCGGAAAAATTACGCCATTGTTTTCCATAGACTGGGCCTAATTCACCCCATTGCCTAGCAAAGGCCTCATCATCTTTGATTTTTTCAATAAAAACGGTGAGCTCTTGTTTCCACTCATCAGAGTGTTTGCTAAATTTGTCAGCAAGCCCCTGCTTGTTCAAATAGTTCTGAAACGGCCATTCATTCCAAATGCCAACACCATTTTGTACCAAATAACGAATGTTGGTATCACCTCGTACAAACCACAAAAGTTCATGAATGATACCTTTCAAGAAAACTTTTTTAGTCGTGAGTAGCGGGAATCCATCACTCAAGTCACACCGTAATTGACGACCGAATACGCTACGTGTACCTGTGCCTGTTCGGTCATCTTTTCCCGTGCCATTATCACGGACATCTTGCAGTAAATCGAGGTAGGCTTTCATGTCAGCAATATCTAGTTATTCTCAGCCTCACGAGCAACTGCTCGATAAGCAATATCATCACGATAGTACACATTGTCCCAAGAAATTTTCTCTACGGCCGCATAGGCGTTTTTCTGAGCATCTGTCACACTATCCCCTAATGCGGTCACACATAACACTCTACCGCCACTCGTCACAACTTCTCCATCTTTTTCAGCGGTTCCTGCATGAAAAACTTTTACCATCTCGCTATTTGCCGCGTCGACTCCAGAAATAACAGCATTTTTCGCATATGCTTCAGGATAGCCTCCAGCCGCTAACACAACACCCACCGTTGATTGAGGCGTCCATTGTGCTTCCACTTCGTCTAAATCACCCATGATACCCGCGATACATAGAGATGCAAAGTCACTCTCCAAACGCATCATGATTGGCTGTGTTTCTGGGTCACCAAAACGGCAATTAAACTCTAATACTTTTGGTGTGCCTTGCGCATCAATCATCACTCCCGCATACAAAAAACCAGTATAAGGGATACCATCTTCTGCCATACCTTTCACGGTCGGTTCAATCACTTCACTCATGATACGATCATGCATTGCATCGGTGACGACAGGTGCTGGTGAATAGGCTCCCATACCGCCAGTATTTGGCCCTTTATCACCATTATCACGTGCTTTGTGATCTTGTGAAGACGCGAGTGCTAAAATATTTTCACCGTCTACCATGCAAATAAAGCTGGCTTCTTCCCCTGATAAAAACTCTTCGACAACAACACGTGCGCCAGCATCTCCAAACTTATTATCAATAAGCATATCATTCACAGCGGCTTTTGCCTCCGCGATTGTTTGCGCAACAATCACGCCTTTGCCCGCCGCCAAACCATCTGCCTTGACGACAATAGGTGCTCCAAGCTTGTCAATATACGCTTCCGCTGGTGCCACTTCGGAAAACACATCGTAAGCGGCTGTTGGAATATCATGTTTTGCCAAAAAATCCTTACAAAAGGCTTTAGAACCTTCTAGCTGAGCCGCTTCCGCAGAAGGACCAAAACAAGGTAAGCCTGCAGCTAAAAATTTGTCCACGACACCTAACACTAATGGCGCTTCTGGACCCACCACGGTGAGCGTCACTTCTTCCTTTTGTGCTAGCGCTAATAATCCATCAATGTCTTCAACGGAAACAGCAACATTACGCAATTTTGGCTCCAATGCAGTTCCCGCATTCCCCGGGGCAACAATGACTTCACTGACATTATCCGATTGAGCTAATTTCCATGCTAATGCATGTTCACGGCCACCGCCGCCAATGACTAAGGCTTTCATTTTTCGTTTAGAATTATAAATAAGGTTGATTGGTTAATACTTTCTGACAATGAATTATACGCAATATCAGACATAATAGTGATGAGATTGTATTGCATGATTTATTGCTTAGCCGCTAGGTGTCCCAATAAGGCTCGCCACTATAATTACTTTCTAATAAATCAATCAATTTACGAGTCCGCGATGGTAGATAGCGTGTTTGAGGGTAGACGGCATACAAGGTTAAATCTGGCACACTGAAATCCATCATGATGGGAATTAATTCACCTTTTTGACATGCTCCTTGGGTTAAATAAGTTGGCAACAAGCTAACGCCCATGCTTTCTTTGACAGCACACAACAATACATCCCCATTATTCACGGTCAGCTTCACCGACGGCTGAATGGTATGCACATCGCCCAACTTATCAACAAAACTCAAATGCTTTCCAGCTGACACATGGTTGAGCATAGAATGTGTTATCAACTCTTCTGGGTTGGCTGGGGAACCATACTTTTCGATATACCCTTTACTTGCATATAGCTTTCGCCTAATCGGTGCTAGCCGCTTAGCCACTAGGTTTGAGTCAGGTAAAACACCAATTCGAATCGCAATATCAAAGCCTTCTTCAACAATATTGACATGTTTATCGCTCAAATCTAGGCGTAATTTTATTCCTTTATTGTCATCCATGTATTGCTTTAATAAACAATTCAAATGCCGGGCACCAAAAGTCACGGGTGCCGTGACTTTCAACACACCATGAACATTTTCATTTCCTTGAGAAATTAATGCATCCGCTTCATCCCAATCCTGAATGAGTTTCGTTGCTTTTTGATAATAGGTCCTACCTAGTTCTGTCACACTTAAGCGCCTGGTGGTTCTATTAAGCAGCTTGACCGACAAACGCGCTTCTAATGACGACACCTTTTTACTCACTGAAGATTTGGTGACACCCAATTGATCGGACGCCGCACTAAAACTACCCAAGTCAACAACGCTCACAAACGCTTTTAATTCTGAAAGTTTATCCATAAACATGATGTATCATTGTTTCCAAAAAAAGAACAGTAATTTCTTTGCAAGGCTATTTATTTATGCTCAAAAATGTGAATAATGTATACGTTAAATAATACTAGAAGTACTGACTACCACCCAGTAAGAAAACAATTAATACTTAATCACTGACAAATTCACAACAATTTGACAAATGAGTCATTAGTTTAGTTTCTTACACGGACAACTTAGCGCAAGAAATGCCCAAAATACTTACCATTACCTCTAGTGCGAGAGAACAGGAATCAATAAGCAGCCAGCTTAGTATGATTGCTGCCCAAGAGGTTGAGGAATATTTCTATGAAGCTCAAATAATCCATCGAGATTTAAATAATAGCGACATTTCTTTAATTACAAGCCAATGGATCGACGCCTATTTCACACCCAAATTACAGCGCAATCCCGGTCAAATTGCATCATTGAGAAAGTCTGACCTCTTGATTAATGAATTAAAAAGTTGCCATGCTCTCGTCATCGGCATGCCCGTGTATAACTTTGGAATGCCCGCATCATTAAAGGCTTATTGTGACTTAATCTGCAGAGCAGGTTCAACCTTTAGACAAACCGACAATGGAACGACTGGCTTATTGGCTGACAGACCCACGTTTATCGTCGTCACTTCAGGGACTGTTTCCATCAATAGCGCCACCGACTTTGCAACACCTCACCTAATCAAGATTTTGAACTTTTTAGGCATTCATGACATCCAGATTGTGGATGCAACACGATTACAATCCAAAGATGTCGGCAACCGTATTGCGGGGGCAACCTATAAGATTCAAGAATATGTTTATCAACGCTTTGGGGAGCCTGAAACAGAAACAGCATAGACATATCAACAATTCGCAAACTTGGAACTCTGCTGGATAGCAGCTTTCCAATTTATCGCCTGCGATTCTCCCCAACTCCCATCCGATGACCAGGCGTAGGTGAACTAAAAATACAGGAGTATTGTTAGTTTGCCGATTTTGGGAAACCGCCACTCTTCGCATATTAGAGTGGCGGTTTTTCTTTTTGCAGCATCAGAAGATCAAGCGTTACTTTGGCATCACTTGCAATATGAACTTCTGATCATTTAGGCTTGAACCTCAACACAATGGCACTATATTGATCACATGAGAGTTTTATTTCCGTTATTTATTCTGCTTCCAATCATTGAAATCTATGTGCTACTAAAAGTCGGTGGCCAGATTGGTCCTCTACCCACTATCGCCATCATCTTGGTCACAGCAGTAGTTGGCTACCAACTATTCAGAGCTCAAGGACTTGAAAAGCTCCAAAAAATGCGTTCTTCACTGCATGGCTCTGAACAAAGCCAAAACTTGGCTATGGACATGGCCGAAGGCGTGGCCATTCTCGTCGCAGGCATTTTATTGTTAACACCTGGTTTTGTCACGGATGCTTTTGGTTTTGCTTGCTTGATTCCACCTATTCGCCAATTCATGATCAAAAGAGTCATGAAACGCGCAATCATTAGAGCGGGAAGTTCTTTTCACTATCAAGCACACCATCACTCTCAAAACTCCCCCCACGAAGCAACTTCAAGTTCTCCAAAATCAAATGTGTTAGAGGGAGAGTATCGAGAAAAAAAATAGCATGCACTCTTAACTTGCATGCTATTAATTCCCTTGGAATTAGCCGTATTTAGCCATTATTTTCGTTTCGGCTAAAATGTGACCTTTCATCGCTTTCTTAACTTTATAAAGCTTTGTTTTTTTCTTCAGTTCAAGCTTTTTATCTAAGGCATACAGCTTAAAGAAGTAACGATGCACGCCATCAGGAGGGCATGCTCCTCCATACTTTGCATCACCCCAGCTATTCCTTGCCTGCATCGTACCGTCTTCCCACACAGGTTTAGTCGATGCATTTTCTGGAATTTCTGTCGTTGATGATGGCAAATCGTATAAAACCCAATGCAGCCATGTTCCGCTAGGCGCATCAGGATCATCCATAATTAACACAAAACTTTGTGTTCCTTCAGGCACATCACTAATGCTCAATGGAGGAGACACATTATCGCCATTGCAACTATACTTTTCTGGCAGGTCAGAACCATCAGAAAATGCCGAGCTACTTAAATTCAACGCATAAACGGAAGGAGCAAAAACGGAAACCATCACACTTATTAATATTATCCAACTTATTTTCTTCATTGATATCCTCAAAATTAATTAGGGCTTGCTAGCCATTCACTGTTAACAAGCCACAAGACTTTTTTATCAGCAACACCATATTGCCTTTTCTTAAATTGTCCTTGCGGTGCAATTTGATTTATTATTGCTAGCATCAAAAGAGACTCAACGCATTTTTCTTGAACGCCAGTCATCAAACATCAACACCTTTCACGCATGGATTTCATTCACGAAAAACTTAAAGCGAAAACATTCTGGATATCAAAAAACAGTGTCTATTTTCTGCTGTTGTGCCTATTCGCATTCAACTTAAGTTCACATACATTTGCGTTTTGGCCTGGCGACAGTTGGTGGTTGCGAAGCGTCTACTGGCTTTTATACTTAGTGTTGGGCATGGCCTTTATTTTTGGTGCTTATAAGCTCTTATTGACGCAAAAATCGATTCGTTCTCAGCACATGAGCTTTGGTTTAGCCGTCATCATCAGCGCCATTCCCTTTGGCCTAGCTATCTCGATGTTAGACCTCTCTCTTGGAAGGTCTCATAGTTTTGCGATTCACAACCTGCAAACCACAGGCTTCCTGCAACCGTTATTTTTCAAAATTATTACTGAAGTTCTTCCAAAGCACTTGGCATATGGAACTCTGCTTTACATTGTGCATTTCTATGTCAACATTGAGATACAAAAAACAACTGACATCAATCACAACAAAGCACTCAATCAAGAACAAGAACAAGAACTACTGTATACCAACGTCAATGACATCCCTTTCCTACGAAAATTACCCAAAGTTTCGCAAAAAATCCCTCAATTATTACAAGCACAAGAGCATTACCTCAAAGTCACAACCGACTCAGAAACGACGCTTATTTTATATAAATTTGGTCAAGCATTAAATGAACTCCCTGCCGAGAGCGGCCACCAAGTGCATCGCTCTTTCTGGGTATCAAAAGATAACATTTTAGGTTGGTTCATTGATGCAAATAATGTTCACATTAAATTACGCCATGGTTCAACTGCGCCTGTTAGTAGACGATTTGAAAACATCATTAAAACCAATTACACAGAAATCAGAAGATGAAAATAATCATTTCTGCTCTTTTGATCTTTGAGCTTCTTATCACACTGAATTCGGCAATAGCACAAAGCGTTCCCGCCAAAGACACGCTATCTCAGAATCTTTCGCATAAAAAAACCATTGATGAGTGGAATAGTTTTGAAAAAAAACAGGCACTATTAGCTGCTGAACGTTTACATGAGATTGCCTGCTCAATTTCTCCTTATGCCAGCAAAGACCCTTGGCACATTAGCAATCTATATAATTGCGCAAGCCAAGAACTATTTATCCCTTATCAGTTATGGACAGGCGCAATATGGGATGGAGACAAAAATGCAAACTGCATGCATGCTGCGAACTCCCGAAGCCTTTTAGATAGCCCAGGCAAAGGTTATGCTAAAGGCGAAGTCATCATCAAAGGTCCAATACAGTGGACAGACGACGTTTCAGGTGAGATAAGAAACGTTTGGCAAAGAACCCGATCCACGAGCAACACACAAAAATACTATGTGTGCCATCCACGTGGAATTGGTGGCATTCATAATGTCAAAAGGCCATGGGTTAAGTGGGTGAGAGGCTTATGCCACATTCCAGCAGGTTTTGGCTGGAAAATAGGTCAGAAAAGAACCTGCATCAAGACCACCATAGAAATTATTGATATTGTGCTAGATGAGCAAAACCGTTTACATAACATTACTGTGAAATTCTGGTTTCGCGATACACTTCGATACCGCTATACATATCAGCGAAACTACGGCACCCAACAAATTTTTAACTACCATAGGTAGCTTCAGGGCTTACACTTTAACCGCACGGTGTTCAGCCCAATGTCTCAAGCCTTGAATTTTTTCGGCCATTAAAATAGATAAAGGTCGAGTTGTTTGCGCTTCATTGAGCAATGCTTCTGTCGTCAATGATTTATCTTTCGCGTAAGTTGCATAAATCGCTGACACCACCACTTGCTCGACTTCCGCTCCTGAAAAGCCTTCGCAGGATGCTGCAACCTTCTCTAAGTCTATGCCTTCAGAAGACAACTCTCGCCTTGCAAGGTGCACGCTTAAAATAGCCGCCCTCTCTGACTCCGAAGGCAAATCCACAAAAAAGACTTCATCAAAACGGCCTTTGCGCATCAACTCTGGAGGCATTGCTGTCACATCATTGGCGGTTGCAACCACGAATACTTTAGACTTATTCTCAGCCAACCATGTCAAAAACGTGCCCAACAAGCGCTTAGAAGTGTCATCCGAACTGGACACAGCAGACAAGCCTTTTTCAATTTCATCCATCCATAACACGCAAGGCGCCATGTGCTCAGCCACTGCCAATGCCGAGCGCATATTTTCTTCCGTCTGACCAATATAACGGTTATATAGCACGCCAAAATCAAGATATAACAATGGCAAATGCCATGAACCAGCCACCGCTTTTGCGGCTAAACTTTTACCACAACCTTGCACTCCCAATAACAACATTCCTTTTGGGATATCACCACCTGGCAATTTCAACTCACCACCGAACACTTTGCGGCGCACTTCTAGCCATTCTTTTAAGTTTTCAAAACCCGCAATATTGTCTAGTTCTTCATAGTCTAATTCATAGCTCAACACATTGTCTTTATTGAGCAAGTCGAATTTCTCTTGGTTGAGTTCAGCAATATCCTTTTGATCAATCACACCATCATTAAAGATGGCATGTTCAGCCAGTCTTTTAGCATCATCTACGGACAAACCGCATAAGTTTTCAACCAGCAATTTCGCCATACGTTTATTCGGTGTTTTCACTTTAACGCGATTTTCTTGATACCAACGCTCTGCAAGATCATTGACAATCTTTTTTAGCTCCGACGCACTGGGTAGTGGCAGTTCATATCGAGTGGCTGCGCGATTCAACTCTTCAGGCAGTGTGACTTCAGATGACAGCATCACGACCGTATGTTGAGGGCTATTAACCAACACATCTTTCACATGGCGAATGGCGACTGGATCTTGTAGAAAATGATGAAAGTCAACCAAGACATACACACTGGGGAAAGTGGTCGATTGAATCTGAGCAAACAACTGATTGATATCCCGGTTATGCGTTTGATGTGAATACCCATCACCAAAACGAAGCAAACCCTTAGTGACTGTCCAATGAAAATAAGCAACGGAGGAACGTGAGGCTATCCGCTTAAAACCATCAACAAAACATCCTTCGCGCTCTGTTTCAATTACAACTAACCCCGTTTTTTTAGATTCAACTAAGACTTCTAAATCATGCAAACTTTCCATAAAACTCCTTTTTCAAGGTATTAATTATCTTGTAACACACCCAATTTAACATAGAAATTAAGCAAGATTCAGGGTGAATTACCCTTAAAAAAAACATGATTTACTTGACTTTAAAAAGTTCGACCCTATCATTAGCACTCTCACCTATGGAGTGCTAACTCCTGGTAATAAAAAACTTAGTTTAAACACTCAATTTATTGGAGGTTACGAATGTCAATTCGTCCATTACAAGACCGCGTTTTAGTTCGTCGTAACGAAGAAGAAGCGACATCTGCAGGCGGCATCATCCTAGCTGATTCAGCTAAAGAAAAACCAAGTCAAGGCGTAGTTGTTGCTGTAGGTAATGGTAAAAAATTAGACAACGGCACTGTTCAGCCACTTGACGTGAAAGAAGGCGACGCTGTTTTATTCGGCAAATATGCTGGCACAGAAGTGACTTATGATGACGAAACTCTTCTCGTAATGAAAGAAGATGAAATCGTTGGCGTCATCGGTTAATCATTAGCTTTTCACAAGCTTAGTTAAACAATACAGAAAAAATAACTGGAGAATTACAAATGGCTAAAGATGTAAAATTTAGTGATGATGCACGTGCAAAAATGCTTGCAGGCGTCAACACATTATCAGATGCAGTAAAAGTCACTTTAGGCCCAAAAGGTCGTAACGTGGTACTTGATAAAGCTTTCGGCGCACCAACAGTGACTAAAGACGGGGTTTCAGTTGCCAAAGAAATTGAACTTGAAGACAAGTTCGAAAATATGGGCGCTCAACTAGTCAAAGAAGTGGCTTCTAAAACGAATGATGTGGCTGGTGACGGCACAACAACAGCGACAGTTCTTGCTCAAGCGCTAGTTCGTGAAGGTTTGAAATCAGTTGCCGCTGGCATGAACCCAATGGACATCAAACGTGGTATCGACAAAGCAGTTTCTGCAGCAGTTGAATCATTACAAAAAGCGTCAAAAGATTGTTCTGACCAAAAAGAGATTGCACAAGTAGGCACAGTGTCTGCAAATGCTGACTCTTCTGTTGGTAACATCATTGCAGAAGCGATGGAAAAAGTAGGTAAAGAAGGTGTCATCACTGTTGAAGAAGGCCAGTCTTTCGAAAACGAATTAGATATCGTTGAAGGTATGGAATTTGATCGTGGTTATCTTTCTCCGTACTTTGCTAACAAGCAAGATACAATGACAGCTGAACTTGAAGATCCTTTCATCTTAATCCATGACAAGAAAATCTCAAGCATTCGTGACTTGATCCCAACCCTTGAAGCCGTTGCAAAAACATCACGCCCATTATTAATCGTTGCAGAAGACGTTGAAGGCGAAGCGCTTGCTACATTGGTTGTCAACACAATGCGTGGCATCGTCAAAGTATGTGCTGTTAAAGCGCCTGGTTTTGGTGATCGTCGTAAAGCAATGCTTGAAGACATCGCTGTCTTAACCGGTGCTCGTGTCATTTCAGAAGAAGTTGGTATGTCTCTTGAAGATGCAACGCTTGAAGACTTAGGTTCTGCGAAACGCATTGTTGTCACAAAAGAGAACACAACGGTCATTGACGGTGCTGGTTCTGCTGAAGACATTTCTACTCGCGTCAACATGGTTCGCGCACAGCTAGAAGCAGCTGCTTCTGACTACGACAAAGAGAAAATGCAAGAACGTATCGCTAAATTAGCGGGCGGCGTTGCTGTCATCAAAGTCGGTGCGGCTACTGAAGTCGAAATGAAAGAGAAGAAAGACCGTGTAGATGATGCACTTCACGCTACTCGCGCAGCGGTAGAAGAAGGTGTTGTTCCTGGCGGTGGCACTGCTTTGGTTCGCACATTAGCAGCTGTCGAAAAAGTAAAAGGTGACAACGCTGATCAACAAGCTGGTGTTAACATTGTTATTGCTGCAGTTCAATCTCCATTACGTCAAATCGTTTCTAACGGTGGCGACGATGCGTCAGTTGTATTGAACGAAGTTCGCAACAACAAAGGTAACTACGGTTACAACGCTGGCACAGGTGAATACGGTGACATGATTGAAATGGGCATTCTTGACCCAACAAAAGTGACACGTACAGCACTTCAAAATGCAGCATCAATTGCTAGCATGATCATCACTACTGAAGCGATGATCACTGACATCCCTCAAGAAGGCGGTGCTGCAATGCCAGCAATGCCTGACATGGGCATGGGTGGCATGGGCATGTAATTGCTTTTTGCATAAAAACAGAAAAGGCTCGCTTCGTGCGGGCCTTTTTTGTCTCTATCAACAGCGGGTATCGATGCAAAACTTCACTCTAGATAACCGTATTAATAATAAGAATAGCGGTCAGCACAAGATCAAATTACAATCACAGCCATGACGTTACCATTTATTATCGCCGCTTGTTTATTGTCGGGATTAATTTCCTCCTTTATTCTCGTTCAACACTACATCCATGAAGCGGGAGGCTTCGCTGAAAAATGGTGTTCAAAAACCAGTAAAAACACCGATAAAGGCAGTCATTGCACATCCATTTTAGACAGCCGCTTTGCCAAAACTTTTGGCATCTCACATGCCGACTTTGGCATCATGTATTTTAGTGGTGCTTTGCTACTACTGTTCGCAACCCCCTCATCAACTCCATGGTTAGTCTCACTACTTGGCTTAAGTGCAGCTGGTTATAGCGCCTTCTCAATCATGGTACAAAAGTATGTGTTAAGGCAATGGTGTACCTTATGCCTACTGGTACAAGCATGTATCATTATTCAAGCGATGCTTATTCTTTACCATGCCAAAAGCTTAACATTCATACCTAACAACCTCAGTGAAGCAGCATTCAGTATAAGCCTTTTCCTTATTCCAGGATTTTTGTGGTGGATAATTCGAAAACAACTCGTTGAACGAAATCATCATAAAAGTGGCTTACACCCCTTATTAAGTCCAAAAAGCTTGGCAAGCTTCCACAAACAAAAAGGCAAAATAGACATCGAAGCCTTAGAGGGAGACCTCATTTGTGAAACGCCACATTTACAAGATAATAAGAGCGTAAAAAACACGCCATGGCGAGTGGTTATAGCAATTGCTCCCAGCTGCGCACATTGTGGTGAGTTTTTAGAATCCATCATTGGATTAATTGAAACCGAGCAATTACCTATTCACCTTCGCATTCGCTTTGCAGTCATTGGCCTAGATGATGACCAAGAAGGCATCAATGATCAAACCGTCACTGAGACCGTCATGGCACTCGCCAGCAGCGATGGACATGATTCTGCAATCAAGGCACTTCGAAGCTGGTATCAAGACTTTCAAGGTGACGACCTGTCGAGCTGGGTTAACAGCATTCGCACCATCGAAGACCACGAACGCAACATGGCCGGCGTTTTCATGGCAGACAATAG
>JBOEGT010000047.1:0-21753 GCA_050633585.1 Arenicella sp.
TTTACTTTAAAAATCTAATCCAGCGCCATAGGTTGATGACGTTGGTGAGTGCGGCGGCAACATAGGTCAATGCAGCTGCTCTTAAAATAGTTTTGATGGCTGGAATGTCTTGTTTATCTATATAACCTTCATCAAGGATAGGTAAGGCTTTATTAAAACTGGCATCAAACTCTTCGGGTAATATTGCAATATACATCGATAAGGATGCCAGCATTGTCATGATACCAATGCCTGCCGCGATAATGAAAAGGTGAGGAATTTTAATGATGACTGTAGCGGCTATGGTGGCGATCATTAGTATGTTGCCGATGCGTTGTATTTTCGACAATTTACCCATATATCGTTCTCTTAAAAAACTAACCGGTTCTTTTTTGCAAAACTGGATGGCATGCCCAACTTCATGGGCTGCCACGGCAACTGCCGTTAGTGATTTGCCAGAGTAATTGTCTGGGCTTAGAGAGATGATTTTTTCAGCAGGGTTATAATAGTCTTCATTAGCGAGGCCCTGAATAACTTTGACGCCTTCGAGTTCAAATCTATCGACAAGATGTTCTGCTAACTCTCCGCCAGTTCCGTCCAAGTCTTCGATAGGTTTTGAATATTTTCGAAAAACATATTTAATCCAAATTTGTGGAACATAAACCACTAGGATGACTAGAAAAATACCAAGTATGACGATCATAAGTTAATGAAATATTACCAGTGTAATAATAAAGGAATGTGAGGCCTAAAGTCTTTGGTCATCGCTAAGCGGTGCTCATCGAGTGTGAGCTCTAATAAATGCTCTGTTCCATGCTGAATGCTAAGGCGGTCTGCCTGATGCGTTGTGTTAAGTGTGTTTGAAAATGCTGTTTCGAGTGTGTGTATCCGCACCTGAGTGAGTGTTTTAAATAGGCCTTCTTCAGAGTTTCTTTTCACAGCATCCATGAAGGGCACATAGATACATAGTGGTTCGGTGATTTTTGATGCATTCTCCCCAATATGAAATGCCATTGGAGGATCGAAATAGTCAGGTTGATATGGTATTCCTGGAAAAGGTATGCCTTGATCGGTGTTATTTTTTTTAGTGAGAATAACACCGAAAGGGGATGCCTGTGGATTATCATGGCGTTCTGGAAATAATAAGTGTTTGGCTGGGCCATGATTGGCTTCGTTGACGTCTCGAACCCATAGAAATTCGAGCATGCCATTTGAAAATTCAAATCGCCGGTTAGCTGTTCCTTGGCCTTGATGTGTCCGGCTAAAACCTTCCGTTAAACCCAATGACACCAAGTGATCTGCTACTTTGGCTTCAGGTTCGACGAGAATAAAAACATGATCTAACTCTAAGTCCATTATGGAAAAGCTATGTCGTTTGAGAGATGTTGCGTTTGAGAAATGTTACTCAATGGCAGCTTATGTGTTGCTGGTGAGAGCAACTTTTAAGCCAAAGCCAATCAACAATGAACCGATGACTTTTTCAATGCTTCGCTTATATGTATAAAATTTTTTCAATAGGGCTGGCTGGCTCAAGAATGTCGCGACGGCCACAAACCAAATTAAGTGCGCCATTGATATGATAGCACCATAGATGATTTGCATTATTACGGGTGTTTCTGGTGTGGACACTTGAGTGAAGATGCTTAAAAAGAATAGTGTTGTTTTAGGGTTCAGCGCATTGGAAATGAAGCCGATTTTAAACGATGCAAAAGGCGAGAGTGTTGAGAGGTGTTGGTCTTGCGTTGGGTGAATATCTAGCGCAGATTGTGAACGAAGCGTTTTCCAGCCGATATAAATTAAGTAGGCAGCGCCTAAATACTTAATAATAGAAAATAAAATGATTGAGTTTGAAATAATCACTGCTAGGCCAGCAATGGAATAAGCCACGTGTATCCAAATCGCTAAGCTCACTCCAAACGCGGAATAAATGCCTGAATGTCGTCCATGAAAAATGCTATTTCTAGTCACCATGACAAAATCTGATCCAGGGCTGATAGCCATGAAAATCGCAATGAAGATGACAGAAGTGAGCTGCGGCAAGTAGGCTAAAAGGTCGATATCCATAAAAGTGTTCTCAATCATTAAAATGCGATGTTTTGGTGTGTTTATTCTGAGCTAAAAAAGTGGGCGACATGCGCGGCAGTTGATTTAGGTTGTTCCAAATGCAACATATGTTGTGCCTCATCAACAATATAGTAGTTTTTATCCGTAATGTTGAGAAGTTTTTTTGCTTTTTCTATGCGGCCACTCGAAAGGTATTGTTGATAAATGTTTGAGTCATTTGCCATAACGACCCCTGTTTTTGCCGTGACGGCTTCCCAAAGCGCTTCCATATCTTCATGGTGGTATCGAATAGGGTTCGCATGGCGATGTTTGGCATCATGTTTCAACACATATTTTTGGCTGTCTTTGTGCAATGGTTTGCCCCAAGTACGTGCTAATGTTTTGACCATTTCTTCAGATAAGGAAGGGTGATTAGCTTGAATGGCTTGTTGAAGTGCCTGCAATGATGGGTAGTGTTTCTGCTTTTTGTGTGTATTAGACTGTTCTATCCATTGGGCATATTTTTTAGGGGTGTCTTGGGGGGATGTGCTGGGCAATCCCAGTGCTTCAAGGCTGAGTACTTTTGATACGCGATGTGGCTTAATTCCAGCGTACATTAAGGCGATATTTCCTCCCATGCTGTGCCCCAATAAATTGGCAGGTGAATGAGGTGCATAGTGATTAATCATTGCGTCAAGGTCGGCACAATAGTCAGGAAACCAGTAACCGGATGTTGAATGTTCCGTGTCGCCAAAACCTCGCAGGTCTGGGGCGATGATATGGAATTTATTCGATAACTGTTTGGCTATTTCAGCGAATGATATGCCGCAGTCCATCCAGCCATGCAGGGCAAACACTGTTGGTAATGTATGATCTCCCCATCGTTGAATATGATGCTGAAGTCCACGAATCATCAATTTTTCGGTCGCTAAAGTCATGGTTAGTTGTTGTGAGTACGGAGTTTATGTTTTGATAAAAAGTGACATGTTATTGAATATAACAGTAAATAGACAGTCGCTAATCCTAGGCAGACCAGTGAACCTATATAAATGCCTATGCGTGGATATAAGTATGATACGGCGATTGTGTAAACAATCAATGCACCTAAGCCATGTGGGAAATTTTTAATGATAGTGTGAACGTATTGTTTCCCATAACTCAAATGGATCACTAGGATTAATGGAAAGAGGGCGATGGGGAATGCCGATAAAATACCAGACCATTTTGGTCCCAATAATGCTGCTATGCTAGTGATGAAAAGTACGATCAGGGCAGCCATGCCGGCACGAAAAAGAATCACGTTATAAGTAAGCTTAATCTTTTGAACGATTTGAGTGTTGTCGATTTTTTTGAATTGAAAGCTAAAAAATATAATGGCTACTACCATGATTAAGAGGCTTTCAAATAATGACATATGGAATTGGCTCAAGAGGGCTGCTATCACTAAGAAGCTGAGCGTAGCTAGCAATGATGGAATGAAGACATGATGCCAGCGTGTCTGGATATGTTGGCTTGAAAAGACGTTAGATGTTTTATAGTAAATATATACAAAACATAATGTTGCTGATAAGCCACTCAATGCGTAAACAGCGCTGTTTGCGGCAAAAACTTCCCCATTTTCTAGGCCGATGAAGAATAAAACGATGGCAGTGCCAAGCGGGTATCCCGCGAGAATACCTGCAACCTTAGGGCTTGCTTTTTCAGCCACTATTGATAGTCCAAAGACAATCGCAATGGAGACAATAATTTTTATCAATATTAGTGATTCAAACACACAGGAATATTGCCATACTTTTTATGATAAGTGTTGGTTTAGGCTCGTGGCCGTTACGGCTTTGGTTCGTAGTGAGTGATCAGTTTTTGGATAATCGGTGCTAGGAGTGAAGGTAGGCAATACATTGGGATTTGCCCAATGCCGAAAAAAATTAACACATCAATGGATGTGTGTTTTTCAAGAGCGATATACATTAATCCAAGGTTGAAATTACCACTACATAAGCCGATGGCCATGGCTGTGCGCGGCCCAGTTCCCCAAAACAGTATCGTTGAAATAACATATAAGAAAAAAACCACACATGTTGAAACAATCAATGTCTCAATAACGAACCACTGGTTTTGGAAAAATAAATCGCTGATGCCGTTCATGATTCCAATCGTAAAAATACTAATGAACACTACGGAAACACCATCCATGAGATATCGTGAAGCGTGTAACTTTTTTTTGGGAACGGCTTTTTTGATGACGAAAGCCAAAGTAAAAGATAGCAAAATAAAGCCTGCTAAATTTAGACTTAATGCCCACAAATTAATGTTGGCTTGCAACGGTGCCAAATATTTTAAAATAAGGGGTAATGATACAGGCACAAGCAGCATTGTGGTCACTGTGATCACGACGGCAATGGCAGCATTAATGCGTAGAAATAACGCCACGGCTGCGCAAGCGGTGACGGGTGGTGCCGCTGCTGCAATAATAGCGGCCACGAGTATAGGGCTTTGAATATTCAGTGGTGAGAGTAGTGCCCACATAACGATGGGGCAGGCGATTAATACCCATGCGGTTAATAGAGTAACTAGCCGCCAGTTTTTCATGGCTCGAAATAGCTCTGCTGTTTCAATCCTCACCAAGGATAATGTCAATGGAACTAATAATGTAATGACTAAATAGTCTTTGAAAAAGCTAGACAAGAATGGGAAAAATAAGCCTAGAAATACACCGATCGGTAAAGTGTATGATGCATGTTTGCCGAGCAAAGTGATGAAACGAGAAAGTGCATTAACCATGTTCGTTAATTGATGTTGAGAGTTGAATACGAACTATAGTCAATCGAGTTAGCGTATAAAAATAAGCTGTATTTATTGCCTTTAATAGATTCTTTGAATAGTAGTGCGGGTTTTAACAGCGAAGAGGTGATAAGTATTTTTTCGATGCACTGTGTATTCAGGTTATTTCACGCTCTCAATATATTTTAGGCGATAGTTGAGTGTTAGTGTTGGTGCCATCTAAGGGGTTTGCAGGTTTCTCGAATGACATACTGTTTTGCTTCTAGATCGAGTTGCACCGTTTTTGCCCACCAGGCCGACGTTTTTCCTTCAGGAAATAAGTCGGCAGGGAGGTGAGGTTTAACATGTGCTTGGATTTCTGCTTGGGTCATCCCTGGGCTAGATTTTGGTAAAATTTTCAGAAACGCTTCTCTCATAGCCAGGTATTTTTCGGCATTGACACGTGTCGTTTTTCCGGGAGTGTTGATATTTTCAACGATGATTTTAGCCGTTTTTTTCATCATGGATGTTGGTAACATTGACGGCATATTCAACCGCTTTTTTGGCATGAATCGAGGTGGTATCGAAGAGTGTGACAGAGGTGTCAGATTGATTGACTAATAAACCAATTTCAGTGCACCCTAAAATCACTGCTTGTGCACCTTGTGACGCTAATTTGTCAATAATGCGTAAATAAGATGATTTTGATTCTGGCTTAATGGTGCCTAAGCAGAGTTCTTGGTAAATGATATCGTGGACAATTTTCCGATCTTTGTTGTCAGGTATGACAACGTCTAACTGGAAACGGTCTTTTAATCGGCCTTTGTAGAAGTCTTCCTCCATGGTGAATGCTGTTCCTAACAAACCAACTGTTTGAATATTGTGTTGGAGTAATACTTCGGCAGTTGCATCGGCAATGTGTAATAAGGGAATGTCGATGGAGGTTTCTATCTGAGGAGCCACTTTATGCATCGTGTTAGTGCAAATCAGCAAGCAGTCAGCGCCTGCCGCCTGAATTTGCTTTGCTGCTTTGGCGAGGATGTCGGCGGTACCTTGCCAGTTACCTTGGTGTTGTAATTTTTCAATGGGATCAAAATCGACGCTTACCATGGCAACTTTGGCCGAATGTAAGCCGCCTAGTGCTTGCTTAACGCCTGTATTAATTTCTCGGTAATATTCGGTGGTACTTTCCCAGCTCATACCTCCTAAAAGTCCAATTGTTTTCATGATGTAGTTTTCACGTTTGTAAGTCGTTGTATTTACGTTGAACTGTAGCAAAACTCAATCATAATTGCTTGTGAGGTTGGAGGTAATGTTTTGCTAAGGCTTTAATCAAAGATTACGATTTTGTTGTAATAAATCAAAGATGTTTCCCGATTGTGTTAGCGTAAAAAGCGCAGTAGGAAGTGCATGCATCACAATGAAGAGTGATGTTGTTAGTAGTTAAAAGGTAGTTAACTTAAAATTTAAGGAGATAAACATGGAAAAAACTAGAAAACTTCTAGCCAATTTTGGCGACCCTAAAAATCAAAAAAAGTTTGATCGCATTCCTAATGTGATGATGTTTCAACCAACGTCTTATGAGGTTGTGACGCCAGATAAGTTACATGAGTTTGAACGGTTAGTGGCGGACAGAGTTGGGCTGGATTTGGATATTAATGAAAGCCTAACAAGCTATACGGTGTCTTGTTGCCCTGATTGTGATGATTGCGACGAGTAATTATTATGAAAAAAATTGCTATTTTTAGTGGTAAGGGAGACCTTCATGCACATGTTGTGAATAATCGTTTAAATCAGCTGACAGGTTATCAATGTCAGATTTTTGAAACGGACTCTGTTACAGGCAATTCGAACATCACCTGGTCTTCAGGTGGTGTTTGCAGCTTGTTAGATTATCAAGGTGAACTTATTGACCTACCAGATATTGATTTAATTTGGTGGAGAAGAAGTGGGAAGTCGCAAAAGTTACCTGTAGAAGAAATGGATGAATCATCTGTCGATTTGATTCATAAGGATTGCGCTGCTTCTATTTTAGGCAGTGTATTAACGCAGTTTTCAGGGCAATGGGTGAGTGAGCCGTTTGCAACCACTAGAGCTGAGAATAAGCTGTATCAGTTAGCAGTAGCTCAGCGTGTCGGCTTTAAAGTGCCGAAGACGATAGTGAGTCAAAATCCTGATGCAATCCGTACATTTTGTCATGAATTGAATAATGAAGTCATCGTTAAGCCCGTTCGGGGTTCAGGAAAAAAACCGTTATTTACACGAAAAATTCAAACAGAACATTTAGAGAACGAATATGGTATGCAGGCTACTCCAGCGACATATCAAGAAGCGATCGATGGTTTTAAACACTTACGCATTAATTGTTTTGGTTCAACTATTAAGTCAGTTTTAATTGAAGCGGATCGATTAGATTGGCGAGAAAACTTAGATGTACCAATCTATGAATATCAACTGTCTCAAGAGAATCAAAATAAAGTCTATGATTTGCTTAAGGCCTTAGATTTAAGAATGGGCATCATGGATTGTAAAATCAATACCAAAGGGGAAATGGTTTGGTTGGAAATTAACCCTCAAGGGCAGTTTTTATTTTTAGAGGGTATTACGGATATTCCTATGACGGATTGCTTTGTAAATTTTATCAAGCAAGAGTTAGATAAGCCTACCTTTGGCCTTGCGTTTCAGGAGAGTGCTTGATCGGGTTTTTATGAATAGGCTTTTAAAAAGCCTATTCTGTTTACCTCACGCTTTTACTGCGGATATTAAAAACACAGAATAGTCTCCTTGCGCTTTTTTTACGGTACTTGCTTTGAAGGAGGAAATATCGCGAAAACCTGCGGATAAGGCGAGACCTTTGAAATAGTCGCGGTCAAATCCAGTATGAAACACCCCAGTGTCTTCGCGATGGAAGCTACCATCTTCAGTATCTAAGTCCGCTATTGCAATGAAGCCGCCAGTATTCAACATCGAGTGGAGTTTTTCCAACATAAGTGGAATGTCTTCGATATGATGCATTGTCATTGATGAAATAATGCCATCAAATTTTTTGTCTAGTGTTGAGGTTGATAAATCCATTTCAATAATGTCGAGTTCACATTGAATATCTTTTCGTTTTTTCTCTAATTGTCTATTCATTGATGTTGAAATATCAATTGCCGTTATTTTTTTGACAAAAGGGGCGATACGCTCTAATAACAGCCCAGTGCCTGAACCAAAATCCATAATGTGCATTGAAGGATTAAATTGAATATTTTTTTTGATGACATTCGCAATATTTTCTACATTCGCTACACGTTGTTTTTGCTGTTCATAATCATTGGCTTTATGTTCAAAGTAATCTTTCTTCATCCCATGGACCTTCTTATTGACGGAGTAAATTTAAGAGATAGTTTAAAATAAGTGTCTTTGTAATCGTAATTGATTTTTTGCTGAATGCAGTTGATTCTTCAGTTTTTAATCGTCGCCTTGGTCACATTTGTTGCTGTCGGTCGTTCAGAAAAAACAGACTACCGAGCAAGTTTTTGAGGCACGTATAAAAAAGACCCACCGCAGTTGCCTGGGGTGGGTCATACCAAATTAAAGAAAAAAGGACTATTTTTCTTTAAAATCTAATTCGCATGCCAACTAAATAACCGATGTCTGTGTCGTCTGCGTTATCACCACCGATTTCTGCGAAAACTTTTGCTTTTCCGAACGATTGACCAATATTGGTGTACCAATATGTGACATCTTCTTCACCTTCCGGAGACACTTGGCTGATGCCTGTTGCACCAGAGAGCTTACCGCCGAGTTTATATTTTAATGATGCATCAATTTGATCTGATGTGTCATTTGTTGTGAATGCTAGCCCTAAACCAAGTCCACCGAGTTTGGTTTTCACTCGCGCACCAATCGTGTCGATGCTTTCTGAATCACCATCTTCTTTGAAATCTTGGTATGCAAGCGCCAAATCAAAACCAGCAATTTTGTAACGGGCCACTAAGTCGATAGATGACTCGTCTTTGACTTCTCCATCATTGCCTTCAGCAATATCTGTTGAGTAATACAGTGTGAAATCACCGGCTTTAAAATTACCAAATATTAGATCATCACCGGCATCTTTGAACTGATCGAATCCATCGCCTGGGCCCATTTCATAGTCGGCTTCTACGCTAAAGTTATCGGTCGCGTAATCTGTTTTACCAAAACCAATGGTCAGCGCGCCAAAATCAATGCCCACCCATGCCTGATCAAGTGTGCTGTTAGCGTCGCCATCGCCTTCTCTTTTGAAGTCGGTTTCAACCGCACCAAATATTTTTGTACCGTTGCCAAATTTTTGTGCTGCATGGACTTTGATTTCTAAGTCATCGTATTCTAAATCTAAGTTTCTGTCGTTTGCTTTTCGCTGGCGAAGTTGCACTTCATAATCGCCTTTTAGCTCGATTGAAAGGCCGTTATCGCCAGGTACTAGTGTGTATGCGTGAGAGTTTGCACTCATCACTAATCCAAGTGCTAATGCAGCAGATGAGAGTGTAAAGCGGTGCTTACGATTCATAGTAATCCTCTATTATTTGATTTTATAAATGGTTATTTTTCGCAGTAAAATCACGCGCTTTAAATGAATGAAAGCAGTGGTGCCTCTACTGAGTAAGAGGAAATTAAATGAATTCTATGAGGGATGAAATAATTTGTAGATAAGGGGTTTATTGAGCTTTGTGGCTATAAATTTTATGTGTTTTATGTTGATAAAATCATTGGCAGTCAGTTAGTTTTTTGATTTTTTATAGAGCCTTTCAGGTCTCCCAATGTTGCCATAATTGACGTCAGCAACGACCTCTTTTAGGCTCACTAAATACTCTAGATAGCGGCGAGATGTTGTTCTGCTCATGCCAATAATTTTTCCGAGCTCTTCAGCGGTAAATGTTTGAGAAGTGGTCGTTAGCCGTTTTCTTATTTTTTCCAGTGTGAGGGGATCGATACCTTTTGGCAGTCGTAACTCTGGAGAGCTTGATTGATATGGGTTACGCTTGAGAAGGTTGTCAATTTCTTCTTGAGCGAGTGTTTCGGTGTTATGCAGTTTTGAGAAGTAGTTTAAATATTTTTCCAAACTGTTTTCCAGTCGGTTATATGAAATCGGTTTGATGATGTAGTCAAAAATTCCCCCATGAATGGCATCTCTAATTGTGATGGCATCTTTAGAAGCGGTGATCATGATGATGTCAATTTGAAGATTTTGTTGTCTGATGTGCTGTAGCAGTTCCGTTCCATTACCATCCGGGAAATAGTTATCTAGTAAAATTAAGTCTGGTTTGACGATGTCGGCCATTTCTTTAATTTGCGTCAATGATTGAGAAATGCCAATTACATTAAACGCATCTATTCGTTCAATGAATTTATTGATAATTTCTGCATTTTGTAAATCGTCTTCGGCAATGATGGTTGTTACTGCTCGCATAATTTTTATTTTTATAGTTTATGTTTAGGGATAAAAACAGTGAACAGGCTTCCTGTGGGTTGAATCGAGTCAATCGTCAGGTAGCCTCCACACTGTAGTAGTTGTTCTTTGACTAACCAGAGTCCATAGCCATGTTCGCTGCATGCTTTTTTTGCTTTGGTACTAATGCCTTTGATAAACAGTTTATCAAGATCCGCTGTAGGAATTCCTTTGCCTTGATCTTCTATTTCAAAAATCAAATCATCTCCTAGGTCGTTAATCGAAATTTTTACGCTGCCTCCTTTCCCAGTGTGTCGTAAAGTGGCTTCAAGCGCATTGTCGATTAAATTACCAATGATAGTCACTAGTTTCTCACGAGGAACATGAGTGGGGATCTTTGTAATTTGGCTATTTTTATCCATGTCTAATGATAAGCCTAATTCATTCGCACGATTGTGTTTGCCAATGATTAAGCCAGACAATAAGCTGCTACCAATGGATTCAATTAATAAAGACATGAGCTCTTGTTGGGCGTGATGCTCTTGACCAATGAATTGAATGGCTTTGTCGGTTTCATTGAGAGCAATTAACCCCGAGATGGTTTGCAATCGGTTGGAGTATTCATGTGCTTGGCTTCTTAATGAATCTGCTTGCTGTTCAACCATTACTAGTTCTGCATTGATTCGATCAATTTCTCCTTTTAATCGAAAGCTGGTGACAGCTCCAGAAAACGCGCTATCGATATAAATAGGTGCTTGATTAATGAGGACTTCTTGGCCGTTAATTGCAAACTCTTGGTCATTAACTGGTTTTTTTGTGTGTAATATATCAATCAACGAATGGTTGGGTACAACGTCTAACAGATATTGTGACACTAACTCTTGAGATGAACTTAAGCCTAGCACGGTTAGAGCTGATTTATTGATGTTGGTAATCCTCCCATTTGAGTCGATGGCGATAATGCCTTCCTTTAATGATTCCAATGTGGTCGAAAGCTCTGCAAATAATCGAGAAATCTCTTCAGGTTCAAAGCCGCGAATAGAGTTTTTAATATACCGAGCGATGTACCATGCTACCGCCGCCGTAGATAAAATAATCGCTAAAGTGTAATAGAGGGCCTTTTCTTGGTAGGATTTTACTGTTTCAGCAACTGAGTCGAGCATATAACCGACAGACACAATGCCAACAATGGCGCCGTCGTTATTAATGATGGGTGCTTTGCCACGAATTGACGGCCCTAAGCTACCAATGGCTTCTGAGATATAAGATTTCCCTCCGATTAAGGCATCATAATTATCTCCTCCTTGCATACTTTTCCCAATCCTTTCTGGAATAGGGTGGCTTAAGCGGACGCCATGTTTATTGCCTATTACAACAAATCTTGCTCCAGTTTTTTTTGCTATTTTAAGACTCATATTTTGTAGGTACTCTGAATCGAAAGTTTCGACAGCAATTGGGACCTCCTTGATTTGTGTAATTGACTCGGCCACGCTTAATGCTCTTTTACCTATTTGATTGTTTAATATATTTTCAATGTAGATAAAGGTGGAAGTGAACAGTAGATAACCTTGAGCAATGGTTAGCCCAAGAAGCATTAAAAGAACACGTTTTCGTAAACTCAAAAAAATCCCCTATGTTCAGTCCCCCCGAATGACTCCATGATCGCCGATAATTCTATGAAGGATCAAGAAAAAGAGACGAACTCTATGTTTTCTATAAATTTAATAAACAAAATGCCGTTTAATGTTTATTTATTTTTATTTAGGCCGTCTTTAATTATTCTGTAATCAGATAAATGAAGCTGTTGAATTTGGGCACAACATGAAAGACATATATACGATGTTAGCCTACTTTAGATAGCGATATTTAGAGCAAGGCAAAGCGGTGTCTGTTCATATCACATGCTTTGCAGTTAATTTTTGTGAGGTGTTAGTGATGAATAAAAAAAGAAGTTTAGGGTATTTAGTAACCTGTTTCGTTGGTTGTTTTTTTGCAAGCTTGATGTTGTCTAATGCTGTTATGGCTGAGCCAATTAATATCCGGTTTGCGCATGTCGTTTCTCCAGATGCGCCAAAGGGTAGGATGGCTCAAAAGTTCAAAGAACTGGTTCAACAGAGGCTTGGTAACGATAAGGTTACTGTGACAATTTATCCGAATTCAACATTGTTTAGTGATAGCAAGGTGCTCTCAGGAATGTTAGATGGTGCAGTAGAGTTGGCGGCGCCTTCACTATCTAAGCTGAAAAAGTATTCAACACGATTCCAAGTATTTGACTTGCCATTTGTTTTTTCTAGTCCAATTGCGGCGGAAAAGTTTCTCGGTGGAGAGTATGGGGTTCGTTTGTTAGACTCATTGAAGCCTAATGGTTTCCAAGGTTTAGGTTATTTGAATAATGGCATGAGACAATTATCTTCTAACACTATTATGCGCAAGCCGGACGATATTTCGGGCTTAAAGTTTCGCTATAGTGGTTCGGATGTTGCAAAGTCATGGTTGGCTTCCACTGGTGCTACGCCATTGAAAATATCTTTCTCGAAAGTGTATGGAAAGCTTGAAAGCAAAGAAATAGATGGACAAATGAATGTTTGGTCGAATATTTTATCAAAACGCTTTTATGAACATCAAAAATATATCGTTGAATCTGACCATAGTTATTTAGCCTATGTGATTTTATCTTCTGACAAGTTTTGGAATAGCTTGCCGAGTGATATTCGACCTGTTTTAGAAGCGTCGATGAAAGATGCGATTGCTTTTGGCAATGATATTGCTCGTCAAAAAGTGGTTTCAGACCGTCAAAAAGTCATTGAGGCAGGAACTTCGGAAATTTATAAACTCACAGTCGCTGAAAGGCAAGCATGGACGGAAGCGATGCTGCCAGTATGGAAAAAATATGAAAGTGAGATTGGGTCGGGCTTGATTCAAGCCGCAGCTTCACAAAGGTAAAAAAGCCGTTTGTCCACGCTGAATGAAGGCCATTCAGCGTGGATAGGCTGGGTAGGATAAGTTTAATGCTTTTTCTTTTTTGGGATATAAAGATCAGTAATCGTACCTTCATAGACCTCAGCCGCCATCGCAACGGTTTCTGATAACGTCGGATGAGGGTGTATAGTTAACCCTAAGTCAGTGGCGTCAGCCCCCATCTCAATGGCTAAACCGACTTCAGCAATTAAATCACCAGCACTAGGGCCAACAATGCCTCCGCCCAGAACACGGTGTGTTTTAGGGTCGAACAATACTTTTGTCTTCCCCTCGGTCCTGTCATTGCCAATTGCTCGGCCAGAAGCAGCCCACGGGAAAACACCTGCTTCATATTCAATGCCTTCAGCTTTCGCTTGTGTTTCGGTTAATCCAACCCATGCGATCTCAGGATCTGTATATGCCACTGATGGAATAACACTGGCTTCAAAACCACTTTTTTGGCCTGCGCAAACTTCGGCAGCAACTTTGGCTTCATGAGTCGCTTTGTGAGCCAGCATGGGTTGTCCAACAATGTCACCAATAGCAAAAATATGGTCGACATTCGTCTGCATTTGATTGTTTGCTGCAATAAAGCCGCGTTCATCAACGTTTACACCCGCTTTATCGGCATCAATGAGATCGCCGTTTGGACGGCGACCAGTTGCAACTAACACATAATCATAAGTGCGAGCTTCAGGTCCTTCTTTGCCTTCTTTTGCAGAACCGAAATTGACTTTAATGCCAGCTTTCTGTGGGTCAATGCTTTCAACTTTCGTGTTAGTCATGATCTCATTCACTAAGCTTTTCATGCGTTTTTGTAATGGCATGATGAGATCTTTGTCGGCGCCAGGGATGATTTGAGGCATAAATTCAACAATATCGACGCTGGTACCGAGTTCGCTATAAACCGTAGCCATTTCTAAACCAATGATGCCGCCACCGACAATCAGCATGGATTTTGGTATTTCTTTGAGTTCAAGTGCACCTGTTGAGTCGATAACTCTCTCATCATCAGTTTCAAACATTGGGAAAACCGTGACGCGTGAACCTGCAGCGATGATCGCCTTGTCAAAGGAAAGGGTAGAGCTTGTGCCATCTGCATTGTCAATTGACAGGGTGTTTGCAGAAGTGAATTTAGCATAGCCTTGAATAACGTTGACTTTGCGTTGTTTTGCCATGCCCGCAAGACCACCTGTGAGTTTGCCGATAACTGACTCTTTAAAATCACGGAGTTTATCAACATCAATGTTGGGTTTGCCAAAGCTAATGCCGTGTTTTTCCATTTCTCGGGCTTCAGAGATAACGGCTGCTGAGTGAAGCAATGCTTTCGAAGGAATACAACCAACGTTTAAGCAAACTCCTCCTAAGGTGTCATATTTTTCAATCAGTGTGACATCTAAGCCTAGATCAGCGGCACGAAACGCGGCGGTATAACCACCAGGGCCTGAACCAATGACAACAACTGGTGCATGAGCATCCGTTTGCGCGCTGGGTGCGGCGGCGGGTGCCGTTTGTGTCGGAGCTTGTTGTGATTCTGAGGTTTGTTTATTTGTGGATGATTGCGGTTTTGCCTCACTCACGGGAGCACTTTCTGCAACATCAAGTTCAATCATAGCATCGCCTTCATTGACGATGTCACCAGTGTTTACTTTGATGCGGGTAATTGTGCCGCTTTTAGACGAAGGTATGTCCATAGACGCTTTATCGCTTTCAACGGTGATTAGCGCTTGTTCGACATCGATTGTGTCACCTTCAGCCACCAAAATGTCAATAACTTCGACATTTTCGGCGCCGCCCAAGTCTGGAATAATAATATCAATTTTGCTCATGATGAATCTCTGTTTGGCGGTGAATTAGACGGTTAGGCGACGGATGTCTTCTAACGCCACAGCAATATGGCGAGTGAAGCGTGCCGCTTCAGCGCCATCAATCACACGGTGGTCGTAAGACAAGCTCAACGGTAAGATAGGAGCAGGCATGAACTCTGAACCATTCCATACAGGTTCAATCTTCGTGCGTGATACCCCTAAAATAGCCACTTCAGGTGCATTGACAATAGGGGTGAAGCTGGTACCACCAATGCCACCTAAGCTTGAAATTGAGAATGTGCCACCTTGCATATCCTTAGGTGCTAACTTTCCGTCGCGTGCTTTTTTAGCAAGGTCACCCATAGCAACTGCTATTTCAGCAACGCTGAGTTTATCCGCATCACGAATGACTGGAACAACGAGACCATTAGGCGTTTCAACGGCTATGCCAATGTTGAAATATTTTTTAACAATTAGGTTGTTGCCGCCATTTTCAAGAGAGCTGTTGAATTGAGGATAGTTTTGAAGTGCATTGACCACGGCTTTAACGATAAAGGCCAAAGGTGATAATTTGATTCCTTTATTTTGTTTTGCGTATTCTTCGTTTAACGTTTTACGGAAATCCTCAAGGCTTTGAATATTGGTTTCATCGTTATGTGTGACATGCGGAATATTCAACCAAGAACGATGTAAATGCTGAGCAGTCACGCGCTTGATTTTATTTAACGCTTGAATATCTACTTCACCAAACTTGCTAAAGTCTTGTGCGGGTATTTCAGGGATACCTGCACCCCCAGTTGAATGGGCTGGTTGTGCGCTCCCACCGCGCGCTAGCGCGCCTTTAACAAATGCTTTGACGTCAGCTTTAGTAATGCGATTTTTACGTGAAGTGCCAGTGACTTTTGCTAAATCAACGCCTAGTTCTCGTGCAAGACGACGCACTGACGGGCTGGCATGTGATGGGCCAGAGTTTGTGTGTGCGGCCTGTTGTACAGGTGTTTCTTTTGTTGGCGTTTGAGGTGTTGGAACTGTAGGTGCCGATGTTGGTGCAGCTTTGGGCGCTGCGGCTACTGTTTCTGTTGCGGGTGTTGTCACTGCTTTAGGCGATGCTGTCACCGTTTCAGATGTGCTATTTAATACGACAATAACATCGCCTTCGTTAACTTGGTCACCAACGGATACAGAAATTGACTTAATGGTACCTGCATGTGAGCTAGGAACATCCATTGACGCTTTGTCAGACTCAACGGTAATTAATGGTTGATCCGCATCGACGCTGTCGCCAATGTTGACTAGCAATTCAATGACATCAACATCGTTTGCACCACCAAGGTCAGGAATAATAATATCTAATTCAGCGGGCGTGGCTTGAGTGGCTTCTGTTGGGGCTACTTTTGCCGGCTCAGAAGGAGGCGTTTCAATGGTATTAGCCGTTTTTTCAGGCGAATTGTTTGCTTCAGGGCTCCCTGATATCTTAAATACAACATCACCTTCAGAAACGTTATCGCCCACTTGAATGACGATTTCTTCAATGGTGCCTGATGATGGAGCAGGGATGTCCATTGATGCTTTATCTGATTCAACGGTCATTAATGGGTCATCAGTGTTGATGCTGTCGCCAATACTGACAAGAATATCAATGACTTCGACTGCGTCAGCGCCGCCTAAGTCTGGTACTTTAATTTCATTCATAATCGTTTTATCTTCCTGTGTGTTTTTCAACTCATGTGCATGATTTGCGTTGAGTTGATCAAAATCGAGAGATGCTTGATTGTCCGCATCGCCTTTTTTCTGGGTAGAATTCGTTGTCTTTTTTTGAGTTTTTCGCTTTTGAGGTGAACTTTTTTTCTTAACAGGTGGCTGTTTAGTTTCTTTAGGAGTGCTCTTTGCCGCAGAAGCGTCTTTATCAGATGTGTTTATCTCAGGATCGTTCACGGGTTGAGGCTTTCGTGTGTCTTCAACAATGGTTTCGAGCACTAATAAGCTGCTCAGCTTGTGAATAACATCATCAATACCGACAATGATTTCATTTACTTTTCCAGCTTTGCTAGCTAAGACCTCTGCTTTTTTGCCTTGAGCATCTACCTCAAAAAGCGCTGAACCAACTTCGACACTTTCGCCTTCTGTGACAAGAACGCGAACGATCTTGCCACTTTGGAAAGTGATGTCTGGGTTTGGAGCGAGTTCAATATATCTAATCATTGATCAGTGCCGATTATTTTTCTACTGGGTCAATACAATCTGCATCTAGATTAAACTGAGTAATGGCTTTTGACACTGTTTTTAAGTCAATGGCACCATCTTCAGCAAGACCTTGAAGCGCAGCGACAACGATATAGTAGCGGTCCACTTCAAAGTGTTTACGCAGTGCTTCACGCGTATCACTTCGTCCATAGCCGTCTGTACCTAATGTGATGTAGCGAGTTGGTACAAATTCACGAATCTGATTAGAGTAGTTTTTGATGTAATCTGTTGCGGCAATGACAGGACCGTTATGCTCTTGTAAGCATTTCTCAACATAGCTGATACGTGGTTTCTTGGTCGGGTGTAACATATTCCATCGCGTACAAGATTCGCCGTCACGGGCAAGTTCATTCATGCTAGTTGCGCTCCAAATATTGGCAGCAACTTTGAATTCATTTTCTAAAATTTCAGCGGCAGCAATACATTCGTTGAGAATGGTGCCTGAACCCATGAGTTGAACCGTTGGTGTTTTACCATCATCTTTTTTGCTTCGAGTCATTAAATATAGGCCTTTTAAAATGCCTTCTTCAACACCTTTTGGCATTTCAGGGTGATGATAGTTTTCATTCATGACGGTCAAGTAGTAGAAAATACTTTCTTGTTCAGCATACATGCGACGCATGCCGTCTTGGATGATGACAGCGAGCTCATAAGCAAATGTAGGGTCATACGATACACAGTTTGGAATTAACCCCGCTTGAATATGTGAGTGACCATCTTGATGTTGAAGTCCTTCACCATTTAGCGTTGTTCTGCCAGCGGTGCCGCCTAACATGAAGCCACGAGCGCCCATGTCGCCTGCGGCCCAGGCCAAATCTCCAATGCGTTGAAAGCCAAACATAGAATAGTATATATAAAATGGAATCATTGGCAGGTTGTTGGTGGAGTAAGACGTTGCTGCAGCAATCCATGAGGACATCGCTCCAGCTTCATTAATGCCTTCCTCAAGTAACTGGCCATGCGTTGATTCTTTGTATTTTAATAAAGTGTCGGCGTCTTCAGGCAAATACTGTTGTCCTTTTGGTTGATAAATGCCAATGGAGTTAAATAGTCCTTCCATGCCGAATGTACGTGCTTCGTCTGGAACAATAGGGACGATATTATTTTTGATGTTTTTATCTCGAAGTAATGTCATCAAGATTTGAACAAACGCCATGGTTGTGGATATTTCACGTTTGCCACTTGAATCAAGTTGTTTCTTGAATACTTCGAGTGGTGGAATGGTTAGCTTTTGCGATTCTGTGCGCCGTGCAGGTAAGTAACCTTGAAGGGTCTTACGCCGTGCGTGTAAATATTGCATTTCTTCAGAATCTTCTGCTGGTTTGATGTACTCAAGATTTTTAACGCCTTCATCAGAAATTGGAACCCTGAAGCGATCACGGAAGCCTAATAATGAGTCATAGTCCATTTTTTTCTGTTGATGTGAGGTGTTCTTGCCTTCGCCAGCTTCGCCCATGCCATGGCCTTTGGTGGTTTTCGCAAGAATAACGGTTGGTTGGCCTTTGTGTGTCATGGCTGCTGCATAAGCAGAGAAGATTTTTTGAGGGTCTTGGCCGCCACGTTCCATGCGGAAAATTTCGTCATCACTCAAGTGTTCAACCATTTGTTTAAGCTCAGGTGAATTCCAGAAATATTCTCTGGTGTATGCACCACCATTAGCTTTATAAGATTGATATTCACCATCAACGACGTCTTCCATGCGTTGTTGTAGCTCTCCTGAAGCATCTTTTGCGAGCAATGGGTCCCAGTCAGAGCCCCAGACGACTTTGATGACGTTCCAGCCGGAACCTCGAAAATCTGATTCTAATTCTTGAACAATCTTGCCATTACCCCTTACAGGGCCATCAAGTCTTTGTAGGTTGCAATTGATGACGAAAATCAGGTTGTCTAACGATTCACGACCGGCAAGCGACAGTGCTCCTCGCGATTCAGGTTCGTCCATCTCACCATCACCTAAGAAAGCCCAAACTTTACGGTCATTCTCAGGTAATAAGTCACGGTTGGCTAGGTATTTTTGAAAGCGCGCTTGATAAATTGCCATAATGGGTCCCAAGCCCATAGAAACCGTTGGGAATTGCCAAAAGTTAGGCATTAACCATGGATGAGGGTATGACGATAAACCACCGCCTTGCGCTTCTTGACGGAACTTATCGAGTTGATCTTCGGTTAAACGGCCTTCTAAATAGGCCCTGGCATACATGCCAGGCGCGGAATGACCTTGATAATAAATGAGGTCTCCATTGCCATTGTCATCACCTTTCCAGAAGTGGTTAAAACCAATTTCATATAAAACGGCTGCGGATGCATAACTTGCAATGTGGCCACCTTTGCCTGAGTCATCTTTGTTGGCTCGTAAGACCATCACAGCGGCATTCCAGCGATTAATGGAGCGAATACGGTATTCAGTCACTGGATTGCCAGGAAGTGGTTCTTGTTGATCATGAGGGATCGTGTTGACGTAGCGTGTATTTAAACCATAAGGCAGTTGCGCACCTGATTGGCGAGCTGCATCCGTTAACTTACGTAATAAATAGCGAGCTCGGCCAGTGCCATCGGCTTCAATAACGCCTTCGAGAGCGTCAATCCACTCTTTGGTTTCGATGCTGTCAATGTCAACGTGTCTTGCATTAATGTTTTCAGTCATGATTTCTAACCTGTTCGTTTTACGTATTTGTTCTTTATGGGTGTTTTCTAAGTGTTTCAAGCGATTGTTTTGCCATCAAAATGGCCAGCGTCATGCGCTTGTTCATCGGCATGGTAAGATGAACGTACCATCGGGCCTGAGGCAACATGGTCAAATCCTAGCGCTTCTCCAAATTCTTTGAGCTCGAGAAATTCATCTGGGTGAACATAGCGATCTACGGGTAAGTGATTTAGGCTAGGTTGTAAGTATTGGCCTAGTGTGATCATGTTGCAATTGTGCTCGTAGAGATCGCGCAACACATCTTTTACTTCATCTAACGTCTCGCCAAGTCCTAGCATGATGCCTGACTTGGTTGGAATATTAGGCTGTGCCGCCTTGAAATTTTTAATGAGGTCTAAAGACCATTGATAGTCTGAGCCAGGTCTGATTTTTTTATACAAACGTGGAATCGATTCTAAGTTATGGTTAAAAACATCAGGAGGGCAGCTGGACATTAATTCAATAGCGATGTCCATGCGACCTCGGAAATCAGGCACCAACACTTCTATTTTTGTGTTTGGGTTGAGTTTGCGCGTTTCTTTGATGCATTCGACAAAGTGCCCTGCGCCACCGTCACGTAAATCATCTCGGTCGACAGAAGTCACGACGACATAGCGTAAGTTCATGTCCGCAATGGTTTGTGCGAGGTTTTTGGGTTCTTCTTTGTCTAAGCCAAGAGGTCTGCCATGTGCCACATCGCAAAAAGGGCATCTTCGCGTGCAAATATCGCCCATAATCATAAAGGTTGCGGTTCCGCGGCTAAAACAGTCAGGTAAGTTAGGGCATGCGGCTTCTTCACATACGGTGTGTAGAGCATTGTCACGCAATTTCTGTTTTAAATTGGCAATTTGGTTTCCCGCAGGTAGTCTGACCCGAATCCAATCAGGTTTCCTTAATGGGGCGGTAGTTGGCTCTACTTTAATGGGGATTCGAGCGACTTTTTCAGCACCTCTTAGCTTTTCGCCAGCAATGACTTTGTTGGCTTTCGCTTTTTTTGAAGCTGGAGTAGTAATAGATGCAGAGTTTTTATCTGTTTTAGTCGTCATCAATATTTATTTTTTCGTTTCTAAATAAAGGCGAGTTAAAATAAGCGTTAAATTAACTAATGCCTCTGTACGCGGGGCATATTATAGTTTTATTTATGAATTTTTTCTCATTCTTGATTTTTAAGATGGATTATTTATCTTGTTTTGCTATTTTACTTGATGTTTTTCTTTTAAGTTTTTGATTTTGTTTGTTATAAAATATTGTTGTTTCGTTTTTTCAAATGAATCCAGTTAAAGAGTAAGTAATTTTACTGAATGAATTGATTAATAATTAATCAAATATAACAAAAAGTTAATTTATATCAATAATTTAAATTATATATTTCTTTTAACTTGTTGTTTTTATTTGTTTAATTTGTTTTTTATGATGGTGTTTTTATGGCTTTGAGGTTAATTTATGACAAAAAAAGTTGATATAGAGAGTAAGCAAGACTTAGAAAAATTGGTAAGGCACTTTTATGAAAAAACGTTGAGTGATCCCATTATTGGTTTCTTTTTTACCCAAGTAAGCCCAATTGATCTCGATGAGCATACGCCTAAAATTGCAGAGTTTTGGAATGCTATTTTATTTGGACGTGACCAAATAAGTGATCAAGGTAGTGGTGTGAGAATGAATAATATGCTGAAAAAACACAGTGAGGTGGATGGCAAGGCAAGAATGCAGGCAGGTCATTTCACTCGGTGGTTGTTTTTATTTTCAAATAGCATTGATGAGCTCTATGAGGGAGAAAATGCGGAAAAGCTGAAGAAGCGTTCTAAAAAGATGGCTTCGAGTATGAGTGACGCGCTAAGGACCAAGCGTGGAGAAAGTAGGATAGG
>JBOEGT010000048.1:0-947 GCA_050633585.1 Arenicella sp.
GCTACTACGCCTGCGCCGACTGTACGTCCGCCTTCACGAATCGCAAAACGCAAACCTTCGTCCATCGCAATCGGTGCGATCAACTCAACATTCATTTTAATATTATCGCCTGGCATTACCATCTCAACGCCTTCTGGTAAGATGCACTCACCTGTCACATCCGTTGTACGGAAGTAAAACTGTGGACGATATCCTTTAAAGAATGGCGTATGACGTCCGCCTTCTTCTTTACTTAGCACATAAACTTCCGCTTCAAACTTCGTGTGCGGCTGAATTGAACCCGGCGCTGACAATACTTGACCACGCTCAATATCTTCACGCTTCGTTCCACGTAAAAGAATACCCACGTTATCACCTGCGCGACCTTCGTCTAGTAACTTACGGAACATCTCAACACCTGTAACAGTTGTCTTGGTTGTATCCTTAATACCAACGATTTCAATCTCTTCGCCAACTTTCACAATACCGCGCTCAATACGCCCTGTTGCTACTGTGCCACGACCTGAAATTGAGAAAACATCTTCTACTGGCATAATGAACGCACCGTCAATTGCACGCTCTGGCTCTGGAATATATGAATCTAGCACACCGCCTAACTCAATAATCTTCTCAACATACGCTGCATCACCTTCTAGTGCTTTCAACGCTGAACCCGTTACGATTGGCGTGTCATCACCTGGGAATTCGTATGAATCAAGAAGTTCACGAACTTCCATCTCTACCAACTCTAGCAATTCTTCATCATCAACCATATCGGCTTTGTTCAAGAAAACAACGATATATGGAACACCTACTTGACGTGCAAGAAGGATATGCTCACGTGTTTGTGGCATTGGGCCATCTGCTGCTGAACATACCAAGATAGCGCCGTCCATTTGTGCCGCACCGGTAATCATGTTTTTCACATAATCCGCGTGTCCTGGGCAATCAACGTGCGCATAGTGACG
>JBOEGT010000049.1:0-223 GCA_050633585.1 Arenicella sp.
TCGATTAGAGGGTGAAGTTCAGGTTGAATTATCAACACCATCATTTAATCTGGTAGGTTTTGAGCATCAACCTAAGTCGGAAGAACAGAAGTCTATAGTTGCATCTGCTGAAAAAAAGCTTAATGCTCCTGCTGAATTATTTCATTTTGATGGGGCTAAATGTGTTGTAGAGCATGTGTCAGTTGAGAGTCCGTTTGGTTCAGAGCACAAAGAGCACAAAGAG
>JBOEGT010000049.1:349-3487 GCA_050633585.1 Arenicella sp.
AAGAGCACAAAGAGCACAAAGACGAGAACACTCATAGTGAATACCATGTTGAGTATCACTTTGATTGTGATGCCTCAAAAGGCCCGTTAAGCATTGATGCATCTGATTTATTTACACAGTTTCCTAATTTTTCAAAAATTAGAGTGCAATGGTTGTCTAGCAGCCAGCAAGGTTCTGCTGTGTTGTCATCAACCAAGAATACTGTCTTAATTAAGTAAGTGAAATGGCCAGCTCTAGTGACTCGTTGATTCGGATTAACGATTTAAGTTTTAGCTGGCCAAATCAGCAGCCAGCACTGTTGTCTATCCAAGAGCTTTCAATTGAACGAAATCAACATGTATTTATTCAAGGTGATAGTGGTAGCGGTAAGACGACACTATTAAACCTTTTGTGCGGCATTAATGTCTGCTCGAAGGGTTCGTTATTAGTGTTGGAAAATGAATTAAAGGCACTTTCAAGCCAAAGGCGTGATCGATTTCGTGGAGATCACTTAGGCGTTATATTTCAACAGTTCAATTTATTGCCATTTTTAACCGTTAAGGAAAATATTCAATTGCCATGCCATTTCTCTCGTAAAAGGTCGATGAAAATTGATAACCTTTCAGAAGAAGTATTGCGATTGTTGGATGCCTTGGATTTGCCTGCAGCGATTGTTGATAAAAAAGTGACTGAGCTGAGTGCGGGGCAGCAACAGCGAGTGGCTGTCTGCCGCGCATTGATTGGTTCGCCAGAAATTATTATTGCTGATGAGCCTACATCTGCTTTAGATGCTAAAAATCGTGATCGATTTTTACAGTTATTGTTTCAAGAAGCCGATAAATATATGAGCACTGTTGTCTTTGTTAGTCATGACCCTGGAATAGCGCATCACTTTTCTGACATAGTGGAGTTATCTTCCATTAATAAACAGAGTGTTTCATGAAAACGCTTTTTTTATTAGCAGGGAAGAGTGCATGGGGGCGACGTGGAAGTTTACTATTGGCCATTTTGTCGATAGCCATTAGCATGACGTTGTTGCTTGGCGTTGATATGGCTCGTAAACAAGCAAAAAATAGTTTTTTAAATACCGTTTCGCAGACTGATTTGATTGTTGGAGCGAGGTCTGGTCCGATTAATTTGTTGCTGTACAGTGTTTTTCGCTTAGGTAATGCCACGAATAATATTTCCTATGATGCTTATCAACGTATTGTTGCTGATGAGCGAGTGAAGTGGACTATTCCATTGTCTTTAGGGGACTCGCATAAGGGGTTTCGCGTGCTGGGAACGACTCAAGACTATTTTAAGTTTTATCGCTATGCTGACAAGCGTGAACTCTCTTTTTCAGCGGGTAATAAGTTTGATGACCTTTATGATGCGGTGATTGGCGCAGAGGTTGCTAAAAAATTATCCTATAAAATTGGGCAGTCTATTATTTTATCGCATGGAACGATTTCTACCGATTTTTCAGCCCACAAGGATAAGCCGTTCCGAGTAGTCGGCATTCTCGAGTCTACGGGTACGCCTGTCGATCGGAGTGTGCATGTGTCTTTGGAGGCGATTGAGGCCATACACATTGATTGGCGTGAAGGTGCGCGTTCGCGATTGAAAATTAATGCTGAGCAGGCACGTGACTTTGGTCTTAAGCCTAAAAATTTAACGGCCGTGATGGTGGGGTTAAATAAGCGTATTCAAACGTTTGTCGTTCAAAGGAATATTAACGATGATGAGCGTGAGGCATTGTTAGCAATTATTCCTGGGGCAACCCTGTCAGAATTATGGCGAACACTTGGGCATTTCGAGACAGTGCTATTGGCAGTGTCATTACTTGTCTTAGTGGCCGGTCTATTAGGGATGTTGACTATGTTATTATCTACCTTAAATGAACGTCGCCGAGAAATGGCTGTTTTAAGGGCTGTCGGTGCACATGCCTACCAAGTCTTGTTGTTGTTTATGATTGAGGCTTTTTTGATGGTGTTGTCAGGCTGTTTGTTAGCGATGATGATGTTGTTCGTTTTGCTGCACATCATGCAACCTGTTTTATTAGATTTGTATGGGTTTAACTTGGTATTAAAAGGGTTGGATTCTCAACAATGGTTGTTATTATTGTCTGTATTGATTGTTAGTGTGTTATTTAGTTTGATTCCAGGTTTTATTGCCTATAAGCGTTCGTTGCAAGATGGGCTTACGGTGAGATTATGAAAAATAAATTCTTAATATTTTGCAGCATGTTATTGATTGTTGCCTGTAGTGAATCCCCTGATTCTTCTGATCAAGGGCTCAGTAATGATCGTTCTTCTTCGCCTAAATACTCAGCTGAAGAGTTGCTTGGAAAAACAATTGAAGAGTATGAGTTGTTTGAAAAAGAACGGGCAAAGGAAGCTGCCGAAGATACGACTGATCAAATTAGTTCACAACCTAGTGAGTTAACGAATAATGGATTTCTTGAGTTGGCGTGGGAAGACTTGGTCGCGCCTGGCTATGATGCCGATAGTATTATGGAGAAATATAATCCATTGATTGATCAGTTGGAGCATGGGAGTGATGATGCTTTGAAGCTTTATCAAAAAATGGAAGATGAGTTTAATAATGCGCCAGCTAATGCTCAATTAGCTGATAAGAAGGTGAGTATTCCAGGGTTTATTGCGCCATTGGAGCAGTTGAATGGCATGATCACTGAGTTTTTGTTGGTGCCATATTTTGGTGCCTGTATACATATGCCGCCGCCGCCCTCTAATCAAACGTTATATATTAAGGTTGCTGCTGATTACGCTATTCGTAACGAAGATTCTTATGAGCCAATTTGGGTGTCTGGAAAGTTAAGTGTTAGTGATACGTCAACGGAGTTGGGTAGTGCAAGTTATCAAATACAAGATGCTTTGATTTCTAAGTATCAATAAGTTTTTTTTGATAACTAAGTTTATGATTAATCAAGGGAAATAATTTTTTTAAGTGTTTATTTTTATAATTGAAAATATTGTGATTAGTCAGTGAATTAGCTTGACAAAGGATTAAGTCATTTAATTGTCACAAAAGTAGTTTTTTAGGTTGTGTTCGTCATCAGGTATCGATAGAATGCGCGCCAATCGATGCGGGATGGAGCAGTCTGGCAGCTCGTCGGGCTCATAACCCGAAGGTCGTAGGTTCAAATCCTACCCCCGC
>JBOEGT010000049.1:3564-21664 GCA_050633585.1 Arenicella sp.
ATAACCCGAAGGTCGTAGGTTCAAATCCTACCCCCGCTACCAATTGCTCAGTATGTAAGTTCTATGAGCTATATTGGCAGCCTCGCTTTGAGCGGGGTTTTTTTGTGCCTGTTTTAAGGCAAATTGTAAAACGTATGTAAATATTTGAGGCTATAACATGGCATTAACAATGACAGCAATTCATGAGATGTTAGCACCGGGTGCGAAAGCGCTTGGCTATGAGCTTGTGGCTGTTGAGTTAGGCGGTGGTGATACATCCGTATTGTGTTGTTATATCGACTCCGAGAATGGTATTGGTGTGGATGATTGTGCTAAGGCGAGTCGCCAATTCAGCGCAATTTTAGATGTTGAAGACCCAATCTCCAGTAAATATAACTTAGAGGTTTCTTCACCTGGTTTGGATCGCCCATTAGTGACGCTTGAGCATTTTGAACAAGCTATCGATAAAAAGATTAAGGTGAAATTGGCAATGCCATTGAATGGACGTAAAAGGTTCACAGGCATTGTTGTTGAGATCAATAAAGAAGTAGGCAATGAGTCGGTGCTTCTTAATGTTGATAATGAAGAGTTTGAATTAATGGTTGCAGATATGGATCGAGCGCGATTAGTGCCTGATTATAGCGTGCTCCCTTCAATTGATTAGTTTATTTAAATATAAGCATTAACTGTATAAAACGGAAAAGAGGCTTTAAATGGCGAACGAAATTTTATTGATGGCCGATGTGTTATCCAGCGAAAAAGGCGTGGAAAAGCAGGTTATTTTTGAAGCGATCGAGGCTGCACTAGCAACAGCGACTCGTAAACGTCACCGTGAAGATATCGAAGCTCGTGTACACATTTTTCAGGACACTGGTGATTATGAGTCATTTCGTCGTTGGGAAGTGATTGCTGAAGAAGAAGAAATTGAATTTCCAACCAAACAAATTACGTTTGGCGCAGCTCAAATCATGGAGCCTGAAATTCAAGTTGGTGAATATATCGAAGAAGAGCTTGAACCTATTGAATTTGGCCGTATTGCGGCGCAAGCAGCAAAACAGGTTATCTTGCAAAAAGTACGTGAAGCAGAACGTAATCGTATTGCAGCAGAATTTGAACCAAAACTAAATGACTTAGTTTCCGGTGTTGTAAAACGCGTTGAGCGCGGAGATATCATCATCGATGTAGGTGGTGTTGAAGCCTTATTGCCACGAACAAAAATGATACCACGAGAAGGGTTACGCCCTGGTGACCGTATTCGTGCAATTTTGATTGATGTGCGAGTTGCAAATCGTGGACCTCAATTAGTGTTAGATCGGGTAACATCCGATTTAGTATTAAAACTTTTCCGTTTAGAAGTTCCAGAAGCCGGCGAAGGTATCATAGAAATTTTAAGTGCTGCTCGTGACCCAGGTTTACGTGCAAAAATTGCCGTCAAATCTCATGATGGGAAAATTGACCCTGTTGGCGCTTGCGTCGGTATTCGTGGTTCGCGAGTGCAAAGTGTTTCAAATGAAATTGGTGGCGAACGTGTTGATATTATCAAGTGGGCTGACGATCCGGCACAGTTTGTGATCAACGCCCTAGCGCCAGCAGAAGTGGAATCAATTATGCTGGACGAAGATAAAGGTACAATGGATGTCGTTGTAGACGAAGAAAACCTATCTCAAGCCATTGGCCGTGGAGGTCAAAACGTGCGTTTAGCTTCTGAGTTGACTGGATGGGATATCAATATCATGAGCCATGAGCAGGCGAACGAGAAGATTGAAGAAGAAAGTGTCGAAGTTAGAAAAGAATTTATAGAAAAACTCGATATTGGTGATGATGTGGCTAGCATTCTTGTTCAAGAAGGATTTACTCAGCTTGAAGAAGTGGCGTATGTCCCTAGAGAAGAGTTACTCGCTGTTGAAGAGTTTGATGAAACCTTAGTCGATGAATTACGTAGTCGTGCTGAAGATGCATTAGTCACGTTGGCTATTTTGCGTGAAGAACAGCTCAAAGATGCGCAACCCGCTCAAGACTTACTTGATATGGAAGGCATGGATGAAACAACAGCAAAATTTTTAGCATTAAATGATATTAAAACAATGGAAGATTTAGCGGAATGCGCCGTTGATGAAATTATTGATATTGATGGTATTGATGCAGAACGTGCAGAGAGTCTTATTATGACTGCACGTAAACCATGGTTTGAGGCGGCGGAAAGCTAGGTTGTGGAGTAAGTGAAACTACCAACAACAAGTATCAAGCAACATCAATAGCGACTGAATTCTACCGAGGCGATATGTCAACAATCACGATTAAAAAATTTGCAGAACAAATTAAATTAGACCCTGAAAGGTTGGTCAAACAACTCGAGAAAGCGGGAGTCAAAGGCAAAGGTGTCGATGATGCGCTTGATGATGCTGAAAAGCGACAATTACTTGAGTATCTTCGCGGTGGTGGTAATGCAAATTCTGCCAATGTCAGTGAAGCACAATCGACGTTAAACGCGAGTCCGCGTGCAAAAATCACGGTGAACCGTAAAACTACCTCGGAAATTCAACAAACTTCGCGAACAGGTACTACTCGAACGGTTCAAGTTGAAGTGAAAAAGAAGCGCACTTTTGTTAAGAAAGAAGTGCTACTTGAACAAGAGAAGCAGCGTTTGCAACAAGAGCAAGCAGCAGAGCAGCAAAAAAATGATGAAGCGGCAGCCGCTGAAGCTGCCCGCATTGCTGAAGAGAAACGCTTAATAGCTGAAGCGGTAGAGAAAGAAGCCGCTGAACAAGAGGCATTAGCCGCCGAAGAAGCTCGAAAAGCGGAAGAAATTGCTGAAAAGGCGCGTGCTGAGGCGGAAGCTCAGGAAGAGGGCCGTCGTAAAGCCGCAGCTGAAAAAGCGGCAAAAGAAGCAGAAGAAGCAGCTAAAAAAGCGGAAGCAGAAGCTGAGCAAGCAGCAAAAGCAGCGGAAAAGGCCGGTGAAGCGACGCAAAAAGCGACCCAGAAAGTTGAGGAAGCCGAAGAAGAGCAAGAGAATCTTGTCATTCGTCGAAAAGCACCTGTGAAAGATGGCGAAAAGCGTATGCCTCGAGCAATTGTTCAGAATGCGCCTAAAATTTCCTTAGATCGTTTGAGATCTGGCCGAGACAAACCAAAACCAAAACCGGCGGAACCTGCAAAAGCGCCAACGAATGATCGCCGTGGTAAAGGTAAAAATGGTGGTCGTGGTAATGGGCGTGAAGAATTGCATGTTTCTAAGGAGCGCAAAGTACGTGGGCGCGCAGGAAAAATTAAAACGACATCTGGTGATCAGCATAACTTTGAAAAACCGGTTGCTCCAATTGTTCATGATGTAGAAATCCCAGAAAATATTAGCGTTGGTGATTTAGCCCAAGCAATGGCAGTTAAATCTAATGAAGTAATAAAGCTATTATTTAATATGGGTACCATGGTCACTATTAATCAAACACTAGATGCTGATACGGCAACTTTGGTGGTTGAGGAAATGGGGCATAATGCAGTCGCGGTTAAAAAAGCTGATCCAGAGGCCTTCTTGTCTAATGAAGAGGCTGAAGTTGATGAAAGCAGTTTCGAACCTCGCAGTAGTGTTGTGACGGTTATGGGGCATGTTGATCATGGTAAAACATCCTTACTTGATTATATTCGCAAGGCAAAGATAGCTGCTGGCGAAGCCGGTGGCATCACGCAGCATATCGGGGCATATAAAGTTGAAACCTCAATGGGTGATGTGACTTTCTTGGATACACCTGGTCACGAGGCATTTAGCGCTATGCGAGCTCGTGGAGCTCAAGCCACCGATTTAGTTATCTTGGTTGTAGCAGCTGATGATGGTGTGAAACCTCAAACGATTGAAGCGATTCGCCACTCTAAGAGTGCCGGAGTGCCAATGGTGGTTGCTATTAATAAGATGGATAAAGAGCAAGCTGACCCAGATAAAGTTAAACAAGAGTTAGCGACTGAAGATGTTATCCCAGAAGATTGGGGTGGTGATGTTCAAATGATCCCAGTATCTGCGCATACGGGTGAAGGTGTTGATACCTTACTTGATGCCTTAGCTCTACAAGCTGAAATCTTAGAGTTAAAAGCACGGCCTGAAGGTCCTGCAACCGGTGTAGTTGTTGAGGCTCGTCTTGATAAAGGTCGTGGACCAGTTGCAACAGTGTTGGTTCAGCAAGGCATTTTAAATGCGGGTGACATTGTTCTTGTCGGCCAAGAGACTGGTAAAGTTAGAATGATGCTTGATAGCTCAGGCAACGCGATTAAAACAGCAGGGCCTTCAACGCCTGTTGAGATTCAAGGTATTAGTGGTGTGCCATCTGCAGGTGATGAAATGCAAGTGGTTAGCGATGAACGAAAAGCACGTGAAGCAGCCGAATTCCGTCAGGCGCAAGAACGTGAAACTCGCTTATCTCGTCAACAAGCCGCAAAACTTGAAAACATGTTTCAAAACATGAAAGATGGCAATGTCAAAACGGTTAACGTATTGATTAAGGCTGACGTGCAAGGCTCTATTGAAGCATTGCAAGAGTCTTTAGTGAAGCTCTCTACTGATCAAGTAAAAGTCAGTGTAGTTCATGGCATGGTTGGTGGTATTAATGAATCTGATATCAACCTAGCTATGGCATCTTCAGCCTTGGTGGTTGGTTTTAATGTTCGTGCTGATGCCGCAGCAAGAAGGCTTTCCGAATCTGAAAATATTGAAATCAGATACTATAAAGTTATCTATGATGTGATTGATGATTTAACGGCAGCGATGGAAGGGTTGCTTGATCCTGAAATCAAAGAAAACGTTCTGGGATATGTCGAAGTACGCGATGTTTTCCGAGTGGCTAAGTTGGGTGCAGTAGCTGGCTGTTATGTGACAGAAGGTATTGTTCGCCGAAACGCAATGGTACGTGTTCTTCGCGAAGGCGTTGTTATCTTTGAGGGTAATATTGATTCATTGAAGCGCTTTAAAGAAGATGCCACGGAAGTTAAAGCCAATATGGAATGTGGTATCGGTGTGAAAAACTACAACGATATTAAGGCTGGTGATCAACTGGAAATTTTTGAGACGGTTGAGGTGAAAGCAACGCTTTAGAGCTTATGTGCTAAAGCGTTACTAAATAACACATGCCAAATTCCAGAGAGTTTCCACGCAGTGATCGTGTCGCCCAAGCCGTTAGTCGCGGCTTGGCCAACTTGTTGCAATTCGAAGTCAAAGATCAACGAGTAAAGCGTTTGTCAGTTGTTGAAGTCAATGTGACTCGAGACCTACGCCATGCCACGATTTTTGTTTTTGGTTCTCAAATGGTTGACGATAATGATATTGAAACGTCTATGCGGCTTTTAGATAAAGCCAAGCCATTTTTAAAACGCCGCTTGGCGCAAACAATGGATATGCGCCGTTGCCCAGACTTGCACTTTAAATATGATCATTCAATTGTTCGAGGGCAAGAGTTAAGTGCATTAATTGATTCTGTTGTTGAGCCTGAAGCATCTGATCTAGATGAAAACGAAAAGTAATTACTTTTCTTTAGGTATTTACTGTATTCATTAGATAAGGCTATCTTCATGGTTAAGCATCGTGGCGACAATATTTGTGGTGTTTTATTGTTAGACAAACCGACAGGACGTTCATCTAACTTCTATTTGCAGCGCATTAAGTATTTGTTTAATGCAAAGAAAGCAGGGCACACGGGTAGTTTGGATCCATTAGCGACAGGTTTGTTGCCGATTTGTTTTGGTAAAGCAACTTGTCTGTCGGAATACTTTCTTCACTCGGAGAAATCCTATGAAGCAGTTATTCAGTTAGGTGTTAATACGGACTCTCACGATTGTGATGGTGAGGTTGTTGAGAGACGCGAAGTGAGTGTTTCTGATAATCAATTTGAACAGGCATTGTCTCAGTTTCGAGGAGAGATAGAGCAAATACCGCCAATGGTGAGCGCCCTGAAACATAAAGGGCAACCTTTGTATAAACTCGCCTTACAAGGCAAGGAAATTGAGCGTAAAGCACGTAAAATGACGGTTTATTCACTAACTGGTTCGTTAATAAAAGATAATCAAGCCTCTTTGCAAGTTCATTGTTCTAGTGGCTTTTACGTAAGGCAGTTGGCAGCTGACTTAGGTGAGGTTCTAGGTTGTGGTGCACATATCGTCGCATTGCGAAGAACGAGCAGTAAGCACTTGTCAATTGAAGGTTCTATAGGATTTGAGCAACTTCAAGAGGAGTTTTTGCAAGTAGCTGATGATCAAGAAGCAAGGGCAAATTATCTAAAAGGTCGCTTGTTGCCTGCTGATGTATTACTGCCATCATTACCTGAGTTTTTTGTGGATATGGTCAACGCGGAGCATGTTTCTCATGGGCGGAAAATTCCACAATCTTCTCTATTAGATAGTATGAATAACGGAGTTGAAAACTTAGATGGGCAGCAACATTTTCGTTTGTATCAACAAAGACCTAACGGAGGCAAGCACTTTCTTGGCATTGCTGAATTGGTGCAAGAAGGATCTGTCAAGGTAAGGCGATTATTTAACCCTGCCATCGCTTAGCGAGTCGTTATTTGAGATTGGAGGCCTTTAAAGAAAGCCTTCACATCATTAGGGTATTTAGACAAACTGTTCTCTGAAGGTGGAATTTTTTTCAGGTGAATAGGCAACTAGCAAGCTGCTAGTTGCCTGACACTGATCAAACCTCTTTGCTTCTATTGAAGTACTCTTTCGTGAGTTTGAAAATAATAGGGGATAACATGATAAGGCCTACTAAGTTAGGCAGAGCCATCAACCCAGCAAATGTGTCGGATAAGTTCCAAACAAAGTCAACTTTTTGAATTGAAAACCAGACAATCGCTATTACCCATATAACTCGATAAACGACAATGGATTTTGCTTTGAAAAGATATTGCCAGCAACGTTCACCATAATAACTCCAGCCAATGATGGTAGTGAATGCGAAAACTACCAAGGCAATAGCAACCACATAGTTGCCACCTAAAAAGGTTTGAGCAAAGGCTTGAGAGGTGAGAGTAGCTCCTGTTTCTCCGCTGGTCCATGCACCTGTGGTTAGAATGCACAGCGCTGTGATGGTGCAGACAATAATAGTGTCAATGAACACCCCTAACATGGCGATCATTCCTTGTTCTACCGGCTCTTCGGTTTTTGCAGGCGCATGAGCGATAGCGGCTGATCCAAGTCCTGCTTCGTTTGAGAAAACACCACGGGCAACGCCAAAACGAATGGCTGCAGCAACTGCTGCACCGGCAAAGCCGCCGGTAGCCGCTGCTGGGGTGAAGGCATGCTTTAAAATCAAAGCGAATGCATCAGGCACTTGTTGTAAGTTAACGAGTATTACCGCTAAGCCAGCGCTGATGTATAAAACAATCATAATAGGGATGAGCTTACCGGCGATTTCAGAAATACGCTTAATACCGCCAATGATGACAAAAGCAATTAAGGCCGCAACAATGATTCCGGTATAAATTGGCGGAACTCCGAAGCTAGAGTTAACAACTGCCGCCATGGAGTTAATTTGAATACCATTTCCCACACCAAATGCAGCAACAGCTCCAAAAACGGCGAAAATAATACCTAATACTGACCCTAGCTTGCCGCCGACACCATTTTTTAAATAGTACATCGGTCCACCAATAAATTTTCCTGTTGAATCGGTTTCTCGATACTTTACCGCGCAAACGGCTTCAGCATATTTAGTCGCCATTCCAAATAAAGCAATGACCCACATGTAAAATATCGCGCCAGGGCCACCCAGCGTGATGGCGGTGGCGACACCAGCAATGTTGCCGGTTCCTACAGTAGCCGATAGCGCGGTCATTAATGCGTTAAAGGGCTTTACATCGCCTTTGGCTTTGTTGCGTGTTCTGCCAAACGTTAAAATTGTGGCAAAACCAATCTTTCTCCAAGGCATAAACGCGAGTCCTGCCGTTAAGAATAAACCGGTGCCTCCGAGAATAATTAACATGGGTGGCCCCCATGCTAATGCATTGATTTGGCTAATAAAATTATTTAGTGTTTCCATAGGAAGTTCCTCTCTAGGGTGTTAGGTTTTTATTATTGTGGTTTGTCGTGGGGCAAAATGGAGTCAAGCTTGCTTTGTATATAAGCAAGCTGCTCCGATTTCAGGGGTGCTTCACTGATGATTGCGAAGTCACCCCAGTGGTGTGATGTGGAATGTTTACAGCATGGTGTTGGCGTTAACGTATTCGTAACCAAGGTTGCTAGCAACGGCTTCGTTCGTGACATGGCCAGCGCAAACATTTAATCCATTAAGAAAGTGCTTGTCTTGTTTGAGTGTTTTTTTCCACCCATTATCGGCAAGCTTAATAATGTATGGCAATGTTGCGTTATTCAGTGCTTGAGATGATGTTCTCGCTGCTGCGCCTGGCATATTGGCCACACAGTAATGGACAACGTCGTCAACGATATAAATTGGATCTTGATGAGTGGTTGCTTTTGACGTTTCAAAGCAACCACCTTGGTCGATTGCGACATCTACGACAGCAGAACCAGGTTTCATTTGTTTTATCATGTCAGCGGTCACTAATTTTGGCGCAGCGGCACCAGGAATGAGAACGCTACCTACGACTAAGTCTGCGGTTAATACTTGATCTTTTAATGATTTTTTATTGGAATGAATCAGCGTTATGGCTGTTCCAAACTGTTGGTTTAAGCGTCTCAATGAATCAAGGTTGTTGTCTAATAGTGTTACATTTGCTCCCATGCCAAGAGCCATTTGTGCCGCATGTGAACCAACGATTCCTCCACCAACAATCACGACTTTTGCTGGCTTAACGCCGGGAACACCACCTAAAAGAATGCCGCATCCGCCTTGCGTTTTTTCTAGGCAATGTGCGCCAGCTTGAATGGACATTCGGCCTGCCACTTCTGACATTGGAACCAAAAGAGGTAGTTGCCCGTTGTCGGAAGTGATCGTTTCATAAGCAATACATGTCGCTTTGCTGTCGACTAAATCTTTGGTTTGCTCTACATCAGGGGCCAAATGCAAGTAAGTGAATAGCAAGTGACCTTCGTTGAGTTTTTGACGCTCTTCAGCTTGAGGTTCTTTGACTTTGACAATCATCTCTGCCTGATCAAAAACAGCTTGTGCTGAGTTTGCAATGGTTGCACCAGCCGCTTCATAGTCGGCATCGCTATAGCCGATTCCTATACCTGCGTTAGTTTCAACGATGACTTGATGGTTGCGAACCGTTAATTCTTGAACAGAGGAGGGAATCATGCCAACTCTGTACTCATGGTTTTTAATTTCTTTTGGGATGCCAATAATCATGTTTCACCTAAATATGTTGTTATTAAGGTAATAATAGTAGAGGGCTAGGGTGTTTTATTTCTTTAATTAGGATTAAAACTAGTGAAAAATGTTTTTTTAAGATAGAATTTTAGTGCTTTATTCTTTTAATGATGTTTTTGGAGGTGAATATGAATTCTTCGTCTGAGAGAGAGCAGTTAGATCGAATTGATAAAAATATTTTAAATGAGCTGCAAAAAAATGCGCGTATATCAAATGTGGAGCTGGCTCAAAAGGTGGGCTTAAGTGCGACACCTTGTTTGAATCGCGTCAAGCGATTGGAGAGAATTGATTGTTTGCAGCAGTTCACCGTCAAAATTAATCCAGAATTTCTGGGTGCATCATTACTTGTTTTTGTTGAGCTACGTTTAGAAAGGACGTCAATTGATGCGTTTGATAATTTTCGAAGAGCCGTGGTGGCTCTGGATGAAGTCATGGAATGTCATTTAGTGTCTGGAGATTTTGACTACTTGCTAAAAGCGAGAGTGTCGGATATTCAAGCCTATCGTCGATTGTTGGGAGAAACGTTATTAGCGTTACCTCATGTGAACTCCAGCCGCAGTTATATGGTGATGGAAGAGGTGAAAGAGAGCGAAGCCATACCCATTCCAGCTTAAATTTATCAGTATTGATTCATGCGCTGCAGTGCATCTACAAGCAATTCTCTGTCACATGCAAAATTGATGCGGCTAAATTTTGCATCACCAAAGTCAGATCCTTTGGAAGGCATCACTTTTTTATTGATCCATTGTTGACTAGGTATTTCTAACCAATATAAGTGGGTAGCTTGTGGTAGATAATGGTTCTTTAGATTGTTTTGTGTAGCCCATACGTTAATGATGTCACGATTTTCTTGAAGATATTGTATTGTATCCAGTCGCCATTCTTCGCCGTGTCTAAAAGCCGCCTCAGTAGCGCTTAGTCCTAATAAGGTTGGGCTTCCTATCCGGTGGTATGCCGCAGTTGTAAATTTATCTCTTAGTTGAGTGTTTGGGATGACCGCAAATGCGGTATTTAATCCCGCAATATTAAATGTTTTGCTAGCGGCCATTAACGTAATGCTATGGTCAGGGGAAATTTTCCCCATAGGAATGTGCTTTTCTCCATAAGTTAAATCACAATGGATTTCATCAGAGCAAATAATGAAATCATGCTCTATGCATAAGTCATTGAGTTTGGCTAACTCTGAAGTGTTGAGCATATAGCCTAATGGGTTCGCGGGGTTGGCGATCGAGAGAACGCTAACGCTATTTTCTTGTAATTGCTTTTCTAAGGCAATCAGATCTAATTGCCAACCGTGTTCTGAGTGTGCATGTGGAACAAATTTATAAGCTTTATTTAAATGCTTAGCTGAGTTGAGTAAAGGAGGGTAATTAGGAGAAGGAATTAAGATCGCTTGATCGTTTTTGCAAAATAATTGGTTGACTAAGTGAAATGCCGGGACAATGCCGGGCAACCAAACAATCCAGTCTGATTGAATGCCCCAGTCATAGCGCTGTTTGCACCAATGAATAACCGCCTCGTTAACACTAGGCCATAACTGGGTATAACCGAAGGTTTCATTGCTTATATTGGCTTGCAATGCCTCAGTAATGGCAGGGCAAATTTTGAAATCCATATCGGCAACCCATAAAGGTAAAAACTCAGGACTAAATTGATTCCACTTCACTGAGTGCTGTTGAATGCGTTTGTGTGCAATTTCTGGCATGGAAATATATTGTTTTGATGAAAAAGGTAACGAGAGTTCAAGGATATCTGATCTTAAGTAGAGGAGATAGCGAATTTATCTATCGAGTTTTTACTTGATTAGAAATTGCTTAAAAAGCTTGTATATAAAAGGCTTGGCGGCTAGAATGCGCGCTCTCAAGGCATATTGTCATGAGAACTTAGTTATTCTTCCCTTCAGGGATTGCTAAGCTTAGATAAATGAAGAGGTGAAACGAGGTTTTACACATGGCTTTAACAGCAGAAGATAAAGCGGCAGTTGTCGCGGAATACGCCCTAGAAAAAGGTGATACAGGTTCCCCAGAAGTACAAGTTGCATTACTAACATCGCGTATTAAAGATTTGGCACCGCACTTTAAAGAACACATTCACGATCATCACTCTCGTCAAGGTCTACTTCGTTTGGTTAATAACCGTCGTAAGTTACTTGACTATCTTAAAAATAAAGATATTGAACGGTATCGTAGTCTTATTAAACGTTTAGGTTTACGTAAATAAGCAACAGATTTGTAAAAGAGAGCTTCGGCTCTCTTTTACTTTTTAAGGACGTTGACTATTTAAACAGAATAATCATGGTCTTTTATTGTTTGTGAAAATAGAAAGAATGCTATTTCACTATTAAATTATTTAGTTAGAAAAAAACGGTAGGCAAGGGCCTACTTGTAAATGTAAGAGGAAAAAATTATGTCAAAGGTAACAAAAACCTTTCAGTATGGTGATAGAGAATTCACCTTAGAAACGGGCGAAATTGCTCGTCAGGCAGATGCCTGCGTCATCACGAGCTGTGGTGATACTCAAGTTATGGTCAGTGTTGTCAGTAAAATTACTGGCGAACCAAAAGATTTTATGCCGCTAACGATTGACGTTGAAGAACGTACTTATGCGGCGGGTCGTATCCCTGGTGGCTTTTTTCGCCGCGAGGGACGTCCAGGTGAAAAATCCATCCTACTTTGTCGATTGATTGATCGCCCACTTCGCCCAATGTTCCCGAAAGGCTTTGGTTATGATGTGCAAGTCGTTATCACTATCGTTTCAATTGATCCTGATGTTGACGTTGAAATTGTTTCATTAATTGGTGCTGCTGCTGCTATGTCTTCTTCTGGCATACCTTTTAATGGCCCAGTTGCCGCAGCGCGAGTTGGTTACATCAATGGTGAATATAAATTAAACCCATTATTGTCTGAACTTGAAAGTTCAGAGTTAGACTTGGTTGTAGCGGGTACACGTGATGCTGTCTTGATGGTTGAGTCAGAAGCAAACATTTTGCCAGAAGACGTCATGTTAGGCGCTGTTACCTATGGTCAAGAAGAGTCAATCAAAGCGATTGATGCAATCACAGAGTTTGCCCAAGAAGTGGGCAAGCCAATGCAAGAGTGGACACCGCCAGTTGAAACGCCTGAGCTGGATGCAAAAGTTGCTGAAATGGTTGAGGCCGAGCTAGTTGATGCTTTCCAAACGCCTGAAAAAATGGAACGTCAGGACAAAATTTCGGCAGCACACGTTAAATTGCTTGAAGAGTTAGTGACGGAAGAAGTGACGAAAGATCAAGTGAATGTTGCGTTTAAAAATCTTGAGAAAAAGATTGTTCGTAGCCGTATTCTTGATGGACAACCGCGTATTGATGGCCGTGATACAACAACGGTTCGCCAAATTGATGTGCGCACTAAAGTATGGCCTCGTGCTCATGGCTCTGCATTATTCACACGTGGTGAAACTCAAGCGGTTGTTTCGACCACACTGGGTACAGAACGTGACGCGCAAATCATTGATGCCCTAGAAGGTGAAGTTCGTGATCGTTTCATGTTGCACTATAACTTTCCTCCTTATTGTGTTGGTGAGGTTGGCCGTGTTGGTTCCCCTAAACGTCGCGAAATTGGACATGGTCGCTTAGCGCGTCGTGGTATTTCTGCTGTTTTACCGACAGCGGAAGAATTCCCGTATGTCATTCGTGTAGTTTCTGAAATCACTGAATCAAATGGTTCAAGTTCAATGGCTTCTGTATGTGGTACATCGTTGTCACTAATGGATGCAGGTGTTCCAATTAAAGCACCTGTTTCTGGTGTGGCAATGGGTTTGATTAAAGACGGTGATAAATTTGCGGTTCTCACTGATATCTTGGGTGACGAAGATCACTTAGGCGACATGGACTTTAAAGTAGCAGGAACTCCTGAAGGTGTCACTGCGTTGCAAATGGACATTAAGATTGATGGCATTACTAAGGAAATTATGGAACAAGCACTTTCTCAAGCGAAAGATGCACGTATCTATATTCTTGACGAAATGTCAAAAGTGATTTCGAAGCCTAAAGAAGAAATGTCTGATCACGCGCCACGTATTATTACGATTAAAATTCACCCGGATAAAATTCGCGATGTGATTGGTAAAGGTGGCGCTGTGATTCGTGCATTGACTGAAGAAACGGGCGCGACAATTGATATTCAAGATGATGGGACTGTCAACATTGCTGCGGTAGAAGGTACGGCTGGTGAAGAAGCCAAACGTCGTATTGAACAAATTACGGCTGAAGTTGAAGAAGGGATGATTTATGACGGCAAAGTCGTTAAATTGATGGACTTTGGTGCATTCGTCAATGTGTTGCCTGGCAAAGATGGTTTAGTACACATTTCACAAATCGCTGAAGAGCGCGTTAACGAAGTGAGTGACTTCTTGTCTGAAGGTCAATCCGTCAGAGTGAAAGTGTTAGAAGTTGACCGTCAAGGAAAGATTCGTTTAACGATGAAAGATATTGAGCAAAAAGATGCGTAATATTTAACATTTTTGACGAGAAAAAATCCTGCTTCTAGCAGGATTTTTTTTGTCTAGCTATTTGGAAGACTAAAATAGGATGCACTTTAATAGGGAATGTGAGCGGTTTTTTATGGTGCATAAATATATTTATTGCACTATTTTAGTGCTTTTTGTGTGTGTTTTAGATGTTTTGTGGTGTGAAAGCTCTGTTTTTCTAAGGGATTTGTAATGATGCGAAGTTGGCATATTGTTTGCTTAATAGTTTTTAGCTAGAGCGAGAGCCTTGTTAAAAATAAATGTAGAGAGTAAAAATATGAAAACTGTAAAAATGACTTTATTGGCAACTGCATTAGTTGCTTCTTTTGCGACAATCCAAACAGCTCAAGCTGAAGTGTCTGGAAATGTTGCTCTAACATCAAATTATATTTGGCGTGGAGTCACACAAAATATGGAAGACCCAGCCATTCAAGGTGGTTTCGATTTAGAAACAAAGAGTGGTTTTTATGCAGGCGTCTGGGGTTCATCAGTAGATTTTGGTGGAGACGAGAGTACTGAAATTGATGTGTATGCTGGATATGGCCTCGAACTAGGTGGTGTTGGCTTAGATTTTGGCGCAATTGCTTATACCTATCATGGTGGTGATTCAGCATCAGGCGATTTTGAAGAAATATATGCAGGCGTTAGCTTTGCTGGTTTTGGTCTAACTTACTCCGTTGGGCTAGATGATGCAGATGATAATATTGAACTATCATATGGCTATGATTTTGAAAATGTTTCTATAGGTGCGGTTTACGGTGACTACGACTCATATTCATACTATTCAGCGAGCGTTTCTACAGAATTGAGTGGCATAGGCTTCGACTTAACCGTTGCTGACACTGATGAAGATGATTCGGACACACAAGTGGCTTTTACTATTTCGAAGTCTCTTTAATAGAAAGAATTAATAACTTAATAATGAGGGTGTGACCCTCTCGGGAGATTCAATATGAAACTTATAACTGCAATCGTAAAACCATTCAAAATTGATGATGTACGTGATGCATTGGCTGCTATTGGCATTCAAGGTATGACTGTCACAGAAGTGAAGGGTTTTGGCCGACAAAAGGGTCACACGGAGCTATATCGTGGAGCTGAATATAACGTTGATTTTATGCCTAAAATTAAAATCGAAGTGGCTATCAGCACCGATATGGTAGATCAAGTGATCGAAGTCATTTCTGAAGCGGCTAATAACGGCAAAATTGGCGACGGCAAAATCTTTGTCTCAAGCTTGGAAGAAGTTGTACGTATTCGTACAGGCGAGAAGGGCGTTGAAGCGCTTTAATCTTTAATTTTTAAATAGGTATTAGAAAATGGAAAATAACATTTTTGAATTACAGTACGCGATAGATACGTTTTACTTTCTTATCTGTGGTGCGCTAGTTATGTGGATGGCAGCTGGTTTTGCCATGTTAGAGTCAGGTTTGGTTCGTGCCAAGAACACAACTGAAATTTTGACTAAAAACGTTGCATTGTTTGCAATTGCCTGCACTATGTATTTGGTTTGTGGTTATCAAATCATGTATGACGGCGGTATCTTTTTATCAGGTATCACAACCGTTGGTGGCATGGATGATGCTGCTGTTGCGGCTGTGTTAAAGGAGTCTGTTGAAGCGGGTTTTGGTGGCGATTCTGTGTATTCAGGTGCTTCAGACTTTTTCTTCCAAGTAGTTTTTGTCGCAACGGCTATGTCGATTGTGTCAGGTGCTGTTGCTGAACGTATGAAGCTTTGGGCTTTCCTACTGTTTGCGGTTGTGATGACAGGTTTTATCTACCCAATGGAAGGTAGCTGGACTTGGAATGGTGACAAGGTATTCGGTTTGTTTGAACTGAGCTATAGCGACTATGCGGGTTCAGGTATTGTTCATATGGCAGGTGCTGCCGCTGCTCTTGCTGGTGTTCTTTTATTAGGTGCTCGTAAGGGTAAATATGGCCCCGATGGCACACCTCGTGCGATTCCAGGCGCGAATCTTCCTCTAGCGACACTAGGTACATTCATTTTATGGATGGGCTGGTTTGGCTTTAACGGTGGCTCAACACTTAAGCTAGGTGGAATTGCTGTTGCTAACGAAGTGGCAAATGTATTTTTAAATACCAACGCGGCTGCATCTGGCGGTCTAATTGCTGCATTATTAGTTGCTCGCATCCTCTTTGGAAAAGCTGACCTAACAATGGCATTAAATGGTGCTCTTGCTGGATTGGTTGCAATTACTGCTGAACCTGCTGATCCAACACCGTTAGTGGCCACTATGATTGGTGCTGCTGGTGGTGCATTGGTTGTCTTCTCAATTTTATTCCTTGATAAGTGCAAAATTGATGATCCAGTAGGCGCGATTTCTGTCCATGGTGTAGTTGGTTTCTTGGGTGTGATGGTGGTTCCACTGACTGATGGAGATGCAACATTCTTAGGGCAATTAACAGGTGCCGCTGTGATCTTTGCTTGGGTGTTTACTGCAAGTCTCGTGACATGGTTGATTATCAAAGCAATCATTGGTCTTCGCGTCTCAGAAGAGGAAGAAGATAGTGGTGTTGATATCGCAGAATGCGGTATGGAAGCATATCCTGAATTCACTAAATAAGAACTTAGTGAATGCTTGAAAAATAAAGATAGCAATATCTTTGAAAAGGCGGCTCTCATGAGCCGCCTTTTTTATTGTTAGCGTGCTTTTGTGATTTATTTCGATGGTTAAACAGAGTATCCTTGACGTATGAACGATCCCAAAGAATTTCTAGAAAAAGCAGTGGCCAGTATTCAAAGTGCGCTACCCACATCACTTGGTGATGACATCAAAACGAACATCACCGCGGTAGTTTCGAAAGCGTTAAAAGAGCTAGATGTTGTTAGCCGTGAAGAGCTGGAAGTGCAAATGGCTGTGTTAGCCAAAACGCGTGAAAAGCTTGAAATGTTGGAAGTTAAGTTGACTGATTTAGAAAAGAAACTATAGAATTTTAATGGCTTCATTCGCGAAACCGCGAATGAATGAGCGTTTAATCATGGAACGATTAACGCAACGCAATTAGTGTATTATTTAAGCTGCAAAGGAGTTGCAAATGAATGACAAAGTATTCAGTAATTTAGCGATTATTTCATCGCGAACTCAAATAGGCATGAAAGCTATTTTGGTAGATGTAGAAGTACACCTAGCCAATGGGTTGCCCGCTTTTAATGTGGTCGGCATGCCTGAAACGGCTGTGAAAGAAAGTAAAGACCGTGTTCGAAGCGCGATAACCAGTTCTCGCTTTGAATTTCCTGCTAAGCGTATTACTGTCAATTTAGCCCCAGCGGACGTACCGAAGATTGGAGGTCGCTTTGATTTGCCGATTGCTTTAGGCATTTTAATCGCGTCGGGCCAAATACAAACCACGGAATTAAAAAATTACGAAGTGATTGGTGAGTTAGGGCTGACAGGAGAGGTTAAGGCTGTCAGTGGTTGCTTGCCAACGGCCGTGGCTTGCCATAAAGAAAGAAAATCGTTGATGTTGCCTTCTGCATCTAGCCAAGAAGCGTGCTTAGTCGAAGGTTTGTCTGTCTATTCGGTAAGCAGCTTAATTGACGCGGCAGCACATTTGTCAGGTCAGGAGAAGCTAGCGTTAGATGAATTTCAAGTCAGCACTGAAATAAAAGACAAATCACAAAACTGCTTGAGTGATGTGAAAGGGCAAGCGCCGGCTAAACGCGCATTAGAAATAGCGGCTAGTGGAGGCCATCATTTGTTAATGTCTGGGCCACCGGGGTGTGGAAAAACCATGTTGGCATCCCGGTTTTCATCCGTATTACCAGAGCTGCATATTGATCAAGCATTGGATACTGCGTCGATTTATTCAATCTCTTCACTAGGTTTTGATCCCAAAAATTGGAAGCAACGGCCAATGAGAAGCCCTCATCATTCAGCAAGCGCCACAGCGTTAATTGGCGGCGGCTCTCGTCCGATGCCGGGTGAAATTTCATTGGCGCATAATGGAGTGTTGTTCTTAGATGAGTTACCTGAATTTCCAAGGCATGTGCTGGAACAGCTTAGGGAGCCTATTGAAGCGGGCTATGTCAATATTGTTCGTGCTAATGCTAGGGTGGAATACCTCAGTGGTTTTCAATTAATTGCCGCTATGAATGTGTGCAAATGTGGTTATTTTGGTGATCAATCTCAACCAGAGCGATGTGTTTGCAGTGCAACTAGTATTGAAAATTATCGTAACAAGATTTCTGGGCCATTGTTGGATCGTATTGATTTACATGTGCATTTATGGCGCATGAATATTAGTGACTTGCAAAGTTTGCCTAAAAGTGAAACTAGCGTTGTTATTGCT
>JBOEGT010000050.1:0-4184 GCA_050633585.1 Arenicella sp.
CGCCTTTTCTTTTTGCTGCTTTGAGCGCTGTTAGATGCGTATTGATGAAATTTGACGCTAGTTTGCAATGATGGATGTTAAATTGAGTTAATATATGTTTTTAAAAAGTAAAATGCGTTGATTTCTAATGGTTGTTGGTTAGTCACTCAAATTTAAGGTCTTCTTCATATTAGGTATCATTTATATGTCCATTAAATCTCTATTGTTTGCAGCGTTTTTTATGTCGCTTGTCGTGTCTCCTGCAAAAGCGATGTTTAATAGTTTTGAAGTTGGGACAGCCACTATTGCGAGTACATTTGCACCCAACCCAGTCACATTTACCTCTTTCACTTTTGCAGAAGAATTTTCTGCCACGCCATTAGTCTTTGTATTGCCATCCACTCAGGGAGGTGATGAATGTGATGTTCGGATTCGTAATGTTTCCTCAATGGGTTTTGATGCGTATTGTACAGAAGCGCCACCCAGGGATGGTGAGCATGTTGCTGTGAATATCCAGTATGTTGCGATCCTGCCAGGGGTGACAACAGTGCCATCATCAGCAGGGCCTATTATATTCGAGGCGGGCACCATCGATACACAAGCAGTGCAGCATAATTGTGCGTCGGGGTGTGGTACCGCATCATGGGTGCATGTTGATCCTTCATCGGTTGCTCCTGCAAATGCCGCAATTATTGGCCAAATACAAACGATGGAGAATGAATCAGGAACGCCACCAAGTACCTCATCAGAACCTTTCTTATCGACTGCAATTGATCCCTCTCAAGGGACTGTGGATGAGTTTGGCTTGGCGCTGCAACGCAGTGAAGTCAATAATGGCACAATTACGAGTGATGAAACCATTGCTTGGTTAGCTGTTGAAAATACAGGGGCTAGTTGTGTCACATTGGATTTGAGTACATTAGGTGGTCCTGCGTCAGTGCCTTTTCAGTCGATAGTGACTGATGATATAGCGCAAGGTGCACCGGGTGATATTCATGGGCCTGTGGATGGTTGGAATGATGGTTCGAATAATGGTTGTAATGCGAATGAAGGGGCAGAATTTGCATCAATGTGTTTTTCTAATACGCCAGTCGTTGTTGCCAATAAGCGCACTCATAATGAAGAAGGTGGTTGGTTGCGTCAATGCAATATTAGTACGAATGAGATTCGTTTAACGATTGATGAAGATCGTGACCGAGATAATGAGAGAAATCATGCGGATGAAGGTATTAGTGTGCTGGCATTTGGGATGGCATTTAATACGCCTGTCACATTAAGTCATATTGCGATTAATCAGTTAGGGCGAAATATGACCTTTGACTGGGAAACTTCGACAGAAACATTCAATATTGGGTTTAACTTATGGGGGGAGTTAAACGGAGAGTGGGTACAGCTAAATAAGCGTATTATTCCGAGTAAGCGTAAAGATCAGTTGCAGCCGAATAGTTATTCGAAACGAATTAAGCTATCAGCATTTCAGTATGAACAAATGACTCAGTTTGGTGTCTCCAGTGTAGATGTCAGTGGAAAAGATGAGTTCTTTGGGCCTTTTGAGTCAGGAGAGCGTTATGGAAAGCAAGTGATTGCTGATCCAATAGATTGGAGTAAAGTCAAGGCTCAATATGTACAGCGAATGAAGTCGAAAGGGTATCATTTGAAAAATGGAATATGGCAGAAACTGGCTTTAAAGAAAGATGCTAGGTTGCCAACCAGAGTTGATATGACTATTCCTGAGACTGGCATTTATCGGGTTAGCTATGAAGACATTAAAGCATTAGGCGTAGATTGGTTTAATCAAAAAAATCGACATATTGCAGTGACTTACAAAGGTGAGCCAGTTGCACGCTATATTTTAGGTCGGCAAGGGCGATTTAAACCGGGTAGTTCAATTGAATTTTTTGCGACTGTTCCGTTGGGTAATGATGCGCGATATATCGACGCTAATGTGTATCAATTACAATTAGATCAATCGCTTGCCTTAGCGATGCCATTCATTGCTCATGACGCAACTGATAATGCGAATGATGCGTCTAATGTTGGCTTAAAGGTGAATACGTTGAGCAAGGATAACGTTTATAACAGTTTAGCGTCGGGTGATCCTTGGATGGATTCTGATGTATTTAGTTTTGGAGAACCTTCAGAAAAAAAATATACCTTAGTCTTAAATGATGTTGCTGTTGGTAGTGGTGGTCGCTTGAGAGGCTCACTCATCGGTGGCTTGAATTTGCCTGGACCAGAATTAGATCACCATGTACAAATTTATGTGAATGATGTGTTGATAGCGGATAAACGCAGTGATGGCTTTCAACGTTTTGATATTGATGAGGCTATTCCTGCTGGCGTATTAATACGTGGAAATAATATTGTTCGTGTTGTTGTGCCTGGAGATACTGGCTTGGCATTTGACTTGGTGAGTATTGATGCAATAGAGGTTTATTACGGCCAGGAACTCGCATGGTCTAGTTCTCAGGAAACTGCGTTGGAATTTATTACTGAAACAGGTGTAGAAAGTTATGTGGTAACGTTGAGTGAAAAGTTTAAAAGGCAGAAAACCCGTATTTATGCTACTCAAAGCAATGGCAATGTAGCCAGAATAACTCGGCCTAAAAGAGATAGAAGTGTGCCTGATGGCAGTCTGGTGTTGCCAGTGACAGCGATGCAGAATGATTTAGATGATGATGTACATTACTGGCTAGGCAGCACTGATCAAATGTTAACTCCTGATCTAGAACTTGTGCGAGCTTCTGATGCTTTGATCAGTGAAGGCACGGACTACTTGATCGTTGCTCATCCTGCTTTTATCAATCAGGAATTGATGGACTTCGCTGAAGCAAAGACTAACTCAGGGCTTTCTACAGAGATAGTGAGTTGGTTAGATATTGTGCAGAAATATGGTCATGGTTTAGCGACGCCAGAAGCCTTGAGAAATTTTCTCACTGAAGCGAACGTGCAATCAAATTATGAATATGTGTTGATTGTTGGCGGCCATAGTTATGACTATTTGGATTATCTGGGTAACGGCTCAGTGAATTTTATTCCAGCATGGTATGGTGAGGTAGATGTTATTCAGCAGGCGCCAACGGATACACCATTTGTGGATTTAGATGCAGACGGTTTGCCTGATAAGGCGATTGGTCGTTGGCCTGTTCGTACGCAACAAGATTTAACGGCGATTATTCAAAAAACATTTGAATGGCAAGAAAGTGGTGTCAATTCATCCCGTAATAGTCTGCTTATTGCAGGTAAGACCGAAGCTAACCGTGATTATGGTAAATTATTGCTTGGTGCGATGTCTCCAGTGACAAAGCGTTGGACAGATATTACGCATGTTTTTCTCGATGAGGTTGTTGAAAGGGAAGGTTTAAATGCGAATGCAGTGGCTAGGCAGGAGATATTAGACAATGTGAATCAAGGGGTTTCTTTGACGGTGTTTAATGGGCATGCAAGCCCTTCGGCTTGGGCGCTAGATAGTTTGTTAACAAGCAACGATGTTTTATCGTTGGAAAACGCAGGTTTGCCAACCTTGTTAATGCCTTTAGCGTGCTATATCACGTATTATGAGACACCAACTGTAGATTCTTTAGCGCATCAATGGTTGTTTGCTAGTCAAGACTCGGCCGACACAACAGGTGCGGTAGGTATTCATGGAGCCACTGTGTTTAGTGATTATCATGAAAATACATTATTTGCAGAAAAAGTGCTTAAGAGGCAGCTAGATCATGAGGAAACGATAGGGCAAGCGATTCTATCGGTAAAAAAACAATTATCCCCATGGCATAATATGGTGAATAATTGGGGTTTGTTAGGTGATCCAAGTATTCGTCTTGTTCCATAAGTGGTTAGGAAAGTTGATTGAGAAGGCTGTTTGAGAGATAGTTGAGGGTGAATTATGAAAAAATCAGTTGATAAAGAAACAAAAAAACTGAGTGATACTGCTGAGCTAGTGTTAAAAAGTTGGAGTGCTCCAAGGAAATTCTCCTTAGATATTTCTTTGACTGAAGGAAAGCCAAATACAACTGTTGCAGAAGGTGTGATTGGAGGCACTAATTTTTGTAAAATTAATGCGGCGAGTGTCCAGTGTTTAAATTTTGGTCCTAGTTAATATGTTTTTTTGTAGCGTAACGTTGAAAAAAAGGCGCCATAGGCGCCTTTTTGTATTCCTCAAATTTTTTAAACTTTCAGACTAGCTAGCCGATTTTGTTATA